>JBGPQP010000001.1:0-151823 GCA_041489155.1 Candidatus Aenigmatarchaeota archaeon
AACGAGGGACGCCTTGGGGAACTGTGGAGCTTCGTGTGGTTGCGTGTATGACCCGTTCACGTATGCGTGCGTGAAGGGGCAGTGCGGCGCCGCGTGCGCTGTGAACAGCGACTGCACATGTCAGCAGGATGGATGCGTGGGAAAGGATTATTATGATTATCCATCACAGGGTGCTTGCACCAATGGCTGCACATGCGACCAGGGTGCTTGCACGCCAGCCATCAGCTGTAACGATCCCAGATGCTCGCATAAAGTTTGCGATTACCAGTTACAGGCATGCAGCCTAGTGGAAGGTGCGGGTACGAACGAATGCAACAGCAATGATGATTGTTATTACAGCGCATGCGATTACAACCAAAACGCGTGCGTAAAGAAGGACGGCACACAGACTGACCAATGCTCAACATGGTCGGATTGCATACGCAAGGTCTGCAATTACCAGACACTGACATGCGATGTCGTGGAATCCCTAGGAACGAGCGAATGCTCGAGTTTCAGCGATTGTACTGAATATCATTACGAGTGCACGAATTGGTACATGTGCGAAGCAGTGCCTGGACCAGGAACAAATGAATGCAATCCGGCTAAGTCAACGGCTTGCGGCATGGACCCAAGAGACCCGTTGCCTTTGGTGTAATTTACTATCACAAAATCATTGTGGCGAAGATGGGCTAAAGTCATTTATAAATACGCCTCGGAATTATTTTATTACGTGATTTTATGGCAGCCAGCGAAAAGCTCAACGAAAAATACGTGCTCTACCAGATTCTTGCACAGAACCTTGAAGTGCTGAGGCAGCAGATGGAACTCGTGCAACAGCAGCTCTTTGAGCTCAAAGCAACGCTGTTCTCCATGGAAGACGTAAGGAAAATGGGCGAAAACAATGAGATATTCCTGCCCATAGGAAGCGGCTGCTTCGGGAAGGGCAATGTCACCGACCACGAGCACATACTGGTCAACGTCGGGGCAGGCATCTTCATAAACGAAAGGACTGCAGACGCGAAATCATTCTTGGAAGAGCGATTGAATGAAATTGAAAAGGCAGGCAAGGAGATAGAGGAACAGGCAGAAAAAATAGCGGCACAGATGAACGAGCTTGCCGCCGATATCCAGAAAATAGCGCTAAGCGAACAGGACAAGAAATCTTAATTTATACGCCGCGCCATATTTTATATATGATATTGGCGCTTCTTTCGATACCAGTCGTGCTGTTCAGCCTGCTTGCCGTGCGCTCAAAGGATCTGCTGGTTTCTGTAATATTCACCGGTGTCGTATCGATGTGCCTGGCTATGATATTTCTTGTGCTGCAAGCGCCTGACATCGCCATAACGGAAGCATCCATCAATGCAGGTCTTACCACGCTGATCTATGTGATAGCCATAAAGAAAACGAGGAGGCAAGAGGAATGATAAAAAAAGCGATGCTTGGTATATGCCTCCTCATCATTTTTTTGATGGTAACAGCAGTTCTTGCTTCGTCCAGTTTCAATCCGTGGGAAGGGAAAAGGGTGTCAAGATATTACATAGAAAACAGCGTTGAAAAAACCGGTTCGTCAAGCATAGTTTCGGCGATAGTCTGGGATTTCAGGGGCTTCGACACGATGGGAGAGGAGACCGTCCTGTTCACTGCAACAGCAGGCATTCTCACCGTCATGGCTTTGGGTTTCGCCAGGAGGAAAAAATAATGGACGTGATAGTCAGGACTGTGGTGAAGGGGATTTTTCCTTTCGTGCTGCTGCTAGGCTTTTCCATAATATTCCACGGTCATCTGACACCGGGGGGTTCATTCCCTGGCGGCGCTGTGGTGGCGTCCGGCTTCGCTCTGGTTGTTGTTGCTTTCGGTGTCGGCAAGGCGGAAAAACTGATAAGCGAGAGAACAGTCCACATAATGGAGAGCGCTGTGGCACTTATGATGGCCCTGCTCATACTTTACGAATCCTTCCTTAGGAAATACGTTGGCCTGACAGGACAGATGTTCAATATCTGGAGCTCGCCCGAGGTATTGTCGCTTAACGTTGCCGGAGGCGTTATGGTCCTGTCTGCCTTGATATTGATAGTGTTCCTGATGGTAAACGAGTGATAACATGCTAGAAACCTTTTTAACCGGGGCCCTGCTGGCGATAATAGGCATATACTGCGTGGTGGTCAAGAAAAATCTTTTAAAGAAACTGATAGGCCTTGGCATATTCACCAATTGCATTCATCTGCTGTTCATATCAATAGGCTACAGAAACGGCGGCATGGCTCCGATTGTGACTCCAGAGAACATGGGCTTTATTGCTTCGTACGCGGTCGATCCAATACCTCAGGCTCTTGTCCTGACATCGATAGTGATTCAGCTGAGCGTCACCGCATTAGGTCTCAGCATAGCGATACTCGCCTTCCGCCATAACAAGACGCTTGACACGGATAAAATGAACAAGATCAGGGGTTAGATATGCTCGAATACATGATAGCAGTGCTGATAGTTTCGGCGTTCCTGATGCTTACGATAAGAAGGGATTTCATAGCAATAGCAGCGATAATAATATCTTTCATCATGGTGGCGGTGATATTTCTTCAGGGCCAGATAACCATCGTTAGATACGGCGGCTGGATGCCGCCTTTCGGGATAGTATGGGTGGTGGACAGGCTCAACGCTTTCATCGGCCTAATAACAGCCGGCATGTGCTCTCTTGTAGCGATATATTCAATAAAATATATCAGGCACAGGAGGCACAGGTTTTACACGCTTCTTTGCCTGATGACCGCAGGGCTGCTTGGCGTATGTCTGACAGGAGACATATTCAACATGTACGTCTTCTTCGAAATCCTCTCGATATCTTCATATGGCCTTGTAGCGTTTTTCCTCGACGAGCATGCGATAGAGGGGGCGTTCAAATATCTTGTGATGGGCTCGCTGGGAAGCTCATTCCTTCTCCTCGGAATAGCCCTGATCTACGGCATGTCTGGAACGCTAAACATGGCTGACATCGCGCTTTTTGCTAGTGGCGGTAACCATTCACCTTATTTGATATTCGCGGTTTTCCTTGTAATCTGCGGTTTTGGCCTCAAGGCGGCGATAGTGCCCTTCCATGCATGGAAACCAGACGCCATTGAAGGGACGCCCATATCCCTGGGCGCCCTCTTCGCGACGGCTTCGTCTGCGATAGGGGTTTATGGGATAATGAGGGTACTCTTCATTTTCGGCCTGCTGCAGTTGAATTTCGTGCTCATAGGCTTAGGCATCATAACCATGCTGACAGGAGCGCTTCTCGCCCTCGTCCAGACCAATGTCAAAAGGATGCTCGCTTACTCGAGCATATCGCAGATGGGATACGTGATAATGGCCATAGGCCTTGGCACGACAGCGGGTCTGGTTTCAGGCCTTTACCACATACTCAACAACACGCTCATAAAAGGGTTGCTTTTCATGGCAATAGGCTGCGTGATATACATAACGGGAAAGGAGGAACTGGACGAGATGGGCATTAACAACACGCCGCTTCTCATATGCATCGGAATAGGCGTGCTTTCGATGGCAGGCATTCCGCCGTTCAACGGTTTCGTTTCGAACTGGCTTATATTCATGGCATCATGGGAGATAAGCCCGCTGCTGACCATCATCGCAGTCGCTGCCTCTGCCATAACGCTTGCCTATGGCCTGAAAATATTCTCTGCCATATTCTTTTCCACCAGAAGGCTGGAAGGCAAGATACCTAAAACCATGCTGATTCCTGTGATCATTCTGACGTTTTTATGCGTGCTTATAGGCTTTTTCCCGCAGCTCGGACTTAACATGGTTGAGCCGGCGAGCAGCGCTTTATTAAATCAGAATCAATATATAACTGCTGTGCTTGGAGGGGGATGATGTTCGAGTACTGGTCATTGTTCGTCCTGACTTTTGCTGGTTTCATTGGCCTCGGCCTGCTGATATATTTTCTGGGCAGCCGCAAATCCAGGCCTGAAAAAAAGAAGTACGAGACTTACACATGCGGCGAGCCTTTCCAGAAGGTCAGCATCGGCCCCGAAAACTTCTATGATGCTATAATCAAAAATCTTGGAATATCCGGCCTGCGAAACCTGCATTCGGGCAAACTTTCAGACTACCTGTTGTGGCTCGTGGTCGGCATAACCGCAGTCATCGTGCTCATGGTTTCATGGTCTGTCATGTGGTGAAAATGAAGGAAGAAATGCTTAAAATCGAGGCAAAGATGCAGGAAAAAACTAAAAAATCTCTGCTGCAAAAAGTCGCGGGCCGCTACAGGAAAAAATCGCCATGGATCCTTCATATAGGGGCCAGCGGTTGTAACGGCTGCGCCATAGAAATCCTCGCTGCCCTCACGCCCAAGCATGATGTAGAGCGCTTTGGCATCGTTGCGAAAGGCTCGCCCAGGCATGCAGACATACTTGTCGTTGAAGGCCCTGTTAACGCGAAAATGAAGGAACGACTGCTGACGATATATCAGCAGATGCCTGACCCGAAATACGTCATCGCCTTCGGCGCGTGCCCGATTTCGAAGGGCGTGTTTTACGACAGTTACAACGTCGTCGGCCCGCTCGACAAAATCATGCCCGTTGATGTCTATGTTCCAGGCTGCCCGCCGAAGCCCGAAGCCCTTATAGAAGCCATCATAAAAGTAATGGAGAAGATGTGACATGCACGTTGAAAATTACGTAAAGAAATTCAGGCCAAAGGAAGAAGGCAAGAATCTCTGGATCACCATGCAGACCAGCAAGCTCCGGCCAGCCCTTGAGCATCTCAGGTCGATCGGGCTTGCAAGGATATCGTCGATAACGGGCACGGACACGGGGAAAGAAATCGATGTCATATATCATTTCATACACAAGAACAGAACCATAAACATCAGGATTTCAGTGGACAAGAAAGATTGCTCAGTCGAAAGCATAACGGACATCTATCCAGGAGCGAACCTTTTCGAGAGAGAGCTGAGCGAGATGCTGGGCATAAAGGTGAAACATCATCCGAACCCCAAAAATCTCTTCCTGTCCAGCGAATCACCGGCGCATCCTTTGAGAAAATCTTAGTTTTTCGTATATCCTTTACCTGAAACCTATCGCGTAATAAGCTACGACAGATGAATAATCGCCGGTCCCGTCCCCGGAATTTGTGTGGTGCACTATCTCAACGGATTTCATTCCCAGGTCTTTGGCGGCGTACATAAGAACGGCGATAGGGCCGTAACCGCACACCGATGCGTCGATTTCGTCCAGCGTCCCGAAGAAGCCTTTGGGGTCGAGTTTCTTTATCGTTTCTATGGCCTTCGCGTCTCTGGAATCAGCGATTTTCGCCGGAAGATAATGCGAGAAGTCAGACGAAGCGATAACGCCTATGTTTTTTCCCCTTATCGTTTTCGCTATCTGTTTTCCGAGCGCCTCGCACTGGCCGAGGAACTCGCTGGAATAATCAATGTTGGATATGCTTATCGGGACAAATTTAAAATCAGCGAAGAGGCGTTTGAGGAAGGGAAGCTGGACCTCTATCGAATGTTCATGCGCATGACCAAGCTCGTCTTCTTTCAGGACATCGCATTTCAGAAGCTCTTTTGCAAGACTCGAATCTATATCTGCATTGCCCAATGGCGTTTCCCAGGAGCCGGAAGAAACGATGGCGAATTCATGTCCTATCGCATTGTGATTGGGACCGAGTATGATGAAGCTTTTGGCCGGTTTGAGCGAGCTGATGGCGAAGGCTGCTGTTCGCCCCGAATATTCGTAACCTGCATGCGGCGAAACGACAAGGGCAAAATTGTTTCTGGGCACGCCGTCGAAGAGCTTGGAAAGCATTCGGTCAAGCGAAGCCTTGCTGAACGGATAAAACGTCCCTGAGACAACGGGCCTTCTTATCTTGTCTGCCATGTTTAGTGATTGTTTTCGCCTTTAAAAAATTTATTATGACCGGAAAACAAATGATAGATATGAAAAACCCAAGCGGCATAGCCGGCCTTGACGAATTGATGGAAGGCGGCTTTGAGGAAGGGAGCATAAACCTCGTGACAGGTAAAACTGGAACCGGAAAATCGATTTTTTCAGCGCAGTTCGTTTACAACGGAGCAAAAAAATACAAGGAAAAGGGCCTTTACATAACGACAGGGGACACGATGAAAAACATCAAGAAACAGTCGTCAAAAATCGGCTGGGACATAGACGCGCTCGAAAAGGAAGGTATGCTGAAGGTAGTGGAAGTCGAGCCGTATGACATAGAGAAACTGCTGGAAAACATATCGATAGGGAAGGAGATGGCCCAAGCAAAGAGGGTCGTCATCGATTCCGTCAGCATGTTCGAGCTTTACATGCAGGATCCCTACAAGATAAGGAAGAACCTTTTTTCAATACTGCAGAAATTAAGGGACATGGGCAAGACGGTTGTGGTGGTCGCAGAGGTTCCGGAGGACAGCAAAAACCTTTCGAGGACGGGCGTAATAGAGTTCATGGTGGACAGCGTGATAGTTTTGCAGTTCCTTGGCATAGCTAAATACAAGCGCTCTCTTATGATAAGAAAGATGAGAATGACTGATCATTCGACTGATATACACCCATTCGTCATAGGCTCAAGCGGTATAAAGATATTGAAAATGTAATTACGCTCAATCTAGATGTATGAGATCTTCAGCTGTTTTTTTACGTGTTTCAGCGGCTCAAGGAAATAGAAATTAAAATCGCATGTCAGCTTGCTCCTCACTTTGTAGTTTTTATTGAATATCCTCAGCCTGAACTCGACAGTTTTCCCCACGTCCAGCTCGTTTACGTCTATTTTTGTCCCCAACTCCTTGGAGTAAAAGGAGGAATAAATGGTATAAACTGCGCTGTTAAATCTGTTTTCATAGCCGAACTGCGGATATCCTTCGATGACCTCCACCCGGTCGGTTACTATGCTGTCAATATTTTGGCCTGTAGCAGAATCGGTGCAGGTGTATGTTGCCCTTATATTACGGAATTTGGTTTTGTCCGCAGTTATGTTAAGATAAAAGTCCGGCTTCTTATCGGTCTCATTGCTTCCAGTGTGAATGAAGACGTATGTGTCGTTCTCCATGTAATCAGGGCCGAAGTACGAATGGGTAAAGTTCGTGATCTTTACTACTGTGCAATCTTCCGGACACTCGTTGGCTACGTCTTCATTCGGTTCGCATTCTCCGTTGCCGCAGCATGGCTTGATGATATCGTGTCTGCATTCGAAATTCGTCTGCAGGGAGCAGTAATCATTTGTGCAGAGCTTTGAATCATCGCACGAGGCAGGGCATGTCTTTTCGTTTATGTCGCACACGCCGTTATTGTCGTTGTCGAAACAACAGGTATTGTTCACCAGTTTTTCGGGCTCGACGCATGTTATGTCCGCCGGCTGGTCTCCAACGCTTATGCAACCTGAGGCTACAATTACAAGAACAATGAAGAGTATTAGAATTAGTTTTCTCATAATTAAATTATCATTCTCAGCTAATAAAAAATTTCTTACATGCTTTCGAGTACTTCAATGCCCAGGAAGATTAGGGCATTTTTCATTACAACAGTAAAAGCTTCGACGAGAGCGAGCCTCGCTGCCTTCATGCTTTCTTCAGCCTTCAGAACAGGAATGAACTGGTAAAATTCGTTGAATTTCGTTGAGATCTCATAGCAGAAATTCGCTACGTAATGCGGCCTGAAATCTTCGGAGGCTTTCCTGACCGTTTCAGGGAATTCTGATATCATTCTTACGAGGTCTCTCTCATGCTGTTCTTTGAGAAGGGACATGTCGAATTCCTTCGCCTTCTCGCCAGCGTTCCTCAGTATCGAGCAGGCACGCGCATAGGTATACAACAGATAAGGAGCAGCATTACCCTCGAAATCGAGCGCGCTTTTCCAGTCGAAGATTATCGTCTTGTTGGGTGAGGTCTTTATCATGTCGTATTTCAGCGAAGCGAGGGCGATAACTTTTGAGATGTGCTCGAGCCTGGCTTTCTCGATGTTCTCATGCCTTTTCGCAGTCTCTTCTCTCGCATGTTTCTCAAGTTCTGCCAGCACGTCCTCGTAAAGTACGACTATCCCTTCCCTAGATGCCATCTTACCCGTCGGCAGATTCACGAGCTCATAGCAGAGATGGTAACTCTTTCCGGCCATAGGGGATTTCATCAGCTCGAACGTCTTGAACAGCTGCTGAAAATACATCTTCTGTTCAGACCCGACGACGTGGATTGACTTGTCCACTTTGTACTCTTTCAATTTGATTTCAGCGAGGCCCAGGTCCTTTGCCGAATACAAAGGCGTACCGTCTGATTTCAGCAGAATGAAAATGCCAAGCCCGTATTTCTCGAGGTCCATCAGTATCGCGCCTTCGCTTTCCTTTGCTACCCTTTTTTTCAGCAGGGTTTTTGCAATTTCCGTCCCTGTCTTCTCGACCTCGCTCTCGAAATATAGCCTGTCGAACTTTATGCCGAAGCTCTTGTATATCTCTTCGAAATAATCAAGGCTCCATTTCCTGGTTTCCTTCCATATCTTCGACAGCTTCGGGTCGCCGGCGTATATCTTTTGGTTTATCTCGTTTACTTCCGCTTCCAGCGCTTCGTCTTCCTTTATCTTTTTGCTGGCCTCGGCGTAAACCTTGCCCAGCCACTTGCCTCTGTCCTCCTCTGGCGATTTGCCGTCATGAAGTTTGAGGAAGCCCCAAACGCACCTCGCAACATGTGGCCCTATGTCACCCTGATAATTCGCCCGAATCACCTTATAGCCGGAGAAACCCAGCGTCCTTGCCAGCGCTTCACCCAAGCAGGCCGTGCGTATGTGGCCTATGTGCACCGCTTTATGTGTGTTGAAGTGGCAGTATTCAACCATCACGTCCCCTTTTTCCGCGCCTTTGCCGTAGTTTTCCTTCTCCTTCAAAACGCTTTCAGTGACGCTCTGGCCGATCCTGTCCCAGTTGGCGAAGAAGTTCAGGTAGCCGCCTTTCACCTCGACCTTCGCAATCAGGCCAAAAGGCTTTATTTTTGCTCCAAGTTCCTGCGCTATCGCATCAGGCGCTTTCTTCATTTTCTTGGAAAGCGTGAAGCATGGGAAGGCGAAATCGCCGAAGCCATGCGGCGGCTTTTCCAAAATGATTTCTTCTTTTTTGAAACCTGTTGTTTTGACTATCGTATGTACGATTTCATCTCTGAAATCAGTGAAAGTATTCAAAGCCATAATAATCTATTATCTTGCCGGACGATTTAAATCTCCAGCATAGGCTGATAAAAATAAGATAAAAACAAGTTAAGAAAAAAACTTAAGTCTTTATGTTTTTCATTGCATGAGCCAATGCCAAATTACATGCACAGAAATCCATTCTTGAATCTGAAGGTGGTATACCTGAACCGTTTTGAAGATTATGATAAATCTCATCCAGTTTTTTTGCGTATGGACCATCAGGTATATGATTGTGCTGGCTTTGATTCAGACCCCAATACCACGGCCATTGAGTTCGTGGACTTCCTTGTTCTGAATGTTTTTGCGTCATTCCGCTATCTATAGCGCTGCAAGCTTATATAGTTTTCGTGCCATCTAAAACATGACGGGACATTTTTGTTCCATTTGGAACATATGGAAACGGTGAACAGGTAATGAGCATCTCGGAGAACGTGTGGCTGTATGTGAAGGGGAAGCCATATCTGCAGGAAGCGCTGGAAAACGGCGTAGTGAATTATTCGGCGCTGGCGAGGATGGTAGGCAAGGAGATGGGAACGCGCAACTACGATGCTATAAAGGCGGCGCTGCTCAGGATAAGCAGGAAACTTGGCAAGGACAGAAGGAACATGGAGCAGAAGGTTCTGAAGGTCTTGAGGACGAGCAGGTTGGAGATGAGGGACAAGATAGCC
This sequence comes from Candidatus Aenigmatarchaeota archaeon, assembly GCA_041489155.1. Lineage (GTDB taxonomy): Archaea > Aenigmatarchaeota > Aenigmatarchaeia > QMZP01 > QMZT01 > JBGPQP01. The sequence goes on from JBGPQP010000001.1 coordinate 9,821, forward strand.
GTGATAATAACCCACAGGAAGCTGGACGTTCCTGTCATAGCAAACGCGAAAAGCGTGAGTGGTCACACATATATCGTAAACAGCGAAACTGTGGAAAGGTTAAGAAGCAGGGATTTGCTCAAGATTCAGAAAAATTTGAGCATGATAACCGTGATAAGCCCCGAAAGCCTCGAGGAAACGCCTGGCGTTATCGCATATCTGCTTTCCGCGCTCGCGATCGAGAATATAAACGTAGTCGAATTCGTCTCATGCTACATGGACAGTCTTCTGGTTTTGAAGAATTCCGACGTAATGAGAGCCTACGAGATACTCTCGGAAAAACTAAAAGAGTAGCATTAAGGACGACTGAGAATTTCGAGCATCCTTTTGTGGATGTTATTGTTCGCGGCCAGAATTCCGATCTTATTCATTTCTATAGGTTTTCCCTCAGTTGTTGTGATTTTTGCACCGGCTTCCTTGGCTATCAGCGAGGCTGCAGCGAAATCCCATGGGCTGAGCACGAATTCCCAGTAGCCGTCCGCCCTGCCGCTTGCTACTGCGCACATATCCAAGGCTGCCGAGCCGTCGCGGCGTATGCCCTGAATGCCAAACATGAGGAACTCGCCCATCTTCTGCAGCGTTCTTCTCATGATTTCGTCCCTGTCGTAATAGAAGCCTGTTATCAGGAGACAGGCGTTGAGATCCTTGGCTTTGGAAACGCGTATCTTCTTGCCGTTAAGATAAGCCCCTTTTCCTGAGATGGCATGGAACATCTCGTCCTTCAGCGGGTCGTAAACCACGCCTATCGCCTGCTTCCCTTTCTTGACCAAGGCGATGGAAACGCAGAAGCACGGGTAGCCGTGCATGAAATTAACCGTGCCATCAAGAGGGTCGATTATCCATAAGTTGTCACCTTCGCTTTTTGTGCCTTCCTCGGCCAGGATGCCGTGATCAGGGAAATGCTTTTTTATCAGAGAGGTTATCAGCCTTTCAGAATTTTTGTCAACGTTTGTGACGAAATCGACCTTGGTCTTAAAACCTACAATCCTCCTTGAGGTAGCCTGCTCGAGCATGAGCTTCCCTGCCTTTCTCGCCGCTTCGACGGCGATGGCAAACTCATCACTTTGTTTCTTCATTTATCCACTTCGTGAATTGTTTTGAGCCGCCTATTATCGGCAAGGCTATTATTTCCGGATTTTCATACTGGTGCGCTGCCTTTACTCTTCTTACGAGTTCGCGCAGGAGGCTTTTCTTGGTTTTCACCAGAAGGAGCGTTTCCTCGGCGGTATGAATTCTGCCAGTCCACCAGAATTTCGATGTAACGTTGGGGATTATGTTGACGCAGGCGGCAAGCCTTTCTTTCAGGAGTATGCCGGCGATTGTCTGGCCTTCCTCAATGCCCTGACAGGTTACGAAAACAACAATATACATAATCAAAACCGCCAGCCTACATTATCAGGGTCCCTACGAATTTTTTACCTTCAAGCGCGCTTTTTATGTTCTTAAGATTCCTTCCGTCCAGGAAGACTGTCCTTGTTTTTGTTCGTTCAAGAAGCCTTGCAGCAATCTGGTCCATTACGGTCAACGGGCCTGCCATGTGTTTTTTTACCTTCACCATGCTGTAAATTTGTTTTGGCGTTATCTTGCTGATCATCTTTGCGTTCCTGTATTTCTTCGGGTCTTTGTCATAAACTCCTTTTACGTTGGTTCCTATAACAAGCATGTCCGCGCGGAAAAACTGCGCAGCGGCGACTGCGACGGCATCGGTCGTCTGCCCCGGAATCGTGCCGCCTAGGACGACTATTTTTTTTGAAGAAATGCCATGCTCAAGGTCTTCCTTGTGCTCGACCACTTTCGGGTACGCGTGTTTTCCCAGGCCTGCAACGAGGACCATCGCGTTCATTCTTGTGCCTAGTATGCCTATGCGGTCAAGGAGGGGTTCGGATGGCCCAAGCTTCCTTGTGGCACGTATGTATTCCTTTGTCATCCTGCCTCCGCCGGTGACAACGATTATTGCGTTTTTCTTCTTCATGCTTATGAGGAATTTTGAAAGCCTCCTGACGTAGTTTATGTCCGGGACGCCTTTCGGGCAAATCACAGAACCGCCTATATCAAAAACTATGCGCATACAAACACCCCTTTAATCTTATCTTTACTATTTATTTTTCAATTTAAAGAATTTTAGAAGAATAAAAACCGGAATTAACTCTTTCTTAGCCCGCGCATTCTTTTGCCTCTCGAAGTAAGCGACCGGAAAACGCGACCCCTGTGCTGCTTTTCGGCAAGCCATCCCCTTTCGTTGTCCTTCGCTATGCTGGGATGGCTTGGATCCACAAGTATGACCTCGAACCATGCATGTTGCCCGTCCTCGCCGACGTAATACGAATTCAGGACCTCGAGGTTCGGAAATTTCCTTGCAGCCCTTTCCTCTGCAAGGATCTGGTTGGATTTGCCGGCTGAGAAGAATCGGCCCGCCTTCTTCGGTCTCCTTCCTCCTGCGGGTTTCGGCCTTTTCCTCTTGCCCTTCATGACCTTGGCCCTTGCAATGACGAAACCCTGTTTTGCCTTGTAGCCCAGGGTATGCGCCCTGTCAGGCCTTGTCGGCCTTTCGACCCTCGTTACGGTATCCTCTTTTCTCCATCCGACCAGCCTCTTTTTCCAGATTACGCCAAGATTTTTCTTGGGTTTTTTCCATGCCTGTTTCATGCCCTTTATCATAACATCACATAGCAAAGATTATACGGAATATATATTTAAGCATAATTGACCTAAAACATATAAAAACTTATAAATTCAAAATAAGCTTAGAGGGGTGTAAATATGCACGCAGCAGTCAAAATTTTGATAGGCTTAGTCTTGGTACTTATCGGCCTCGGACTCTTCGTTGATTCTGTATATCCGATAATGGGAACCAAGGGAACATTCGGCATAAACTGGCTCGACAACTTCATAATAGTGCTGACAGGCGTCATACCGATATTCCTGATACTTGTTGGTCTGTTCATAGTATGGCTTGAGGCAGACGAGCTTAAAACGGCAAAGGAATTCGAAGAGCCGGAGAAGGAAGAGCCCAAGAAAAAGAAGAAGTGAATCAAACCTCTGTCCTCTGAACAACAGAATCTTTTATATCCAATTCTTTGTCTTTTTTCCTTATCCTTTCCCCTATTTTTGATCTCTGGACTATCGAATCTATAATGTTTATAGTTTCCTTGACCTCAATCTTCTGTATTTCGGTAGCGAAACTCATTGCAATGACCGTGTATTTCAAAATGTCAGACAGTTTTTCCAGCATGTCTTCGAGCTCATCTTCCTTTCCGGAGTAAAGTTTTAACGCAACGTGAACGAGATCTTCATCTTCTTTGGCAACGGCGGTGAGCAGGTATATCGCACCGTCTTTAGATTCCCCAGAAAACATGTATAATCTCTCGTCCTCATAAGCATGTTCTGCAACGAGGCTCATGCCTTTGTATTCCTCAATTATATGGTTTGCAATTTTCTCAACGTTCACATCTTTCAGGGTATAACCCCTTATGGCAGAGTGAAGTTGTTTGGTGAGTTTTATGTATTCGGCTTCGTCGATCGCCTTTGGTTGTATGAACGACTCCAAATATCTTTTGAATTTTTCCGTGTATCTGAGGCGATTGAAATCCCCCTTGTCCACGGTCTGCGGAGGATTGATTTTTGCAGGAAAATCTAATGACGAATCAAGCGTTTCTTCGAGAACGAAAGGCTTCATCTTCTTCCTGAAGGTGCGACCTCTTGCGTCCTTGAAGCTCAGGACAGGCTCAAGCATGGTCCTGCCGACTGTCATTGGAAGGATTTTGAAAACGAAACCCCTCTCCTCGCGCGGGCCGATCCTGTCGATGTAGTTTCCTGTGAGAGGCTCTGTTTTCAGCTCGAAAGGGAACTTGACCGTTATCTCTATATCTTCTATGGGGTTTTTTGAGTTGTTTTCGATGGACAGCACGAAATACGATTCTTTTCCAATCTCGAGTTTTTCCTTCAGGCACGGTCTCACGTCAATGTTGGGTATCACGCATATGCTCGGAGGCCATATATCCCTTTCCCTCTTTTCGCCTTTCCCGTCCTTCCACGTCACCTTGCGGTAGAGCGGCTTTGAATGCTCCCATGCCACCATGGTGTAGCTGAAAGCTCTCGTTTCGCCGGGCTTCAGCGAGGTTATCGCCTCGAGCTCATTCGCCTTCTCGCCAAGAATCTTTATGTCGTTCATTGCGTCTTTGGTGTCATTCTTTATTTTCAGCACGACCTCGACCTTGTCCCCTTCCTTCGCTGCCTTTTTTTCACATTCCTGCTGGACGGTTACGTGGGGTATTATGTCCAGAAGCCTGTTGAGCTTCTTCTCTATTTCCTCGCTGTATTCGATGTCCAGCGATTTCCTGTAGTTGTTAACGGCAAGGTCATAGTTCCCCGTTTTCTCCCCTGCGTCGCCCATAAGGTTGTAGCACCACTGGACGGCATAAAGGGAATTCATCTTAAGAAAATGCTCTATCGCCTTTGTTGCGAAATTGATCACGTTACTGAAATCGCTGAAGGCGAAAGCGTAAACAGCCGCGCTCTTGTACGCCCACCCGACGTTGAAATCCTTGCCCAGCTTGGCGTAGCATTTGGCTTCCTCTATGCAGAAATCTATAGCTCTCTTGTCGTTTATTGTTTCCGCGAGCCTGGCGATTGCCTGATAAATAGAAGCCGCTTCAGTGTAGTCTTCGCTCCTGAATCTTTTCTCTGCCCTCTTCAGAGACGACTCTATTTCCTTCTCTGTTTTTTTCCTTTCTTTTTCAGCTTGCTCCATACCGACATTAGATTTTTGGATGTTAAATTCAAATAGATATGCGAAGGCTACATGCCCGCTTTTTCCTTCCATTCGTCGTATCTCTGGATCGACTTCTCGCTCACGCTTTTGCTGACCTTTGAAAGGGCGTGGTCAAAATCATCCTTCGCCAGCGGCCTGTAGCACATGGCGTATTTTTCAATCTGAGCCGCTGTAAGCTCCTCGAGTTTCGGGTTCTGCTGCCTTATCATGAACATTATCGCCTCGCGGCACACGTTGGCGATGTCCCTGCCGGAATACCCCGCGCTCCTTTCCGCAAGGCTGCCAAGCGTTATGCCGGATAGAACGAGGCCTTTCAGGTGGACTTCGAATATCTGCTTCCTGGCATCAGCGTCGGGCAACGGGACGTAAATCTTGCGCTGGAACCTCGATATCATCGCGTCATCGAGGTCCCATGGCCTGTTGGTTGCTGCTATCAGTATGACTTTCTCATCCTTTTTCGTAGAGAAGCCTTCTATCTCGACCAGCAGCTGGGAGATGACGCGTCTCGTCGCTTCATGCACGCCAGAGTCCCTCGTGATCATTATCGCGTCGAACTCGTCCATGAATATTATCGAAGGCGCATTTTTCCTTGCCTTCTCGAAAAGCGTGCCGATTATCTTCTCGGACTCGCCGTAGAATTTCGAAAGCAGCGCTGAAGTTCGCGCTTCGAAGAAATTAGCCTTGAGTGTGCTGCTCGCTGCCTTCGCTATCAGCGTTTTTCCGGTTCCGGGCGGGCCATACAGCAGAAGCGCCCTAGGCACTTCGACGAAATCAGGCTTGCCCTTTATCATAGGAAGAACTATCGCCTCCTTCACTTCGCGCTTGACTTCCATGAGGCCGCCGATATCCTCCCATTTGACAGCCGGTTTCTCGTAAATTACCATGTTGTCTATCGCTTCCTGGGATTTCATTTTTTCCCTGTCGGCACGGAGCGTGTCGCCCATGTCATCGTACTGGCTTGCAGAAGAGAAAAATGACTCCGCATGCTCCCTAGGAGCTATGTATGCAAGCCTCCTGTATATGGATGCCGCAGTCTTGTAGTGAACAGTCGCCTGTTTCGATCTGCCTTCGGACTCGAGTTTCCTAGCGAGGTCGATTTCGCGCTGAAGCTGCTGCTTAAGAAGTGATTCTCTCAGTTCCCCCATATCCCCACCAGAAGAAAAAATTATTCTGCTTCCTCTTTTTCTTCCTTTTTCATTTCCTCGGTTATGGACTTTGCTTTCTCGCCGGCCATCCTCATGGCAGTCTCCTCGTCGACTTTTTCAAGGTCGTTTATGGCCTGCATCAGTTCGCGCGACTCGGTGTCGACGAGGAATTCCTCCCTTCCGAAGACTCTCTCCAGCTTTTCCTTGACCTTGTCTAGCCTTCCTTCCTCCAGCGCTTCCCTGACCTCCGTGTCCGTCAGGACAGCCGTGAGCTTTTCGACGTCGGTATTCATGATTTCCTTGGCTACTTCCGAAACCCTGTCGGTCTTCTCCCTCTGTCTCATGGCCTGGACGAGGAGGATCAGCTGCAGCTCGTGGATGTATCTTGACGCTTCCAGCTGCTTCGTCCGCGATTCAAGGCTCAGGGATTTTATCTTCTGGACGTTGAGCATTTTCAGCGTGTTGGGCTGGCCCTTCGCCTCAAGCATGAGCTTCTGTATCTTCTCGGCTATGCCTTTCAAATCATCAGAAATCCTTTCGATCTCCTTCTCGATTTTTATCCTTTCCTTGAGGAGATCGTTTTCCTTTATTGAGAAAATGTCTTTGCCGAATTTGAATTTGATGAATTTCTTAAAATCCATCGCTCTCACCTTGATATTTATTTTGACTGATTTAAATATAAACGTATGAAAAGAGGTTTTCTGCTTTCACTTGATGCGATAGCGGCGATAACATTGTTGCTGACTGTTTCGCTCTTGCTTGCGGGGATTTCATTCACCTATGCTTCTCCTGAACTGCGATACCAGAGATATTATTATGCAGGGAAGGACATAGCCACGGTGCTTGAAGAAACGAAAATGCAGGCCCTGTCAGGCATCATAAATTTCAGCAAATACGGCCTTGCAGCTGAGGACATGAACAGGACCATACTCGACGTCGTGGGTTCTTTCTGGGCCGAGGGTAACAGGAGCAAGGCTGAGAATCTGACGAAGGAAATATTCGAAGGTGTTCTGTCCAACACAGGCCTTAATTATGAAATTTCCTTCAACGATGAAACCCTATATTCGAGCCAGCCGGAATATTCGGCTTACCTTGCAAGGCTTTCGACGATCGTTTCCGGTTATGAAAAGACGAAGCCCGTGAACGGATACTTGGCGAAGGTTTACGTTACGAAGGTCGCCAAGACAAACTCGGAGTTCTTGTATTTCGGAGGCTACGAAGGCGATGGCAACCTCACAAAAACCATACTCCTTCCATCGGACGCGAACGTGACCGGCGTCTATATGGAGCTCAATGCCGGCAACAATTTCACCCTTTTCATAAACGGCAACGAATCGGGCCACTACATAAAAACTGCCGCGAACTTTTCGGCAGACAACTGGACCGTGTGCTCGCCTGCGGAACCTGCTCACTGTTCATATTTTTCGCCGGGCAACAACATCCTGCAGCTGAATTTCATGTCAGGCCAAAATAATTACATAGGCGGAGGCTATCTGAAAGTCACCTACAAAACCTCCGAGCTGACGGGCAGCGAATATCTTTACGCCAACGGAACCGCAGATGAGACCCAGTACCTGCCCGGTATAAAAGGCATAATAAATCTCTATTCCTCCTTCTACGTGCCCGGCACACTCGACAACATAACCGCCCACTTGCATTACAAGAACAACCTGAGTCTCAATAACCAGGGTATTCCGGTTTACTTCATGATAGGCTCAAAACAGATATACAGAAGCAATGAGACCGGGGAGATAACGATAGACATTCCCGAACTGAACATATCCTATGCTTTTGGCGGCAAGACAAACCTAACGCAAATCCTGAGCAATGAAACCGTCCCGATAAGGTTCGGCACCGAAACCTTCGCCTTCACCAGCGGAGAGGGAGCAAGCGACTCGGTCCTCATAACCGACCTATCAGGAAGCATGAACGATTCCAGTTCATGCGATGTGCAGACGACCTCCTGCTTGCACCCGGACTGCAACATCGCCAGCGGCTGCCAGAACGGCAGAATAGATGTGGCAAAGGATGTCGACAAGGAATTCGTTGCTACAATTCTTAATTATACCGGCAACAGAATAGGCCTGGTTGGTTATAATACCACCACTGCCCGGTCCCACGGCCTCAGCAACAGCAGCACTTCCCTTAACTCTGAAATAAACAGCTACAGGTCTGTATCCAGCGCCACAACATGCATAGCATGCGGTATAGTCAACGCAACAAACATACTCGCCACTTCCAGACTTATAAAGACTGTTATTCCCTCTAAAGCTTCATGGTTTTATAATGCCAGTTTCCCGTCCAGCGAGCTGCCTGCAATTAATGGCAGCGCATGGACCTGGATTAACTATACGGATTCTGACTGGGCCTCAGGCCAGGCAATACTTGGTTTTGAAGGCTCATCATACAACCCAAACATTGACACAAATATAGGAGATAACGGTGGAAATTATTATTTCAGGAAGCATTTCAACCTCAGCGATATGGAAGTTGTTGACTTCGCCGAACTCTATGTTTTGTCAGACGACAATGCCGAAATATACCTGAACGGACATCTTATAAACAACGACACGGAAGAGCACAATGCGACCTACTGGAACCTGGGGAACATTACCTTCAGCGATGATTTCGAAAGCTATTATGCTAGCGGCGCCAACAGGCTTACTTACACCGAAATAAACCGTACGCCTGGATACTGGATTGTCAACGGGACGCCAACATCGCAAAAAAATGTTTCTCTGATGGCAAATATTGCAGGTTACCCGGCGCACAGCGGAACCGACGTTCTGGTGTTCAAACGCATGCAAACATATGGGTATGCCGAGAACTACATCAACCTTACAGGAAAAACGAACATCGTGCTTTCCTACTGGTGGAGGATGGGTGATGGCGACTTTCTTGACAGCGGAGAATACGCAGATGTATGGCTATGGGATGGCAGCTGGCATCAGGTAAAGAGGTACTCCACGAACGAGAGCTACAATGAGTATCATCATGATGAAATCGATTTGTCAGGCTATAACATGATAAACAATTTCACGGTCAGGTTCGGCCTGAGGTCAAGCAGCGACAGCGAAAGGTTCTATGTCGACGATGTCGGTTACAGGGAGAAGATATGGGTAAACGGCTCATATTTCGCCAGCGGAGATAACGTAGTTGCCGTTAAATTAAGGAACAATGACGGCATGGCCGCCAAGTTCGATATGGAGCTGAACGCGACGATGAAAAGGTACAAAGCGATGCTGGTGATGAGCGACGGCCTTGCAAACACATGTCTCCCCGGTGTCAGCTGCACGGGAAGCACGGCAAGCAACCAGGCGATACTCAAGGCATGCGAGGCGAGGGATAATAACAGCATAAATGTTTATGCAGTAGGTTTTGGGGCAGGAGCGGATATGAACACTTTGAGCAGGATTGCATGCTGGAACTGCACCGACAATGACTGGATTCCTGACTGCAACAGATACTACAACAGCTCGAACGCCGATGACCTCGAACAAATTTACAGCGACATAGCCAAAGACATAGCCAATGCGAGCTATGCCGCCCAGATATTCAACTTCACCGGCAACATATCTCTTGACAACTTCCTTTATCATGATTCGTACATAGCGCTGAACTATACGCCGGTTACAAAGACGCCTGAATACGGGGAGATAACCATGCGCTTCGAAGCGCCAAGGCTGAGGTCATCCACCGGGGAAACGATGATAACAGACAACATAACGGGGACAAAGGAAGGCTGGTTCACGATTCCGGGGGATACGGAAATTTCAACGCAAGTGCTTGACGCCAAGATGACTTCATACTCTTCTTATTACTGGACAGACCGCCTGTGGGTCAATTCATCCAACACGCCAAACAATAACTGGACAAGGGTTTACTGGCTCGCTAACTATTCTGATGAATATGAGCAACTCGGAGACCCGTACATCATACAGATACCCGCAAACCTGCTGAAAGCAAATGGCAACAATTCCGTAAAGATAGGCACAGGTCTTTATCCTGTTCCCATGTCCAGCGGTCTCGGCGGCTCGCCTGATGACAGGGTGATCTACACTCTCGGCATCCGGGGCATCAGCCTGGCGCAGTACAGCGACGTATTCCCAAAGGCTAAAGGTTCCAGGCCAACCATTTATTACGACGCCAACGGAGACAACATACCGGATGCTTCAAGGACCGTGGAAGTCGGGCCCGATCCGAACGACATTTTCGACCCGATGAACGACTCGATAGACAACGGCTTCATGAAGCTCATAGACACGATGAATTTCATAAACGATCTGAATCCTGGTGTAGCCGACATGAACAGCACGACGACGGGTCCAAGCGGCACAGGCGACGGGTCGAACGCGAATCCCGTTGACCTTGAAATCACGGAAGACGTGAACTTCAATTCGGACTTCATTTCACAGATACCGTCCATGTGGGGCCCTGCAATAATGGAGGTAAAGGTATGGGGAGGATAAGTATGGAAAAAATCCTGATAATTTTGTTTGCAGCGTTGATTTTTTTTGTATGGCCGGTCGTGGCACAGGAGGAAGAGGGCAAGGAGGTGTGCCTGGTCTATTTCACCAGCCAAGGATGCGGCGATGACTGCGGCCTTACCGACACGTTTATGGACAGCCTGATAAATGAATACCCGGGAAACCTGACCTCTATAAAATACCAGATCGATGCCAGCGAGGCAAACAGGAATGTCTTCGAGGCTTACAGATACACTTACAACCTGCCTTCAAGCGTGCCTATGGTTTTGTTCGGAAAAGATGATTATCTGGTCGGGAAGGTTGATATATACGCAAACGCCGAAAACAAAATTCTCAGGTTCATGATGGCTAATGGCACCAACTGCCCGCTGGACTCCGGCTACGTTGCTCCGGGCCTGCTCGGCTCGCAGAGCCTGCCGGGAAACCCGCAGATCGCGGGCAAGATGGGCGAAAACAAGACAGGCGCCGTAGTTGAAGACGGCGGGGAGGAAAACCCTTCTGACGGCAGCGGCTTCGATGAAAACTGGCCGATAATTCCGGGAATCCAGCTGTTCAGCGAATCAGACCATGAAAGCATGTTTTCATTTTTGCTGATCATTCTGACGGGTGTGGCGGTTTCTGCCATAGTAATTTATTTATGGATCAAGATGCAGGACACGTACTGACGCAGTGGAATTTTCACTTTATAAACCAAAAAACCAAATTCCGAAATTATGGTCCGGGACAATAAATTTTACATCTTTCTTTCGCTGGTCATAACAGAAACCATCATCCTGTTATGGCTGTCTTTCCTTCCATCTGTGCCAGCTGTGAGAACAGGAATATTCAGGCTCGGCGACCCGGAACATCTGATAGCTTATGCTGTTTATGGTTTTTTGCTGAACAGGATTTTCAGCTATAACAGCAAGGCAAAGAAGCGGCAGCTTCTTTTTGCCGTAATTCTGCCTTTCGCCATAGGTTCTTTGGTCGGAGGCGTGTGCGAAACCATACAGCTTTTCGTGCCGACTAGGGTGGCTGACATCCTTGACTGGGGCATAGACGCTTTTGGCTCGCTCGCCGGCGCAGCAGTGATAACCAAATTTAAAACAAGGTCTTAACAAATAAATAAGATGGTGGTTAAATGAAGGCTCCGATATGCGGCATATGCCTTAATTCGGACATCCTGTGCATGGCCTGCAAGAAAAGGCTGGACAGCGGAGAAATTACCGAGAGCGAAGTGAGGATTTCGAGGCTGATAAGCGAATTGTCTAAAAGCTTCGGGCCGCTTAACGAGATTACTGTAAAGAAGGTGATAGAAGGCGATAATGTTTCTGTTGTGATATGCAACAGGGGCGACGGAGCGAAACTGATAGGAAAGGAAGGGTCTGTCATAAAGAAGCTCTCGAGGCTCGCACAAAAAACGATAAGAGTCGTTGAGGAAACTGACGATATGAGGGAGTTCATGCAGAATCTCATATACCCTGTCCCCGTAATCGGCCTGAACATACTGTACAAACCGGAAAGGGAAGTCATGAAAATCATAATACCGAGGGGGAGAAGCCTCCCGCTGCCTGAGGAGGCCTTCGCGGAAATAATCAGTGCGATGTTCAACAAGGCTTCGATGATAACGCATGAATAGCTGTTTCTGGTGTTTTCATGGGTAAAAAGAGAATCGTCGTTCATGACAGGGAGCTTTGCAGGTTCGAAAACTGCGGCTACATGTGCATAAAAACATGCCCCATAAACAGATCAGGCGAGGAATGCATTTTCAGGGGCGAAGACGGATATCCGGTATTCAACGAGGACCTGTGTATAGGTTGTAGCCTTTGCGCGAAAGCCTGCGAGAAGGCGGGCTTCAATGCGATAGACGTCGTGAACCTGCCGAAGGAGCTTGAAGAGAATCCGCTGCACAGATACGGGAAAAACCAGTTTGCTCTTTACCGCCTTCCCATCCCGAAGAAAAACATGGTCACCGGCCTAATCGGGCCGAACGGCGTGGGCAAAACGACGGTTCTCAACATTCTTTCTGGCAACATGATGCCCAACATGGGAATGTTCAGGGAAAGGGTTACGTGGCAGCAGATACTGGAAAAATTCAAGGGAACCGAGCTGCAGGATTATCTTGAAAAATTGTCAGCCAAAAAACTGAGCATCGGCTACAAGCCGCAGCACGTGGACCTTATCCCGCAGATGTGGAAGGGCAAGGTCAGGGATGTGTTGAGTCAACATCCTGCTTACGAAAAAATAGCCGGGAGGCTTGGCATGCAGGAGATGCTCAACAAGGAAATAAAGACGCTCTCGGGAGGCGAGCTCCAGTTGCTGGCGGCAGCGGCAGTCCTTTCGAAGGAGCATGATTTTTATTTTTTTGACGAGCCTTCGAGCTACCTCGACGTGAAGCAAAGGCTGATGGTTGCAAAGGAAATCCGAGAGTTGGCGAAAGCGCATGAAGTGATGGTAGTCGAGCATGACCTTGCAATACTTGATTATCTGAGCGACCATGTGCACATACTTTACGGTAAACCGGGCGCTTTTGGCGTGGTTTCGAACCCTTACGGCGTGAGGGTCGGAATAAACACGTATCTCGAGGGCTTCATAAAGGAGGAGAACGTACGCTTCCGCGACAAACCCGTTTTCTTCTCAAAGACCGCGAGGCCTGCCGCAAAGGACCGCTTGTTCATGGAATTCGGCGGTTTCGAAAAATCATTCGGCAATTTCAGGCTTAAGACCGAAAGGGGTGAAATGTACAAGGGAGAGGTAATAGGGGTTCTTGGGCCGAACAGCATAGGCAAAACGACTTTCATACGCATGCTTGTAGGCGAGCTGAAACCCGATAAAGGCGAAGCAGCAAAAATGTCGCTTTCCTACAAGCCGCAAAGACTGGTCATGGAGAAGGGTGAAGGGGAAACTGAAGTGAAAGAATACATCAGCAGCAAGACCGGTGATAAGGTTGAGGACAGCGAATTCAAGAAAATTCTCTCCCTTTTCGGGATCGAAAGGAACATGGAAAAGAAGATGAAGAACCTTTCAGGCGGCGAGTTGCAAGCAGTCTTCATAGCATGCACGCTGGGGAAGGAGCATGACATTCTTCTGCTCGATGAGCCTTCGGCCTTCTTGGACGTGGAACAGAGGCTGAGGGCAGCGAAACTTATAAGATCCCACGTGGAGAGCACGGAGAAATCCGCCTTCGTCGTTGACCACGACCTCCAGCTCATCGATTCCATCGCCGACAGGGTAATGGTTTTTGAGGGGCAACGCGGCGTCAGGGGTGAGGGCAGAACTCCGTGCACGCTGAAGGAGGGAATGAACAAGTTCCTTAAGACGCTTGACATAACCTTCCGCCGGGACCCGCAGACAGGCCGCGCCAGGGCGAACAAGCCGGACTCGCAGAAGGACCGGGAGCAGAAAGACGCAGGGCAATATTATTATTCGAACTGAGTCGGCTGGCTTTCGACTTTTGCCTGGACAATTTTGTATATCGCCGCCAGCAGCAGCGCTGTTCCCAGCCATTGCCCTATGGAAAGCGTTTTGCCGTAAATCAGGAATTCGAGTATAATGGCAGTCGCCGGGAATGCAAGCTCGTATATCGTCGATTTCGACGCTGTGACGTGCTTGAGGCCATAGTAATAAATGAAAATCGCAACCCCGCCGGTCGAGAACGCGATCAGCAGCAGGGTAAGGAAATTGGCAGGTGTGAACGCGGCGACATTCTGAATCCTGCCAGTGGAAATAACTATGATGAACATGATGAGCGTCGTAACGCCGAACCTGAGATACGTCCCCACACGGAAGTTGATTTTCTGTATCGCTCTCTTGCTGAAGGTTGTGGATGAACCAAAAGCGAATGCCGCCAGCAGCGAAAGCCCGGCAGCAACGAACATTTTGTTTTCAGCGCTGAAGACCGGCTGGGAAAAGCCGAAAGTCAAAAAATAACTCCCCACGACCGCGACGGCTGCCCACAGGAAGAAATTCTTTTTTGGCTTTTCTTTCAATACTATCGCAGCAAGCGCTATCGCAAAAACAGGCTGCATTTTCTGGAGTATGATGACGGCAGAGAGCTGCACGAAATCGACAAAAAACAACGCCGAGGTTATCGCCATCGTTCCGATTGCGCCGCCGAAGAGGCCGACCCACGCGAATGAACCCCAGTCTCTGAGGTTGAGTTTTTTCAATTCCTTCCATTCGAAAACGAGCAGTATGGCCATGTAACAGAACGCGATTGCGTGTTCAAGGAAGACGACCACAGCGACATCCAGGTGATAAAGCGACGGCCTGAGCAGGACGCCATCGATGCCCCACAGCATGGCAGCGAATGCTATCGCTATCGCTCCTATCACCGGCATTGATTTCTTGTTAAAACTGAACAAAGTCATCGCCTCTGCTCTGTTTCATGCTCTTATCTCCACGTGGACGTAATCATTTTCTTTTGCTGAAAGTGCTTTTCTCAGGTTCAGGGGGGATATTATTTCAACAATATCAGAAGGGTGATGCGATCTCACCGGGATGACTACTGCTCCCTTTAGTTTTCTGTTGATTGTGCACGGGTAGCATCGCAGCTCGCCGAATGTTCTGTTCTCTTTCCTGAAGCCGCTGATCACCGCGGGCTTTATTCTCGCCATTTCGTCTTTCGCCTTTATGTCATGGATTGTTTTAAGCTTTATGTTGAGTGTTCCCAGAAAAGGGCGGAAGCCGAGTTTTTCATGGAACTGCAGAAAATATTCTTCCTGACTCACGTAATATTGCCCCTCGCCGGATCCTGAAACAACATTGCCGCCGAATGACAGACTCTCGATTTTAGAATGCTCGACTATGTCCTTCAGCTCCAGATATTTTTTCCTGAGAAATTTCATCCCCTCATCGGTCAGGGTTATGAACTGGCCCTTTGAAAGTGTCCTCTCTATAAGACCGAGTTTTTCCAGCTCCCTGATTTTCCTCGACATGGTCTGCTGGGAGGAATCCAGTCTTCTCGCCAGATCAGTGGTCGTGACTTTTGCTCTTCTTTTCGCAAGTTCGATCAGAACCTCGAGAATTTCGGCCTTCATAGAAAATTATTTGGGGCACTTACTTAAAAAAGTTATGCTTACCAAAAATGAGTATCTTATTCGACCTCAATCGATCCCAAGCTGTAAATTTCCTTTATGACGGCTGTGAACTTCTCGGCCATGGATTTGCATCTTTCTATCATCGACTGCCTTACGGTGTTGTAAAAAACATGCCAGTATATCCACCACATGAACATGACCAGCCTATTGCCTTCAAAAGTGTGCCTAACGATTGGTTCAATTTCCATTTTGAAAGTGCCCTCGTTTTTGGCTTTCGATTTGAAGCCGACCATCTTAACGCTCAACAATATCTTTGAAAACCTGCCGCTTGTCCTCGTGTGCTGGGCGATCCTCCAGTAGTACATCTGTATCGGGTCGCCGGTCCAGTCCCACATCCACCTTGGCTCGCCGGTGCCTGTCGTCGTCACTTCCCAGACCGAACGCAGAATCGAAGTAGCTTCCCTTGTCCAAGCCAGCGGGTCAGGACCTGAGTAGTCTATCCATCTGTTCCTCCTGGGAGCGAAGCAGTCATCTTCTATAACGAATTTGCCCATTGAATACCACCAGGAACTACCCACTCTCTTCCCTAAGCTGCCTCAGAAATTCGTGAATGTTCCTAGTAAATATGGTGCACATGTTCCTGCAGTCTTCGGCGTATTCCTCCCTCTTCCTGTAGTAGAAGGACCTGTGCCAGAAAACTCTGAGCATCTCGTAGAACAGCGAGCGCTGCCATATGGTATCCTGCGGGTATTCCGTCCTCATCACAGGCTTCAGCCTTATCTCTGCGTTGCCTGTTTTTTCGTCGCCATAGCCTGTGACGTCGACCCTCAGGAAAAGATATGTGTAAACATCAAGGTCCTTGTGCACATACCAGCGCACCTTGAACTTCTCCTTTTCGCCTTTGCCCCAGCTGAACTTCTCTTCCTGAACGTCGGAATCAGCTGCCCTGAAAACCGCCTTCATGAGCTCGTAAAGCTTGTAGTAAAGTTTCATCGGGTTCGGGCCTACGTAATTTATGTTTATTCTCTCGGGTCTCTCTCTGTAACAATCTTCTTGTATAAGCAATTTCGTTCTCGCAAACTGCGGCATATTAACACCTATTTATATTTTCCACAAACAAAATTATAAATTGATATGCCCGGCCACGGACGGTGTTTTTTATGATATGGTGGCTTGCCGCGAAAATAATCGGAGTGGCGATGGTTGCGGTAGGCGTTTTTCTGGTCGTCTTTTTTCCCGGCATACCAGGCCATCAAGAAGTAGGGATGAGAGGAGGGCAAAGCAAATTCGGTCTGGCTGGAATAGTGATAGGCTTGGTGCTGGCGATAGTCGGCGGTTTCATAATTTTCAGCCCGTGAGGCACAAAGAAACTTTTATCTCTTTCTATCCCAATTAATTATTATGGCAGATCTGGAGAAGCCTCTGCAGAGGATGAGCATAGAAGAGAAGAAGCAGCTGATAGAGGAGAAGAAGAAGGCAAAATATGAAAGTCTGATAGCATACTGGAAAAAAGAGCTCAAAGGCTATGACATGGCCCTTGATTATTTTCTCGACAAGGCAAGGGCTACAGCCGGGATATACGGAGATGTGTGCATAAATCCGGCGCTTATCGACCAGATAGTAAGTCTCAATCCCGTCACGCTCGAAGGCCAGGCCGAAATAATCTATAATATTTTCATTTACAGGACGGCCAAGTGGCATTACCACGTCGAAAAGGCAGACGAATATCTCAGGGTCACGCCAACCGCTCCGCCTGCATTCGCTCCGTTGATGGCGCAGAAGGAGAGGCTGGAAGGCCATATAAAGGCCGGCCTCGCCTCAGCCGCGCAGGCCGTCGCAGACTACGAGCTTCTCAAGCATGACGAAAGGAAGTACAGGGAAATTCTCGACTATTTCGATCTGGGCAAGAAAGACGAGCATGTGCTCCGCGCACTATTCGTCGACAGGGTCGACGCCTTTGTCGGGGAAGGCTACTCGATGGTCACCATGACGAGGCGCTGGCCTACCATCATAGGCGATTTTCTGAAGATGAAGAGCGAGTGGACGGACACCAAAATCATAAGGGAGAAGCTAAGCGTCACCAATGTTGAAGCAAACGTGCTTAAAACGAAGAACGAGCTCTTCAAGGAATGGAAAAAGCTTTTCTTCCCGGACGTGAGAGAGCGTTATGGCAGGATAAAAAACCTGCTGGACTCGAGGAAAAGGTCCGTCGACGAATACAGGGAATGGCTCAAACCGTATCTCAACAAGCTCAAGACCATAAAGGAAGAGGCGGAAATAAAGGATGCAGCTTCCGAACTCACGGAAATAACCAAGCTTTCCTTCACCCCGCAGGGCGAGGTCAATGCGAAACTCTGGTTCTGGAAACCCATAAGGCCGGAGGAAATGGGGAAACCGCTGGTGATACAGGGGTGGGGCGAGATACCGACTTTCGACGACTGGGTGAAGGAACATCTGCCGGCGCTCGAAGCGAAGTATGAAGTCACAATGTCCGAGGAGGAGATAAGGAAGTTCCTTGACAAGTGCATAAGAGGCCACTACCGGGGCATGAAAAGGCCCGAGTTGCACATGATATACCCTGCTCCGTCGATTGACCCGAGATTCTTATATTATTTTTTCATCGATCTTGACTATGTCTGCCAGTACAAGAAAGGTTCCACTGGCCCGATGGTGGTTGAGGATCAGTACTGGCACTTCCACCCGTTTTTGATTTCAAAAAATTTCCTTCTTTTCGCCCTGCTCGAGCTCGAATACAAAAAGAAAAAATTCGCAGAGGATATAGAAAGGCTGATAGGCGTGAAGAAGATAGAAGACGAATACATGGAAGAGGCCAAGAAGAAGTGGCCTGGGCAGGATAAACGCAAGAAGCAGAGGAAGAATTTTTCAGAAACATGGAACGAATCAAAGGTCAGGTGGATAGCAAGGAGGAGGAAGGTAAAGAAAGCGCTTAAGCCGATACTCAAATTCTTCATAAAGCCCGGCCCCTACGAGATCAACGCTGCTGAAAGGATTTCGAAAACCTACGGCCTGTATTCGGGAGCGCAGGTAGAGGAGCTCAGGGATCTCATAAAGGAAACTAGTTATAGGATAAGTGGCCAGAGACCGTGAAACTATGATAAGGGTCGGAGTCACGACGGGTCTGTATTACATCGCAAGGGCTGAGGAGCTCGCTACGTCGCTTAAGAAAATAGGCTATGCCCTCTCGAAAGGTTCAAACTCCATCGAAATCTCCGGCGATACGCCGCATGAAATAGACTACACACTGGGCAAGGAGATACGCGCCCTCGCTGAAAAACAGGGCATCCACCTGTGTTTCCACGGCTCGCTGACGACGCCTTTCGAAATCCCCGAGCGCACGGACTGGAGGGACGCGCAGGACCACGTGTGCAAATCCATACGCTCCGCGGTTTTTTCGGGATGCAAATACGTCCTCTTCCATGCATGCCTGCATTTCTGGCTCGAGATGATAACTTACACGTCGTCGAAGCTTGAGATAGTCATGTGCGACCATCACGGCAGGTTCATTTCAGAGGTATTCTTCGAGAACAAAAAAATGAGGGACTGGTTCGCAGTGAAGATGTGGCAATACGAAAGGCAATATCCCCAGCAGATACTGAGCGAAGAGGAATTGCAGGAAGCGAGCGGGAGGGTCGGAACGGAAATACGTATATGGGAAACCGAGGAAAACAGGAGAAGGCTTTCCGAGCGCCTGAAAAAGTACCCGATAATAATGACGCCCTACGGGCCAGAACAGGACATAAAACCCGAGGAACGCAAACGCATAGAGAACGAGGTGGTAAGGGATGTCAGCATGGAAGGAGGCAAGATGTACTCGGAAAAGTACAGGAAGTACATGGGCGAGATGGTGAGGGAAAGGATGCAGAGGGACCCGATCGGTAACAGGAGATGGAGGGTCGACAACTGGGGCAAGCTGACTGACGCATACGATATAATGGCGCATTTCATGTTCTACAACAGAGATCCCATCTGGATCGCGATGGCTGAAATATACAAGGACGTGCTCGCTTCCTACAAGATGGACTACAGCGACGACTGGTGGGTCGACAGGGCATGGAGGCGCGCACAGGATCTGAACGACAGGGATTTCAAACAGTTCTGGTATGCCGCGATAGGGGCGAAGTTCCTTGAGGGCCACATGAGGGATGCGATGGATTTCCTGAACAGAAGGTTGATAGACGAAATTAAAAGTTCCCCGTTCCCTCCTGAGGACATCAAAAAACTGATTGACATAACCAAAAACCTGAAGATAACGATAGAGATGCCCGACGCGAGGGAGCCTAGATACGCCGGCCTGTACATTCTCTGGCATCCGAAACAGATTTACACGGCAATAAAGACCATAAGGAAGACGATCGGGACCGACAGGCTTTTCATGACCGTCGACTGGGAGCACATCGCAGGGCACGGCGTCGATCCTTTGATTGAGAAGGACTACCTGAAGAAGCTTGCTCCGGACTTTGGCAAATTCGTGCTTTCGGTCCATTCCAACGCGCCAAATCCGCTGCACGCGCATTATCCGATAGAGCTTGGCGACATGGAAATTTACAGGCTCAACTGGTTCTTGCGCGAAACGGGTTTCGGCAAGCAGAATTTCGACGTTTACCTCTGGTTCGAGCGCGGAGGCGGCGACGACCCTTTCAAGCAGTCGGTCGATACGCTGAAACTCTGCGCGAAATTCCTGGAGAAAGACGTCCCTCCAGACCATCTGCCCGAGGAATATTTCGGCATAAAGATGACGGGCATGGATTACTGGAGGCAGGAACAGATAATGAGGGACCACAGGTTCGAGCCGCTGAAAGACCTCATGGAAGTGCCTGAAGAAGAATGGGGCCTGCTGTCGAGCTCGGCGACAAAGAAAGGCAAGGCAAAGGAATTCAAGAAAGCCGAAATGAGGTAGAGGCGCTGCTAATTTTGAAAATTAGACACAAAACCAATGGAAGTAAATAAAAAGATGGAAAAAACGAAAATCGAGGTTCTCGGCTTTATTCGGCCGCGCACTCGACCCATGTGCTGTTGAAGAAGGGTTCGACAAAGCTCTTTATCGCATGCTGAGACTGCGCCCAGAATGCAATATCTTGCGTCTGGTGGACCTTGGTGTCGTCGGTAAGGGCGAAGACCACATGCTTGTCGTCGATGGTGTATATCCTGTTCAGCGGTTTCTTTACGTGCTTCATCTCGGCGATTTCCGAGAAAGCCTTTACCGGAACAGTCTCGCTCATGGGTGCAAGTATCCTGAGTTTGATGCCTCTCTTGGTGATTCTCTTGAGCGAATTGTAGTGGCTAGAATACAGCTCGTTGAGGCCGCTTTCCGTGGTTATTATCCTTATCTCCTTCGTTGCCTTCTTGAAAAGCGAGCCAAGGTGCTGGTTTATGGAATGCCTTCCCTTGAGAGTCCCTGTCATTTCGAACGGCTGGACCAGATTCATTCCCTGTTTGTATATCGCCTCAAGCTCGTTTATGACCGGAGAAGTTTTCATGGTCTCGATTCTCTCAACCATTTCGTCATGCTTTATCTTGAGATTCTCCTTTGTCCTCTCCAGAGCGTCTCTCGGGGCAAGAGCGACGTATTTTATCGGTTTTGACGGCTGCACGACAACGAAGCCCTTTTCGGCTAAGGATTCTAGAATGTCGTAGGACCTCGATCTCGGCACGTTCGCTATCTGTGAAAGCTCTCCTGCACTCGCTACTCCTCTTGCTAGCAAAGCCACGAAGATTTTCCTCTCATACAGGTTCAAACCAATGCTCTTCAGCGCATCCAGGGTTTTTATTGTTGCTACCATTTTTTTCACCTAACTGATAGTTAATTATGCCTTTTTGTTTATATAAACATTTTCTTATACTTTTAATTGAGGCGAAAGCTTTATATATGTTTATTACTTCTCAGTGAATATATTTAAAAGGCATTTGTTCCATAAATTTCGCTATATTCAGGTTTTCCTGCCCCTCTGCTGGCGGTAAAGGCCTTCTATGCGCTTCGCGTCATCCGCGTCCTCGGCCGCCTTCTCGACCCTTATCCTCAGAAGCCGCGGGAAGCGCAAGGCAAAGCCCGAAGAATACGTGGGCGACTTCTGTATCTCTTCGTAGGCGACTTCTACGACGATTTTCGGCCTTACCTTGATCTCGTTCCCCTTCTCGGAAATTATGTAAGGCTTCAGCTGTTTTGTGATCTCATCGAAGGTTATGTCGCCTTCATCCGTCTTCTTCTCCTTTATGCCGGTCCCCATCATGCCGCATTCGGCGAAGCCGTCGCCTTTTCTGCATGAAAGTATGAATGTCCCGAACCAGCTCGTTCTCTTGCCGGTCCCCCACTCCGCGCCGGTTATCACAAGGTCGAGCGTCTCCATTATCGGCTTTACCTTGAGCCAGTAGCCGACCCTGCGACCCGGTTGGTAGGATGCGTCGAGGTTCTTGACCATAACGCCTTCCTGCTTCGCTTTCAGCGCGCGCTCATAGAACTTTTCAGCTTCTTTCAGGTCCTTAGTCGCGAGTTTCTCGGCAAGCTGGAACTTGCCGGGTATTGACTTTATCACGCCTTCCAGGAGTTTCCTGCGTTTTTCCAGCGGCTCGTCAAAAAGATCTCTGCCATCAAGATAAACGATATCAAAAAGATTCACTTGTACCGGGATTTCTTTGGCCATCTGCTCTATATGGTATTTCCTTTTTATCCGCTGTGAAAGTATCTGGAAAGGCAGTGGGTCGCCGCTCCTCGGGTTCGTGCCGAGCATCTCGCCCTCGATTATGCACTCTCTCGCTTTGATGCCCTTTCTGGCGAGATCGAGCAGATCGGGGAACTGCTTTGTCACGTTTTCCAGTCTTCGCGTATAAAACCAGAATTGGTCGCCTTTCTTATGCATGCAAACACGTGCGCCGTCGTATTTGAATTCGACAAGCGGGCGTTCAAAGGTCTCAAGCGCTTCCCTGAGGTCCTTCGCTTTTTCAGCGAGCAGGACCTGGTAAGGCTTTCCAATCTCGACAGTCACATTCTCCAGGCCGCGAAGGCCGCGTTCCTTGGCGATTTGAGCGATTTCAGCGTAATCTGGCCGCAGAAACCATGCCCATTCGATGGCGCTGATAATTTTCTTCTTCTCCTCCGGGTCTTTCACATCGAAGAAAGCAGAAGCGATCGAATCGCGCAGCACGCCTTCCGCAACGCCGACCCTGAGCTGTTCAAGGACAGTTCGCACGATATACTTCGCTTCCTTCGGTTTCGCAAATGATATAAGCTCCTTGACAAGCGATATTTTCGATTCCTGCGATCCCTTGCCCCCAATGGACGCGAGCTTCCGCAGGTTCTCGAAAACTTTGCCGACTTCAAGTTCCCTTGCCACGAGGCTTCTCTGTTTTTTCGATGCCATCAGCTTCTCGACTGCAAAGCCTAAATCTCCCGTCCTGTTGAATTCGCTGACCACGTCTTTTTCGGCAAAGCCCGTCGCCGATGTTATCACCTTTATCATCACCTTGTCGGCGACACCCATCTCTTTTTCAGAGTAACTTGGAAAAACCTTTCCCTGGATAAGCAGCGTTATCTTGTCAAGCGAATCCGAATCTGCGGCTTTCAGGAAAGTGGCGATGCCCTCGATTTTTTTCAGGCGCGACGACGTCTGTTCGAGATAATCGTAAAGCTCAACGAGCTTGGAATATTTCATGATAAAATATTGTCTTCCCGATTTTAATTAAAACATCGCTATTTCTTGGGTCAGTATCTATTTAAAAAAATTGTCACGAACAGTTATTATTAACTTTCAGAGGTGATGAAGTGTCAAAAAGCACTAGCTATTTGAGGATAAATGCCCAGTCTATACCCAAATTCCAGTTGCCTTGGCATAATTATGGGAACGATATGTTTAAGCCAGAATACTCGGAAAAAAAACTTTTGGAACTTTTAAAAGAAGCCAATCCCGATGTTAATATTAAAAAATTGAAATTAGGTTCAGATAATAAAGGAACTTTTGTGGAAGTGGTTTATAAAGGACAAACGATACAGGTCCCGGAAAATTTAAAGAAATGTTTCGAATGAAATAAAACTCCAATTTAATTAAACTCCTCATATTATTTATATGAGGGGGCAGTTTTATTCTATCATAGCGATATTTGTCACCATACCTATCGTCTTCTTCATATCGCTCTACGTCGCCTCGCAAGGAGGCGAGAGCGGCGTCTACGAGAAAATAGTCTCCGACCAGATACATCAGGTGGAGAGGAGCGTGGAAAACGACTTCGGCAAAGCAATCGTTACTTCGGGGAAGAGGGCGATGATAGCTGGGGACGATTACGTCGTGATGAACGGCCAGCCCATGAGCAATGCTGTGAGCGGCATGAAAGAGCTTATGGAGAACGGGACGATCTACGGCAATGAAAGCATGCTCATGGTAAACAACACTATATCAAACTGGATCGCGAAAATTATCGCGGTTGCCGTGAACTTCGACGTCAACATAAGCTATTCTGGCCTACAGATTTCGGGCAATAACTCATTCAACCTGAAAGCGTCGGCAAACATAAACGTGTCCGTTGCCGACGACCTCGGAATCGCGAGGGTGGACAGACTAAACCAGTATTACGAAGCCCTTGTTCCAATCGAGGGGGCGGAAGATCCTGTATTCTCTCTCAAGACGAACGGCGTAATAACGAGGTCGATAAAGATATCGCCTTACCCCTACAGGGCGAAAAGGCTCGTCACTGGCGGCTTGAATTCGACCGGCAATTGCACCGGCAATGTCACTTTCAACAAGACGGACTGCACTTCCAAGATACTTGTTGCGGAAAACATTTCTGGCATCAGTTTCGGCTGCTTTTCCGGCTTCATTATAGAGGAATCGGCCAACCTTACCGCCAGTTCAGACTGTTTTGTGACCGGCAATTCCACTGCGTTCGAAAGCATGACGCAGGCCATTGCCAACACAGGATATGCAAGAATTTATCTCGATGGCAGCACGAAATCGGCGTGGCATCTTCCGATACGGGAAGAAATAGACAACAAATATTATTTCACGGGGAATGGACCGGATTTCCTAAAAAGGCTCGAAGGCGATTTGAACGCGACAACAGATGGCATTGAGACAATAGTGAATCTCCCGGAACTGGAAAGTTATGGAATTCCGATAGACGACAACGTCATCTCCGTGGATTATATATATTTCGGGAACCAAGACTATATTGGGTATCCCGTTAGGGGTTTGCAGGGCTGGCTCAGGCTAAACAGGACTTTTGCTGACAGGTACGGCCTGACAGAATTGTGCGAAGGATGTTGATTATGGACGAGGAATATGTAGAGCTGGAAGGAGCGAAGGATGATGAAAAAAAGAAGCCTGCAAAAAGAATGAAACAGCAACCCCAAGCCGAAAAATCAGATGCTGTTAAAGAAGCATTCGAACCACCCAAGCCAGCCAAACCGGTCAAAGCGGAAACGGCCAAAACCATGAAGAAACTGCCCGAGGAGCAAAAAGAGGAGGGTCCGGAAAAACCAACAGAAGTGGAAGAAACCAAAAAACCGAAGCCCAAGAGCAAACCAGCAAAACCCAGAGAAGTAAAGGCTGAAAAAATAATGGATCATGTCGAAACCGATGTTGATAAGCTTTACGAGCTAGTCAGGGATAAAGGCATACTGAAGGTGAAGGAAGCATCCAAAATACTGGGCATCGACATGGATCAAGTCGAGGAATGGAGCAGAATCCTCGAGGAACACAAGCTGGTCAGGCTCCGCTATCCACCGGTAGGCGAGCCGGTTCTGATACTCAAAAGATTCACCACCGATTCAGAAAAATTACAGAAGCTGAAAGGCGGCAAGAAGCTCAAACCGAGAAGAAGGGTCTTCATAATAAACATAATTATTCTTGTCTTTTTCCTTGCAGTCATTGCCATATTCAGTGTCAGAATTCCCACAATAAGGATAACTTATATCCAAGCTTATTTAGCCGTTGGAGCAATAATTATCATAGGAGCCGTGTTTGTTTTCAGGGTTGTGAGAGGTAGAAAAAATGCAGGCAAAAAAGATGCAAAATCCGAAGAAAAGTCAGGAGAAAAAGCCGACTGATAGCAAAGAAAAAGGTATGGATGTTCTGGAGAATTATAATATAGAATACCAGAATGTCATCGCCATAGTAAGGATTTATCACGACCAGAACGAATACGTGCCTATTTATGAAATAAAATATCCGAAAATAGAGGAGGCCACCTGGGCGATACTTGACTCAATAAGGGAAAAGATAGTCACCGAGCTTGCCTTCAGAACTGACGACATACTGAGCCCGGAAGAAACCGGTGACGTAAGAAAAAAATTCGTGCAGAAGGCAACCAACCTCGTTGAATCTGAATTGCCCAATCTGGCAAAAAACGACGTCGACATACTTGTAGGAATTCTATCGCAGGAATCGCTCGGGCTGGGACCAATCGAGTTCATGCTTAAAGACAACAGCCTTGAAGAAATAGTGATAAACAACGCAAAAGAACCGATATGGGTTTACCACAGGACCTATGGCTGGCTGAAAACGAATGTCAAACTCAACGACGAGACAAAAATCTACAACTACGCCGCGCAGATAGGCAGGAAAGTTGGGACTCAGATAACCAACCTGAACCCGCTCATGGACGCTTATCTGACGACGGGCGACAGGGCAAACGCCACGCTTTTCCCGATTTCATCAAAGGGCAACACGCTGACCATAAGGAAATTCGCTAGGAGGCCATGGACCATAACTGATTTCATAGAAACCAAGACCATTTCACCTGAAGTCGCCGCTTTCCTCTGGCTTGCGATACAGTTCGAAATGAACATCGTCTGCACGGGCGGAACGGCTTCCGGCAAAACGTCTTTCCTCAACGTCCTGTGCATGTTCATACCTCCGACGCAGAGGATAATATCGATAGAGGACACTAGGGAAATCCAGCTCCCGCCGTTCCTTCACTGGCTGCCGCTCACGACAAGGCCGCCCAACATAGAGGGCAGGGGAGAGGTCACGATGCTGCAACTCATGATAAACGCACTTCGCATGAGGCCGGACAGGATGATAGTCGGGGAGATACGACGCTCGAAAGAGGCCGAGGTCCTCTTTGAAGCGATAAACACGGGCCACTCGGTGTATTCAACGCTCCACGCGAACACCGCGGAAGAAACTCTGAAGAGGCTTATTAACCCGCCCATCAACATCCCCTTGTCTTTGCTGACCTCGCTCCAGCTCATAGCGGTGATGCACAGGGACAGGAGAAAGAATATAAGAAGGGTTCTGGAGGTCACCGAACTCATACCATCCGGCGGGATCGACGAGATGAAAATCGAACTGAACAACGTTTTCAGGTGGGTGCCATCGAAGGACCAGATGATAGAATGGGGCAAATCCAACAGGGTGTGGAACGACATAAAATTGTTCTCGGGCATGGAGGACAACGAAATAAAGAAGAATCTCGAGGAAAAAAAGAGCGTACTTCTCTGGATGGTGAAAAACAAGATAAACACGATAGACAAAGTAGGAAGGATAATATCGGACTACTATAAAGATCCTGAAAGCGTGCTAAAAATGGTAAGAAAGGCGTAGCGGATTTATCTTTGCATCTGCGTTTTCTCGAACTTCGGAACGAACACCCTGTACTTGTCCTTGTCTTCCATTTCTTCCAGTATCCTCTTTATTATCATCTTTTCCGGGTCCGGCAGCATGCTGACCCGCTTTTTCAGGTCATCGAAGCTTTCAAAGGACTTCTCCTTTCTCGCGGAAAGGATTTCCCAGAGATGTTTCTTGCCTATGCCCGGCAGAAGCTCAAGCTGGTGCAGTCTTGTAGTAATCGGTCCGGCCTTGTTGAAGAACTCAAGGAACTTCTGCTGGTTCACCTTCACTATGCCTTCTACGATGTCCGTGACCTCATCCTTGGCTGCAGTTGTCAGGTCCTTGAAGTCTATTCTTCTTTTTATGAATTTGACCTCATCCCTTTTGCCGTCGCCTATGTAAACCCGTGAACCGACCTTAAGGTAAACGCCGTCCCTCACTATTACCTCGAGCAGTGAGAAATACGCCTCCCCCATTACCTGCGAAACCGGCTGGGAGATGCGCATGCCGTAATATCCGTGAGGCAGGTAGTCCAAAACTATCGCCCACTCGTCCTTTTTGATTTCTTTATGTTGAAGCATAACCCACCTATCTTGTTTTAATAAGATTAAAACAGGGATTTATAAAACGCTATTTGTTGTCCTTGACTATCTTCAGTATTTTCCTCTTGTCGTCATCGTTGAGAACTAGTCTTTCGTTCGCAAACAATACCCTCAGGTCGTTCTGGTTCTCTGGAAGGAAATTGATGATGCTTACAATGTGCCTTTCCTTGAGTTTCTCTATCGCTTTCAAGTCCTCTACCATCTTCTCGTATTTCTTCTCCGGAAGCTTGCAGAATTTTCTAAGGTGTTCCAGCGCATTCTTCTGCTCATAAACAAGTTCCCTGGTCTTTTCCTTTTCCGAGAGGATTTTCTTCGCCTCGGCCCAGCTCACGACTTTTTCATCCTTAACGTTCATGGAATCACCTATTTCTTAAGCACCAGATGCTCGGGCCTTGATATGACTTCCTTGTTTTTGTTGCCGACCCTGATGACTACTATATATGCGTCCCCTCTTCTTTCCTTGACCTTGCCAGCAAGACCCTTGAATTTGGGAAAGGGCATTCCTTTGTGTGACGAGGGGTCCGGTTTTATGACTACCATATCGTGCGGCTTGAATTCCTTTAGATATGGGGTTACCTTGAACTTGTGCCTCAATTCTCTCTTAAGCTTCCTTCTTGTCGATCTCCTAAAGCCTTTTGTTGCTCTTACCATATTATTCAGTCCTTGAAGACCTATCAGGTCGAACTCCTTTATTTTCGCGCTGTTTTTCAATACCTGCGAGACCGACGGCGTGGTTCTGCCAGCATCGCCGGTTATCAGTTCATGCAGGTATAAGCCGGACTCGACAGATATTTCAATTTGGTATCTTTTAGTATTAATCCTTTTCCATTTTATGCTTTTAACCTTTTTATGCTTTGTTTTGTCCGGTTTGCGACCCAAAACCCTGCTCGGCGTCCTCTGTTTTATTGTGCCGACCAGTTTTTTAAGTTCGCCTATTTCTGATACGGGATTTTCGAAATCAACTATTGCCCGGAAGATTTTGTAAGGTTTTTCTGACTTGATTCTGGCTATTTCATCCCTACCGGAAAGGCGGAGACCTGTAACCTTCACCTTCCTGTTCGCATTTATTGTTTTGGCGATTTCTTTCAGGTTCAGCCTCCTTCTGGCAGGCTGTTTTATTTCTATCACGAATGGTCTCCAGACGAGGCATCTTGCTTCCTTGTCCTCTCTTCCCAAGGCATGGAGCAGGTGTGTTTCGCCTTGCGTGGCTTTCATCATGGGTTTTGCTATTATATCCTCCACCGAATCCCTGTACCGATGCGAACTTGTCTGTGGGAGACCGCGACTGAATTTCTTGTATTTGCCGTACACAAAAACCGGGTTGTATGAAACCTCGAACGCCATTTTCTGGACGTCAAATATTATAAGAACGTCAGGTTTTTCGTGGTCAATTTTTGCCCCTGTTTTCTTTTTTATAATCTCAGAAAGCTGCCAGGATATTTCAGCTTTTATTGGCTCGGAATACTTTGCCCCGGTCTTCTCCCAGAGAGACTCTTCGTTCATGACTAGCGAGTCGCTCATCCTGACACCAACCATGAAAGTACGTAAATCCATCTTATTCAGGCCTTTTAATTTTTTATTCACCAAACCGCCAAGACCGGCGAGAAAATTTTCGCAGAGCATGCATTTTTCTGCTCTGTTTTGGGGGAATGACATCCCCTCCCTTTCAAGCATTCTGCGGACAAGGCGGCCTTTGTCATTATTGTTCTTTCCAATGACCGCTTTCGAGAACTGACGACCGAGGCAGTTGTCGCAAACATATCCCAAGCTGAGAAGTTTTATCGCAGCCTCTTTTATCGTCTTTTTCATATTACCATTATGGCCGGCTGGTTTTAAACAGTTTTCAGGCGGAAAACGCGGACGGCATTTTCCTTCGCCTTGGCTAGGACCTCTTCCTGCGTCGTCTTTTTTAGTTCAGCTATCTTCTCCGCGGAAAGCTTTATGTTCCATGGATAGTTTCTCGTGTCCTGTTCCTTGTTTGGCGAGAGGAAGGGTGAATCGGTTTCAAGAAGAAGCTTGTCAAACGGGAGATCTTTTGCGATCTTTCTTATGTTTTTGGAGAAAAGCACCATTGTCGATATGGAAATGTAAAAGCCATTTTCTACGATTTTCTTGGCCAGCTCCCTTGTCCCGGAGAAACAGTGGAACACCGCATCAAGATTAGCAGCTCTGACCATTTCAAAACATTCCTCTTCCGCGTCCCATGAATGTATCACTATTGGTTTTTTCAGCTTCTGGGCAAGCTCGATGAAACTGGAAAATACTTCTTTCTGCGTTCTTTGCTTGTCAGCATTCTTCTCCCAGTGGTGGTCGAGCCCTACTTCGCCGACACCAACGATTTTCTCCCTGTTGGATTTAATGAGGTCCATTATCCTTTCCGGCCCGTCGCCTCCCTCTGTGGGGTGGTACCCAAGTGTTGAAAAAAGAAAACCGGGATCTTTTCCGGTGAGATCCAGTGCTTTCAACCCTTCGTCGTACCTTGCTGACGCGACTATTACGGCCGAAAGCTCTTGCCTGCATCTCGATATTATCGAAGCCATGTCTTTGTCGTAATCACCGAAACAAAGATGCGCGTGTATGTCTATCATGTCATGCCTCGGAAAAGAAATACCTAAGCGCTTCCTGTATATCCTTGACTTCGATGACGTCTATTCCCACCTCTTCCGATATGTTGACTTTTTGGGGGACTTTCTCGTTGGTGCATATCTGGGCAGGACCTATCTGCTCGCAATATTTTCTTGTCTCGTACGTGATTTCCTGCGACTGCATAAGGGGGACAAGAAGCAGGCGCGCTCCGGCGTCTTTCGCTGCCTTTGCCTTTTCAAGCACCTGGCCGACCGGTCCTATCGTGCCGTCGTGGTTGATGGCGCCGGTTATGAAAACACGCTGGTCTATGTTCTTTTTCCATATTGCAGCGATGGTAGCGATGGTCAAAGCCGTCCCTGCTGACGGGCCTTCGACCGAGGTGGCGTTTGTGGTAATCGTATATATCATGTCATAATTGGACATGTTCACGCCTGTTATGTTCGAAGCAACCTTGCTCGAGGTGCGGATAGAGTTCTGGGTATCGGTCCAGAAAAGCAGCTTGTCTATGTTCGCGAGGACCCTGCCGTCGCCTGGAACTATCTGGAC
The DNA here is from genome assembly GCA_041489155.1 of Candidatus Aenigmatarchaeota archaeon. Taxonomy (GTDB): domain Archaea; phylum Aenigmatarchaeota; class Aenigmatarchaeia; order QMZP01; family QMZT01; genus JBGPQP01. Next base: position 40,573 of record JBGPQP010000001.1, read on the forward strand.
TGTGATAACAGTCGTCAGGCCGTTGCCTTCCTCGTCCACCGCTGGTATTACTATGGATGTGTACGAAACGTTCGCAAAAGAGCCCTGGACAGGGTTGTAGGGGACGTAGTTGACGATATTGATTGGCCTTGTTTCATTGCGATATATGATGACCGTTTCGTTCATGTTGCCCATGTAATAACCAATCAGAAACACAAGCGTAACAGAAATCAGGGCGGCCAAAAACCTGATTGTTTTTTTCTTTCCGGTCGGTTTGCTGTGAACCGTTCTTCTGTAGGCGTACATTGGCACAACCCCGATGCTAGCATGATTTCTATCTTTTTCATTCGCTGTTAAACAATTTAAATATTGACTGTTGGATTATTAATGCAGGGGGCCTCCAACTGCGGGGCTAGGCCTACCGCACCTTCGGGTGGCAAACGGTCTTCATGGCCGGTTGTAGTTTACGGGTGGCTTTGCGAGGACTGCAAGCCCAGTCCTGCCAACTGAGAAGCCTTGTCCTGCAGGATCATCTTCATAGTGAACCGGGTCAGGGTCGGAAAGTTTCGCACGTTCCGCGTGCGTGCCCCGAAAGACAGCAGCCCTAAACCGTGTTGGTGGTGCTTGCAGGGTTACAGGGTGGAGAAGGCGGACCGGATAACTTCCAGCTTTTCGTAAAAGTCTAACGTTAACACGCCTCCTGCTCTTTGTTATATTTCCGTAAACAAGCAGCAATTCTCGGATTTTTTATAGGCGATGACAATATTTTAATATGCCTTCCTTTTACAGAAAATTGTCCCTCGTTCTTTTCGGGGGTCTGGTTGAGAAGAACATCGCTTCGTTCAAGCCGCTGGAGCTGCATATAAGAAATGCCAACATGAAAATCCTTCTGAAAACATGGATAAGCATGCTGTTTATGTCGACGTTCATTTCTTTCTTCGTTTCATTCATTCTGATTTACGTGCTCCTGAGCTACATCGTCCAAGTGGAATTCTACATATACATATTCTGCATTATATTTTTCCCGGTCTTCGTTGCATCACTGGTTTTCATATTTTTTTACCTGTATCCGGTCGAAAAGGAGAGGTCAAGGCAACGTTCAATAGAAAATAACATGCCCTTTGCCATCACGCATATGGCGGCTATTGCCTCATCTGGAATACCAACCGAATTCATGTTTGAGTTATTGACTGGCTTCAAGGAGTACGGGGAGATATCACAGGATTCGAAGCTCATAATGAGGAACATAAAAACATTCGGCATGAGTTCGATCGATGCCTTGAAGGACATCGCCGATAGAACGCCTTCCCAGAGCTTCAGGGAGCTTCTGCTGGGCATAGTCTCAACTACAGAGTCAGGAGGGGACATGGTGGAATACCTGCATGAGATGTCCGAGAGGGCCTTGTTTGACTACAGGATAAAAAGAGAGAGGTATATGAAAACGCTTTCCACATATGCAGACATATACACCGCGCTTCTTGTAGCCGCGCCTCTGATGATGCTCTCAATGCTTGCGACCATGAGCATAATAGGGGGAAGCGTGATGGGGCTTACGATAGATGAGATGATAATGCTGATTACATGGGTCATGCTGCCGTTCCTCAATGTAGCTTTCATTGTATTCATTCATATCACATATCCCGGTGTGTAAAATGGAAATGAGCAAAAACGTTATGAACGAGGTGTTTTTTGTAGCGATAGGCATCTTGATACTGATGCTCAATTTCTTTGTAATAATCAATATATTCCCTTTCATATCACCGCTTTTCAACGTCCTCGGCGCCATGGTGGCTATAGTGCCGCCGTTCCTTATTTTCTATGGAAGATACAGGGTAAGCAAAGAGATAGAGGAACAATTCATAATATTCATAACCGATCTGACAGGGGCGATAGATTCCGGTATGACCCTGCCCATCGCCTTGAAGCATGTTTCAAAGAAAGACTACAGATCGCTGACGCCTTACGTAAAGGAGATAGAAGGCAAGGTCGAGTGGGGCATTCCTTTCGAAAAGGCACTGAACATATTCTCGCATAAAGTGAAGTCAACGCCCATTAGAAGATCTGTCAGCACGATAATAGAAACGTACAAGGTGGGCGGCAAGATATCAGATACGTTAAAGGCAATAGGTCAGTCGCTTATCGAAATAAACAAGATAAGGCAGGAACGTTCCACTTCTGTCCAATCGCAACTTGTTACGTCATACATGATATTCTTCGTTTTCATATTCATCCTTCTTATTCTGAAGAGCTTCCTGATCCCGTCACTGGGCAGCATGCAGATGTCACCAAGCTTGATGGAGGAACAGGAAGAGACGCAAACTATGCCAACAGAAATCTACAACCAAACTTTCGTGAATTTTATACTTGTTCAGGGCTTTTTCGCCGGCCTTGCCACGGGGAAGATGGCAGAGGGCTCGGTGGTCGCCGGCATTAAGCACAGCATCGTTTTGATAGTGATAGGTTATACGGTTTTCTCTGTTCTCGGGCAGTTCCAGCTATCAATGTTTTAAATATTCATCTGTAGGAATAAGTAATATTACTCAAGTGTGATGTTATGGGAAGAATAAAAACGACCCCGATAAAAACGCTCGGCGACCAGCTCATAAGAGAGCACACCGACAAGTTTAGCGTTGACTTTGAAAAGAACAAGGTTGTGCTGGGAGATTTAAAAGAGATAAAATCGAAGAAGGTGAGGAACATACTTGCTGGTTACATAACCAAGGAAATGCAAAAGCTGAAGAAGAGCGACGTGAGTGTATGAAGCTTGAAGACGTGATAGAAAACGCATTCATGGTAAAGCCGGAAGAAGCGTTGTCGCAAGTGGCCTCAAGAATGGCAAACGAAAAGAAATATGAGGCTTTCGTTTTTGACAAAGAACTGAAGGGCATCGTAACCCTTGACGACATAGTCAAAAAAAGAGTCAGCGAGCCGCAGAAGATGAAGATTTCATATCTCATGAAGCCCGTGACCGTTTTTTCAGTAGAAGCGCCCGTCGAAGACATAATGAATTACATGTTGGTTAGTGAGCACAGGTCTTTGCCCATCGAGAAAGACGGTAAGATATACGCGATAACAAAACCTAAGTTGCTCAAATTCGTAAAAGACGAAATTTTTGCCGGTAAAAAAGCAATAGATGTAATGCAGAAAACATACTGCGCAAGCACCAACGACACGATATCTACTGTTGCAACAGTAATGCGTGACACGGGCGTTAACAGGATACCCGTTGTAGACGAAGAGGGCAGATTCGCAGGCCTTGTCGACAGCCTCAGCCTGGCAGGCATGCTTGTAGGCAGGGAGAGATCGCAGTTCGGCGAGAGGGATGGAGAAAAGGTGAAACTCGGCAACGTGGGTGTCAGCACGTTCCTAAGGACTGATATACTGAAGGTCTCGCCTGAAACCGACCTCAAACAAATCGTCAAGAAAATATCCAACGAGGATTCATGTACCGCTATAGTAGAGGAAAACGGAAAGCTCATGGGCATGATAACAATAAAGGATATTTTCAAGCTGATAGGCAAATCGCTCGAAACCGTGTACATAAGAGTTAGCGGTCTCCATGACGAAGACGAATTCGTAAGAAATAAGATAGACGAGATGATAGAGAAGACCATAAACAAATTGCTGAAAACAGTCAAGGTGACTTACGTGGCACTCCATGTCGATACCCACAAAAAGAAGGTGAGGAGAGACGAAAGAATGAAATATTCGGTGCATGGCAGGCTTGTCACAGACAAGGGTAACTTCTACGCGAGCGATTACGAATGGGAGCCGACGAAGGCAGTTAAGGTTTTTCTTGACAGAATAGAAACCGAAGTTCACAGACAGATAGAAAAGACAAGAGGCTATTAGAAAATATTTTTACCTTCAAAAAATTCATCAATCTTCTGCGGTAAATCCTTTATCTTGATTCTTATCTGCTTCATTGAGTCCCTTTCACGAAGGGTTACATCGTGTTTATCGACCGATTCGTAGTCGATGGTTATGGCCAGCGGAATGCCAAGCTGATCATATATTACGTAACGCTTTCCTATCGACTGCTTTTCATCGTATCTAACCTCATATTTGGTTTTTAGCGTCTCGTATACTTCCCTCGCTTTCACGTCAAGCCCGTCCTTCCTGACTAGCGGAAGTACTACGACGTCGAGCGGTGCAAGGCTGCGCGAAAACTGCAGGACAGGTTTCCCGTCCCTTTCTGAAAGCGAGTTTTCAAGGATGGAATAAAATATGCGATCGAGTCCCATTGAAAGTTCAAAAACGTGGGGGATGAATTTCTCCTCATCTTCAACGACCGAAAGATCTGTTCCGGAAACTTTTGAATGCGATGCCATGTCGTAGTCAGTCCTGTAGTTACATGCCACTAGCTCTAGCCATCCCACGCTGGTTTTTACCTCGAAGTCCCATGTCTCCTTCGAATAAAACGCCCTCGCATTTTCCTCAAGCTCACGGAAGCGCATGTCCTTCGGATCAAAGCCGCACTTCTCGAAAAACTGCTGGGTTACGGCAAGATAATAACCGATGAGTCTGCCGGACACTGTTTTCTTCTCAACGGCTTTTTCAAGCGTGATGGATTGCGTTTCCTTTCCCATGAGCTTAAGCCTGAGCTCTAAGTTTTTGTATTTTTCAAATTCCGGGACATCATCTATCTTCTTGGGGTTGAAGAAAACTTCGGTCTCCAGCTGCGTGAATTCCCTCGAGCGAATCAGGCCCTGTCTGGGTGAAATTTCGTTCCTGAAGGATCTCCCGGCCTGTGAAATGCCTAGCGGCAGAGAAACCCTTGCAGTCTTGTATATCTTCTGGAAATCGGTAAATATGTTTTGGCATGTTTCAGGCCTCAGGTAGGCGTTCTTCTCGGCGGTGAGGGGACCAATAGAAACGCCGATCATCATGTTGAACTTCTGCACTTTTTCCAGTCTGCCTTTACACTCCGGGCATTTTACAGCGTGCTTTTCTATAAGTCCGTTGAACTCAGAGGGTTCCATTGCCTCCGGTATTGTTTTTCCGGCAACTTCCTCGATAAGCTTGTCTGCCCTGAATACCTTCCTGCATTTGGAACACTGCACCAGAGGATCAACGAAGTTCTTCAAGTGACCTGACGCCTCGAAATTTTTTCTGGGGAGAATAAGACACCCGTCAATTTCCAGAGAGTCAGTTCTGCGGACGATTTCCCTTCTCCAGAGGTCAATGATTTTCCTGCGCATTACTGTCCCAAGGTGGCCGAAATCCAGAAAACCGGCCAGTGCCGAGTGTATTTCAGCGGTGGGAAAAAACAAACCGCGTTGATCGGCGAGCTCCTGTATACGGGCGAACTTATCCATGAAAATCACATATAAATTTATTATGATTGTTTAAATAAGATAGTATGCCAAGGAAGAGCTCTTTGAAAGTCGATTTTCACGTCCACTCCGATGTTTCGAGAGACAGTGATATGACGCCTAGAACCATAATAAGTTCCGCAAGGAAAAACGGGCTCGATGCGATAGCCGTCACCGATCATGATACAATAAAAGGCGCGCTAGAGGTTCAGAAAATCTCAGATGGTTTGGTAGTTTTCGTTGGAGCAGAAATCAAAACCAAAAGCGGCGAGGTCATAGGTCTCAACCTTAAAAAAGACATCGAAGCAGGGCTTTCCCTTGAGGCGACATGCAAAAGGATAAAGGAACAGGGGGGGTTCCTGATCGTCCCTCATCCTTTCGATAGATTCAGGAACGGCATCGGCAAGGCTATAGAAAAAATTGTAAATTACATAGACGCGGTCGAAGTTTTCAACGCAAGGGTATTGGTAGACCGCTTCAACGAAGAGGCGATGGACTTCGCAAAAAAACACTCCCTCCCGGTTGTCGCAGGCTCTGATTCTCATTTTGTCAATGAAATCGGCTCTGCCTTCACTCTGGTTAAGGCTAACAAAAGCAGGGATGGCATACTAAGAGCGATAAAAAACGGTTATGCGGAAATAGGCGGCAAGAAAACAGGCGTACTGCCCCACTGGAAAACCTTTGTCACGAAAATGGGCAAAAAACTTTAGCTTTGCTTACGGTATGTTACTTATATTTTTGGTTATGTTTTCAAGGCCTGCCTCTAGTTCCTTTTTCAAATCGTCCAGTGTTTTGTACTTCTTTAGTTCTTCTGTCAGGTTGTCCACCGGTTTTTTCAGGTCTTCAGGCATTTCCCTCATGACGTTTTCCCTGTATTCACCAATCATGTTTGCAATTTGATCATTGGCTTCTCCAACAATCGGTATTATGAGGACCGCGAACGATATAATGACAATCGGCAGCAGCAGATACTCCAGCACTATCATGTTGCTTATCTTGTGAACCTCTATGTCCATTTTCTTGAAAAGAAGCAGTATAAAAAGCGGTATTAACACCAGAAGCGTCATGCTGAGCGGGAAACCGTATTGCACGAAGGATATAGCATAAGAAAACGCTCCTACAAGGCAGATAGTCGCGAACAGTTTTTTGTTGCTTTTTATGATGCTACCTGTAAATTTGAATTTGTATATAAGATAACTGGCAGTGTAAACAATCGAAAAAACGAATACTAGCCAGAAGGGGAATTTGGCTATATCAGACGTCAGCGCGAACCAGCCGCATGAAAATTTCAGAAATTCGATAGCCGTCATGTTGACAGCGGTTTTTTTCAGACCTCTTTTAAATCTGGTGTATGGGGATGAATGGAGAAAGTTGAGGAACAGCATTCCGGCAACCATCAAAAAAAACCATTGACTAACAAGCAAGGAAACCGACAAACCGGTGATTACGAAAATGAGGGCAAGTATTTTCGCTGCTCTTTCGCTCAGCATCCCTCCTGCCACGAGCTTCCATTTGATCTTTTCAGCATCTTTCTTGTCCTCATGATAATCAACCAAGTCGTTGTAGACATAGACATAAGAGTAGGCTAATAGAAAGCCTGCAAGCGAAATGATAGCGACAAAAAGATCAGGTATCCCCATTACGAACCAGTAAAGCAAAATACCCAAAGAGAACTGGACGATGTTTTTGGGTATGCTTATAGTTATGCTGTTGAAAATTATTTTTTTAGCGCGACTCATTATCTGCACCCATCATTTCTCTTTAACCTTTCTAGCCTTTATTATTATTGTCGAGGCAAACGTTACTTTTCTGGCAAATGCAGAATCAACGCTGTTCCATAGCTTTTCCTTCCATTTCTTGCGCGAGCCGTCCGCCAGTATAGGGCTGCCTGCGAATTTCTCGACTGAAAACCCATTGAGAGCGAGCAGATCTGAAAGCGAGCGTTTTGTGAAGGCGTGTATGTGTCCCACGCCTTCTTTCACGAAGGGGTTGCCCGTGTAAGTCCGCAGGGAGGATTCGATCCATGTGGGCATGTAGCCAAGGAAAAGGAAGCCACGGTTGTACCAAGAAGCTATGTTCGGGACAGTGATAATTATATAACCGTTGGGCTTCAGCACGTTGCTTATGTTTTCAAGCAGCTTCTCTGTGTCGTACATGTGCTCCAGCACGTCGCCGCAGAAAGCGGCATCGAACGTGTTTTGGGGGAAGGGGAATTTGCCCCTGTCAAGATTTACCACCTTCGCTTCTATATGCTTCTTCCTTGCATCTCTTACTGCGTTTTTGCTTATGTCCAGGCCGCAAACCTTCGCGTTTGTTTTCTTGGTTATAAGACTGGAAATGAAGCCGTCACCGCAACCGATATCGATTATCCTTCCGCTGTCGTGCTTTTCGAACATATCCAGAACTTTCTGTATCTTCCTTTCCTGTATTCTGTAGTACCTCTCGGCCTCTTTTACGAATATGTTAGAATAGAAATACCTGTTGTATTCGTTCGTGTCCATGTAAAGATTTGTGGTCTAACAATTATAAAAAAGGAATCTCATTATTAATTTATGGACTTGCAGAAAATTCTTGAGAGTCTGAGTCCCGTTGAAAGAAAGGTGCTGCCTTTTCTAAAGGATGGGCTTGAGTTGAGAGAAATCTCGAAAGTATCGAAAACCGAAGGAACAGAAGTTATGCGGGCTCTCCAGTGGCTTGAAAATAAGGGGGCCGTCAGGGTTAAAGCCTCGCCAAAGGAAATCATTGATCTGGGGGATAACGGCAAAATTTATGCTGACATCGGCCTTCCTGAAAAAAGATTCCTTGAAGTTCTTGCAGGCAAGATGGAGCTGGACGCGATAAAGAAGGCGACCGGCCTCGACGACAATGAAATAAGGATCTGCCTTGGCCTGCTTAAAGCAAGGTATGCGATTTCCATAGACGGGAATGAAGTAAAACCGACAAGCGAAAGGGACCGCGTTCTGCAGCATGGTTTCCCGGAAGAAGCCTTGCTGAAAAAACTCCCGAAGGGTTTTGATGATCTCAGCGAGGATGAAAAATCAATGGTCAGCAGACTTATCAAAAGAAAGGACATCGTGAAAAAGGACATCGCCAAATTCAGGTATGTGGAACTAACAGAACTCGGCAAGAAGCTGGCAAAAGAAAGGGTGATGAAGGCTGATCTTATCGAAAATCTTACGCCACAAATGCTGAGGGAGAGGAAATGGGTCGGTAAGGGGTTCAGAAGGTACGACATAAAAACCAGCGTACCTAGGCTTTACGCCGGCAACAGGCAGCCTTACAGCGAATTTTTGCAGGGTGTACGAGAGAAACTGGTTTCGCTGGGCTTCAGGGAGATGGATGGCCCCATAATCGAGCTTGAATTTTTCAACTTCGATTCGCTTTTTCAGCCGCAGAATCACCCGGCAAGGGACTGGAGCGCGACTTACAGGATAAAAGAACCCAGATATGGCATTCTCCCGGAAAGGGGGCTTGTGCTCGCCGTCAAAAAGGCGCATGAAGGCGGTATTGACGGTTCAACAGGATGGAAATATAAATGGGATGAAAAGATTGCCTCACAACTGATGCCGAGGGCGCATGACACTGCAATTTCGCCGAGATTCCTTGCCAAAGGCGTGGAAATACCCGGGAAATACTTCAGCCTAGTACGCTGCTTCAGGCCGGACGTTATTGATGCCAAACACGGCGTTGAATTCAACCAGCTGGGAGGCTTCGTAATAGACGAGGATCTTTCATTCCGGCATCTCTTGGGTCTGCTCAAAAATTTTGTTTTCGAAATCACGGGCATAGAGGATGTAAAATTCCTCCCTGACTATTTCCCGTTCACCGAGCCTTCGGTTCAGGTGTCAGCGAAACATCCGGAATTCGGCTGGATCGAGCTTGCAGGCGCAGGAGTATTCAGGCCTGAACTCACTAAACCGCTTGGTGTCAACGAACCTGTAATAGCATGGGGTTTCGGCCTTGACAGGCTTGCAATGATGAGGCTGGGAGTAGGAGACATACGCAATCTCTTCTCCAATGATATGGAATTCCTTAGAAAAGCAAGGAAGGTGCTCTGATGCCGACAATTGAAATTTCGCTTGAAGATCTCAGCAAAATGTCAGGTAAAAAATTCACAGAGAAATCACTAGGCAAAGCACTGGAATATGTAAAGGGCGAGATAGAATCAGCCGATGGCGACAGGATAAAAATAGAAATGGCAGATACCAATAGGCCGGACCTGTGGTCAACAGAAGGCGTAGCGAGAGAACTGCGGGCAAGATTTACGAAAGACAGGGGTCTTCCTAAATTCGCAACCAAGAAATCCGGTTTGATGGTAATAGTCAATAAAAACCTAGCAGACATAAGGCCAAAAACCGTGTGCGCTGTCGTAAGGGGGCTGAAAATCACCGAAGAATGCCTCTTACAGATGATACAACTGCAGGAGAAGATCTGCGAAAATTTCGGACGCGGACGGAGGGAGGTTGCGCTTGGGGTGTATGACTACCATAAGCTTTCACCGCCCATATATTACCGTGCTTACGGTCCGCATGAAATAAAATTCGTGCCCCTTGATTTCGACAGGGAATTATATCTAAATGAAATACTCGAACAGCATCCAAAAGGCAAGGAATATGGCCAATTGCTGAAAGACAATAAAAAATATCCTATTTTCATTGACGCCAAGGGTAACGTGCTTTCGATGCCACCGGTGATAAATTCAAATTATAGCGGCAAGGTAACGCAAGAGACAAGGGACGTATTCATTGAATGCTCGGGTTTCGATATGAAATTCCTGATGCCTTCGCTTAACATAATGGTGGCTGCTCTTGCAGAACATGGCGGGAGGATTGAAACGGTTGACGTGATGTTCCCGAACGGAAAAATCGAGACTCCGGATCTCAAGCCGAAAAAAATAAATGTCAGCCTTAACCGCCTGAAAAAACTTTCAGGCCTCAATCTGAAAAAAAACCAGATCAAGAACATGCTTCAGAAATCAAGATACGACGTGAAAATCAAGAGGGATAATATGCTGGTATATTATCCTGCATACAGGCAGGATGTGATGCATGAAGTCGATGTGATAGAAGATGTGATAATATCGTACGGCTACAACAAGATCGAGCCTATGATGCCAAAAATAGCCAGCACAGGCAGGCTGACGGAAATAAACGAATTTTCCAGGAAAATAGCTGAAATGATGGTCGGCCTTGGAAGCCAAGAAACAATGTCGTACATACTGACGAACAGGGACAACCTGGTCAATAGAATGAACCTGGAAGATATGAGAACGATAGAGGTTGAAAACCCAATATCCAAAAACTGGAGCGTCTTCAGGACATGGTTAACACCATCACTGATCGAATTCCTCTCAAACAACACCAACAGAGAATATCCGCAAAACATTTTCGAAATCGGCGAAGTGGTTATATACGATGAAAAAACGGAAACAAAGTCATCAAATCCGACAAGACTCGCGTGGGCTTATGCTGGTTCTGGTGCGAATTTCACAAAAGCGAAGCAACATCTCGATTTTCTATTCAGAAATCTCGGGCTGGAATACAAAATAGAAGAAACAGAACATGCCTCATTCATACTTGGTAGATCCGGAAGAATATCGGTATCGGGAAAAAATGTCGCCTACATCGGAGAACTCCATCCAAAGGTTCTTGAAAATTTCGGCATCGAACAGCCTGTTTGCGCCTTCGAAATAAACCTGAGCGATATGCTTGGCATTTTGAAAAAATAGCTTTTATCTGGAAGAAAGCCAGTTGAACAGGCGGAAGCTGAATGGTATTCTAGGTTCATAAACCTCGCCGATCAAAGCTGCCGCCAACGCACGTATGTGCTGGGCGGCAGGCGATTTCGGGTTGTAAGTCATGACTGGTTCTTTTAGGGCGATGGCTTTCCTCACCTCCCTGTCTTCCGGTATTTTTCCTATCGCCGGAAGGTTCAGCATCTTCTCTATCTGTTCTATTGGAAGTTCGTGTGTTTCTCCTTTTATCCTGTTGACAACCACTCCGAGATTGTGGGTGGAGTATCTTTTTGCTATAAGGCTTAATTTAAGGGCGTCCGTCACGGCCGGAAGCTCCGGGTTGGTTACTGTTATCAGCTCGTCTGCAGCCTCTATCGCTGCGAGGGAATCCTTGCCGAGTCCGGCTGGCGAATCTATCAGTATGAAATCATTTCCATCAAGCAATTTGTACAGCACATCGATATAATGGTGTGATTTTATGTTCCTCTGCCGTCTTAATGAAATGTCCGCCGGAATTATTTTGAAGCCTGCTTTGTGCGTATATATAACATCCTTTATTCTTGCCCTGCCTTCGAAAACATCGTGAAGTGTTTTGGGATAAAGATGCATCCCGAGGTGAAGAGCGAGATTGGAGGTTGTGAGGTTGGCATCAACAGCCAGGACGGATTTCCCGTATTGCGCCAAGGCAGCCGAAAGATTGGAAACAAGCGTTGTCTTGCCAACGCCGCCCTTGCCAGAAGATATGGCTATTATTCTAGTCATGTTTATAGATTTATCTTCGAAAAGTTATAAATCCATATTGTTTCGATTATGCGGCGGCCTGAATTGCAAATTCAAGTCGTGATAAATTAATTACGGACCTGGGGGGATTCGAACCCCCGACCTTTAGCTTAGGAGGCTACCGCTCTATTGTCGACCGAAGCAGACTATGTCTGCTTACTACGAAGTTTCCAACTGAGCTACAGGTCCATGGCTGCCATGATGCTTTATTCTATAGTTTGAACAGGTTTTTAAAGAAATTCAGTACTCCGTTTATAGCCGCCGAGAACCAGTTGTCTTCCTTCTTTGAGACCAAGCTGCCGGTTGGGGTTTTTATTTGCTTTTCTTTGGGATTTTCATTTTTATTGTTTGTAGCATTTTCCTTTTCCAAGGTCTCGTTTGCCTGTTCACTGTCCTGGCCGCCGGTTTTTTGCTGCATTTCTTCTGACGGTTCTTTCACGAGTATGTCCCGTGTGATATCATGCTCCTTTCCGTCATAGATTATTTTGATACGCAGCTTATACCTGCCGGGCTCGGTATCATTTGAAATTCTGTTATTTAGGGTAACTGTGGTTGAGTTTCTTGTAGTAACTTCAACTTTATTGGCGTTCCACGTGTTGAGCCATTTCTTTCCGTCAAAACCGAGTGATAGCGGCTTATTGCCATCATAAATGTACGAGTATACCGTGAAGTTCTTCTCCTGCGGTGTCTTCAGCAGCAGTTTTATTGCAAGTTCGGCGTTTTTGGCTATTTCATCTGGACACGAAATTATTTCGAAATCCTTGGACACTTCATTAGGTTTTTCCGAATTATTGATTTTTTGACAAGGCGGGCAGGCGGAAGAGGAACAGGGTTTCGAGGTTTCAATCGTCTTTATTTTGCAGAAAGAACCGGAACTTCCTTCTATGTTTATTTGTTTTTCGTTGCTACCGTTAAGGCCTTCAATTTTTATAAAATACGTTCCATTCGGCAATACACCATCACAATTTGGACTTATCTGCAAAGGCACGGAAATCGTGTAATTCGAGAATTTGGTATATATGTTGAAAGTTGTCTTGCCGGCCTTCCTGCCTTCGGTATCTTCAATCCGCATTTCAACCGCGTTCTTCGTCGTATCGCCCTTGTAAATATTTATCATGACCTCTATTTCGTCGCCAAACCTCGCCTTCCCGTCAGAACCAAGTCCAGCATCAATGATGGAGATGCTGGAATCGGAAACCGGCGTGTCGCCTTCAACGACAATGATTTTTTCTGCACGATTGTTCGAAACATTGGTGTCATTGCATTTGGCATCGGTTATTATTGCATTTATTTTATATCCTTCTGTTCCTGCCAAGGCGGGCGGAGTCCATGATTTTACAGTGGCCGTGTTGTTGGTTTTTGTTTTCGGCTTCAGAATATTGTCAAAAAAATCTTCTATCCAGTATTCAACCTCAGCTGCGTTTTCTGTTCCATTTAAATTTTTCACAACCAGTCTGAAACTGTTGCCCTTGCCCACCGCAAAAATTTCTTCGCTTTCTATGCTTATTGACATGTCGCACTCACCATCTGTGGCGTTTGTCTGGTTAGCTGTTTGGTTCGTCTCGCTTACGCAAATATTTGGCAAACCGGGAGTAGAAATATTCTGTCTGACTAGTGTTTTTCCGCAAAGCCCATAAGAAATGTTTTTGGCAGCATTGAAATATTCGATTCGGCTTGTCTCGTTAGAACCATTAAGAATAGATATGTTGTCAGAGCTGTCTGCAAGCCTCATCCTGCTGTTTTCAAAAATCTTTATGTTGGTTGGTTTCCACATGCCTGAGAAAACGCTGGCGTTTTTGGTGATTATTATGAATTCCCCTTGCAGGATTGTGCCATTGAGACGTGTTAACGTAGACTCGCCTGTGTCTACACTGATATTTTCTATCACCTCATCTTGATCGCTGGCAAGTTCTATCCACTCTGAGCATTGGGAACAAGTATCGTTGGGAGCAGGCATAAATTCATTAACAAACAGGGCTTCAGCATCTGAAGGGTATATGAGCAAGATAATAACTAGGCAAAATACAATGCAGCATCTCAAGTCCATGAAACTAAAATGAAATATATATTAAAATATCTATGTTTAAACATTTGTTTAAACATCGCCGGCTCAGAGTTCCCGGCAGTCGTAGCAAATCCATCTGCCATTGACGTTTCTAAGATCTTCTGTGAATTCCCCGCATTTCTCGCATATGCCTGAGATGGCCTGATCCGGCCTTGCGACGGCCTCTGCTTTCGCCTTCAATCTCTCCGAAAGAATTTCGATAAGCTCAGGGGACACTATCAGGACCTCTTTAGTCGAAACTATTCCCTTGAGCTCGTTGTTATAAACTACGGGGAATCTTTTGTAGCCAGTTTTCAGCATTTTCTTGGCGACTTTCATCAGGCTCTCTTCCGGAGAAACTGTCATGAAAGGTCTTTTAAGGCTCTTCCAGAAATCTCCTGCCCTGACTCTTCTCAGATCCTTGTCTTTTGCGACGAGAGTCACTATGTCATTCGTTGTTACTAGACCGTTCGGTTTCTGTCTGTCCACTATAACAACGCAGCCTATTTTGTTGTTTGTAAGAATCTTCGCTATCGTCGACATGTTCATTTTTGGATCCACTGTGACAACGTGCTTCTTCATTACGTCTTTTACTCTTATCATTTTATCCCCAGATTATTATTGTACCAGATGTTTTTAAACCTTCTTCGCTGCAGCTACCAATATCGGTTTTCGTTATTTCATTTTTTCTTTTATTTTCGCCTGCGCGGCAGCGAGTCTCGCTATCGGAACCCTGAAAGGCGAGCAGCTTACATAATCCATGCCGACCTTGTGGCAGAATTCTATGGATTTCGGGTCTCCTCCGTGTTCTCCGCATATTCCGATTTCCAAGTTTTTTCTGGTTTTCCTCCCGCGCTCAATTCCGATTTTTATCAGCTCGCCTATGCCTTCCTGGTCGATGGACTGGAAAGGATCTTCGGGCAGTATGCCATTTTTTATATACTCCGGAAGGAAGCTGCCTATGTCGTCTCTTGAGAAACCGAAACCCATCTGGGTCAGATCGTTGGTTCCGAAGGAGAAGAATTCAGACACCTCTGCAAGCCTGTTCGCGAGTATTGATGCCCTGGGTATCTCTATCATGGTTCCGAACATGTGCCTTATGTTTTTCAGCTTGTATTTAGCAAGCACTTCCTGATAGACTGTTTTTAATATTTCATACTGGTTTTTCAATTCCTTGACATCCGAAACAACTGGTATCATTATTTCAGGCCAGGGCTTTTTGCCTTCTTTTATAAGCTCGGCAGCTGCCTCAAATATCGCACGTATCTGGGCTTCTGATATCTCTTTGTACGTTATTCCGAGGCGGACGCCACGATGGCCCATCATCGGGTTTGATTCGTGAAGATTCTCTGCTCTCTGTTCCAATTCATCAAGAGAGATGTTCAAGTCATTTGCGAGCTGCCGTAATTTTTCACTGTCTTTTGGAACGAATTCATGCAGAGGCGGGTCCAACAAACGTATGACCACCGGGAACCCATGCATCGTCTCAAGAGTTCCCTTGATGTCCTTTTTCATGTAGGGAAAAAGCTCCTGCAACGCTCTCCTCCTTTCATCTTCTGTTTTTGATACTATCATTTTGCGCAGGATGAACAAAGGCTGTTCAGAGCCTTTTCCGTAAAACATGTGTTCTGTCCTGAAAAGGCCGATGCCCTCTGCCCCGAATAGCCTTGCCTTCGCTGCGTCTTCCGGCGTGTCGGCATTTGTTCGGACTCCCAGCTTCCTTACAGAATCGCAAAGCCTGAGGAATTCCTTAAGTTTCTTGTTCTCCTCCATCGCATCTATCATGGGAAGCTGTCCTTCGTATACAACGCCTTTTGTACCGTTAACCGTGATCCAGTCTCCTTCCTTTACAAGCTTCCCTTCTGCGTGGATTTCTCTTTTTTCCATGTCGATATGAAGCGCGCCAGCCCCTACTATGCAGGATTTGCCCCACCCTCTTGCAACGAGCGCGGCATGCGAAGTCATGCCGCCGCGGGCTGTAAGGATGGCATGCGCAGCCCTCATGCCCTCAACGTCCTCCGGATTTGTCTCCTCCCTTACGAGAATAACTTTCTTGCCCTGTCTGGTCCATTCTACAGCGTCCTTTGCGCTGAACACCACTTGGCCAGAAGCGCCTCCTGGCCCTGCAGGAAGGCCCTTGGCAATTGGTTTTTTGGCGGCCTCTGCCTTCGGGTCGATCACCGGGTGAAGCAATTCGTCAAGCTGGCTGGGCGTGACGCGCATTATCGCCTCTTCCCTGCTTATCAATCTTTCCCTGAACATATCGAGTGCCATTGCGATTGCAGCGGGGCCATTCCTTTTGCCGACCCTGCACTGCAGCATGTAGAACTTGTCTTTCTCTATCGTGAACTCAATGTCCTGCATGTCTCTGTAATGCCTTTCCAGGCGCTTTTGATATTCAAAAAGCTCCTTGTAAAGTTTAGGCATTGCTTTTTCAAGCGTGACCAGCGACTTGTTTTGCTCTGATTTAGAATATTCGTTTACCGGAGCAGGCGTTCTTATGCCGGCGACAACGTCCTCGCCTTGGGCGTTTATCAGGTACTCGCCATAGAATCGGTTATCTCCGTTACCAGGGTTTCTGGTAAAGCCCACGCCAGTCGCCGAATCACTTCCCATGTTTCCGAAAACCATGGTCTGGACATTAACTGCAGTCCCCCAGTCGTCCGGTATGTTCTCTATGCGGCGATAAGCGACTGCGCGTTTCCCGTTCCATGAGGCGAACACCGCTCCTACCCCTCCCCACAACTGCTGGTTGTGATCGTCGGGGAAGTCCTTTTTCAGCACTTCTTTCACCTTTTCCTTGAAAAGGCTGCAAAGTTTTTTGAGATCGTCCGCTGTAAGATCTGTGTCGCTTTTGTATCCCTTCTGCTTTTTCATGTCGTCCATTATCCTGTCGAGCTGCTTGCGTATTCCGGCCTCGTCGTTCTTGGGTTCAATTCCTGCTGCCTTCTCCATGACGACATCTGAATACATCATTATCAGCCTTCTGTAGGCGTCATACACGAAGCGCTCATTGCCGCTGTGTTTCACAAGACCGGGAATGGTTTTATCAGTGAGACCGATGTTAAGCACGGTTTCCATCATGCCTGGCATCGAGCGCCTTGCGCCGGAACGGACAGAAACAAGAAGCGGGTTGTCAGGATCACCGAATTTTTTGTGCGTGAGGGACTCTATCCTTCTCATCGCCTTTTCAACATTTTCCTTGAGTCCAGTAGGGTATTTTTTGTTTTTATTATAATAGTACATGCAAACCTCAGTTGTAATGGTGAAACCGGGAGGCACCGGGAGGCGAAGATCTTTATGCCCCGCCATTTCCGCAAGGTTCGCTCCCTTGCCACCGAGGAGCTCTTTCATTTTTTCATTACCATCCGCCTTTCCCCCGCCGAAAAAGTAAACCATCTTCTTCATATTATCATCCCGCCTTTATCCTTTTTCAATAGTTGTTAAGCATTCCTATAAGGATTAAATCTGTGTCTTTTTATTTTAAAATATATATTAAAGCCGGTCCAAACTTATATATATGGGCATGAAAGGGGTGTCACCAGTAATAGCCAGCGTGCTGCTAATCGGCATAACCGTCGCGATCGGCGTCATGCTGTCGTCATGGTTGACGCACTGGGTCTCCACAAGAACGCAACAGGCGAGCAGCGCGTGCGTGACGAGCACGAATTACAGGATCGATACAGCGATCTTCTCTTCAGTGACCGATAACGCCACAATAATAATAACCAATCTTGGAAGCGTTGAGCTTTACGGCTTCAGCGTGCAGGTGATGAACAAAACGGATGTTTCGGTTTTCAATTCAAGCGACTCCAGATTCAGGATAAGCCCGAACATAACACAGACTAGTCCCCTGAAAGAGCAGAGGTCTGCCATAATCATACTGGATATGAATGGAGATTATGAATCGAATCTCGGAAGCACAGCGGACTTGATAAAGGTCCTCAACAGCGCATGCCCGACGTCTTCGGCCGAGACTTCGAGCATAATAAAGGAGTGATGAAGATGAGAAAAGGAATATCCCCGCTGATATCAGTTATAATGTTGATAGCTTTTACGATGATAGTCGCCGGTATTCTGGCAGGATGGGCAACGCAGTTCGTTACGCAGAGCCGTTCAGAACTGCAATTCTGTTCCAAGGCACAAGTTTTGATACAAAGGGCATACTATAACAACGATTCCAAGACCCTCAGCCTTGCGTTGTTCAATACAGGTGATGTCCCTCTGCACGGGTTTTCGGTCAGGATAACTTACAACAATGAATCCTTAATGTCGACGAAGTTTGAAACCCTGAACATATCATTCCAGGAAATAAAAACAATAAACCTGCCTGCAGATGACCTGCTCAATCAACTCGCTGTCGATGACACGATAAAGCAGGTAGTGGTGCAGTCGATGGAATGCAGGGGCGCGCAGGACCTAGTTGGCAGGTATGATATACAGGGCCTTGGCTTCAAGGCATACTAAACCATAGGAGCAAGCTGTTTTTATTTATTTTAAGCGTAATTCTTTCTATGAAGTTCAAGTTTGTTAGCGATCTGACTTCGGACGTTGTTTTCGAGGCGTACGGGAAGGATCTGAAGGAAGTTTTTGAAAACGCAGCCATCGCTCTATTCAGCGTGATATGCGATATCAAGAAAGTGAACCCTCTCATGAGAAAGGATGCCGAAGTCCAAGGCAAAGATGCCAAAGATCTTATGTTCAACTGGCTCCAGACCCTGATAAGCATGGTCGACATCGAGTGTGCCTTTTTCTCAAAATTCGAAATAAAAAAAATATCCGAAAAACATTTGAAGGCACAGGTCTATGGTGAGGATGCCGAACCGAAAAAGGGCCTTACTGTCGTGAAGGCCGTGACCTATTACAAGTTCAACTTGGAAGAAACAAAAAGCGGGTACAAGGTAACAGTGGCGCTGGATATATAGCTTGTTTATCCTTTGCATACGCCAACAGGCACCGCTCTTGCAACTTTGAGCGAGATGCCGATGCCGTGCACGCTTTCTATCACGTCGTCGACGTTTTTGTAGGCATCAGGCGCTTCCTCAGCTAAGACCATGGGATGGGTTGACTGCGCAATTATGCCCTTCCTAGCAAGGTCTTCCTTGACCTTGCCGCCCCAGAACCTCTTTATGGCATCATTCCTCGACATCGCTCTTCCTGCACCGTGCACGGTCGAGCCGAACGCCTTTTCCATCGATTTCTCGGTTCCCTTGAGCAGATAGCTTGAAGTGCCCATGGTACCGGCAATAAGCACCGGATCGCCGGGAAAGCTCCTTGTCGAGCCTTTACGGTGCACATAAACCTTGCGCTTCTTTTCCTCGATCTTGTGCTCCTCAACTTTCACGACGTTATGACAGAGGCCGTAAACCGTATGCATATCCATCGCCTCCCAATTCTTATGAAAAACTTTTTCAAACGTCTCGCGAATCCACTGGGTCATCACCAAACGGTTTGTAAAGGAATAATTCACGGCGCATTTCATGGCTGAAAAATAATCCAGGCCTTCCGGCGATTTCGCAGGCGCGCAGGCGAGCTGCCTGTCAGGAAGCCATATCTTGTATTTGTCGACCGCTTCCTCCTGAATTTTTAGGTAATCTGTCGCCACTTGGTGACCAAGACCGCGCGAACCGCAGTGAAGCATTATCAGTACCTGATCCTGATTTCTAATGCCCCATTTTTTTGCAGTTTCTGCGTCGTAAATATCAGTGACCCTCTGCACTTCAAGGAAATGGTTTCCTGCACCCAGCGTACCGAGCTGCTGAAGGCCACGCTGCCTTGCAAGAGGCGAAACCTTTTTCGGGTCCCCGCCGTTCATGCATCCCTTCTCTTCCATGTGTTCCTTGTCATCGGCGATGCCATAACCGTTCTCTATTGCCCAGTTCACGCCGCGCGTCAGGACCTGATCAAGCTGGTCGCTCGTCAGCTTAAGCGTGCCCTTCGCCCCGACGCCACAGGGTATCTTTTTGAAAAGCGATGATATGAGCTCGTTTAGCTTTGGTTTCAGTTCGCTGTAAGTCAGATTGGTCCTTATCGAATTGACGCCGCAGTTGATGTCAAAGCCACATAGGCCGGACGATATTATGCCGTCCTCGAAATCAAAAGCGCTCACCGCTCCCATCGGCAGGCCGTATCCCCAGTGCATGTCCGGCAGGCCGATAACAGGCTCTATCACGCCGGGCAGGCAGGCGACATTCGTAAGCTGTTCTACAGCCGCGTTTTCAAGACCATCAATCACCTTTTTGTTGCCTATGATCTTCGCCTTGACGTTCATCCTTGGTCTAACGTTTTTTTCCAGTTCCCATTCGTAAGGCGAAATCTGCTTCAGTTTTTCTTTCATCTCTATCCCTCCAAGAACTATCTGTCTATGTTATTAATATTTAAAAATTTTTCTTATATAGGAATAACCAATATATTATAATTGTTGGCAGGTGAGATGATGTCGAGGAAACAGTTCTACAAAAGGGGTTGGCACCACACGAAGACCAGGGGGAAGGAGACCAATGTAACATGCGGTTTTTGCGGAAGAATGGTTCCTAAATACAAAACCTTCGCAGTCTTCAGGGGCTTCTCAATATCAGACCCTTCGCTCAGGAAAGAGCTCGGAGGGAGAAATTTTTCGCTCTCCTCCACAAAAATTTACGCATGCCCCTCGTGTGCCAGACATAGAAGAATAATAAAAAAGAAAAGATAGTGGTGTTTTGTAATGGGTTTCAGGGGGAAGTTGAGGGAAAAAATAGTCAACATAAGAAAATTCAGCAAAATAGAGTATCCGCATTTGGAAATAAGGGAGCCAAAAAATTTCATCATATTCCCTTCTTTCAAGAAGCCTTCTGAGATAGACATAAAATATCCTCTCCTCGAGCCATTTGTTTATGCACACATAAGATGGGAGCCACGCAAAAGGGGCCTTGTTTACGAGGTGGTAGAACCCTGTCTTTCCAATAACGAAAAAGAGATTCTGGAAACAATAAAGAAGGATCTACTCGAGATAATAGACGTGGAGCTTTCCGCAGTAAAGGAAGGCGGAAAGGTTCTGAAATATGTACAAGAAAAAATTGAGAAAATACTCGAAGAAGAGAACATGGTTTTGCCCAAGGAAACGTATGTCAAGATGATGTATTACATCTACAGGGATTTTGTCGGGTTCAACGAGATTGAAGGCCTTCTCCATGACCCTTACATTGAAGACATAGGCTGCCCTGGGCTGGATATACCTGTTTTTGTGGTGCACAGGAAGTTCGGTTCTGTAGAAACTAACATCGTTTTCACAGACAGCGGTTACTTTAACAATTTCGTTATCAAACTTGCGGAGCGCAGCGGCAGATATATTTCATATGCAAAACCCCTGCTGGACGGCTCCCTGCCAGATGGTTCAAGGGTGCAGGCAACACTCGCGAAGGATGTCACTACCAAAGGACCGACGTTCTCGATAAGAAAATTCAGGGTCGAGCCGTTTTCGCCGATAGACGTGATAAACTTCAATACCGCCTCATCTGAAATAATGGCATACCTGTGGCTGATGGTGGAATCGAGGACTTCTACGCTGATATGCGGTGGCGTTTCGACTGGAAAGACTACATTTCTGAACGTAATGGGCATGTTCATACCTCCGGAGGACAAGATTGTCTCGATAGAAGACACCCGCGAACTGAACCTACAGCATGAAAACTGGATACCAAGCGTTTCCAGGGTGGGCTTCGGCGTGCCTGAAATAGGCGGCAAAAGATACGGCGAAGTAACGCTTTTCGAGTTGCTCAAGGAATCCTTCAGGCAGAATCCGGATTATGTTATCGTGGGCGAGGTGAGGGGAAAGGAAGCTTACGTGATGTTCCAGGGGATGGCAAGCGGGCACCCATCGATGGGGACCATACACGCGGGATCTGTCGAAGACGTCATAAAGCGCCTGGAAATGCCGCCAATCGAGCTTTCTCCTAGCCTCATAGAGACATTGGACATCGTGGTGGTCATGACACATGCAAAGGAAAGGGGCAAGTCCGCGAGAAGGGTAAAGGAAATCGATGAAATAGAATCCATAGACCCTAAAACAGGGACTGCCCATAACATAAAGATTTTTTCCTGGAACCCGTCCTCAGATACCTACTCCACAAATCTTGACGAATCCTATCTGACGAAAAAGATGGCCTTCGAGAAGGGCATAACCTATGAGGAAATGATGAAGGAAATGAGGAAACGCGAGAAAATACTTGAATGGATGAGAAAATTCGGGGTGACGAATTTCGACGATGTGGCAAAAATGATCAATCTCTATTGCAAGGAGCCTTCCATAGTGATGGAATGGGTTGAAAAAGGAGTCCCGCCCTACAAGACAAAGGCCAAGGAAGCGAGTAAAATACTACAATCCTTCAGCGGCCTGAGGGTAATCGAGTGAAGTTTAAACATAGACTTTTATAACTATTCCTCAATCTTTATTCAGGGGTTTTAATATGTTTTCCGTGAAAGAGATGGTGAAGGAGATTTCAAAGGCATCAGGCCTTAGTGAAGATGACGTGAAACATAAAATAGAGGACAAACAGCTTGAGCTTTCGGGGCTTGTTTCACCGGAGGGGGCGGCCTACATCGTAGGCAAGGAGCTGGGAGCGAATCTCCTGGGAGAAACGGTTAACAGAAGGCTCAAAATCAAAAATGTCACCCCTGGCCTGAGATCCGCGGACATAACCGGAAGAATCATAAGAATTTCGAACAGGAGAGATTTCGAAAAAGACGGGAAGACAAAGGGTGTCGTGAATCTCGACATAGGTGACGAGACAGGGACGATAAAGTTCTCTTTGTGGGACAATGAAATAGAATTGCTTAGCAGGCTTGGTGTGGGAGAAGGCGATGCCATCGACATAAGGAACGGGTATGTGAAAGAAACGAACACTGGCAATGTTGAAATACGCCTTGGAAGAAAGGGCAGATTTAGCAAATCAGAACTTAAAATAGCTGAATTGGACGAGATTAAAAAGAGTTTCGAAGCCGTGAAGGCGAAGAAAATAAGCGAACTGAGGGAAGCCGAATACGATGAAATCAGGGCCTCACTGGTTCAGATTTTCAGGCGCCATCCGTTCTTCGAGGTATGCCCCAAATGCGAATCACGCATCGAGAATGTTGATGGGGTCTGGAAATGCAAGGAGCACGATAGTGTTGAACCAAAATACAATCTGGTGCTCTCGGGCGTGCTTGACGATGGTTCGGGTAACATACGCGTTGTTTTCTTCCGCGAACTTGCCGAAAAGGTTTTCGGCATGGATGCGAATACGCTTCAAAAAATGGCAAAAGGTAAAGGCGGCGATGAGGAAATATACGAAAAACTTCAATTGGGGAAGGAGCTCGTAATAAGAGGCAGGGTTAAGAAAAACCAGGTTACAGAGAAGCTGGAACTTGTTGCCAGCGACGTGGAAGAAGTAGATCCGAAAAGAGAATCTGAAAAACTTGTCAAGGAAATAGAGGGATTAAAGATTAAAAATCTAAGATGAAATATAAATTCCCTGAGTGAGGTGTTGGTATGACAAAGGATGATATTGAGAGTCTGCCAGGTGTGGGCGAAAAAACTCTTGAAAAATTCATAGAAGCTGGTTATGATAACCTGATGGGCATAGCCGCTGCTTCTGCGGGCGAGCTTGTGGCCGCGACCGGAATAGGCGTGGACACTGCAAATAAGATAATAACTGCCGCGCGGCAAAGGATGAAAATGGGGTTTGAGACAGCGAAGGACGTTATGAAGAAGCGAGAGAAGGTAGGGAGGATAACCACGTGTTCGAAGTCTCTTGACACGCTTCTTGGTGGCGGCATCGAAACCCAGGCCATAACAGAAATGTACGGTGCTTTTGGTTCCGGTAAATCGCAACTTGCGCACCAGCTTTCCGTTTCGGTCCAGCTTCCGAAGGAAAAGGGTGGTTTGGGGGGAAAGGCGATATTCATAGACACGGAGCAAACCTTCAGGCCGGAAAGGGTGAAGCAGATGGCAGATGGGCTTGGTTTGGATCCGGAGAAAACCATGGAAAACATATTCGTCGCCAGAGCTTACAACTCTGACCACCAGGTCATTCTTTTGGACAGCGCAGAAGATATAATAAAGA
Organism: Candidatus Aenigmatarchaeota archaeon; assembly: GCA_041489155.1. Taxonomy (GTDB): domain Archaea; phylum Aenigmatarchaeota; class Aenigmatarchaeia; order QMZP01; family QMZT01; genus JBGPQP01. The sequence goes on from JBGPQP010000001.1 coordinate 64,504, forward strand.
AGGAGGGCAGCATAAAACTGATAGTAATCGACTCCCTTACATCATCCTTCAGATCAGAATACGCTGGGAGAGGAACGCTCGCGGACCGCCAGCAAAAGCTTAACAGGCACCTCCACCAGCTTCAAAAACTTGCAGACGTTTACAATCTGGCAGTTTACGTTACAAACCAAGTGATGTCTAGGCCGGACGTGCTTTTTGGAGACCCGACTGCTCCAATTGGAGGCCACATCGTGGGTCATCAGGCAACGTATAGGGTATACCTGCGAAAGTCGAAAGAAGACAAGAGGATAGCGAAATTGATAGATTCCCCGAACCTCCCGGAAGGTGAGACCGTGTTCAGAGTGTTGCTCGAAGGAGTGAGAGATATTTAAAAAGTGAGACTTCGCAGCTTAAGGAACCTCAGAGCCTGCTCTTTTGTCATTTTCGGATTCTTCAGCCTCACGAATTTTATCTTGAGACCGACCTCATCGAAACCTTCAGGGATTGAAATTTCGACATACGGAGCCATATAAATGTCCAATGTTCTTGAAACGGTCCATTTGTGAAGCCCTGTAAGCCTCGAGATTTTTGAAATTGTTAAAATCTCTCCCCCGGCTTCGGCCTCTTTTAGAAGATTGAAGACCTGCATAACGTTTTTTAAAGTTTTCTTATAGTAATCCTTCTTTGCCATGATATATATTTGACGGGGTCAAAATTTATATCTATTTTCTTCTAGAAAAGGAGGAAAATATAAAGATTTACATTATGTCCTTTTCGGATACTATGACGAAGTCCCCCACGGATTTGACCGCAGAGAATGGTACCAGCGTGCGTCCTTTGTCATCTTCCTGCAGGTTGAGTTCACCAGCATGCTTCGTTGGTTGAACTAGGACCAGATTGATGAGTTCTCCAGATTCAACAATGTAATCAAGATCGCCTACCACTCCGAATTTCTTTCCGCTTTCCTCCGAAATGAGTATCTTACCTATAAGGTCCCTGCTTCTTACTCTTTCTTCTGACATAAAAACCCTCCCTCGATAATGATATTATTAAAGTGTGATATTTAAAAATTTATGCATGAACCATAAGGGTTCTTATCTTTTCAGATAATACATACTGGTAGCTTTTGCCTCTTTTCTTTCTTATGATAGTTGCGTCTTTCACAAGCCTTTTAAGAATGTTGTTTATGGACCGTATCGCATTATCCTTGCTCTTGTAGTCGCCCATGTCCATTTTCTCAACGATTTCCGTCGGTGTCAGCTCTCCGTATTTCCATAATATTTCGATTATATTCCTTTGTTTTGACGGCAGAGATTTCAGGGAACCGAATGAGGTTCTTCGAGAATGGCTAATGTGTGTTTCGAATTCTGCATCTCTCATGAAGTTCATGTCAACAGTAGAGATGTTGTCCACAAGTGCCTTGTTCACCAAATCGTTGCACATCCTTATAACTTCACGCGGGAAGCCTCCTGTTTTTTCGTATATCATTTCTACTGTTTCCGAAGTGAACGGCTTTATGTCTTCGCCACCAACGTGTTCTATCCTTCTTTTTATAAGCTCCCTGATTTCTGATTTTGTAAGATTTATGAGTTCAACCTTTGTGTTGGCCCTTCTCATGAATGTTTCAAGTCTGTCTCTCAGAATAGGTTCTAGTGTAGGCAGACCTGCAATTACAACAGATAGATTGTCTATCTGGTCGGTAAGAGTTCTAAGCCACTCTAGCGTTTCCGTGCTTGCCTCATGGCCTTCATCCACGAGAAGAACGGCTTTTTTATTCTTCATTTTTTCGTTCACCCATTCACTGAGATTGTAAATGTTTATGTTTTTGCTGCGTGAAAATAATCTTTCGAGTGTTCCTACGTGTATGAAGTTGGTGAAAATCTTCACCCAGTCGTCTGGATTGCTCGGTGGTTTCGAAAGGTAAAATATTTTTCTGTGTTTTTCGAACCTATTCGTCAAAAACTTCAAGAGCGTTGTTTTTCCTGATCCCGTTGGGCCTATTAATATTGACAATTTGTCATTGTTTTGTATACTGGTTGACAATTTTTCTGTCTCTCTGCTATATCCTACGATTAAATCCGGAAGTATCTTGAAACTGAAGGGGTTTTCTCTCCAGCTAAATACCTTCATATATTTTTCATCTAACTTCATTTCCAAATTCATAATTTCATATAATTAGGAAAGCTATTTAAATGCTTTTCGTGAAGTTGTGTGAACTTTGACTGAAAAAGGTCTATGTTTATACGTGATGAAAACAATTTATATAAGTTCTCCAAATTCATTTCATGAGGTGCTTCATAGCTATAGACGTCGATGAAAAACTTTTTGATAAGATTACAGAACTGCAGAAAGGAATTAATAAACTGAATGTTGACGTGAAGCTTGTTGAACCTGAAAATCTTCATTTCACGGTTAAATTTCTGGGGGACATGAATGAAGATGAAGTGAATGAAATTAAGAATTCGCTTGGCGAATGTCTTAAAAATGAACATGAATTTAAAATCAACATTACAGGCTTTAATTATTTTGGAAACCCGAGCTACATTAGAACTCTGTGGTTGGATGTGAAAGAAGGCCAAAATGAGCTTAAAAAACTGGTTCAAATGGTTAACGATTGTGTTAAAATAGGCAAACTTGAAGTTTTGCCTCATCTGACACTTGGAAGAGTGAAAAGTCCCATAAATAAAGATTATTTGATCAAGTTCATAAACGAGAATAAAAACGTGAAGATTGGTGAAATGAACGTGAACTACGTGAAATTAAAAGCGAGTACGCTTACGAAAAACGGTCCAGTATACAATAATTTGGCTGTTTTCAACTTGGTGCCTTGTTATGAATGAGAAAAAACTAACGAAGATAAGTGCTGTTGGTGTGTGCATAAGCATAATAGCTCTGTATATTGTAACAAATCAAATCTTTTCAGTAAATGTGAATATTGGTGAAATTGACAAGTCATTCATCGGAAAGAGCGTTAATATAACAGGTACGGTGGTTGGCATAACAAAAAACAAGGGTAATTTTTTCGTGGACCTTGAAGATGACACGGGCAAAATAAAATTGATATTGTGGGAGGATACTGCTGAATTGTTGCAATCAAACGGCATTGAAATCAACGAACTGAACAAAGGTAACATTATTAACGTTGTGGGTGAGGTTCAGGTATACAGGGGCGAATTAGAAATTATACCTATAAGAGGAAATTTGAATTTTTTGTGAACTAGAAACGTTCATGCGCAGTTTTGATAAGTTCTGTCACGAGTTTAATTATATCCTTCACATCATTCATATCCGAAACTTCTGTTGGTGTGTGAAGATAACGTGAAGGTGCCAATATCGCTAGTGAGGGTATACCTTCTCTTATCATCGGTGTCATTGAAGCGTCAGTTGCACCTCCTGAAACAATGTCGAATTGTATCTTCATGTTGTTCTTTTTTGCAGTATCAACTACCCATTGTTTAACCTCATTTTGTATAATACTTATTGCATCTTTTATCATAAGAACCGGTCCTTCTCCAAGTTTTGCAGTGGCCTCATATGGTTTGATTTCAGGTGTATCGCCGGCTGTTGTTACATCAAGGGATATCACTATGTCAGGGTTTGTTGCAAATACAGAGCCCCTTATGCCTATAAGCCCTATTTCTTCTTTCACTGTTCCAACTGCATAAACTGTCCCTTTGAATTTAGTTTTCTTTAAATTTTTCATGACTTCTATTAATTCCAAGCATCCTATGCGATCATCGAATCCATATCCCGTTATTCTAGAACCACAAAGTTTGTCGAACTCGCCATAATTTGTTATGAAATCTCCTGTCCTGATACCCATTTTTTCAACTTCTTTTTTGTTCTTTGCCCCCACATCTATGAACATTTCTGCTAACTTCACGGGCTTGTTCACGTCTTCTTTGTCTTGGAGGTGAATTGGTTTTGAACCAATAACTCCTATGACGGGTCCCTTGGAGCTATGTATCTTGAATTTTTGCGAAAGAAGGATTTTGGGATCCCATCCTCCTATGGTTTCAAATCTTATGAAACCCTCATCGTCTATATATTTCACCATTAAACCTACTTCATCCATGTGGGCACTGAGCATTATTTTAGGAGAACCAGATCCTTTTCTGCATATCAAGTTACCTATTTTGTCAACTTTAAGTTCTTCAACATATGGTTTCAGTTCTTTAATCAGCACATCTCTTACGTTTTTTTCATCGCCGGAAATTGAAGGAGAATCTACAAGTTTTTTCAATGTTTCTTCCATACGGACACCACCTACCTACTATCGACTAGATATAAAATATTGGTTTTCCGGTCTATAAATTCATTCTATATCTTCTTTTGACAGGATGTTAACTGGAGATTTTAAGTTTTCCTTTTCCATTCCAACCAAGAACTTCACGGATTTCCTTCTGGCTATCATGTCAAGTTTGTAGTCAACCCTGCCGTCGAATATGACTGCGTACGGGTTGTCAAGCGTTTTCAGCGTATTCTGTAATTCTTTGGTTGGAACCTTACCCAGAATGTTGAAAAAAGAATCGAAAATGCATGCGGCTCTGGTTCCTATAAGTTCGTCAAGTGTTTTCTTGAATATCTTTTTCTGTTCATCGGTTATCGTTGTTCTCTTGGGAAGAGGTTGCTGCTGTTTAAAATCCTTATCTCTCTGGACGAATTCGTTCATTGGTCTTTCTGTCGATGGCGGCCTCTCAAAGGGTTTCTCAATTGGTCTTTCAATGGGCCTTTCTATGGGTCTTTCTCTTCTTTCATTGTTGTTCTGCCTATCGATCTTGCCTTCGAGTTTAAATTGTGATGCCGATATCTTGTCCCTCAATGCCTTGAAAACCTCTTTTTTGGTGAGCTCTTCTACCTCTTTGCCTTCTGGAGCAATGGCAACAAAATCAAGGTCTGTCGTTTCCATCAGGCTTTTCAAGTTCAAAAAGCCGCCCCTGTCACCATCAAAAAATGCAGTGGTTGTTTTTTGTTTTGAAAGGTTGATTATTGTTTGTGGTATCGAGCTGCCTTCTATGGCTATTACGTTCTTGATTCCGTATCTAATCATATTTATTACGTCTGCCCTTCCTTCAACTATTATTATTTCTTCCGACTCTAGAACACCTGGGCCGCAAGGCAAACCCTGATAGCTGGTTATTTCATAGGTCTTTATCTCCTGTCTTATCTCTTCCGCTATCTTGGTTGTGTCCGGTATGCCTTTCTCAAGAAGTTCTCTCAATATCGATTTTGCCTTTTCTATGACGAATTTTCTCTTTAATTCCCTAGTGTCCTCGACTGATTTCAGTATTATCTTTGCGATGCAGGGTCCGACCCTCTCTATAGTTTCCAAAGTAGCGGCTATTAGAGCAGTTTCTGCTGAGTCGAGAGAAGACGGAATTATGACCTCTCCGTGAGATTTACCTCTTTCGGAATTTATGTTAACCTCGATTCTTCCAATTCTTCCAGTTCTTTGCAGTTCCCTGAGATCGAGATCAGAACCAAGCAGCCCTTCTGTTTGTCCGAATATTGCTCCTATAACATCAGGTTTTTCTATTACTCCCTGAGCGTCTATTTCTGCCCTTACAACGTATTTTATCGACGTTGGCGCGAGTTTTGACATGAACATCCTCCTCCAATGAAAGAGAATCCGGGCTATTCAGAGCTCCGAAATCCTCAATTTTATTTTTTCCCAAAGTCATTACCTTCCACCTTAATTCCGAATTTGGACTTTTTCCTTGCCTTTGAAGCAGGTATTTCAATTTTTTTGCAATCTCCCTGCCTTTTGTGTCGAAATCGGTCAGTATGACTACCTGTTTTTTCGCACTTAATGCGACCTCGGCCACCTCATAAAGCGGCCTGCCGTTGATCGCAATAATATCTTTCAGGCCGAGGGTTTTTAAAGCTTTTTTGTCCATTTTCCCCTCGACTATGATCAGTTTGTCCTCCAAGCCCCTTATAACCTCATCGAGTTGCTCTTCATCGATTTGTTTGTTTTTCATATCAATGCGTCCACTATGTCTCTTTTAGTTACAATGCCAATAAGCTCTTCTTCATCAGTGACTGGCAAGCCACCTATATGCATGCTTTTCATGAGGTTTATTACTGAAAACAAGTCAGCATTGAACTGGATTGTGACCAGATCCTTGTTCATAATTTTTTCTATCTTCGTCTTATCCGTGACTAGAGTATTCAAACTCTTGTTTTTATATAAATGCTTCAGTATATCGATCGGTGTCACAACACCAAGCAGTATGTTGTCTTCCACGACTGGCAGCCTCCTAAAACCACCCCTGCACATCATTTTTGCGACATCGTGTATATTGTTGTCTTTCCGTATGAATATTGGCCTTTCCACCATTATTTCGCTTACCTCTATGCCCACTGGTCTGTTTATTAGTTTGACTAAATCCAATTCGGAGACCACCGATATTATCTTTTTGGAATCAACTATTGGATAAAGACCACTTCTTTCCATCTTGAAAATTTCAAGCGCTCTGCCTATACTGGTCATGTAATGTATGGTTCTAACGTGTGTTGTCATGAATTTTTCGACTTTAAGTTCTATGTTTTCCCTGTTTCTCTTGAAAATCTCGTGTTTTTCGCCGCCACCGAGCAATTCCAACAGATCAATTGTTGTAACCATGCCCTTCAGAGATTCCGAATGATCGACTACTGGTATTTTTCTTACCCCTTCCGAGAACATGAGCCTCAAAACATCCAAAAGTTTTGTTTTTTCATCAGAAAACACCAATCTTCTTGATGATATCTCTGTTACTGTCTTTTTTGTGTCCACAAAGGCTCCGAGAACAACTTTTCTGTTAAGCATAACAATCCATGAACATTTTATTTTAATTGGAATGAAATAAAAAATTATCATGCCGAATTTTAAAGGAGCGCTGAAAACAAAGCTACCAAAAAAATTAGAGGACAGGGTATCTCTGCTGTTTATAATCATTACGCTGCTTTTGGCTTTTTTTCTTACGTTTTCCATTTCATTTATAGTAGGTAAACCGATTGGCACAGATTTCTGGTTTCACCTTAAAATAGCAGAATCTTACGCGAGAGGCGAGAACGCGCTCTTCAATGAAGAATTCATGGCCCCCAACAGAGGTCCATATCCACCGCTTTTTCACCTGATGCTGGCATTGTTTGTTACTTCGGGTTTTATTTTGCAGATAGCAACTTTTCTGCAGGTAATGTTTTATCCTTTGGCTTTGTTCACATCTGTTTTTCTGGTTTGGAAAAGGATTAATGCGTCTTCAGCGTCTTTTGTTTCTATTGCCCTCTTTTCATCGGTCGCCTTCTTTGACAGATCTATGCAAGTAATTCCTCAGGCCTTCGACATGATACTCTTTCCGCTTGCAATTTATTTTTTTCTCACAAAGAGACGGATATTCTTCCTGATTTCTATGTCGATAATGATATATTCACACGGTGCGTTTGGTTTTCTCCTATTTAGTTCTCTCGTCTTATACAATTTAAAATACAAAGTTTCAAAGAAAATGATAATAGATGTTCTTGTTGCAACTATTCCAATACTGGTATTAATACTTGTTTTTCTTCCATCACAAATCGGTTTGATCAATGACATAAAAAATCCGCAGGAAAAACTTATCAAGGAAAATCCAATATCTTTATTTGTTTATATGGGTATTTTTCCCACATCAACATTCATAGTTTCATTGATGCATTTTTTTCATAAAAAGAGGAAATTAAGTAAAACGGAAATAATGTCACTTTTGTGGTTAATAGTATTACTGCCGGTGATAGTTTTTTACCCAGACAGATTTTGTACCTATGCAGTCGTTCCCGTGTCAATCTTGGCTTCAAAATTTTTGTCAGATATTTCTTTTGCTCATGGTAGATGGTTGGGTCTCTTATTACTCGTATTTTCATTTGCAATATCATTGATTACATATTTGAACTGGTGGCAGGTTTTATATGAAACTTCTTCTGTGAGTTTTGATATTCATTAATAAGAATGGATAAATTATAACTATGAAAAATGTACTTGAAAAGGTTCTTAAAAAAATAGTGCCAAGCAAGAATGAGATAGAAGAATTTTCTAGAATACTGAAAGACGTTCTGCATGCCGCCGACATGGTTTTGAAGCCTCTGAAGCTTGAAAAAACAATCGCCGGTTCATTCATACGTGATACGTGGCTTGCTGACAAGCGTGAGCTGGATCTTTTCATAATGTTTCCTGTTTCATATTCGCGCGAAAGACTTGAGAAGGTTGGCATAAAGATTGGCAAAAAAATCATGAAAAAACTAAATGGCAGATACGAGATAGCCTATGCTGAACATCCGTATGTTAAGGGGTGGTTCAGAGGCTTCATGTTAGATATAGTTCCATGTTATAAAGTCGAATCAGCTTCAAAAATAAAATCTGCTGTCGATAGAACGCCTTTCCATAACAAATACATTATTGAAAATCTGAAACCGAAAATGGCAAACGAGGTCCGTCTTCTTAAACAATTCTGCAAGGCGATGGGGGTTTATGGCTCTGACGTAAGAACCCAGGGATTTTCGGGTTACCTATGCGAACTGCTGATAATAAAATACAAAACTTTCAAAAATTTGTTGATTGAAGCTAAAAAATGGGAATTCGGCATTTTTATAGATTTGGAGAACCACTGCAAATTCGACTATCCTACCGAACAATTTAAAGGCCAGCCATTGATTGTTATAGACCCAACAGACCCAAAAAGAAATGTTGCTGCTGCCCTCTCAGACGATAATTTCATGAAATTCATTGAAACCTCTGGGGAGTTTATTAAAAACCCATCTACAAAGTTTTTCGAAATAGACAAGACTGCACTTAAAGGAATTCTGTTAAAAAAATATTTGAAAAAAAGAGGTACGGAGTTTTTTGTGATAGAGTTCAAAAGACCGGAAATTGTTGATGATATATTATGGTCCCAGATGAGGAAAACTTCAGTTAGAATGGCCAATCTTTTGGGAGAAAACGAATTCGAAATTTTCAAAAAAGAGGTATGGAGTGATGAAAAACGTTCTTATCTATTATTCGAGATGAAGGTGTGGAAACTGCCAGAAATAAGAAAGGTTATGGGGCCACCCGTCGGTTCGCAGAAACACGCAGATGAATTTAAAAAGAAATATGCAAGTAGTGCTTACATAGAAGGAGATAGATGGGCAGCCGAAGTTAAGAGAAAAAACAGGGACTGCGCTTTACTTTTTAAAAAATTCCTAAAAAAACCTAGTAAAAAATTGCAGAACGAAGGGGTAAGATCTTATATTGCAAAGAGCATTTCTAACGGTTTTAAAATTCTTGGAAGCAAAAAAATTGAAGAGTTGATTGCAAAAAATAAAGATTTTGCTGTTTTTCTCAAAAAATATTTTGAGAGGAAATTATGAATATTCTGTTTCATTTTCTCTTGAATTATCTTTTCGTTGATTTGTTTTTTGGAAATGCCTGGAATTACTTAATTGCCATATTTGTCTTTTCCGTGCTGATTGATATCACCCATTTGCCATATCTTTTCAAGTTCGGAAAGAACGTCGTTAAAAAAAGATTCGGCTCGGAGGCGAGAACGAGATTTCATGAAATATATGGCTTGACTCTGTTTTCAGCGATTGGCTGCCTGCTTTATTTCTTCTTTGATCAGATGATAGTGGAAATGGCCGTATTGTGCGTGATCCTGCATTTTGCAGTGGATTTCGTGGCAGGAAAATCCATGCCTTTTTACCCATACTCCAGAACCGAGATTTTTCTTGGCGTATCACCTTATGGGTACAGAAACAAGATAATTTTTGAAATTGTTTCTACTGTTTTGGTGGGGGTGTTATTCTGGTTCAATACAGCAAGCCTTCTTTTATGAAAAAAATGCGAAACTACACGGACAAAATTGGTTTGAAGCTACCATTGCCAGATGTGAATCCCAATATGCTTTCAGGGCTGTCCGTAATAACTTCTTTTATTTTTCTCTTGACAATAAAATTCTCGTTTATACTTTCTCTGGTGATTTTACTAACAACGCTTTTGCTCGACTGGTTTGACGGCATAGTTGCAAGAAAATTCGGCCATGCCTCCGAGGGGGGACATATAGTTGATGTTGCGAGCGACAGGTTCTCTGAGGGGCTGTTTTTTGTGGCTCCAGCTTTCTTTTTTCCATGGTTCTACTTGTTCACCCTTAACTGTGCACTTTCGCTTCTCTCTATAAAGAGGAAAAGGCATGTGATACTCCCCCTGAGGCACGTTTTTTTCGTGTTTTGCGTGTTTATTCTGCTCTTTGGCGGTAGGTGAATATTTAAATACCTTATCTGACAAGAATAAAGAATTACAGCCGTGTACTGCGTAAGCAGGAGGTTGCCATAATGGAAGAATTTTTGAAGGAAATAAAGGAAGCCAAAGAAAAGGCAAAAAAAAGGAAATTTGTCCAAACTTGGGACCTAATTATCAACCTAAAGAATCTAGACCTGAAAAAACCGGAGAACAAGCTTAACCTCGAATTCGCTCTACCAGAAGGTAAGGGCAAAGAATCGAAATTCTTGTTCATAGCCGACATGCTTCTCTCCGAAGCAAATAAGACCGGAGGCATGGTCATAGTTAAGAACGATCTTGAGACTTTGGGGAGAGACAAGAAAAGATTGAAAAAATTCGCTGACGAATACGAATGGTGGTTTTGCGAGGCGCCACTTATGCCTATTGTGGGCAAAACGCTCGGTGTGGTGCTGGGTCCACGCGGCAAGATGCCAAAGCCCATTCCACCGAAGGGAAGTTTACAGCCCTTCGTAGAAATGTCCAAAAGAATGATTAAAATAAGAATCAAGGATTCGCCGGTAATTCACGTCGCAATTGGAAGGGAGGACATGAAAGAGGAGCAAATAATGAAGAATGCAATTGCCGTCATGAACTTCGTAAAGGAAAAGCTTCCAAAGGGTAATATGAACATAAAGAATGCTTATGTTAAATTAACGATGGGACCGCCGATTAAACTCAAGGTGTAAATATGGTTTCGGAAATTAAAAAACAAGCCGTCAAGCAACTGAGCAAAGAAATGAAAGAGTACTCGGTAATAGGATTGCTGGACATGCACAAGTTGCCCGCCAAGCAGCTTCAGGAATTGAGGGACAGCCTTAGGGGGAAGGCTACAATAAAGGTCACGAAGAAAAATGTGATCAAACTTGCGATAGAAAATTCAGGCATAGGTGGACTTGGCAAGCTTGAAGACTTGATGAAAAGCCAGCCTGCCTTGTTACTTAGCAATGTTGATCCATTCGAGCTTGCAAGAATCATAGAATCATCCAAATCTTCGGCCCCTGCGAAACCGGGTGACATCGCCAACAAAAAAATAATGATTCCGGCAGGTCCGACTAGCCTTAAACCAGGACCGGTAATAGGCGAATTACAGAGGGTGAAATTACCAGCAGGCGTTGAGGGGGATAAAATAGTGATAAAAAAAGACACTGTGATTGTGAAGGAAGGGGAAACGATAACAAAGCCAGTTGCTGATGTGCTGATGAAACTCGGTGTCGAGCCAGTGGAAATATCGCTCAATCTCCTTGCAGCATACGACAGAGGGATGATATACAATAAAGAACTGCTGTTCATACCGAGGGAGAAATACGTAAATGATGTCGTGAATGCTTACAGAAATGCACTGGGTCTAGCCTTGGGTATTGGGCTTTCAACACCCGAAACGTTGCCGATATTAATAACAAAAGCACAGAGGGAGGCGATGAGCATCGCATCGAAAGTTAATTTGCCGAGCGAGTCGCCTATTATGGCAGAAGAAGCTGATGTTAATAAAAAACCAGAGGAGGAGTCAGAATGAAAATGATATATGCAGCCTTGCTCCTTCACTCTCTTGGAAAGGAAGTCGACGAAACTGGCATAAAGCATGTGATGGAAGCAGCAGGTGCCAGCGTCGATCACGCAGAGCTTAAGGCGCTAGTGTCGAACCTGAAGAGCGTGAACATAGACGAAGCGATAAAAAACGCATCGCTCATGCAGGCAGCACCGGTAGCATCTGAAAAACCAGCAGAGGAGAAGGCTGAAGGCAAAAAAGAAGAAAAGGCAGATGAAGAGAAAGCAGAAGAAGCTGCAGCGGGGCTTAGCGCGCTTTTTGGTTAATTCATTTTGATCTCTTAGGAAAAGCGCGGCCCTTTCCTAATTCTGAAAATGTTAAAAGGTTTGCAGAAGGAATATTGCATGTGGGTCGGAATTCCACGTTAATTTAAGCAGTCGATTAGAAAATAATAAATTATGAAACCGGATAAGGAAATTAAAAAGGAGTTTCGCCCGAAGTTCTGGGCGCATCCCGAGAAATATTATGCGACCGAGGTTTTGAAAGATGAAGGTTTTTCGAGAAAAATTTGTGTTAAGTGCAAAAAACCTTTCTGGTCAACGGATATTGAAAGAAAGGTTTGCGGGGACCCTTCATGCAGCGGTGAAGGCTTCGCCTTCATAGGCAATTCGCCTGCGAAAAGGAAGCTGGGTTATGTTGAAGTCTGGCAGGATTTCTCAAGGATGTTCAAAGGCTTAGGATACACGCCGATAAACAGATACCCTGTTGTGGCGAGATGGAATCCGACCATGGATTACGTAAATGCTTCCATCGCTGCATTTCAGCCTTACGTTATTTCTGGTGAGGTCGAACCACCGGCGAATCCGCTGGTAATCCCTCAGTTCTGTCTCAGGTTTAATGATATAGATAATGTAGGTATTACCCAATCGCATAACACCGGCTTCGTTATGATCGGCCAGCACATGTTTGTAAAACCGATGCAGTGGGATCAGAACAGGGTATTCAGAGACATACATACATGGCTGAAGAAGGGTCTTGGCTTGCAGAACTCCGATATAATATTTCATGAGGATGCATGGGCAGGAGGGGGAAACTTCGGGCCCTGCATGGAATTTTTTTCAAAGGGATGCGAGCTGGGAAACCAGGTTTACATGCTCTACGAACAAACGCCTTCTGGCAACAGGGACCTGAGCATAAAAGTTCTTGACATGGGAATGGGGCAGGAAAGAAATGCCTGGTTTTCGCAAGGTTGCGAGACGATTTATGATGCATCATTTCCGCACGTAATTGAAAAACTTTTATCATTAACTGGCTTGAAAGTCGACAATGACCTTATGAGAAAATACATTCATCATGCTGGCCTTCTGAATCTGGATGAAACTGAAAATATAGAAAAGGCATGGAAGACCGTGGCGAAATTGGTAGGAGCGGATGTTGATTTTTTGAGGAACTTCATACTTCCCCTATCCGGCGTCTATTCAATTGCAGAGCACATGAGAACGCTCCTATTTGCACTGGCTGACGGCGGTCTTCCTAGCAACGTGGGAGGCGGCTATAATCTCAGGGTAGTTGCCAGAAGGGCTATGATGTTCAAAAGCAGATACGGATGGGAAATCGATTTCACAAAGGTTTGTGAATGGCATGCAAGTTACCTAAAGCCAATTTTCCCAGAACTTTCAGAAAACATAGAAGACGTTAAAAAAATAATAGAGGTTGAGGAAAGGAAATACGAAAATACGAGAAGGAACTCTATAGCCATCGTCGGCAAACTGATTGAAAAAGGCGTGAACGAGCATGACCTTGTAAGACTTTATGACAGTCATGGCATACCACCAGAGATAATAAAAATGGAGTTCGAGGAACGAGGGAAAAAATTGATGGTGCCGGATGACTTCTATTCAAAAGTCTCGGCACTTCATGAAAAAACGAAACAGGAAACTGAAACTGAAAGATCAGAGAAACTACCGCTTGATGGAATCCCTGATACCATAAATCTTTATTTTGGCGACTACAAGAAGCTTGGGTTCGAGGCTAAAGTTCTCAAGGCCGGTAGTGATTTTGTAGTTCTTGACCAGACAGCTTTTTATCCGACATCGGGCGGACAACTGCATGACATCGGTGAAATAAGCGGCAGGGTGGTGGATGACGTATTCAAACAGGGCGGCATCATAGTTCACAAGGTTGAGAAGGGTCATGGTTTAAAGGAAGGTGCTGAAGTTGTCGGGAAGGTTAACTTGCAGAGACGATTAAAGCTTTCGCAACAGCACACTGCAGCGCATATAATCAATGCAGCAGCAAGAAAGGTATTAGGTAATCATGTTAATCAGGCAGGTGCAAAAAAAACCGAGGATAAATCCCATCTGGACATAACCCATTATCAGCCACTGGGCACGGAAGAAATCAGAAGGATAGAAGAAATCTCCAACAAAATGGTGCAGGATGAAATAAAGGTTGAGAAGCTTCTGATGCCGAGAAACGATGCTGAAAAGAGATTCGGCATGAGAATATACCAAGGTGGCGCAGTTCCGGGCAAGCTTTTAAGGATAGTTAACATTCCGGGGATAGATGTTGAGGCATGCGGTGGAACCCATTTAAACAACACGAAAGAAGTCGGAAATATCAAGATATTAAAAACCACTAAAATACAAGACGGGATCGATAGAATAGAATTCACAGTCGGCGAAGAGGCCGGTAAAATATCAGAAAGGGAAGGGAGAATTTTCGATGAAGTTGTACTTAATGTGAAAAAATTCGCTGCATTTGATTATGACAAGGCTTCTTCTAAACAATTAAGAGATTGCGCAGAGTTCTTTTCTGTTCCAGTGGAACAAGTTGGCAAAACAACCAAAAAATTCGCCGAGGAGGCAGAGAATTACAGCAAGAAGACCGGGAAGCGGATAGTCAAAAGAAAGGCCAAAAACATGAAAGAAGCATGCGAAATTCTGTTTGAAACATGGAAAGACCTGAAGAAGGAATCTGAAAGAATGTCGAAGGATATAGCTGATTCCAGAATAGAAGATCTTGTTGGCAAAGCCAAAAATAATGAAATTTTCGAGATTGTTGATATGGGAAGGGAAGATATGATAAATCTCTGCGATTTGCTCGTCACGCAAGATCCAGAGCTAACCGTGATTCTGGTGAACAAGGGTGGCGATGTAGTTGGCATGAGCGAAAAAAAAGACATATCAAAGGCTGTCAAACATCTGTGCGAAAAATTCTCCGGATGCGGCGGCGGAAGGGGGAGATTAGCGCAAGGTAAATTGGACCCGGAAAGGCTAGAAAGCAAAGAATAATAGAAATATGTTATTTTTTCAATTAAAATTAAGAAATGCCCAGATGCTTTTTATTTTAAGCGCCTGGACAATAGACGCTTATCGACTGTGCTCTGCCTGAAACAATCATGTCATATGAGCATGTTCTCGGACAATCAGTTGAGCAGCATGCCGTGTTTATTGTCACTTTTGCATAGCCGCCTGAGTTTATTAACGTTTTTTCAGTCGTCGTGCATGTTGTTTGGTTCAGCTCACACCAGTCCAGTTGCGTATCGCTCAGGGCGGTACTGCCTAACATCACCAGTATGTCGTTTCTTATGTTTATCGACTGCGTCCCTATGTTGTGCAGTATCGCCATTACGTTCTGGCCGTTGGGGCATTTTTGTGTCGGGATTTCCACAACCTTCGCTGTCAGCGACGTGAAGTAGTTGCTCATGTATGTCCATGCAGCTGATGCCAAGCCGACTGTTATCAGCAAAAGTATTATTACCGATATTATTGGCGTTATACCCTTCATTTTTTTGACCTCCCTAATTGATCTTGAATCTGGCTTAGTATCGACATTATAGCCAGCAGGATTATGCCTATCACTATTAATATTAGCGATATTATTGTATTCTGCGGGTCAAGGAAACCGACAGATAGTAGCATAAAAAAGCTTAAGGCTAACACTATGCTTACTACGATCGTCCCTCCCTGTATTATCAGGTATTTCTTCATGCCAGTCACCTGAGCTCTGTCCTGTATTCAGAAGCTGGTCTCACTGGCCCCATTGCAGGCGAGGGCGCTGGAGCATAGAATCTCTTGAGTCTTTTCTCGATTATACCAAGGGTTGTCAGAACTGCCTGGTTGGTCTCAAAGCTTTTCTTGTTCTGCTCTATGAGCTCTGTCATTTTGTCCACAAGCGGTGTCATGACCTCTTTCGAAATGTTGGAGACTTCATCTTCCTCGGCCGATATTTTCAGCAGCTTCATGAACTCTCTCATCTCGAGTATAAGGTCGTCTATTTTTTTGGGGAGCTTCGAAACCTCTGTTATCAGGTCATTGTTTGCTCTTATGGTGCTGTCGATTATTTTCTGATTCGCTTTTATGAGGTCAACCACCTGTTCTATGAGCCTGCCGACCTCCGAAGAATACGTCCCTCCCTCAACCTTCTCTATCCTTTTTTCAAGCCTTCTTATGGGCGATGTCGGTATTATCTCGAATTCCTCGTCTGGACTAATGTCTGGTGTCATAATAATAATTGGCTCAAGCCTAATATAAATATTTAAAGGGGGAAGGAACGGGGATATACGTCGCTTTAGTATTCTTCCGGCATTCCTCCGCCTGACGGCATCGGCATGCCTTTCTTCTCGCCTGAGCCGGCGGAAATTATATCGTCAATCCTGAGTATCATTTCCGCTACCTCACTCGCGCTCTTTATTGCCTGTATCTTTATTTTCAGCGGCTCTATCACGCCGAGGGCCATCATGTCCTGGACGTTTCCGGTGAAAACGTCAAGGCCGACTGTTATCCTGTTCTTGTCGTGCTCTGCCCTGAGCTGCGCTATTTTGTCAATAGGGTCTAGACCGGCGTTTTCAGCGAGACTCCTGGGAACGACTTCCATTGCATTCGCAAACGCGTTTACTGCTAGCTGCTCCCTTCCCTTGAACGAATCGGCGTATTTTCTGAGCTGTCTGGCGACCTGCATTTCTGCTGCTCCGCCTCCGGCTACTATCTTTCCAAGTTCAAGCGACGCTGCCACTCCTTTAACTGCGTCTACCATTGCCCTTTCTACTTCGTCTATAACATGTTCGCTGCCGCCGCGGATAAGTATCGTGACTGCCTTCGGCTCCTTGCATTTCTCCACGAACAGCATCTCGTCGCCGGCAATTTTCTTCTCCTCTACGACGCCAGCGAAGCCGAGGTCTGTTTTGTTAAGTTCTTTGATGCTGCTTACAAGCTTGGCACCAGTCGCCCTTGCCAGCTTCTCCATGTCAGATTTCTTGACTCTTCTGGCGGCAATTATGCCTGCCTTGGCAAGATAATGCTGCGCCATGTCATCTATGCCTTTCTGGCAGAAGACGACGTTCGCCCCTGATTTTATAACCATGTCAGCCATTTCTTTAAGAACCCTTTCCTCTCCGTCAAGGAATGCCTGGAGTTTTTCAGGAGAATCTATGCTTATTTTCGCATCCCCTTCCAGTTCTTTGATTTCGAGGGCGGAATCGAGCAATGCTATTTTTGCTTTTTCAAGCCTCTTCGGCATTGCTGAATGCACGACTTCCTTGTCAAGGACTATGCCGTCTATCAGTTCGGTCTCGTTCATCGAGCCACCTGACTTTTTCTCGATTTTCACATTTTCTGTGTCAACATAGACCTTGCCCTCCTTTACCTCTGCTATTTTCTTAACTGCCCTCACTGCAAGGTCGGAGAGCTTTTCTGACGCCCTATCTGCTGATTTTCCTGTCATTGCGGTTTTGGCTATATTGTGCAGGGTTTCCTCGTTTTCTATGGTAACGTTTTTTGCAAGCTTTTCGACGATCTCAAGTGCCTTTAGCTTCGCGAGTCTGAAGCCTTTTGTGACGACGGTCGGGTGTATCTGCTGCTCCAAGAGTTTTTCTGCTTCATGCAGAAGCTCGCCTGCAATTATGACAGCCGTGGTCGTTCCATCGCCCACTGCCTCGTCCTGCGTTTTAGCTACTTCCACCATCATCTTCGCAGCAGGATGCTCTATCTGCATCTCGCTGAGTATAGTCGCCCCGTCATTCGTTATCGTCACGTCGCCCAATGAGTCTACCAGCATTTTGTCCATGCCTTTCGGACCCAATGTCGTTCGAACAGCATCAGCCACCAGCTTTGCTGCGGCTATGTTGTTTTTGTGCGCCTCCCTTCCTTTCGTCCTCAAAGTGCCTTCCGGCAGAATAAATATCGGCTGTATAGTCTGCGCTCCATTCATGAAACCACATCTCCTTTGCCTCTATTTATCGATTTATAACTATCTAATGGATATACAGATTATGAATGGGTTATTTATAAGCTTTTCTCCAATTTTTCTAAGCACCGTCATTAACCAATTAATTTAAGCCTTGACCAATATAGATTATCAAAACGGGCTCGTAGCTCAGCTGGTTAGAGCGCCGGTCTTATAAGACCGTCAGGCGTCATGCCTGATAGCTTTGAACCGACAATCATCGGTTATAGGAAAGCCGGAGGCCAGGGGTTCGAATCCCCTCGAGCCCATGCTACTTTTTGATTTTTAAAAGGCTGAAAAACCACGATAACTTTTCATACAAATTTTCATACAAATAGACTGTTATACTAATGCAGAAACCCTCTGCCAACGTCATTGTTACAGGCACGCCATTGAAAAATAGTTTCATGTAAGCTTGTTCCGTGTAGCTATAATATCCCATATTTACCTGAATTATGTCGAAAAGGAAACCCGTCAACGCGCCAAAAATGAAGTAAAGAATGAATCTGTAGTCTCTTTCGCGCACCAAAATGTAGGCAAATGATAAGAAAAATACAATGAAACTGGAGGCCCAGAATAACGGAGCGTCAATCATTTTTAAACCTCCTGAAAACAACATCGGCCAGAAAATATGAAATGCAAATGAACTGAAAATATGCAAAAAGCGTGATGATGGAAACCCCCAAAAACTGCGGATATGCATGATATTCCCACAGGCCGAAATAAACACCAATCGGCTCCCACACAGAAGCCAGTAACACGGTAAACAACCCCAGAGTTATGTATTTTCCAAGTTTTTTTCTTTCGGCAAACAGTATGAGAATAAGAGGCAGGGACATTATCAGGAAAAAGACAAGTTGCTCCATATTTATAATTAAAATAACCACATTAAAACTGATTATATGAAAATCATATCGGATCTGCACATCCATTCCCGTTTTTCCAGGGCGACAAGCAGCGACCTCAGCATAGCCAATCTCGTGAAATACGCCAAGATGAAAGGCCTTCATCTTCTCGGTACTGGCGACTTCACCCATCCCGCCTGGCTCCAGGAGCTGAAAAACGAGCTGAAGGAAGACGGGACGGGAATACTAAAAACAGATGACGGGTTTCCTTTCATCCTTTCGGGCGAGATAGCGAGCATTTACAACCAGAATAATGCTCTGAGGAGAATACATAACATCCTGCTTTGTCCGGATTTTGCAACAGCCGAGCAGGTACATGAAACTCTGAAAGGGAAGCACGTCAAAATAGACGCTGACGGCAGGCCGATATGCGGCATCCGCTGCCCTGAATTGGTTGAAACCCTGAAAGGCATAAATCCAAGAATCGAAATTATTCCTGCCCACATATGGACGCCGTGGTTCTCGCTTTTCGGGTCGAAATCTGGTTTCGACCGTATAGGGGATTGTTTTCAGGATCAGACAAAAAACATACATGCGCTGGAGACAGGCTTGTCTTCGGATCCAGCCATGAACTGGCGGCTGTCACAGCTTGACGGGTTTTCTCTCGTTTCGTTTTCAGATTCCCATTCATTCTGGCCATGGAGGATCGGGAGAGAGGCGACGGTATTTGATCTGAAACATGTCAACTATGACAATCTGATAAAGGCCTTGAGAACCGGGGATGGTTTAGTGGAGACGATAGAAGTCGACCCTTCTTATGGCAAATATCATTATGATGGCCACAGGGACTGTAATGTTTCGCTCAGTCCGGAGGAATCGAAAAAATTGCGGAACATCTGCCCGGTGTGCGGGAGGCCGCTGACAATAGGTGTTTTGCACCGTGTGGAAGAACTTGCAGACAGGCCGGAAGGCTTCACGCCCAAAGATTCAAGACCCTTTCGTTCCGTTGTCCCGTTATCGGAAATAATATCTTTTGCTCTGGGGGCGAGCATGAGTTCTTCGAAGGTCTGGGGGGAATACAGCAGGCTCGTGGGCGCCTTCGGGTCCGAACTTGGAGTGTTGTTTGACGCAGATGAAGAGAAATTAAGAACTACAACAGAAAGTAAAATTGCAGAACTGATAAACAAGATGGGAAGCAGCAGGATAAAAATAAAGCCCGGATATGATGGCGTGTACGGGGAAATCGAAACCGAAAGCGTGAGAAGATCTCAGAAAAAAAGTATAACAAAACCTCAAAAGAGGCTGGTTGATTTCTAAATATATGGTTTCCTTCCGATTACATTTACTGATGTGGATGCGTCCACGAAATAATCATATTCCAGTTTAAATATTAGGTTTTTCTGTATGTATTTGGCCGTGCTGCCAGGGGGTACCGGCATCTCAATTTCGCATGTCAGGGTCGCTGCTTGGCTCTTCCATAAATCAACAAGCATGCTTCTCTCGGGAATGCCTGAATTGCATATAAGATTGACCGAAACGTCACTTTCAAAAAAGAGTTTTGCCTTGTTCCAGTTGTCTGTTTTTTGACAGCCTTGTTGCTCGGGGTTGCAGACAACGCCGCCGCCTATGTTCTGTATTTTTATATTTATAGGGAAGTTGATCTTCCCCTCACCGCTCCAGTATCTTATGGGGCCGTTGACAACGATCTCCATGCTCACCGGACCGCTGGTCGTGCTGACATCCTCAAGGGGGAGTGATTCACCGCGTGTTTCAAGTGATATAAGTTCTTCCTGTGAGGCTATATTGACCGCTTTTATCGTGCTGGTCTTGTACATATAATAAGTTCTCATGCTCGGGTTGAAGGTTACAGAAATGCCTTCTGGTATGTTGGGTGGTGCTATGCAGTCCCATGTGCATGTTTTTGTTTCCCCCACTGTGCCACTCTCCTGATCAGGGGCCAGCAAAACCTCTTCAGAAGCGCATAAGTCAAAACGTTCTATGCATGAAATTTCTATTTTGTTGCCGCCAAATACGCTTTCTACATTGTAAAGCTTCATAAAAACATTTTCCGCGTCGGAAGCGCCGATATTTCTTATTTTCGCTCTTAATTCGAATGCTTCGCTGGCATAGATATCTTTCAGTGGGCTGACCTCAAAATTTTCTATAACAACGCCGCTGCCTGCGGCTATGTTGCCTCCGAAAAAGGTGCAACCTGAAATTAAAACTGCTGCTAAAATTACAAGCAATGCCGCAGTAGCTGCCTGTAGCTTGGTCATATTTATAAAATGAGATTCAGCCTTTTATCCTTTCGGTCAGCCTGGCATTGTAGACGGTTTCACGTAAACTTCTGATGCTTTGTCTATGAAATAACCGTATTTTGCATTCAGTTCTATGTTCTTTTGAACAAGGCCTACGTATTGGCTGGTATCAGCGATTATTTTGCAAGAAATAGTCTGCGGATCTCCGCCGACAAGGAGTATATCTTCTGTGGTACCGCAAGAGCCTTGGGCCGGTTGAAACCCAATCGGTAATACTATGTTCAGCTTAAGTTTATAAAGGTCGGGGTTTGTCATCAGGCCGCCTTCTTTTTTGCAGTTGGTGCTTTCTTCTAGGCAGACTGTTCCGCCGCCCACATTCTTTACCGTAATGACAATCGGAAATTCGACGCTGCTGCTGTACGTTCTTATCGGTGTTGTTGCCTCCATCTCTATGGATATGGGTGAATTGGTCTTGCTGTACGCTTCCGTTGGCAGACTCTTGCCCTGATCCTGCAGTGTCTTGAGCTCGTCTTTTGAAACCAGAGTTACTGTTTTTATGGTAGTTGACTTGTATGTGTAATAAAATCTTACCCTCGGATTCGCAGTTATGCTTAAACCCGGCAGAACTTCAGGGGCGATGTATCTCCAACTACATGTCGTTTCTCCGCCAGTTATGCCTGCATTCGTATCTTCTGGCAGAAGTCTTATTTGACGAGTGGTATATCTGCAATAATTTTCGTCCGGGAAGTTCTCGCCTGTGGGGTTTGAGGTGGTGCCAGCTGCTCTTCTCCATACCTGGTCCAAGCCAAGCAATTCAGCGAAGCCGTTTTCTGCTGTGACCGAGCCGGTGTTTTTCACCTTTAGCTTGAACGCGACAGTCTCACCTGAATTGACATTCTGGAAATCTGGGCCGAATTCCTCTACTATAACGCCCGTGCCTGGCGGTGTATCGGAATTGAAAGGTGTTATCGACGGCAGAGTGCAGCCAGATGCCAGAATAATCGAGAAAATAGACAAAAACAAAATGGGATATTTATTGCTCATGCTATATAATTTGGAAAAAAACAAATAAAAGGTTTAGAATTCTTCCATGCCTTTGACTGTTATCTGTGTTGAAGCGTCCACTGAGTAGAGGTAGTTGAGATTCACCTTGAAGTTGCCCTGTGTTCTGCTAGACGGCGGCTGCATTATCTGGAATTCGCATGTGACGTCTGTTGTTCTTCCGTCCCATATGTATACGAAAGTCCCTGTAGGCTGCGGCAGAAGCGTTGGCACATCAGTGTACAACGGCGTTCCCCATTGCGTCTGTGTCGGGCAATAGCCACCGACTGGCGAAACCCATGTCGGCCATTCGACCGATATCGCGACCGGGTAGTTTCTGCCCCTTATCTGCCCTCCGCCTGTGTTATCAATTCTTATTTGCAACTGGAATCTGGCATCTGTGAGTTCTCTTGCCTTAACGAATGGACCTGCGTTAACCGTGACCGTCAAAGGACCTGCCGTCTGTGACACGACTTCGCTGGTCAGTGATTCACCGGACTGGACGAGTCTCCTAAGCTCCTCGCTAGTCACAAACCATACAGGTTTTATTGCCTTGGTTTCATACAGGTAGTAAACTCTCGCCCTCACTGGATAGAGTTTCCTCTCACCCCTCTGAAGGGTCGGAGCGGTTAGTTCCCATGTTACCTTTCCCAGACCGCCTTCCGTCTGTGACTCTACGTCTGGTGCAAGAAGTGAACCAAGGTCCACGACTGTTGATGGTGTTACGATCCATTCTGTGGGATCTATAGCCATTATCTCCGCGACTGCGGGTGCTCCTGATCCCATAAGGCCGTTGTAGTCTCCTCTGTTCCTCACTTCAAGCTGTAGTCCTACTGGTTCCCCTGATTCTATGGCAGTGTCTAGTGTTGGCAGGAATTTTTCTATCACGAGGCCCTGTCCTATTGCTGTCTGGTTGCCTCCTCCTATGCAACCTGAAACTGGCAGTATAGCTAGCACGAATAACAGCGAAAGTAAATTCGTTTTTTTGAATGCGTCGGCCATATTTATTTTATACACAAATAAGCTTTTATATCTTTCACAGCTTTATTTTAGGCTCGACCGTTATCGACAACTCTTTTGTGAACTTATACCAGTAGCCGATTTCCGCGGTTATCTGGGAGGTGAGCTCCTGCTTTATTCTTGTTCTGTCTGCGGCTGTTATGGCACAGGAATATTTGGGCGTGGCTTTGCCTATGAAATTTATACTGATGATATCATTCCCGTTCGCCTTGCTTTTCAGGTGCGTTTCAATGCATCTGATTATTGCATTCTGGTTGCCGTTGGTGTCAATCGCGGTCACGAATTCACTGCTTATCTTAAGGCACAGCTTCTTCTGGCTTTGGTCCATGTTCTTGCAATCCGTTGTTGATATATCAACATTAGGTGTGGATGAGTCGGAAAGTTCTAATATGCCGCCGCCCTTGTTCTCTATCCAGAAGCTCATTATGCCTCCGCCCTGGTTTTTGACATCGCCTTCTGCATCAATTACCAGCGGCTGATTAAGCACTTCTATATATGGTTTGACCGGGCCTTCACCTATTGAAAGGATGCCTGTTTCTGAGAAGCTCTTGCCTTCGGAAATTATCCTTTCAAGCTCTGCCTTATTTACAAAGGTGACTGACGCGGTCGAAAATGTCCTGTATTTGTATTTGGCCATCACGCCCATTTTGCACGGGGTCTCTACGTTCAGGTTTTCCCTTGCTGTAAGTTTCCATTCGACAAGCGCCGTCGACTGCGGATGCATTTCTATTGTGCACTCTGACATGCCAGTTGCCGGGTTGTATCTTGGAGCGGTTGTGCCTGAGCAAAACTCACCGCTTACGCCTTCATTTTTTTCGTCCAAGCCAAAGAGGCCGCAATCGTTGTAAAGACCTATTGTGACTGTTGTTTTGTCGTATTCTGGGCTTTGCAGGTTCTTTACTACCGCCCTCAGGCGCATTGTCTGGCCTGCCCGGACGGTTGATGAAGGTATCGCCTGCAGGCTTTCTATCGAGATTACGTCATGTCGTTGTTCCTGTACACTAACGCCGCCAAAAATGTCCGGCAAAAACGGAATTTCTATGTCAAGCAAAGGAACCGTGCAGCCAGAGCTTAACAACACCAGAAACAGCGCTGATAGGACTAGAATCCTTTTCATGATAATATATTATTCGACACGTGAGCATTTATTTTTATTGACAGCTCAGAAAGTATAGATTATGAAAGGTCAGCTAATTTTCGAGTTCCTTATAGCCGGCTTCCTTTTTTTTGCAATTGTTCTCTATGCCATAAATTACATGAACGTGAACGTCACGGATTTCAAGGGCAAATTTTACCAGAGCCGGCTACAGAGCAGGGCGGTTCAGATATCAGAGATTTTGATGGGTGGTACATCCTCAATGAGTCTTATGGACAACTCGGAATTTAACATCACGAAAATCCAGAAATTTAATTCAACCTACTGTTCTTTCGAGAACTACAATAAACTGGTAAACGACCTGTATCTTTATGAAACGACCGGTTTCGCTATCCTGCCTGATAATATCAGGATAGAACTCGCTTCAATACAGTCAGGCGTATTGCTTGCCTGCGGACCCAACTTCCCGAGGGGCGCACCTACAGGAAGTGCAAAAGCAGAGATAGGAAGGGTTGGTATGCTGCAAAACGGGTCTGCAAAAGAAACTATGAAATTGATGGTTGTTGTGTGGTAGGCGGATTTCTCGTGGTTTCTGCTCGCACTCGGATGGAATATTAATTAATGCACCAATATATTTACATGAAAATAATTGTGGTTGGCGGCGGTAAACTGGGCGAAACGCTTTCGAAAATTCTTGTCAAGGAAAGGCACGACGTTGTCCTGATAGAGAGTAACGAATCGCTGGCTGAAGAACTTGCCGACCGCCTTGATGCCCTTGTTTTGTACGGTGATGGTTCAGACAGGGATCTTCTTAAGGATGCGAACATTGAAAATGCCGATGCTGTTGTTGCCGCAACAGGCGACGACAAGGTTAATCTCGCAGTTTGCGAGGCAGCGAAGGAAGCGAAGGTTTCCAGCATAGTTTCAAGGATAAACCAGCAGGCCAGCGAGAAGGATTTCTCAAAACTCGGCATTGCCAATGTGATTAACGCGACTGAGACTGCCGTGCTCGCGTTCAAGAAGATGGTCGAAAAGCCTGGCAAGCATCTGGTCACGTTCGTGGCGGGAGGCAAGGGCGAGATATTCGAAGTTCATGCCCATAAGGATTCGAAACTTGCCGGCAAGAACGTCGCCGACATCGCGAGAGATTTCGCAATCGCCTGCATCTACCGTGAGGACAAGCTCATCATACCCAAGCCGGACACAAGAATCAGGGAAGGCGACATCCTGACCATCTGCGCACCAACCGAAGAAATCAGAAAGATTGAAGCTTTGCTTTAGAATTTTCTTTTGATAAATTCTTTCAGAACCTGCTCGAGGTCCGGCTTGCCCCTTTCTTTCAGATAATAAGTTACGTGGACGGATGGCTTGTTTATCTTTATTATCTTTGTAAGGTCGATCGGAGTCGCAACCACTACCAAATCGCATGGTATCCTGTTTATTGTCTCTTCTAGCTCGCTGATCTGGTGCTTGCTGTAGCCAAGCGCCGGCAGGACATCTGAAATCTGGGTGTATTTTTCGTATGCCTGTTTTATTGTTCCGACCGCGTATTGCTTCGGTTTGACTATCGCCTTAGCGCCGAACTTCTTCGCGGCGACCCAGCCAGCGCCATACGCCATCTCGCCGTGCGTCAGCGTCGGGCCGTCCTCTACGATGAGGACGTTCTTTCCTTTTATTTTGTCCGGATCTTCGACCGAAACTTCAGAATCGGCATGGATGACTTGCGCATGCGGATTCGCTGCCTTTACGTTTTCAAGGACTTTTTCAATTTTCTCTTTTGCTGCAGTATTTTCTTTGTTTATAATAACAACATCTGCCATTCGCAGATTAGTTTCGCCCGGATAGTATGCTAGCTCATGGCCTGCCCTGTGCGGGTCTGCGACAACTATATGCAAATCCGTTCTGAAAAATGGCGTGTCGTTGTTGCCTCCGTCCCAGAGGATGATATCCGCTTCCATCTCCGCGGCGCGCAGGATCTTTTCATAATCGACTCCCGCGAACACTATGAAGCCGTTTTTTATGTGCTGCTCGTATTCCTCGCGCTCCTCGATCGTGCATTTGTTTTTTTCCATGTCTGCATAAGTCGCAAAGCGCTGGCAGACTTGCCTACGAAGATCACCATAAGGCATGGGATGGCGGATGACAACCACTTTATAACCCATATCTCTAAGAAGGAGGGATATCTTGCGCGTGGTCTGCGATTTGCCGCTGCCTGTCCTTACCGCGCATACAGATATAACCGGCTTGCTGGATATTAGCATCGTCTTTTGCGTGCCTAGCAGGACGAAGTTTGCGCCGCACGCATTTGCTATGCTCGCTTTATGCATCACTTCAGCGAAAGCGAGGTCGGAATAAGAAAGCACAACTACGTCCGCTCTGTATTTTTTTATGAGCCCGGGCAAGGCTTTTTCGTCAAAGATTGGTATGCCTCTGGGGTACAGGCTGCCTGCAAGTTCCCTTGGATAATGCCTGCCAGCGATATCCGGTATTTGCGCTGCTGTAAAGCAGACGACGTCGTAGTCCCTGTTGTTCCGGAAGAAAACGTTGAAATTGTGGAAATCGCGGCCTGCTGCCCCCATGATTATGACTCTACCCCTCTTCATCACATTTCTTCTTGTTTTTTTCCTGGCCGAACTCATACAGAACCCTCATAGATTTCGCTGCGTTTTGCGGGTACGAAAATGTGGGTATGCCTATGTCCTCCATTGTTTTTTTCAGTACCTCCGTATAATCACCGCCCGCAGATACGACAAAAATCGGTTTCTTGCTCGACTTGAAGGCGTTTATTATCGTGTCTACGATTTCCCCGCCGAGCCTTGGAACCTGAACCAGGACTATGAGACCTATTATGTCGACGTTTGGGTCTTCGAGCACGATTTCCAGAGCCTGCCTGTACCTCTCGGTGTCCGCGTCTCCCGTCAGGTCGATTGGGTTTTTTATGATAACATGGCCCGGCATTTTCTTTTTCAATTCCTCCACGTTCTCATCGGTCATTTTGGAAAGCCTGAGACCCTGCTGTATTATGTTGTCGGTAAGCAGGACGCCGAAGCCTCCTCCATCCGTTATTATCTGCACCCTATTGCATCCGGGTTTGGGGAGGCATGACAGCGTGCGTGCATAATCGAAAAGCTCCTCCATGTCATCCGCTTGTATGACGCCCGCCTGTTTAAAAGCTGCTGAATATATTTCGAACGAGCCGGCGAGCGAGCCCGTGTGCGACGAAACCGCTTTCGTGCCTGCCGAAGTTGTGCCGCCTTTGAGAACGATTATTGGCTTCCTGCCGGCAATTTTTCGCGTTATTTCGAAGAACTTCCTGCCCTCCTTCACACCCTCGAAGTACGCGCATATGACTTTCGTCTTCTTGTCATTGACGAGGTATTTTAATAAATCAGCTTCGTCCACGTCGACGGCGTTGCCATAGGAAATGAATTTCGACATTTTGTAGCCCTTTCTGGCCATCCAGTCTATCACAACCGAACCAACAGCACCGGACTGGGTTACGAAAGCTATATCGCCGGCCTTTGGTCTTCCGAGTTTGTAGCGCGGAAGGAATACTGTGTCGACTCCGCTATATGGATCGAAGACACCGAGGCAGTTTGGGCCTATAATCCTGATTTTGTATTTTTTTGCAATGCCTGACAATTTCTCCTCAAGTTCCGTGTTGCCTATCTCCTTGAAGCCGCCGCTTATGACGACTACGTGTTTTATTCCCTTCCTGCCACATTCCTCAAGCGCCTTCGGCACGAATTCCGCAGGGATCGATATGACTGCGAGGTCGACCCTATCCTTTATGCGCATCACGCTTTCATAACATTTCATGCCGAGGATTTTTTTGGCGCTCGGGTTGACGGGAAAAACTTTGCCTTTGAAATCGCCTTCAACCATGTTTCTGAAAACCACGTGCCCTATCTTGCTCTGATCCCTTGATGCCCCGATGACGGCGATGGTTTTCGGTTTGAAAAACGGTTCAAGTCCGTTTGTTTTGCTCATAAAACATATTATTGACGCTGACAATATATTATTATGCCAGTCCGGAGGATAATTTCAGAGAGGGAGGAAGAGCTTCCTGTTTCAACGATTGGCGAACTCATAAAAATCGCCGAGGAAAGCAAGGGCATAATATCGCTCGGCCCCGGCGAGCCTGACTTTGACACGCCCAAACATATAATCAGATTCGCATGCAAAAAACTCAGGGAGGGATACACGCACTATTCTCCGCCTGCCGGCAGGGAGAAACTGCGCGAGGCTATAGCGAAAAAACTGAAGAAGGAAAACAGGATTGACGTTTCGCCCGACCAGATTATAGTGACCGTTGGCTCGACCGAAGCGATACTGCTTTCGCTGATGTGCACCGTCGACCCAGGCGAGGGCGTTTTGGTGCCTGATCCGGGCTTCCTGGCGTACACGCCGACGGTCGAGGTTCTAAACGGCATGCCTTTGTGCATGCCCCTTTGCGAGGAGAACGGCTTCCAGTTTAATATAGAGCAGGCTAAAAAGGCGATACTGCCCGAAAAAACCAACGTAATAATCGTGAATTCTCCTTCAAACCCAACTGGCGTTGTTTACAAAAAGAAAACGCTGGAGGAGATAGCAGATTTTGTGAATGAATATGATTTGCTGGCGATTTCTGACGAGGCATACGAGAAGCTGGTCTACGACGGCGAGAAACATATTTCACTCGCTTCATTGAACGGGATGGAGGAACGCGTTCTCACGCTGCACTCTTTTTCAAAAACGCATGCCATGCCTGGTTTCAGGCTTGGCTACGCGGCCGGGCCAGAAAAAATCATAAAGGCAATGAAAAAGATTCATATTTATTCAACCGTCTGCGCGCCAACGATCTCGCAGGAAGCTGCGCTGGCTGCGTTGTCGGGACCGCAAAAACACGTTGCCAAGATGATCAGAGAGTATGACAGACGCAGAAAGCTGATGTTTGAAAGGCTGAACGAAATCCCTGGTTTCAGCTGCGTTGAACCGAAAGGCGCCTTCTATGCCTTCCCGAATGTGAAGAGTTTTGGTATGTCTTCGTTGAAATTCTCGGCATGGCTGGTAAAAAACGCGAAGGTTGCTGTGGTTCCGGGTACTGAGTTCGGCAGATGCGGTGAGGGGTATGTGCGCTGCTCCTTCGCGACATCTTATGAAAAAATTAAGACTGCTTTGGAGCGTACGGAGAAGGCAACCAAAAAGTTAAAAAGGAAGAAATAAGACCCTATCACCTTTATTTCCACTGGAGTTTTGTTTTTTGTTTTAAAGCTAAACTTTACGTATACGTATACGTATTATAACGATGTTATAAGTTTCCACAGGAAATTAAAATATAGTTCCACAGGAAATTGGGGTGTGCGAGGCAAAAACATTTAAACCCCCGTTTCATATGGAAAACATGGCCCAAGTTTCCCTCAATAATATTTTCCAAGATTATCTGGAAAAGAAGCCCATTTTCAAGAAAAAAGACATGCTAACAAGTCAGTTCACACCGGACACCATACCACACAGGGATAAACAGATCAATCATATCGGTCTCATCCTGGCGCCGGTGCTCCGCGGCGAAAAACCATCCAACATATTCATTTACGGAAAGACAGGCACCGGCAAGTCTCTCTGCGTCCAGCACACGGTTTCAAGGCTGCTGGAAACGGCCAAAAAAAACGAGGGCGAAAACATCAAGGTAATCTACATTAACTGCAAGATGAGCAAGGTCTCCGATACCGAGTACAGGATGCTTTCGCAGCTTATACTAAATTTTGGCGTCAGTGTCCCTTTCACGGGCCTGCCGACAAACCAACTTTACCAACAGTTTTTCAGCCTGCTTGACGCCAAAAAACAGAGCATCATCCTGGTCCTTGACGAGATAGATGCGCTGATTAACAAAATAGGAGACGGCGTGCTTTACAACCTCACAAGGGTCAATCAGGACCTGAAGAACGCAAAACTCACGCTTGTCGGCATATCCAACAACATATCCTTCATAAACGATCTTGACCCGCGGGTCAAATCCTCGCTGTCGGAAGAGGAAATAGTTTTTCCGCCCTACAACGCAAACGAGCTTAAGGACATACTAACCGAAAGGGTAGGTTCCGCCTTCAATGAGGGAACGATTACTCCATCCGTTATAGCGAAGTGCGCGGCCCTGGCAGCGCAGGAGCACGGCGACGCAAGGAAGGCGCTCGATCTGCTGAGGGTTGCCGGAGAGACAGCAGAGAGAATGAGCAACAACATGGTGGCCGAAGAGCACGTTGACCAGGCAGAAAGGAGGCTGGACATGGACAAGACGACAGAAATAATAAAAAACCAGCCAAAACAATCCCAATGCGTCCTTATTGCGATACTAAAACTCGCGAAGAACGGCAACAGCGGCATACAGACAGGCGACATATACGACGTGTACGTAGACGTCTGCAGGAATAACAATCTCAAGCCGCTGACCCAGAGAAGGGTGTCAGACCTAATATCCGAACTCGACATGTTCGGGATAGTGAACGCCAAGGTGATATCCAAAGGAAGATACGGAAGGACAAGGGAAATAAAGACGGACCTTTCGAAAGAAACCACGGAAAAGATAGAAAAGATGTTCAGCGGCGAGTTTAT
The DNA here is from genome assembly GCA_041489155.1 of Candidatus Aenigmatarchaeota archaeon. GTDB lineage: Archaea > Aenigmatarchaeota > Aenigmatarchaeia > QMZP01 > QMZT01 > JBGPQP01. Next base: position 95,309 of record JBGPQP010000001.1, read on the forward strand.
TTGAATTAAGGTTATGGCCAAGCTTATGAACAAAAAAGACATAATCGATTTGTTTCTTAAAAACGGCGTCATGCTCGCGCCGGATGAACTGGAAAACATCAGCGAGCAGAACTACATGCAGGTGCTCGAGAAAAAGCTTGGCGAGACGAATGACGAGATATTGATCGCCAAACAGAGCAGCGGTAAAATTTCATGCGGCGATTTCATAAAATTATGCAACAGGAAATTCGAGTTCCTCAGGGAGATCCTGCTTAAAAAAACAGACGCCGTGTCGATAAACAAGGGAAGGAAGGTTTTTGCCGAGGCGACAATCATAGGAAGGGTGAAGGAAAGGAACGCAAACGGATTCGTGCTCGAAGATGTAACGGGAGAGACAGAAGTAGTGAGTGAAAACAACGACATAAAAACAGGCGATATTGTCGGTTTGCGCGGCTTTTTCAAGGAGAATCGTTTTTTCCCGAACCAAATCATATGGCCCGACATCCCGCTCGAGAATAATCCAAGGCCACCCGGCATAAAAATCACGCTCACAACTAGGGCAAAAGACAGCATGGCCGGCCTGATAGTATGCTCTTCCGGCGGCAAGGCTAGCAACATGATATCCGGGTTCGGAAGGCTCGGATCCATAAAAATAAAAAAGCATGGCAGCGAAATTCATCTGCTCGCCTTTTCGCCTGAAAAGGAGATGAGCGAGGATGATACTGTCAAAACGCTCAAGAAAAGGCAGATATCAGATGACGGCATCGCTGACAACCTGATAGCCGAGATACCAGGAATTTTCTGGCTTTTCAACAACGGCAAAAACTGGACCAAAAATTACAGGGGCGTTGTCGTAATATCAAGCGATTCAGGAAGTTTTGCGGAATATGACAACGGGGAAGTCCACTTCGCGGGCTTGTAGAGTTGAAGCTTTAATATAAATCCACCAAGAATTAATATGCTCAAAATACTCGTCATCGCGGACATACATGGGGAGTTCGAGAAGTTCTCAAAAATCATAGACAAGCTCAGCGGCAGGGATTTTGACCTGGTGATCTGTCCCGGTGACTTTACCGACATATTCAATATACCTGAAGGCTATTCCCAGATGGACATAGCCGAACTGATAGTCCAGAAACTGCTCTCGCTGGGCAAGCCTCTCTTCTGCATACCTGGCAACCACGAACCTTATGAAATAATAGACGTGTTCGATGAATACAACGTGAACCTGCATGAAAGAACGAGGAAGTTCAACGATTTCGAGTTCGTGGGCTTCGGCGGGGCAGCAACACCATTCAACACCAAGTTCGAGCCCACGGATGAGGAAATAAAACAGGCGCTTGAGAGAAAGACCAAGGAAATAAAAGGCAAATTTATACTGGTCACGCACAACCCGCCGCTTGGTACCAACTTGGACAAGGTTGAAACAGGAGAACATGTCGGCTCGAAAGCGATTCGCGAATTCATAGAGCAGCGAAAGCCCCTGCTTGCGATATCCGCCCACATACACGAGGCAGGAGGCACGGACAAGCTTGGAAGCACGACCATATTCTATCCGGGCGTTGCCTACGAAGGGTATTACGGCCTTGTTGAGATAGGTGATGAAATAAAATGCGAGATAAAAAAGATATGATTCCCTTTCTATCAGACAATGTCTTTCAGCCTGTTCATTATCTCTTCTATTGACTCGATCCTGCACAAAGCCACGGGTATGCTCTCGACTTCAGCGATGTTCATGGCAACTTCATTCACCTTGTCTATGCCGTGAAGCACGACCAGACCGGGCTGCAGACCGGTGAGCTTGATGGCAACCATTGGCGTTTTTCCGGTAGTCACGCCCGTGAAGAGAAGGGCGCGTTGTGTCGTAGTTCCATAAAGCTGGATCAGCTGGTTGTGTGAAAGCTCCAGTATTGCCTTCACAGAGTCTACAATGGTGTAACCGTATATTTCCCTGTCAATGGGGGCACGTTTTGTTATTATGCCTGCGTTTATTTTCCTGCAGAAATCCTCTACAGGGACGCCGCTAGAAAATTCGCGTATGTCTATTATCGCCTTGGAAAGGTTCGAAGTGCTGGCGACCTGGGCGAAGGTCTTGAGAACATTTCCGCCCCTTTTGATGTCAAGACCTATCAGCGAATTGACGTACCTCTTTATGACGTTTATGCCTGGCGATTTCCTTCTGCCTGATTCATAGTCGGATATGACAGATGACGTAATGCCAATGTACTCGGCGAGCCTCTTCTGCGAAAAACCGAAGATTACCCTCCATTTCTTCAGGACCTGCTCGGGTTTTTCGGACAGTATGATTTCTCCTGTTATATCCTTTGCTAGCCTGTCTCTTGAAAGGTTAAATTCGTCAACCATAGAATAAATTTACGTCAATTATTTAAATATATATATGTTTTGTACGTCTGATGTGCGTATGTTGTTTAATCGTGTTTGCGGTCTTGGCTTGTTTAAACAAATGTTTATGTTTAAACTCAACTTCTTAAGCCGCTGTTTGAATTTCTAAAAATGTTCCTGGAGATTTTGCTTTTTGTTCTCCTCGGAATCGTGCTTGGTTTCTTCACAGGGCTCGCGCCAGGCATACATCCCAACACAATATTTGCCTTTACGCTTTCCCTTTCGTTTCTGTTTATCGGTTTTCCGATTCAGGCAATACTGGCCTTCGTTGTTTCACTGGCGGTTTCGAATACATTTTTTGATTTCATCCCATCAATATTTTTCGGAGCACCAGAGGAAGATTCGGCGATTTCGGTTCTTCCTGGCCACAGGATGCTGCTGAAAGGGAGAGGATACGAAGCAATTTTCCTCACTGCGATGGGAGGGCTGGGGGTCATGTTTCTCACGGTTATGAGCCTGCCATTCCTTTTCGTCCTTCTGCCGTCGATCTACTTTGTTATAAAACCCGTGATCCACATCATCCTCATAACAGCTGTTTTATGGATGGTCTGGATGGAAAGAGGAACGAAAAAACGATTGGCAGCGGCTTCAATATTTCTCGCATCCGGCATTTTCGGTTTCATTACACTCAATTCTTTGCCTTCGGACGGAGCGCTGTTCCCCGCCCTCACAGGCCTTTTCGGCCTGAGCACGATCCTTACAAGCATCATGGAGAAGACAAGGATACCGCCGCAGAAGATACGGAGCGAAGTTCACGGAAACTGGCTAAAGGGGAGTCTGGCAGGCTGGATTGCCGGCATGATTTCCGGGCTGCTTCCTGGTCTGGGTTCTTCTCAGGCAGGCATAATTGCAGCCCAAGCGCTAAAAGCCAAGATGAAGGAGTTCCTCATCGCCCTTGGCGGCATAAACACGTCCAACATGTTTTTCACGTTCATTGTCTTCTATCTGCTCGGTAAAACGAGATCCGGCGCTGTATGGATGATTTCACAGATTATGGACCAGTTCACAGTGCAGGACATGGGCATCATTGTCGTGGTCGGAGTGATTACCGCGCTTGTTTCCGCAGTAGCCACCATAAAAGCAGCCAGACTGCTTCTGGGTTTCATGAGAAAACTAAACTACACCAAGACTATGATAATCACGGCCTGCGTGCTTTCTGTAATGATCGTGGCTTTATCAGGGCCGCTGGGAGTTATGATTTCGGTAACAGGAACCTTTCTGGGTCTGTTGGCGGTGTCAACAGGCATCAAAAGAACGAATCTCATGGGGTTTTTAATATTGCCAACCATCCTTTACTTCTCCGGCTTCAACCCGTTCTTTTCAGGAATATTGTGGTAACCCCTTCATTTCCTGTGAAACATGAGCAAAACAAGCTTATATAGGACATGTTTTAAAATATAATTTCCATAAGAAATGAAGGTTGTTTCACCTTCACCGTGAAATTACCAGCGTTGAAAATGAAGGTATCCTTCGTGAACTTCATGCAAAACTCCACAGGAAACAGAGGGGGTTCATACTTCATGGTGAAGTTCATTTGCTCGGCATGCTCAAGCCGAACCTTATAATCAGATTACAATGCTGCTGGCAGGTCCTTGCGGCGAAGAGAACAGCAGTAAACCACCGCATTCGCAGGCTCCGCTTAGCGGAGGCATCGCATATGTTTTGCAGCATTTTTTGCAGATGAAGCCGTTAAAGTCTTTCATGGAAACTTCCTTCGCTTCAATCGCTTTTCCGCCATTTCCGTTCAATATGCCGAACAAATCGATCTGCTTGCCTTTGCCAAGAAGCTCGGTCTTTGAAATGCCTAGCGCATCGAATATTCGTTCGAGCGGAGGAAGCAGCTGGTTTTCTATGTAGTACTTCGAGTCTATTTCCAGCCCCCGTTCCATGACGTAAACCGGGTCTTCCGCCCTTTTTGACAGGAGATCGAGGCCTTTTATTATCACATAACCAATCCTGTCCCCGACGCCTGGCGCTTCAGCCGGCGTGCGTTTCTTTATCTTTTTCACGAGTTCTGCATGCGGCTGCATGCCGTCATAGCGTTCCGCTCCTTTGGTCATGGTCTTGGTTATTATCAGCTTCTGTATGGGTATCCCGCCAGTGACCATTTCATCAGTAACGTTTTTGAAATATTTCACAGCCTGCTTGATGTCATTTGCCTTGAGTATGGTTTCCAAAATCTTCTCTATTGTTTCTGATGTAAGATCGCACCAGTCTCTCCGGACGGTTTCAATACCCTTCGTTTCTATGCTTTCAACCCAGCTCCCGTTGACGTAATCGAAACGCCATGCAGCATAGCGTTTTTTTGTGAGAGGCAGGAAGCGCTTGAAAATTTTCTCGAAATCAAGTTCCATCACGCCCTTCAGGCCTGACGTAACGTTTTTGGCCACTTCGTCTCCGGCTTTCTTCATCTCATCGAGATCCTCGAAAGGCACCTTGACCATCACGGAATCCGTGTCACCGTAAACGACCCTGTAGCCGAACTTCTCCTCTATGTATTCTTTCGTCTTCTTTATGGTTTCCCTTCCGAATCCGGTTATCGAGTTGGCTATTTCAAGAGAGTAGATTTTCGCTCTGGGGTAGCCGAAATAGCCATAGAAGGCGTTGGCCATTATCTTGAGGGCGAACTGCTTCGCTTTCAGTTCACGTATGCGTTCAGGCTTCGGCTCCTTCTTCATTTCCCTTTTCACGTTTTGCCTCTCCTTCATAAGATGCTCCAGTATCCGTGGTATTATCCCCTTCCTGACGTTTTCTGGCACGAATCTCGCCCCGGACGGCGACTGCACGGCGCCCTCGATTTCTCCGTCCAGAAGCAAAGTCGTCGGGCACATGTTATACGTCCGGATGAGCGAAGGGTACATGGACTTGAAATCAAGCACAAGGACGCTTGAGTGCAGGCCCTTGTCAGGTTCTATAACGAAACCGCCTTTCAATTCGACCTTTCTGGCGTTTTCCCGCTTGGCGACTTCCATGTTGTCCGACTTGCATGGAATTATGAAGTTCTCTTTATTGAACTCCCTCAGTATAAGGTTTTCGATCCTCGTGGTCTCGCCGGAATCAAGTATGTCCTGCAGTAGGATTCCTGAAATCTTGGAAAGAGCAATGTACTTGTCCAGCAGGTTGAGTTTCAGCAAAAGGTTCATCGCGATAACGGAGTCCTTTTTCGCGTAATTCACCAGAAGCCTGAATTTTTCCTGGTTGCCCTTCCAGAGCTTTTCTATCTCCGATTTCTTCACAGGTTCCTTTTCCTCGCCGAGCAGCTCAAGACCCACGGTGTTCAGGTCATATCTCTTGAGGGAGAAGTCACGTTTGACAATTTCAAAGGAATCAACTATTACCCTCCCGGATATGTTTATCTTGAATCTGCTCATCATCTGGTGTTTCGTAACGGGTTTTGTGCACCTACCGAAACTCGCGAATACCCCTCTTTCCTTCATTCTGTCGAGTATGTAGGGTATGTCGAAGTTATTGACGTTGAAGCCGGTGATGATGTCAGGGTCATAGTCCATTATTACGTCTATCAGTCCCCTGAGCATTTCACTTTCGTCCTCAAAAAAGGTAACGTCCTTGTCGGACCTCGTGCTCAGCACCATTTCCTTCCTCCCCTTGTGCGCATCGCTGAAAACGAGCGAAATCATTATTATCGGGTCCTTCCTGCCGTCAGGCATTTCCCCCTCTTTAAGCGAAACGCACTCTATGTCAAGTGCCAGATATTTCAGCGGCGCGATGCCATCCTTGTCGGCATGCCTGAATTCCTTTATTTTTATCCTTTTTTCCGTTTTCACGGTGTTCGTCGGGACGCCGTTCGTGTCTTCAACTTCCAGCCAGTCCATGCCCTTTAGGCCGAAGTCCGCCATGAACCTGTATTTGAAAGGAATGTCAGCCTCGAAGACACGGAAGCCTCTTGACATGAGCTTTTCCCTCAGCTCAGGCGTCTTTGCAGGATTTTTTATTACGACTTTCCAGACATCCTTCATCTCCGTCTGGTAGCCGAGCGGAAGGAATTTTTTCACCTTCTCCAGACGCACGAAATTCGCTTCGTTCTTTACATGATCCTCGATATTGTTTCCGAGCACGTAGAAATAGGGCTCGAAATTCTCGTAGAAACCGCATACGGTTTCGCCATTTTCAGTCTTGCCGAAAAGCCTTATTATCGGCTTTTCGTCGACCAGCGTGTAGTCCACGTCGAGTATCTGGAAAAGCATATTGAGATTTGCCTGCGCAATATTAAAACCATTTCGTTATCCAAAAGTATACTTTGAAAAATGGATTTCACAGGACCGAAATTTTTAATAAAACGCTGGGTTTTTAAACCAATTGCCACAATAATCTTTATTGGTCGCTATGAAAATGGATCCGAAACACATGGAGAAAATGATGAAGCAGATGGGCATGAATGTCACAAACATCGACGCAGAAGAGGTCGTGATTCGCACGCCCGATAAGGACATCATTATAACGAATCCCCAGGTCTCGAAAATTAAGGCAATGGGGCAGGAGACCTTCCAGATTTCAGGCGACGTCAGCGAGAGGGAAAGAAGCGACGAGGACGTCAGCGAAGACGACGTCGAGATGGTCGCAGAACAGGCAGGCGTTTCCAAAGAGGAAGCAAGGGAAATGCTGCGCGAGACAGGCGACATCGCCGAGGCTATAATGCGGCTCAAAAAGGAATAGGGCCAGTGGCTATTTCTGCAATTTAAAGAACTGGTGACAAATTTATTTAATGGACATCTCTTCTGATATTCGCTGGCATGAACTTGAAGCAAATGAAGTTCTAAAAAAACTGGGGACGACAACAAAAGGTCTTTCTGAAAATGAAGCGGAGGCTAGGCTGGCAACATTCGGCTACAATGAACTACAAAAACAGAAAGGCGTGAGCAAGCTCGAAATTTTCGTTTCCCAATTCAAAAGCATCCTCATAATCATACTTATCGGCGCAACCATTTTCTCGGCGCTTATAGGCGAATTGATTGATGCAATAGCCATAATAACAATAGTTATTTTGAATGCTATCTTTGGTTTTGTCCAGGAGTACCGCGCAGAAAAGACGATAGAGGCGCTCAAAAAACTCACGTCTCCGGAAGCTATAGTGATGCGCGATGGCAAGGAAAAAAAAATAGACAGCCGGCTCTTGGTTCCGGGCGACTTGGTTATGCTTGAAGAAGGCAGCCGCATACCTGTCGACATGCGGCTAATCCAGACATCGGAGTTGAAAATAGACGAGGCCATCCTGACGGGCGAATCATCAGCCGTGACAAAGAACACCGACATATCCAAGGCAGCATCGATCGCAGACAGAAAGAACACGGCTTACATGGGGACCCTTGTCACGTACGGAAGAGGCACGGGCATCGTTGTCAGCACGGGCATGAAGACCGAGATGGGCAAGATAGCGCATGTGGTGCAGGAAGAGCAGGAACAGGAAACGCCCTTACAAAAAAAGATTGGCGTCTTCGGAAAGAGACTGGGTCTTTTGATTCTCGTTATATGTGCTTTGGTTATTGTCATAGGCCTCGTAAGGGAGGGGCCACTCGCAGGACAGCCGCTCACTGAGAAATTGATTATTACGATGGTGATAACCGGTATCGCTCTTGCAGTCGCCGCCATACCGGAAGGTCTCCCGGCGGTGATGACCATTACCCTCGCGCTCGGTTTACAGAGACTGGCCAAGCGCAATGCCCTCATGCGCAAATTACCGGCGGTTGAGGCGCTTGGCTCCACCACTGTCATATGCTCGGATAAAACAGGGACCCTGACAAAGAATGAGATGACCATAAGCAGGATATGGTACCCGGATGAATTCGTCGAGGTAACTGGCGAGGGCTACAAGCCAGAAGGCAAATTCATTTCGGGTGGTAAGGAAGTCGCTGCCAAAACGATTGAGCACGTTTCATTCATGCTCAAAGTCGGTACGCTGTGCACTAATGCCAATCTGGAAATGAGCGAAAAGGAATTCAACATCCTGGGCGATCCAACGGAAGGAGCGATAGTTGTCGCTGCAAAGAAAATAGGCCTCGACAAAAAGGAGCTTGATGCGAAATTCAGAAGAATTCATGAGATTCCATTCTCCTCCGAAAGAAAAATGATGACTACCCTGAACCAGCTATCCGGAAAAAATGCCATGGCCTGCATCAAGGGAGCGACTGAAGTGATAGTGAATCTTTGCGACAAGATACACGTCGACGGCAAGACAACCAAAATGACGCACGAATGGAAAGAGAAAATACTCTCAAAAAACATTTCAATGACGGATCAGGCGCTCCGCGTCCTTGCAATCGCATACAAGGAAACTGACGGGCAGGACTACAAATCGGCCGAAAAGAATTTGACGTTCCTTGGTTTGGTCGGCATGATCGACCCGCCGAGAGAGGAAGCGATAGAGAGCGTAAAGGTATGCAAGACAGCTGGCATACGCGTCGTCATGATAACAGGCGACCATAAGAACACCGCAATCGCAGTCGCCAGAAAACTCGGCCTGCTGGACGAACATGAAAGAGCAATTACCGGGGAAGAGATGGACAAGATTTCAGATGAAGAACTGGATAAAATAGTCAACGAAGTCGCAGTCTACGCGAGAGTCAACCCTCTCCACAAAGTCAGGATAGTTGATGCCCTGAAAAAGAAAGGAGAAATCGTCGCCATGACAGGCGACGGCGTGAACGATGCGCCTGCACTGAAGCGCGCAGGCATAGGCATCGCCATGGGCATAAAAGGCACGGATGTCTCCAAGGAAGCTTCGGACATGATCCTGCGTGATGATAATTTTTCATCCATAGTAAGCGCCGTATATGAAGGGAGGGCCATATACGATAATATTAAAAACTTTATACAGTATCTGCTGTCGAGCAATGTCGGCGAGGTGATGATAGTTTTCTTTGCCCTTCTCATAGGTTTCCAGGACCCGGCGACACTCGGGATACTGCTGCCGGTGACGGCAATACAGCTTTTGTGGATAAATCTATTGACAGACGGCCTGCCGGCTCTGGCGCTTGGTGTCGATCCGGCGGCGCCAGGCATAATGGAAAGGCCGCCGAGGGACCCGAAAGAAGGAATACTCACAAAGGCGATGCTCACCGATATCCTGATTTTCGGCATGATAATGTGTGCAGGCACGCTCATACTGTTTGATATGAACCTTCCCACAGGCAGAACACATGCAATCACGGTCGCTTTCACGGCAATAGTGATGTTCGAGATGGTGCGAGTCGAATCAGTGAGAGCGAAACACAAACTTGGGTTTTTTTCGAACAAAAAACTGATACTAGCAATTGCCTCATCCGTGTTTTTGCAGCTGCTCATTGTCTATACGCCATTCTTCCAGACCATATTCGAAACAACTGCCATCGGCTTGGCCGATTGGGCGGAAATAATAGCCGTGTCGGTGATAGTATTCTTTACAATGAAGCTGAAGAGAATTGTTTTCAAAGAAAACGTCTGGGAGTAGCGATGAGAGCAAATTTTAATAGCCGCCAAACCAAAATAAACCAAAGTATCGGGTGTGCTGCATGATCACGATGGTTTTCGCAATTCTCGTAGCGTTTTTCACAGTGCTTTTCATAACGCCGTCTATAAAAAAATTTCTGGAAAGATCCGGCATAGCCGGTGTTGACCAGCAGAAAAAGGACAAGCCAATAATGGCGACTTCGGCAGGGATACTGGTGATTTGCGGCGTCCTTCTCGGCGGGTTTTTCTTTATAGGCATACACACGTTTCTGATTCGTATATCACTTAATGCTTCCTATCTTCTGGCTGCCTACTGCTCGATCCTGATCATAACCTTTGTAGGCTTCTTGGACGATATCAATGTTTCAAAGGCGCCCAAGAAAAACAAGGGCGTTGCCGACATAAGAATCGGCCTGAAACAGTGGCAGAAACCCCTGCTCACGCTGCCTGCTGCCATACCGCTGATGGCGATAATGGCAGGCACAAAAACAATGGACTTCCCGTTTCTGGGCACGATTGATTTTGGAATAATTTACCCCCTTATAATCGTGCCTACGGCAGTCGTTGTCATAAGCAACGCTGCCAACATGCTGGCTGGCATGAACGGCCTTGAAGCGGGCCTGGGCATAGTTTCCACGTTCTCGCTTGGCCTTTATACCCTAATGCTCGGCCGCCTAGAAGCAAGTCTTATAGCCTTTACGCTTTGTTTTTCACTGCTGGCGTTCATTAAATGGAACTGGTTCCCTGCGAAGTTCCTGCCAGGCGATTCGCTCACCTATCTCATAGGCGCTTCGCTCGCGTCTATAATCATAATAGGCAACATAGAGAAGTTTGGCCTGATAGTTCTTACACCATGGATAATTGAAGCATTCTTGAAGCTGCGATCGAAATTAAGGGCCAGAAGCCTTGGCGACCTGCAAAATAACGGAACGCTTTCTGCACCTTACAAAAAGATATATTCGCTCAATCATCTCGTCATGAAGATAAAACCGATGAAGGAACGGGAAATCACCGCGATACTTATTTTGTTTGAAGCGCTTGTCTGCCTGCTTGCCTTCATTCTCGTTTAAGCGGCAATTGTATAAAATTCAAAGAAGTCATCCCAAAAAGATAGCTTATCTGTCGGCAACGTTTATGTACTGCCCGGTTATTCCCGCAGGGAAGTTTTCGTATTTGACCTTGTATATCTTTATGCCGAGGTTGTCGTAAACCTTTTCAAAATACTTCTCCATGCCGTTGCCATCAAAAAGGAAAAGCCTTATGAAGACGCAGTCTTCGACTGCCTCCGGCACGAACACCACAGCATTGCCTGCAAAATATATCATGCCGGGTATCGAGTTGGGCCTGTCCGTTCTTATTATCTGGTTCCCTATTCCTATGTCCCTTACGTATGCTTGGCCCTGGGGCATTTTAACAATGGCTGTTATGTTTTTGATCGCCGTATTGTTGCCGTCGCTTGTCATGGAATAGGCGACAAGAATTGTCTGGTCGCCGCCGCCGTATTCAAGCAGTATCTTATCGCCTTCCTGATAATTTTTCGTCAGACTGAAAGTCGGGAGGACATCGATTTTCTCACCCCAGTTTGCTATCTTTGACATCGCTCCGAATTTGGGTATAAGGTCAGAAGAAACCATAACATAGCTAATAGTATAATTCTTAAGGAAGTTGAGGCTGCTGTAGGGATCGGCATTTTCGGAAAGGGGCTCCGTATAAAACTTGGCTATGTCCTGGGTTGGCGTCCTGTCGTGGTATCCGCCATCGACGAGCGTTATTTTCTTGGCTATGTACTGGTACCACCATCCGTAATCCCACCATTCGAGCAGAACTGCGTCTTCAGGTGTATTGTCCCTCAGCCATGTTAACGCCTGCTCAAAATCTTCAGTCAGCGGGCCGTTTATGTTGTTCGCCATCACCCATGCGCCAGCATAGTTTGTGAAAATCACGACTCCGATGAAGATCCCGCCCGCTATTTTAAGGTACTGGAATTTCTTCCCCTTCAGAGTCTTTTGTCCCCATGCCAGAACGTAACTGCCGCCCCTCGCGAGGAAATATCCCGCGGATATGGCGAACGGGAACGAGAAGTGGAATGCAAGCCTTGCGGCACCGATCGCGAGTATCATGAACATTGTATACATTACAACTACCATAACGTATTCCAGATCCCTTTTCTTGAAGATGAATTCGTAGCACATGAGCAAAATTCCCAGCAGGGAAAAGTATATTGCCGAGAAGTAGATTATGAAGGAGGGCCACTGGTAGAAACTAACAGCGTAGCCTGTCCCGAAATTCGACAGCGCCCCGTTCGCGAAGTCGCCCACACTCTGCGATTCAGCGACTGTCGAGGGTATGACGCCAAGCGTCAGGGGGTTGGCTACCCTTTCCGCTATATCAGAGACCCAGCCTCCCACGTCAACAAACACGTAAGAAGCAATAGCAGTCGCAAAAACCAGGCCTATTACCAGGGCCGGAATAAGATAAGGCAGATGCTCTTTCTTCACGATGCCGAATCTTTCCGCAACATATCTCATGGCCATAAGACCAATTACAACAAAATTCAAAACGTTACCCACGTCATTAAGTGGAGGAGCAACAGCAAAGACTCTCGATGCAATCAAATATGTGATAAACATGATCACGTGGGCGAATACCAGGTTTTTGGAATACCTGTTAAGGAAAAGGAAAATTATCAATGAAGCGCCTATCGCCAGCATAGGTATCCTGATTTGGCCGGATGCGCCGGCCATCATCGCAAAGAAAAATCCTGATACCAGCGCATAGGCAATCGTCTTGACAGTATTGGTTTTTTCAGCATCAAACTTCAGCCTGTCAATGACGGAAAAGGGATGCGTCAACAGATAGCTCCATTTGGTATCTTTTTTGATTTCCCTTTCCTTGAAGGCCTTCACAAAAAAATAAAGGCTCAGTAACATCAGCATGCCCGCAACCGGCTCTTTTTCTATGTAACCTGCCGAGACCCTGTAGAGCACGCCGGAAGCGCAGCCAAGGAAAGCGGCTGCAAGCAAGCCAACCTTGTTGCTGTTGAACAGCTCCTTTGCGAGGAAGAACATGAATAACACCTGTAACGCGCCTAAGAAGGCAGGAGACCATACAGCAACCCAGTACATCGAAACCCCGAAAAGCGGATGGAGCATGAAATACATCATCGGATAAATCCACAAGGTGACCACGAAATCCAGGTTCCTGTTGCCGCCACCTGGGATCGTGCCCCATGCTCCAAGATAGTCATGGGTTGGCAGTTCGCCATGTTCTATTATATACTCGGCCATCCTCAGGAAATAGTGCGTGTCGATTTCGAGGAGCTGGGGATATTCCATTTTCGTCCCCGGAATGAGGCGGAAATAGAATGATACAAGGAATATGGCAATGAGCAGGAAAACCCAATAATTTTTCTTAAAGAACTCTTTAATTTCCATACATGGTTAAATGCCCGGGGGGTATTTAAAATTATCCTCCACGCGTTTCATCGTCTATTGCCGAAGGGCTGTTAAAAGGTTTAAAACCTCTTTCACACGTTTATTTTAATATTCAAGGTTTTTTTATGAAAGTCGGAATCGTCGGATACGGAGCGTACGTTCCCCAATGGAGAATCAAATCAATGGACATAGCGAAGATCTGGGGCTCCGATTCCGAAAGGCTAAGGTCGCTTCTGGAAGAAAAAAGCGTTCCGGGCCAGGACGAAGACGCTGCGACAATGGCAGTTGAAGCTAGCAAACGGGCGCTTGCAGTCGCGCATATAGACCCTCTTCTGATAGGAGCTGTTTACGTGGGAAGCGAAAGCCACCCGTACATCATTAAACCTACAGCATCAATAGTTGCCGAGGCAATAGGGGCGACGCCGGAAATGACAGCAGCAGACCTAGAATTCGCATGCAAGGCAGGAACCGCCGGCATCCAGATATGCATGGGCATGGTGGAATCCGGAAGGATAAAATACGGGCTTGCGATAGGTTCGGACACCGCCCAGGGAAGACCTGGCGACGAGCTTGAATATACCGCTGCCGCCGGCGCAGGAGCATACATAATAGGAAAGGAAAACGTTATAGCCGAAATCGAGGAAACATATTCGTTCACGACCGACACCCCGGACTTCTGGAGAAGGGAAGGCGAGGATTTCCCAAGGCACGGAGGCAGGTTCACCGGCGAGCCGGCTTATTTCAAGCATGTAATTGCAGCAACCAATGGCCTGCTCAAAAAGACAGGCAAAACCGTAAATGATTTCGATTATTTCATTTTTCACCAGCCCAATACGAAGTTCCCTCTGGCAGCTGCGAAAATGCTGGGGATACCGCAAGAAAAGGTAATGCGGGGCCTCCTCGTCGCACAGATAGGCAACACGTATTCCGCCGCAACGCTGATAGGCCTTGCAAGAGTTCTTGACATTGCAAAACCAGGTGACAGGATACTCGCAACGTCGTTCGGTTCCGGCGCAGGCTCCGATTCATTTTCCATTACCGTGACAAAGCGCATAATCAAGGCAAGAAAAGGGGAAAATGCCGTTGATGAGATGATAAAAACCAAAAGATATCTTGGTTATGCTGAATACGTGAAGTTCAGGAGAAAGTTAAAAGGCGTGAACTCATGATGAAGTTTAACCAACTTAGACCGGCAAGAGAGGTCGCAATTATAGGGATAGGCCTGACAAAATTCGGAGAGCACTGGAGCATGGGGCTGAAGGAACTCGCTGTTGAAGCCGGCATAAAAGCAGTCGAAGATGCCGGCATTGCCGGTAATGAGCTGCAGCTTGTTGTCGGTGGCAACATGTCTGGCGGCCTGTTTGCCGGGCAGGAGCACGGCGCAGGCCTGCTTGCAGACTACCTTGGTCTCAATCCAATACCTGCGATAAGGACGGAAGGGGCATGCTCTTCAGGAGGCCTTGCCGTTCGCGTTGGTTACCTCGCAGTCGCCTCAGGCATGTACGATTTCGTGGCAGTCGGCGGCGTGGAAAAAATGACAGATGTTTACGGGCCCCAGGCAACGACTGCGCTTTCGGGCGCGATGGACTACGAGACAGAAGCCTATTTCGGCGCTACCTTTCCGGGGATATATGCGCTCATAGCCAAAAGGCACATGCATGATTTCGGGACGACAAGGCGGCAGCTTTCACTGGTCGCTGTCAAAAACCATGCCAACGCCCTGCACAACCCGTTCGCCCAATACAGAAATAAAATAACAGCGGAAGACGTTGAAAAATCACCCCTAGTTGCCGACCCGCTGAGACTTCTCGACTGCTCGCCCCTTACGGATGGCGCTGCAACAATAATTCTTGTCCCGGCAGAAATCGCTAAAAAATACACGGATACGCCCATTTACATAAAGGCTTCTGCCCAGGCATCTGATACCCTGAGCCTTTTCGCAAGGCGCAATATAACGACCCTGGACGCAACCGTGCATGCAGCAAAGGAAGCATACAGGCAGGCCAGAATTGCATCAAACAAAATTAATCTTGCAGAAGTTCATGACTGCTTCACGATCGCAGAAATATGCGCTTACGAAGACCTCGGCTTCACGCAGAAAGGAAAGGGAGGAAAAATGATAGAGGAAGGCGAGACCGAAATAGGAGGCAGGATACCTGTCAATGCGTCAGGCGGCCTTAAGGCAAAGGGTCACCCTGTCGGGGCGACTGGCGTTGCACAGATAGCCGAACTCATCATGCAGTTGAGAGGGGAAGCCGGAAAAAGACAGGTGAAAAATGCTGAGGTAGGCCTCGCCCACAACGTAGGAGGTTCGGGGGCAACTGTCACGGTTCACATCCTTTCGAACAAGAAATAACACCACCCGGTCGATGAATATGACAAAAGAGTTCGCAGTTCCGTTTCACTGGAGAAGATTCAGGGAAAGATACCAGCTGATAGGCTCAAGATGCGACCAGTGCAAAAAAGCATTCTACCCGATCCGCGTCATCTGCCCGTACTGCAGGCGGTCGGGCCACATGAAGGATATAAAATTTTCAGGTTTCGGAAAGGTTTACTCTTATACCATAATCCGTGCGCCTCCCGAGGGGTTCAAGGAATACGTTCCCTACATAATCGCCATAATCGAGCTTGAAGAGGGCACAAGGATTCTTTCGCAGGTCGTGGACTGCGATTTGAATGATGTCAAAATAGGAATGAAGGTAAAGTCATGCTTCAGAAGGATAAGGAGCGAGAACGATACAGGTCTCGTTCTTTACGGTTTCAAATTCAAACCGCATAACTAATTTTGCAATGATTTAAAAGATTCAACGCATGATATAATATGGTAAACATACGACCCTTTCGCGGCTACAGGTATAATGAGAACAAGGTCGATATAGGCAAAGCCGTTCTGCCACCTTACGAGCTCACGAACGAAGAATTCAAAAACATCTTTCTTAAAATTTCAAAACACAACGTGATCAGGATAAACCTCGGCAAGAATCTAGGCAAGAGAAATGGCACATCAAATGGCGACATATATCAGTATTCGGCAGATCTTTTCAGATCATGGATTAAAAAAGGGTGCCTTAAACAAGATGAAAGGCCCTCGGTTTATGTTTATTCCCAAGAATTCGAATTGTTCGGGAGGAAAATAGAAAGGACAGGCTTCAGTTCTCTGGTTGAACTCGAAGAACTTGGCAAAAATATTTTCCCACACGAGGAAACGCTTCAAGACACCATGATAAACAGGAAAATGCTGCTGGAAAAAACAAGAGCAAATTTGGGCCTTATTTTTTCACTTTATTCGGACCCACAGAAAACAATAGAAAAAATGATTGAAACCGCCAAAAGGAAACCACCGGTAGCTGATTTTTACACCGAATACGAAGGCGTAAGGCATAAGTTGTGGGCAATAACCGACAAAGAAATGATAGAGAAGATTACAAAGGAAATGCAAAACAAAAAACTGCTAATCGCTGATGGGCATCACAGGTACAAAACCTGCCTTAGTTACAGCAGGGACCATCCGCACGACGAGAATGCGAAATACACATCCATGATGCTCGTGAACATGAGCAACGAAGGCCTTATGATTCTTCCGACCCACAGACTTGTTAAAGGCATCAAAAATTTCAACAAAGACGATTTTATGAAAAAGCTCGGGAAAAATTTTGAGACCGAGACCATAGAATTTGGAGGCGATGAAAACAAAATAAAAGATCTTCTGGGAGTGCTTAACAAAAAAAACGGAAAGCATTTTGGCATGTACCTGGGTGGTGAAAAATTTTTCATACTTACAGTCAGGACGGAGGACGAACAAATAATGGACAGAGAAAGGGACAGGTTCTCAAGAAAATGGCGAAGATTGGACATGAATATCCTTCACACGTTGATACTGAGGGACATACTTGGCATTTATACTGAAAAAATGGAGGACCAATGCCACATGGAGTATGTGAAGGACTTCAGTGACCATGCAAAAAGTTGCATAACTAAAGTAAAAAATGGCGAATGCCAGGCTGCATTTTTTGTCAATCCTATCACAATAGACGAAATGAAGGAAATAACACAAAGGGGCGAGATGATACCGCCGAAATCAACCTGTTTTTACCCAAAGGTCTACAGCGGGGTTGTTATGTACAAGTTCTGATGTGTTGAACACGATGAACGACGAAAAAATCCTTTAACGTTTTTAAGTTTGCAAATCAAACAATTTTCTCGAAGTTTGTGCGGGGTGGTCTGATGAAAAGCTGGGAAAAACACGTAAAGCTGTTCATACCCGGGCCGGTCGAAGTTTATCCTGACGTTCTGAAAGCCATATCAAAACCGGTCATATGCCACAGAGGCAAGCCTTTCGAGGATTTGTACGCCGACACAATACCGAAGCTAAAAAAAGTGTTCTACACTAATAATGATGTCTTCCTTTCAACATCCTCAGGCACAGGCGTGTGGGAAGCATGCGCGAGGAATTGCATAGAGAAGAAGGCCCTGGCCTGTGTTTCAGGAGCGTTTTCAGAAAGCTGGTACAATGTAACATTAGCCAATGGGAAATCTGCCGACAAGATAGAGCTCGAATGGGGCAGGGCTTTCAAGCCTGGCATGATAGACGAGAAACTGGCGACGGGAGAATACGATGCCCTGTTGCTTGTTCATAATGAAACAAGCACAGGCGTTACAAATCCTATTTATGAAATAGCAAAAGTGATGAAAAAGTATCCGGACGTTCTCTTCCTGGTAGACGCTGTCAGCTCGCTGGCAGGCATAAAATTAGAGGCGGATAAACTTGGCATAGACGTCTGTCTGGCAAGCGTACAAAAGGCCTTTGCCCTACCTCCGGGTCTCGCGCTCTTCAGCGTGAGCAAAAAAGCAATGGAGCGCGCGGAAAAAATCAAAAACAGAGGCTATTACTTCGATTTTCTCGTGTTCAAAAAATACGCTGAAAAAAACCAGACGCCTTCAACACCAGCAATGCCGCAGATTTACGGATTGAACATGCAGCTTGACAAGATGCTGGCCGAAGGCATGGAAAAGCGTTTTGAACGCCATCGACAAATGGCGGAATACACTAGGAAATGGGCTCTTGAACGCGGTTTCGAATTGTTCCCTGAAAAAGGTTACGAATCGAACACCCTCACAACCATAAACAACAACAAGGGAATCGTTGTGGCAGATCTCATAAAAAAACTCAACGAAAGAGGCATGGCCATAGGCAACGGCTACAAAAAACTAAAGGACATAACCTTCAGGATTGCTCACATGGGCGACACGCAACTTGACGAAATAAAAGAACTGCTTGAAATTATCGATGAGATTCTCGGAGGCGGCTGAATGAAAATTATTTTGTGCGACCAATTTTCAAAAGATTTGCCGGGCAGGCTGAAGAAATTCGGAACAGTTGTAGAAGACAAAAAAGAAGTTCCAGATGCAGATATCATAATAGTTAGGAGCGCAACAAGAGTCGACCAACAGATGATAGATAGTGCAAAGAAACTGAAACTGATAATCCGCGGCGGCGTGGGCCTCGACAACATTGACGTCGAATACTGCAACAAGAAGGGCATCCTCGTGAAAAACACACCGGAAGCATCGACCATTGCAGTTACAGAACTCGTTTTCGCTATTATGCTTGGCATATGCAGGAACATAGTGAAGGCCGACACGTCAATGAAAAATAACCAATGGATGAAAGAGCTCAAAGGCAGCGAACTTTACGACAAGACCATGGGCATCGTCGGGCTTGGAAGAATAGGCACTGAAGTCGCTAAAAGAGCGAAAGCATTTGACATGAATGTGATAGGATGCGAAAAACACGTGAGGCCCTTCGAATACGGCGAAGTTGTTTCAATGGATGAAATTTTCAGGCGATCGGATTTCATCTCGCTACATGTTCCGCTAACTGACGAAACGAATGAAATGATAAACAGGAAGACGCTCAAGAAGATGAAAGACGGGGTTGTGATAATCAACACAGCAAGGGGCAAGCTTGTGAATGAAAAAGATTTGACAGAAGCCCTGAAATCAGGCAGGGTCAAGTATGCTGGCATCGATGTCTATCAGCAGGAGCCGCCAACAGGCTCGCCATTGCTCGTGATGGACAACGTTTTGCTGACGCCGCATCTCGGCGCGCAGACATTCGAGAACATGGCACGCATATCAGACATAATCTGCCAGATAGTACAGGAGTTCTCTGCATCGAATTCTAGACAATGAAATCCATGTCCATCCACGAGTAGCTGAAAAGTTTTCCTGTTCTGAAAGCGATATCGAGTTGGAAATCATTTGTTTTCTCCAAAAACTTGCGAAATGCGATGCCAAATTTTATCTGCTTATCTATCCTTCGCCTCCAGCCGATTTCGTATTCCTTCAAAGCATCTTCGCTGAAATCATTGAATCTGAAGGCCCTTTCAACGATTTTTGCAGCGATTTCAGCGCAGGTCAGGCCATAGATCACGCCGCCACCTGACCACGGCTTGTTCTGGCCCGCAGCGCCACCAACGAGCAAGATTCTTTCAGAAAAGCTTTTTCTCACCGGCTTTACCGGAATAAGACCGGCAAATTTTTCATAGTTTTTTATGCCGAAAAATTTCTCTATATCGGTGAATTTCACGTTTTTGCCCCACACTCCGTATTCCGTAGTCCGGCCACGGGGTATTTTCCAGAAGAAGCCATCCCTCAAAAGCCCCATATCAAAATAGAGATCAACGTTTTTGGCGCAATTTTTTTCCTGTTTTATTGCCATTAGGCCCTTTACAGTTTGCATGCTTCCAGAAAACCTGCGGCCTATCATCGAGTTTGGTCCATTGCATACAAAAGTCATTTCGCTTTCAAAACTGCCCCTATTTGTCTGGATTCTCGTACCATTTTTCAAAACATCTAGTCCAGTGACCCTACA
The DNA here is from genome assembly GCA_041489155.1 of Candidatus Aenigmatarchaeota archaeon. Classification (GTDB taxonomy): domain Archaea; phylum Aenigmatarchaeota; class Aenigmatarchaeia; order QMZP01; family QMZT01; genus JBGPQP01. The sequence continues at coordinate 115,442 of JBGPQP010000001.1, forward strand.
ACCCAGTATGATGTCTTTTTCAACAGGTTCCGAAAGTTTTTTGTCGAAGAGCGAGCGGTTTATCACATATGCGGCCTTTCTTTTATTAAGCGCAAGCTCGCTCCTTTTAGAATGGAGTATCGCAGCATCCACTTCATTTTCAATTACTCCCCATTTTTCAATCCGCGGGAGGAATTTGCGGATGTTGCTCGAAATCAGACCTGAACATCTCAGAGGCTTGCCTATTTCCTTGTCCTCCTCAAACACTGTTATTTTATAACCCATGTTTTTGCACAGTGCAGCGGCGTACAAACCGACAGGCCCCCCGCCGATTACAGCTATGTCAAACATAATAAACTTTACGTAATTGCTTTTATAAAACATGGCTCAAATATTTATGATATCATGTTGCTGAAGAACTACAAGTTTTTGCTAATCATACCGATTGTATTGTTTTTAATATCCATTGCTATACTTCTCAACCAGTATAACCAGACAGGAGAAATTTTCAAGCGATCAATCGAAATGAAAGGCGGAACCGTAATAACGATAAACACGCAGGAAAGGCTTGACATCGCTTCAATCGAAACGCACCTGAGACAAAAATTCCAGCCCATCAGCGTCCGCGAGGTAAGAAGCTTCAGAGGCTATAGCACGATAATCGAAACCTCGAGCGAGATAAAAGCTGAAGACATTCTGGCAGAGACGAAAGCCATGGGTGTTGACACGCAGGATAACAATATTGAAACTATGGGCCCGTCCCTTGGAGCGGCTTTCTGGACGCAGGCCCAGCTCGCTCTGGTACTGGCGTTCATTTTCATGGGCATTGTGGTATTCATTTTCTTCAGGACCTTTGTCCCATCGATGGCGGTGATAATATCTGCATTTGCTGACATCTTCATGACCCTTGCCTTCATGCAGCTTTTTGGCATCGAACTCTCGCTTGCCGGCTTGGCGGCGATTATGATGCTGATAGGCTATTCTGTGGACACTGACATACTGCTGACCTCGCGCATGCTTAGGGAATCCGAAGACAAGACCATCGATGAAAAAATAAAGCATGCCATGAAGACAGGCCTTACGATGACGCTCACTTCGATAGGCGCCCTTACACCGCTTTTCCTGTTGGGCCTTTCGCCTGTTATCACGCAAATTGCCAACGTGCTTATGATAGGTCTGGCTTTCGATATAATGAACACTTGGATAACCAATGTCGCAATACTCAGATGGTATTGTGAAAAGAAGGGGATGAAATAATGCTGAAATACTGGCGCTTGCTGCTGCTGTTGACAATGGTTTGCGCAAGCCTGCTGGCCATAGGCCTGAAGCCGCAGTATACGGGGGTCCAGGTAGCTTATGTATACGCTGACTCCCCTGCGAAAGGGCAGCTGGAGCAAGGCATGATTATTTCCGAAGCGAACGGCAAGCCCATGCGCAGCGTCGAGGAGTGGAACAATTTTGCAAAGAACTTCACCGGAGATCTTAGACTCAAGGTGGGCAGGAATGATTACAAGTTAAAGGTAAATGATACAGGCATAGGCATTGAAGTCAATGAAATCGACAGGACAAACCTCGACTTCGGCCTTGACATAAAGGGCGGCACGAGGATAATCCTCAGACCGAAAGAAAATGCCTCCGCCCAGATGCTCGACCAGATAGTAGGCACGCTGCAGACGAGAGCGAATATTTATGGTCTCCGCGAGATACGCCTCATTCCAGTCAGAGGTATATCGGGCGATTATTATGTACAGGTAGAAGCTGCGGGCGTCGGCAGGGAAGTTGTCGACACGCTGCTTTCAAAACAAGGCAGCTTTGAGGCCAAAATAATCAAGCCAGTTTACATGGCAAATGGCAAAGGCACTTTCGACCTAAGGGACAACAAATACGATGTCGAATACGTTTCTGACGGAAAAATAAAAATTACCAATCTTACGCTCTCGTTGAATTCGACTTTCACGCTCGATGGGGTGGATTTTGAATTCGTTAATGTCACAGCCAGTGGCGACCCGATATTCCTTGGCACGGCCTATAAGGGTGATGACATAGAGCTTGTGTACACGGATGCGCAGCACTCTGGCATCATGCCAGGGAAAAACTTTTTTGAATTCTACTTCGGCGTCCTTGTGTCTGAGGCAGGGGCTGAAAGGTTCGCAAAAATTACTTCAGGAGTGCCGTCGCAGCTCGACCTAAATTCAGGCGACTATTACCTGAAGGATTGCCGCATATTGCTTTATCTGGACAACCAGCTGGTTTCGGATCTGCGCATCGCTTCATCGCTTGGAGGACAGGCTTATACGACTCCCCAAATAACCGGTTCTAGGGAAAGCAGGGAAACAGCCCTTGAAGAAAAACTCAAGCTGCAGACAATTCTCAGGTCAGGCGCGCTTCCTGTCAGCCTTGAGACAGTTTCTGTTGGCGTAATTTCCCCCACACTCGGCAGCGGTTTTTTAGAATCAGCCGCAATGGCAGGAGGTATCGCTGCGCTTGTTGTTATGGGCGTAATATTTGCCAGATACAGGAGATTCAGGGTTTCCGTGCCAATCGCTCTTATCGGCATTTCCGAAGTTATAATAATCCTTGGCGTAGCTTCAAACAACGACTGGATAATATGGGGACCCGTGCTGCTGCTTAACCTGTTCATTGTCGGCATGGCATGGTGGAAGAAATATGAGATCGATCCTACTGCATGGGTCGGGGCAATGCTCATACCCCTTCTCGGCCTGCTCACGTGGACAGTTGACCTCCCGGTAATCGGCGGCATAATAGCCACGCTTGGCATAGGCGTTGACAACATGATAGTGATAGCTGATGAAACCCTTTCCGGCAGGAAGGACGAGAAGAAAATCCTTTACACCGTAAGGGACAAGATAAAAAGGGCATTCTTCATAATATTCGGTTCCTCATCTACCGCCATAGCTGCTATGGTACCGCTGATGCTCCTTGGGATAGGCTTCGTAAGAGGCTTTGCCATAACAACCATAATCGGCGTGCTGATAGGAGTTCTGGTGACAAGACCTGCATATGCAGAAATAGTCGAAGTCAGCGTTAACAGGGAATTTCAAAAGAAAGAAAAACAAGATAAAAAATAAAAACTTATTTCTCTAGCCTCTTGTTATCCTTGAGATGTTTCCTTCGAGCTCTATTACCCCTTCCTTTATTACCCCGTTTCCAAGGAAGTCGTTTATAGTCAGAGAGCCGTTTTCTGTCGTTTCATTCCAGTTCCCTGAGACGAGAACGAGTTTCATGTTCCTGAGATCCAGCGAATTGATCTTGATCCCATATATGTTGACCGTCCCAATGCCTTCCTTTATTAAGAGCGAGCTGCCTGCTTCTTTGAATGAAACAACCTTTCCTTTCATATCTATGCTGATGGCGCCTTTGAAGTTTGCGACTTCGCTGGTGCTTGTTGTTATGTTTACGAATTCGCCAGCGTTGAGCTCGAAGCTCTCCGGGTAGAAACTCAGTTTTATCATTTCCACCCTTTTAACAGGTACGGTGAATATGTTTCCGAGCGGCGAGGATTCGAACCATTTCTTTATCATGCCGAAGAAATCAGAAAGCAAGCCCTCGGCCCTTGCACCAGGAAGAAAACTCAACGAAACCAGCAAACCGGCCAAAACGATTACCATCACTTTTCTCATAAAACCACTTATTTAACTATTCGGCAGGAATATTTAAATTGTAAACCAGACGGCACGCATAGCAGAAACTTATAAATATTAACTAACCATATGATAGGGTATGGATATTCTCTCGCAGCTTATAGGCGCAGGGGACAACTGGACGTCATGGTTATTCTTCCTTGTATTCTGGGGCATATTCTTTTTCTTCTACCCGCGCCTCATGCTAACCCAGATAATGTGGAAAATCGAGAGGACGGCGGAAGAGTTTGAGGCGATGGCAGACGAGACGAAAAAATTCATGGTTTTACAGGTATCCAAGAATCCTGACAAAAAACTAAGGGATTCGGTCGCGAACTTTTTCGAATTTTTCGCTATCACACCGGTTTCCCTCGATCCTTACGGTATTGTAAAGAAATTCGAACTGGTTATACAGAACGAGAAAGAGAGATTCCATTATTTCGTGAATCAGGTCGCACCGGATGCTGATCCCGAGAGGAAGGCCAACATAGAAATGGGTTTTGCAGGCGGCATAGAAATGTACACAATAGCCAAGATAGTCAGGCATTACGTCGAGCTCATAAAAGAAACCAAATCGTATCAGATCGCCCTCATAATCCAGATGCAGCTGCCGCTTATCGAGAAAATCGCCAAGGCCGTGTATGAGGGGACGAAGTCGCTTGCGAGAGGCGAACCAGTCGGCGATGGCCTCGGCCCGCTTGTGATAGCGACACTGATGGGAGACAAAAAATCCGAGGAGATTGAGGAAGACATAATCATGACCGAAGTCGCGATAGACGGAAGGAAGTGCTTCGTCATGAAGGCGAGAGGCCCTGGCGGACGGCTCGGAAGGCCGGGCAAGGCAGTTGAGAAAATCATGAAGAAGCACAAAATCGCGAGGATTATAACCATCGATGCCGCAGCGAAACTGGAAGGAGAAAAGACAGGTTCCATCGCTGAAGGCGTTGGCGTGGCGATGGGCGGGCCTGGCGTTGAACGTTCATATATAGAAGACATTGCAGTCAGGACCAGCACACCCCTCGATTCCGTCATAGTAAAGATGAAGTCAGAAGAAGCAATATTGCCCATGAAGAAGGAAATCAAGGACGCAGTGCCGCTTGCGATAGACAGGGTGAAAGAAGCATTAAAAAGGACAAAGAAAGGCGAGAGCGTCATAATCGTCGGAGTGGGCAACACGTCCGGCGTAGGTAACAATGCAAAGGCGGCGAAGGAAGCCGCCAAATGGATTGATGATTACGACAGGAAAACCAAGAGGGAAAAGAAAGGCAAAAAACGTCTTCCATTCTGATTTTACAGTTCATTTACTTCTTCCGGTTTGAGAATAACCTTTCCGAACTGTTCTGCGTCGTCCCTCAGCCTCGGACAGGCTGTGTTTACCAGCGCATCTATTTTCAGGCCCATCAGTTTTTCAGGTGTGAAGCAGTCGCCAAGCAGAACATATGCCTTTTTGCCTGCCTTTTCAAGTTTCCTCTTTATTTCCGCGGCCTGCTTTATCTTCATCTGGCCGGGCTTTGTTGAGAGCAGTATGCCGAAAGTCTTCATCCCTTTCGCTTTTTCAATTCTCATCCTGCTTTTTATTTCCATCCTGTCCTTTTCATCGTAAAGGTCCTCAAGCATTCGGTTTTCGATGTCAAGGAAAAGGACAGGTTTGCTGACACTTTCCTGCAGGCCAAGCGGATGGAATCTACCGGAACCAATGAAAAGATAGCAGTCAACCATTTTCTCGTAGCCTTTCGCGTCCGAGACATCGCAGCCCAGCACGCGGTCGGCGATTTTAACAGCGAAGCCATTTTTCTCTAGGAACTTTTTAGCGTATACCAGCGACTTTTTGAACTGTATAGTGCTCACGAGGCAGATTTTCCTGTATTTTATTTGTTTTATCACCAGCCTGAGCAGGGGAATGAAATCGTAATCCATGAAGTATTGGTAATAGATGACAGGCACTTTTGTTTCAAGCCCGAAATCCGCATGGCCTATGTGCAGAAGCATGTCGCATCCAACCGCCTTCGCTTCGCTGTCGCGCAAATCGCACGCGCCGAAGCAAGGCTCTATCGAAAGCACGACCTCGATCCTGTTTTTTTCAAGAAAATCGGCCAGACCCTGTACGCCAGATTTCAGGCCTTCTGGCACCTGGATCAGGATTTTTTTAGCTCTCCCCCCTCTTAGAAGGGAAAGAATTTCCCTGCATCTTTTGTCATCGAACATAAGTTTAATTTCAGCCCTGTATTTAAAACATTAAACGATCGACGTAATCCATGGCGAATCTTTTAAAACAGGCATGCTTTATCTTAGAGTATGGTGATGCAATGGACGATGAGTTTCATGAATTTTACAAGAAATCTGTAGATGAGAGACTTGGCATAATCAAGAAATTCGCAGGCCTTACCGACGAGGAAATCGGAATGCTCAAGAAAACCGGGACCTTGGGAATCGAAATCGCGGATCGCATGATAGAGAATGTCGTAGGCGTTTGTGGCCTACCTCTCGGCCTCGGGCTCAATTTCGTTGTGAACGGCAAGAAATACGTTGTGCCGATGTGCCTCGAAGAACCGTCGGTCGTGGCGGCAGCGTCTTACGCGGCAAAACTTGCGAAAGCGAATGGCGGTTTTGAGGCATCGAGCGACGAGCCTGTCATGATAGGCCAGATACAAATCATGGGCTTCAAAAACTTTGAAAAAGCAAAAAAAGCGATAGTGAACAAAAAAAAGGAAATAATAAACAAGGCAAACGAGCGCGACTCTGTTCTGGTGAGCTTCGGAGGAGGAGCGAAAAACCTGGAAGTTCGCAGGATAAAATCCAAACTGGGCGACATGCTGGTTGTTCACCTTTTCGTTGATGTGAGGGATGCAATGGGCGCGAACGCAGTCAATACCATGTGCGAAATGATATCTCCGATGCTAGAGGAATTGACTGGCGGTTACGTGAGGCTTAGGATAATCTCGAACCTTGCTGACAGGCGGCTAGCCAGGGCGAAGGCTGTCTGGAAGAAGGAGGAGCTGGAAAAAGCGTCAAAAGGAGCAATGAAAGGCAGCGAAATCGTGGACGCGATACTTGAGGCCTATCACCTGGCGTTGAACGACCCCTACAGATGCGCTACGCATAACAAGGGCATAATGAACGGGGTAGATGCGGTCGTGATAGCAACAGGCAATGATTTCAGGGCAGTGGAAGCCGGTGCGCACGCTTACGCCTGCGTTTCGGGCAAATACAAACCTCTGACCAAATATTACAAAAACAAGGACGGCGACCTCGTAGGGGAGATAGAGTTACCGGTGGCGATAGGCACAGTCGGCGGCGCGACAAAAACAAAACCGGAAGCCAGGATCGCGCTGAAAATTCTCGGCGTGAAAACCGCCAAGGAACTGTCTCAGGTGATCGCATCCGTGGGGCTTGCGCAAAACTTCGCTGCCCTGCGTGCGCTGGCCACAGAAGGCATACAGAGAGGACACATGCGTCTTCACGCGAAAAACATCGCTGTCACCGCAGGAGCGAAGGGAGACCAGATAGAAAAGGTGGCTGCAAAAATGGTCGATGAAAAGAACATAAACGTCTCAAGGGCGAAGGAAATACTGGAAAAAATAAATGGATGATTTTAGAAATCGCTAGGCCCTCCCAGTTCATCTCTTGAATCATTGTAATACGGAGTTTCGCTCACTTTACGCAATGAACCGTCTACCGTGAGAGAATAGTGCTTTATTACATCCTTGCCTATCTGCCCTACTCTTAATAAAATTTGTTCTTTGCCAGATTTTTGTGTGCCTATCAGATATTCATGCTTGGATAATATAAGCTTTCCGATATTTAATGGCTCTACCAATTCACCGTTTTCCGAGTCGCCCAAAACAAGAAAATTCAGCCCATTCCCGTTTTTCCTTGACCAGACTTCACACAACACACCAAATTTGTCTCTTAATGCCCCCAAATAACTTAACTCTGGTTTTGGAGAAGGCTCTTGAGAAGATCCCATCTGATAACCCATTCACACCACTCCTTGGACAGGTTTCGGTCGTGATTTTGCAGATTCTTATAAATACATTTAAATCATATAAGAACATAACGTTATTATAATAACAAAAAATCGGTTGATTTGTTATGGTAACCGTAAGCCATATAGTCAGGAAGATAGTGGATGAGAGGCCCTTTCTGCAAGAAGCGATAGTAGAAGGCATAGTGTCCTATGGGTCTTTGGCTGAAAAAATTAAAGTAGAGGTGGAAGAAGAATTGGGGAAAAAGGTAAAACTTTTCTCCATAGTCATGGCACTAAGAAGATATACAGAGAAAATGAAAACAAAATACAAACCAACAGCATTTGATTTCCGTTCGGAGATTATAATGAAGACAAATCTATGCGACATATGCTTCGTGAAATCCACCAGACTTATGGCGGAACTGAAAAATCTTTATGGAATGGTTAACTTCGAAAAAGGAGACACGCTTAATGTCAGCCATGGCAACTATGAGATATCGATAGTGACAAATGAAAAATATAGGGAAAGGCTTTTGAAATACCTAAGAAGTGAAAAAATACTAGACATCAGAAACAATTTGGTCTCCATCTCGCTCAGGTACCCAATAGAGTTTTTCGACACACCGGGTGTTATATTCTCTGTGGTAAGAAGCGTGGCGAGGGAAAGCATAAACATATACGAGGCGATATCCACGCACACGGAACTCACCCTTGTTATAGATAAAAAGGATTCTATAAGGGCATACAAAATACTGCAGAACATGACGGAATCATGATAACTTCTCGATTTCCTTCCGTACCTCGTCAAGCAGGAAAGAGCCTACAGCATTGAATTCCTTCTCATTTTCGGCTTCCCATCTGAGCACAAGCGCTGGTTGCGTATTTGAAGCACGTACGATAAACCATGACTTTTCCATAACGATTTTCACCCCGTCTAGCGTTATCATCCTGCCCCTTCCCCTGAATCTCTTCTTGAGCCTTTCGACCACCTCGAATTTCTTCTCGTCCGGACACTGGATTCGCGTGTCGTCAGAAGTTACGTATTTCGGGAGTTCGTCACCAAACTCTGACATTCCTTTTTCGGATCTGGAAAGAAGTTCGGCGATTTTTACAGAGGCGAATATGCCGTCGTCGTAATTGTGGCTTTCCCTGAAATAATAATGCCCAGATGTTTCGCCACCAAGGATGCAATTTTCCTGTACCATCCTTTCCTGTATGTACGAGTGCCCGACCTTCGAGAGCACAGGGACACCGCCTTTCCGGCGGATCACATCTTCCACAAGTTTTGATGCCAGTACCTCGTGTACTATTTTTGCCCCCGAATTCTTGCCCAGCACGTTCTCTATGAGCAAGGCAAAGGCGATGTTATTCGGCACGACCTGGCCTTCTTCATCAACGAAACCAACGCGGTCGCCGTCACCGTCATACGCTATTCCCAGGTCGGCCTTTGCTTCCTTCACTTTTCTCTGCAAATCCTCGAGGTTCGTTCTTACGAGCGGATCAGGATGATGGTTAGGAAAGTCCCCGTCAGGCTGGCAATGAAGTTCAACGACTTCGCAGCCGAGCCTTCTGAAGATCTGGCATGCAACTTTCCCGGCGATCCCGTTACCTGCGTCTATGACGATGCGCAGCGACCTTGCAAGTTCCGTTTTACCGGTGACGAAATCAATGTAATCGTCTTCTGCATTTGTCACGGTTATTGCGCCCCTGAGACCCCTTGATTTGATGCCGTTTAGCACCATTTTCTCCACTTCCATTATGCCGGTTTCATAGGAGAGGCAAACGCCGTTTTTCCTGCACATCTTTATGCCGTTGTACTCCTTGGAATTATGGGACCCTGTTATCATCGTGCCGCCGTCGAGCCTTTTCTGGGCAACGGTAAAATAGAGGACCGGCGTTGGAACCATGCCTATATCTATAACGTTCAATCCTGCCTCGGTAAGACCTTTCAGAAGATTGCTCCTCAGGTCGGGACTGCTTTTCCTGGCGTCAGCACCCAGTGCGATGGTCCCTTTCCCGATGAACTTGCCGAAGGCCAGGCCTATTTTATAGGCCATTTCCCCGTTAAGCTGGACCGGGTAAACGCCCCTAACATCGTAGGCTCTGAATATAGACATAGCCCCACCAAAGGATAATATTATTCTGGGCATGTGTTTAAAAAGCGTGCCCCGACGCAATCCAAATCATTTAAATACCTTACCCTAATATTTACTTTATGAAATTGGTGGTATTGGAAAACGACCCGAAGAAGATGGTTCTAGAAGTTCAGGGAGAGACGCACACGTTCCTCAACCTCCTCAGGGAGAACGCATGGGAGGCAGGCAGCAAGCAGGCATCTTACATGATCGAGCATCCGTATCTCTCGGAACCAAAAATGATAATCAGGGCGGACAACCCCAAAAAAGTCCTTGATGCCGCTGCACAGATGATAATCGACCAGGCAAAGGAATTCGAAAAGGAATTCAGAAGGGTTTCGGCCAAAAAATAAAAGCAGGCATTTTTTGTATGCTCAGGGTCATAAAGCCGGAGATTAGAATCATAGGATGGGACGACGCCCCCTTTACTTTTAACGATAAAGACACGCTGTTAGTCGGAGTGATATGCAGGGGCGGCATGCAGATAGACGGGATGCTGTCTACAAGAATAGCAGTAGACGGGAAGGACGCAACAGACAAGATAGCCGCCTCGATAAACGCCAGCAGCCACAGGGAGCAGCTCAGGGTGATAATGCTCGACGGCATAACTTTCGGCGGCTTCAACATAGTTGACATCGGCAAGCTGTATGAAAAAACTAGGCTGCCGGTAATCGCCGTCATCGACAGGAAACCGGACATGGAAGCCATAAAGAAAAGCCTCTCGAAGTTTGCTGACAATAGAGAAAGATGGAAAACGATTGCAAACGCGGGTAATATAAAACGACTTGAAGTGAAAAACAAGGTCCTTGACGGCAGGAGGACCCTGTATTATCAGAAGGCAGGAATAGACGATTACGACTGTGAAAGGATTATAAATCTTACCTCTGTTAATTCAGTAATACCTGAACCAGTAAGGGTGGCACATTTAATATGCGCTGGATTAAGAAGCGAAAGCCGCTTTCCGGGAAAATGGCAGACAGGTCGCATGGACTGCGAAAAGCGACCGGCTTGAAGAAGAGCAGGTTAGACCTGGAAGGATCGACCGGAACAGTGATTTACATTTTACTCGGCGTATTCCTCGCTTTCGGGGTAAACATAGTGCTCGGCCAGGCGCTTTCGACGGACATGCCGGTCGTTGCAGTCGAATCGAACAGCATGGTGCCGACTTTTTACCAGGGTGACATCCTGATAATTCAGGGGACGGCGAACCCGGATAACTACAAAAACATGCTTGCAATCGGCGACATAATAGTTTTTTCGGTCGAGGGGCGCGACGTCCCGATAGTCCACAGAATAAAGGCAATAAATTCCGACGGCTCCTTCCAGACGCAGGGCGATGCCAATACCGCGCAGCACCCCTTCGAGAAGCGCATCGAACCCGGGCAGATTCACGGCAAGGTACTTATGACCGTCCCGTATCTCGGCTGGGTCAAGATAGGAATAACAGAATACCTGTTGCCGTTCCTGCTCAAGAACGTCATACTTGTCGTTGTCATGGGCGTAACAGTTATGTTTTTATACTTAATCGTGAAAGAATATAGGTAACTTCATGGTGAAATGAAATGCACTTCTGCCCCAAATGCGGCCTGGTCTGCGTTTCCAAAAGGGAAAAGAGCAAAACCTTCCTTGTATGCAGGAAATGCGGCTACAAAATAAAAGATTACAAGCCCATCGAGATAAAGGAAGAGGTAAAGAAGGACCCGCTAGACGAAGTGGTGATAATAGAGGAGAAAAGGGAAGCGCTTCCGAAAATCCGCCTCGTCTGCCCCAAATGCAGCAACAAGGAAGCGGTCTGGTGGATGCAGCAGACGCGCTCGACCGACGAGCCGCCCACGCTTTTCTTCAGATGCACAAAATGCAGGCATTCCTGGAGAGAATATTAATAAATAAACATCACTTCTATTATTCTCTATGAAAATCTTGGTTACTGGTGGCGCCGGTTTTATCGGTTCACATCTGGTGGACAAGCTGATTGCAGAAGGGCATGATGTAGTTGTTCTCGACATTATGGAGCCTCAGGTCCATCAGGGCAAAAAACCGGATTATCTGAACCCTAGGGCAAAGTATGTTTACAAGGATATCAAAGACAAAAAAAACCTGGCTTCCCTGCTCAAGGATGCAGAAATTGTCTTCCATCAGGCTGCGAATGTCGGCGTAGGCCAGTCGATGTACGAAATCGAGAGATACACTGAAACCAACGTGATGGGAACTGCCAGATTGCTCGATGCACTTGTTAATTCTGAGAATAGCGTGAAAAAGCTGATTGTTGCAAGTTCTATGAGCATCTACGGCGAAGGCGCCTATGCCTGCGGCAAATGCGGCGTTGTATACCCTGAGTTGAGACCGGAAGGGCAGCTGAAAAAAAGGGAATGGGAAATGAAATGCCCCGCCTGCGGCAAAACAGCAAAACCCCTTCCCACAGGAGAAAATAAGCCATTGAAACCGACTTCTGTTTATGCTATCTCCAAGAGGGATCAGGAAGAACTGTGCCTCTCCGTCGGTCGCGCGTATGGCATTCCTGCCGTAGCATTGCGCTATTTCAACGTTTACGGCCCTAGACAATCGCTCTCCAATCCTTACACAGGCGTATGCGCCATATTTTCATCCAGGATAAAGAACAGCAACCCACCAATAATCTACGAGGACGGTTTGCAGACAAGGGACTTCATTTACGTCGAAGACATTGTCCAAGCCAACCTGCTCGCCATGAAAAGCAGTGCTGCCAACTACAAGGCACTTAATGTCGGTACAGGCAAGCCGACGAGCATACTCGACATCGCCGGTGTCCTTTCAAAACTTTACGGCAAAGACATTAAGCCACAGGTGATAAACAAATACAGGTCCGGCGACATACGCCACTGTTATGCCGACATAAGTGCAATAACAAAGCTCGGCTTCAGACCCAAAACGAGCTTTGAGGAAGGCATGAGGAAGCTCGTCGAATGGGGCATCGGGACAGAGGCGGTGGACAGGGTTGAGGATGCTGCCAAGGAACTGGAAAAAAGAGGGCTGGTGGAAAAATGAGATTTCTAATCACCGGAGGAGCGGGCTTCATAGGCTCGCACCTTGCTGATTTTTTCGTTGAAAGGGCCTTGGGCGAGGTTTATTTGGGGTACTGGTCAGAAAAAAGCCTCGAAAGGGTAAACCATCTGAAAGGCAAGGTGAAATTCCTGAAACTCGACGTAAAAAACGAAGCAGCGGTCAGGAAGGCAATCGCTAAAATAAGGCCTGACGTAATCTTCCACCTTGCAGCGCAGAGTTACGTCACTGAGTCATGGAAGAAACCTAGGGAAACTCTTGAGACTAACATAATAGGGACGCTTAATCTTTTCAACGCGGTGATAGACGAAAAGCTTGACCCGAAAATAATAAGCGTATGTTCATCGTCAGAATACGGCCTGACCAAAAAGGAGGAAATACCGATAAAAGAGAGCAGGGAATTCAGGCCCATAAGCCCGTACGGCGTAAGCAAGGTGGGGCAGGACATGCTTTCTTTCCAGTACCACAAGAGCCACAATCTCAAGATAATCAGGGTCCGCTTCTTCAACATAACCGGGCCGAGAAAAACGCATGATGCCTGTTCTGATTTCGCGAAAGGCGTTGCAGAGGTGGAGGCAGGCAAAAGCGCTTCGCTAAAGGTCGGTAATCTGGAGGCCATAAGGGACTACACCGACGTGAGAGACGCTGTAAAAGCGCTCTGGCTTCTGTATAAAAAAGGAGAGGTAGGCGAGGTCTATAACGTCTGCTCGGGCAGAGGGATAAAGATGGGTGACATGCTGCGCATGCTTGCAGGTATGTCGCGCAAGAAAATAAATATCGTGTCTGACAAGAACAAGTTCAGGATAATAGACGATCCTCTTTACGTAGGCGACAACGCAAAAATGCGTAAGCTCGGCTGGAGACCTGAGACACCCATCGAGAAAACGCTCAAGGACACGCTCGATTACTGGCGGGAAAAGTTCGCGTAAACCTTCGACAATTTTTCTGCAATTTTTTTCCATGAATATTGTTCGGCCGTTTTCCTGGCGTTCAGCGATATTCTCCTGCGCAGTTTCGCGTCCTCCAGCTTCATTATGCCTCTTGCAAAGGCTTCAGGGTCATCCTTGGTTTTAATGCCGTTTTTACCGTTTTCGATGACTGTTCGCATGATACCGACGTCATTCGTCACGACCGGCTTTCCGGCAGCAAGATATTCGCCAAGCTTGACAGGACTTCTGCTCCTGTTCGAGACGTTGTCAATGAACGGCATCAGAGCGATGTCGCAGGCGTAAAGATATTGCTTTACCTCATCCCTATTCTTCATGCCAACGAATGTGACGTTGAGGCTGAGTTTCGCTGCCAATCTTTCGAACTCCTTTCTCCTCGGTCCGTCGCCGACGACTGTAAGGTTCATATCATTTATATGCGTCATGCTCTCAAGGACGAAGTCCAGGTCGCTTGACTTGTAAAGCAGGCCGACGAAGAGGAGTTTCGGCCTCCCTTTGTTCTCGTGAAAAGAATATTTTATCCCTTCGGTATCCGCTCCGTTGGGTATGAAATGCACGTCCTTCGTGAAGCCGAATTCTCTCGCCTTCCTTTCGAGAAACGGGCTCACCACGGTAAGCGCGTCCGCCCTTTTCACTATCCATTTCTCGAAGCGATCGGCTATGTGGTTGTAAGGGAATGGGTCCTGGTCTGCGAAGCCGCCGAAGCCTTCGAAATCGTCCCAGTCCAGTATCAGAGGCTTGCCTTTCAGTTTGCCTAAAAGCGATGGCACTCCTGATGTGGGAAGGGTTTTGAAGCAATGCACGATTCTCGCGTCGTCTGCCGCCATTTTTATCGCCTTTTCACCCATGGCCAGCAGCCTGTTGGAGAAATGCGTGAAAGCCGCGTTTTCCAGTTCGGTTCTGGGCGGCGAGAAAAGCATGCTTGCGCCGCTGATATGTTTTCCTAGGTTGATGATTCTCGTAGCGTTGCCGCTGAAGGCGTTGCTGCCGGAAACCAGCGTCACAAGATGGCTCATAAATAGAATTTGGGCAACAGTTATTAATTGGTTAGAATATCTGCCTGTTGCTGTTTACCCATTCGGCAAGGAAGCGTACGCCTTCCTCTGGAGCAACTTTTGCTTTCCAGCCAAGGGTCTTTTCAGCCTTGGAAACGTCGGATACGTAGACCTTCTGGTCTGACGGCCTCCAGGCATCGAAGCTCACATTCGACTTTTTACCAGTCTGTCTTTCCAGCGTTTCAAGCAGTTCCAGCAGCGAAAGAGTTTTCCCTGCGCCCCCGCCAATGTTGTAAACCCCGCTTTTCAGCGAAGAGCTTTTCTGCACGAACCTGTCGAAGGCCTCGATGAGATCGCTTACGTACAGCACGTCCCTCACCTGCTTGCCGTCGCCGTATATGGTTATGGGCTTTCCGAGCAATGTTGCAATCGTGAACCAGGCGACCCAGCCCTGGTCTTCGACTCCGAACTGTCTCGCGCCGTATATGCAGCTCATCCTGAATATGCCCGCCTTTATTTCGTTCCTTTCTGCGTAATCTTGGACATACACGTCTCCTAGGAACTTGGAGCAGCCATATGGGGTGTGTTCGCACAGGTCTGTCGGGAAGGTTTCAGGTATACCATTCGCATATTTCGAATCAGAGAATTCGTATCTCTTGTCCCCCTCTTTTATCCTTATCGCATTTACGTTGCTGCCATAGACCTTGTTTGTAGAGCAGTAAACAACAACGGGCTGGTTTTTAGCTTTCCTTGCTGCCTCCAGAACGTTGAAGGTGCCAAGGGCGTTTATCTCGAAATCGGTCCTAGGGTCGGCGACAGATGTCGTCACCGCTGTCTGTGCAGCTGCGTGCAGTATAACCTCAGCACCGCTTGCCGCCTTCTCGACGGTTTTAGCGTCCCTTATGTCACCTTTAACAAGCCTGATATTTTTGTATTGCTTCAGGTAGTTCCAGTTGTAGTCCGAGTTTTTGTCCGGCCTTTTCAGGATTTTGGCCCTGGACAGGTTGTCGAGCACGACGACTTCGTTGCCGCCTTTCGCATAATATTCCGCGGCATGAGAACCGACAAAGCCCGCTCCTCCCGTAATCAGGATTTTCATAATTCTAATTGAGTCCCCTTATTTAAAAATATGCAAATCGTGCGCATGAAAACGCTATCTGGCTATGAACTTTATTTTTCTCATCGAATTCTTAAGAACGCCGCTCAGGCCTTCGCTTTTATACGAGCTGACAATGTAGCTCTTCAGCGTTTTCGGATTTGCCAGTACGCTCACGAAAAGTTTTTTCTTGGCCCTGGTTATGGCATTTTCTATAACTTCTTTGGTGCAGTCCGGGTATGCAATTACAGAGCATCCGGAGCCGTCGTATTTCGTCCAGTCCCTTGTCAGCAGCCACCCCTTCTCCTCGCACATTTTGTAGAAATCCGTCCCCGGATAAGGCGTGGCGACAGAGAACTGCGCGGTGTCGGTCTTCAACCTTACAAAGAAGTCTATGGTTTTTTGTACCGTCTCCTCTGTCTCGCCTGGCAGACCGAACATGTACGTGGCATGGGTGAATATGCCGAGCTTCTTGCAATCCCTGGTCATCCTTACCGCATCCTTTGGTGTGAAGGCCTTGCGGATGTTTTTTAGTATCTGGGCGTCAGCAGATTCAACGCCGAATTTTATGCTTATACAACCTGCCTCTTTCATTTTTTTAAGCGTCTCGTATTTCGCTTTCGTGTCCCCCATGCATGACCATTTTATCTTTATGACCCGTGTCATCATCAGGTCGCATATCTGCTTCACCCTTTCCTGGTCCGTCGTGAAGGAAGAATCGTCAAAGTATATCTCCTTGAGCTTGTATTTTCTGACAAGCATCTCGATTTCATTGACGACGTTTTCAGGCGACCTCGGCCGGAAATTGGGCCTGCCATAGTAAACTGAGGGTTCAACACAATATATGCAATTGTAAGGGCAGCCTCGGCTCGTGACCATCTGGATGTTCGGCATGTGCTTGCAGAAAGGCTCGTTGTATTTTCCCATCGGCAGATCGTCCCTCTCGGGGTATGGCAGCTCGTCGAGGTTGCGTATAAGCTCACGCCTCTGGTTGACGATTATTCTATTGCCTTTTCTGTAAACAACGCCGTCGACATCGCCAAGATCCCCGCCCTTCTGCAGGGTTTTCACAAGATCCAGCGCGGTGTAATCATACTCGCCGTACATGATGAAATCGATGAACTTATTTTCCTTCATTATTTCGTTATATAGTGCGGAAGTATGCGTACCGCACAGGACAACTAGCGAACCTATTTTCTTAACCTTTTCGGCCATCCTCAGATCGTTGTATATCGATACCGTCGAGGTTTCAATTATTACTATATCAAATTTCTCCTGCCTTACAAATTCCAGAAATCCGCTTTCCGTCATCCCTTCCGCTATGCAATCCTTCAACTTTGCGCTTATACCGTTCTTTTTCAGGACAGCAGTCGTATATGCGAGGAAAAATGGGAAGGGATAATAATCTACGGTCTGTACGTCCTTCCTTCTCGTATGCGCCCATCTGCTCCCTGCCCTGACACCATACGTTCCCTCTTCTGTTGACCACGGAATGTTCGCAAGCAAAACCTTCATTCGCTCACCAATCAAATCTTCTCCACGTTTTCATACGCCTTCGCGTTGCCGTGCTTCATATCGTGGTATTTGGCGTATTTCATTACCCGGTTGTATGAAGCTGCAAAAGCCCATATAAAACCATGCATGCCATCCCTGAAGCCCTGCTGTATTATGTAGAAGCGCAAGAAAGCGAACAGCGGCTTGAAGGGGACGGTCCATTTCAGTTCGTAGCCGTCTATCGCTGTCCTCGCCATCACGTATGAATTTATTACGGAGTTCTTCTTTCTCCTGTTATCCCTGTATTTGCCGAAGAAATTTCTTACAACCCCCCAAGGATGCACCCAGACGAACTTTTTGTTGAAGAGGTCCTGCGCTTCCCTGGTGCTGTACCAGTTGCTCTTGTTGAAATAGTGATGCCAGCTGTCGTAGTTATAATGTATAATGGAGTTGCAAAGCTTTCCGGCTTCGCCCCTCAGTATTATCCTTTCGTGCACCAGCTTCTCCTGGAATCTAGCCTTATCCTTCCTGAAAAGCCTCAGCTGGTAATCAGGCCACTGACCTGCGTGCTTTATCCACTTCTTTCCGACGAAGCTTTTTCTTGGGATGTAGTAACCGTCATACTTGGGATTCTTTATGATGTCTTCTATTTCTTTCCTTAGCTCATCAGTAATCCTCTCGTCAGCATCAAGATTGAGTACCCAGAGGTTTCTGGCCTTGTCTATGCCCATGTTCTTTATCTTACCGGTCCCTATCTTTTCTGCAGTCAGGATTTTGTCCGTGTATTTTCTGGCGATATCCCTCGTCTTGTCTCTGCTGAAACTGTCGATGACAATAATATCGTCTGCCCATTTGACGCTTTCCAGGCATTCGCCTATACGCCCCTCCTCGTTGAGGGTTATCACGACAACCGAAAGGCTGACCTTGTCCATGCAAATCACGGCAGATAATGATGTTTTTATCGTTTTTATTTAAAAACGGCCGAGTAAATAAAAATACGTGATTGCATGCAGGCTGTCATCCTTGCAGGCGGTAAGGGAACCAGGTTGAACATGAATATCCCTAAGGCGATGGTCAAGGTAGGCGACAGGCCGGTCCTGCAGTATCAGATAGAGCTGCTGAAAAAATACGGCATCACAGATATAGTTCTTTGCGTCAAGCACCTCTCGGAAAAAATAAGGGAGCATTTCGGCGACGGAAGGCGCTTTGGCGTGCACATATCCTATTCCATGGAGAAGGATTTTCTTGGCACGGCAGGCGCAATAAAATTTGCGGAGAAAAAGATAAAAGGCGATTTTATCCTCCTTTTCGGCGACGTGATGCTCAACATGGACTTTGCAAAACTTGCGAGATATCACAGGCAAAAAGGCAGCATGGTCACGCTGGTCGTGCATGAATCTGACCATCCCTACGACAGCGACATCGTCGAAATTGACGCTAAAAACAAAGTGACAGGATTTCTCGGCAAGCCCAGGCCAGGGCAGAAATTCAGAAACCTTACCAATGCTGCTGTCCACGTTATGAAGAAATCTGTCCTTAAACACGTAGGTGGGGACAATTCCGACTTCAGCAGGGACGTTTTCCCCAAACTAATAGAGGCCGGGCTGCCAATTTACGGCTACGTGACCAGCGAATACATAAAAGACATGGGCACGCCGGAAAGGCTAGAAAGGGTGAGGAGGGATTTCGAGAGCGGAAGAATACTGGAGAGAACCGCCGTCTTCCTTGACAGGGACGGGGTGATAAATGAGGATGTCGATCTCGTCTACAAAACCTCGCAGCTAAGACTGATAAAAGGCTCTGCAGAGGGCATAAGGATGCTCAACCAGAAAGGCTTCCTTACCATCGTCATAACCAACCAGCCGGTCGTTGCAAGAAACCTCTGCACAGAGGAGGAAGTCATGCAGATCAATGAAAAGCTGAAACGGATGCTCGCCAGAAACGGGGCGAGGCTCGACGGGATTTATTACTGCCCCCACCACCCCGACAAGGGATACCCTGAAGAAAACCCGAAATACAAGATCGAGTGCGAATGCAGGAAGCCCAAAATAGGCATGATAATGCGCGCTTCAAGGGATTTTGGCATCAATCCAAGGCAATGCGTTTTTGTCGGCGATAGAACGGCCGACATAAAGACCGGCGAGAACGCCGGCTGCAGCACCATACTGGTCAAAACCGGCAAAGGCGGCGCCGATGGTAAATACGACGTCAGGCCGGATTACGTATGCAAAAACCTTCTCGAGGCGGCCAAATTAATATTAAAAACCCATAAGCCAAGATGAGAGTATGATTATTTCCAAGACGCCGTTCAGGATAAGCTTCTGCGGGGGCGGGACCGACCTCAAGGAATACTATTTCAAGACCCAAGGCTCGGTAGTATCGACGGCTATAGACAAGCACATGTACGTCACAGCCAAGGACTATTTCGACACCAACAAGATATTTCTGAAATATTCAAGAACAGAGCTGGTTTCGAAAGTTGACAAGGTTAAACATCCGATAATAAGGGAAGCGCTCAAGATGACAGGCGTGCTCAGAGGCGTAGAAGTAACCAGCATGGCAGGCATACCGAGCGCTACTGGTCTTGGTTCATCCAGCGCTTTTGCTGTTGGCTTGCTCAATGCCCTGTATGCCTATCTGGACGAGCACAAATCTCCGGAGCAGCTGGCAAAAGAAGCGTGCAGGATAGAAATAGATATTCTGAAACAGCCAATAGGCAAGCAGGACCAGTATATTGCAGCGTATGGCGGCTTCCGTCACATAGCATTTAATCCCGACGAGACCGTGAATCTGGAGCTGATGGTTTTGCCCAAATCGCTGAAAGAAGAACTCGAAAGCAACCTTATACTTTTATATACGGGCATCACAAGAAAAGCCAGCGAAATCCTTTACGAGCAGAAGAAAAATACCTCAAACAAAAAGCTTTTCCTGGATAAGATGAAGGATCTCTCCTTCGAGCTCAAGGATTCGCTCATTAAAAAGGATATAACCAGATTCGGAGAGCTGCTAAATAAGAACTGGGAATACAAGAAAAAGCTCGCCTCTAGAATAACGAATCCGGTAATAGACAGATATTACGACGTTGCCATGAAATCTGGTGCGCTTGGCGGAAAGATACTCGGCGCCGGCGGAGGGGGTTTCATGCTGTTTTATTGCGAGGCGAGAAAGCAGAACGCTCTCATAAAGAATTTAAGCTCACTAAGACATGTTCCTTTCAGATTCGAAAGCCAAGGCACCAGGATAGTGTACAGGGATTGACATGAAAGACTTCGCGTCTTCGTATTTCAGGGAACTGGAAAAGATATTCAAAAAAATATCGGCAAAGGACATAGATGACATAACTAATGCTATCTACAATGCCTATACAAACGGCAGGACCATATTCATCCTTGGCAACGGCGGCAGCGCTTCTACAGCCTCGCATTTCGCCTGCGATTTGGGCAAGGGAACGCTCAGCAGGGTTTATGACCCCAGCGAGAGCAGGTTCAGAGTTGTCTCGCTCACGGACAACGTAGCCACCATAACCGCCTACGCCAACGACCTTTCCTTCGACGACATCTTCGTCCAGCAGTTGCGCAACCTCGTCCACAAGGGCGACGTGGTGATAGCGATAACTGGTAGCGGAAACTCAAAAAACGTCATAAAGGCCATGAAATACGCAAGGGAATGCGGAGCGATAACCATAGGCCTCCTCGGCTTTGACGGCGGGAAGGTTAAAAAGCTGCTTGACAGGAGCGTCGTCGTACCCACCAGCCATTACGGCAGGATAGAGGACATGCACATGATACTTGAACACATGATAACGGATTATTTGAGAAACAGAATGAAAGAGAGGAGATAGGGTTAAAATTCTCGGACAAACGATTAATTTCAAGATCAGATGATGATGCTGTATGAAATTGAACGACATAAAAAAAAGGAAGACAAAAATCTGCGTCGTGGGAATCGGTCAGGTTGGTTTAAGGGTTTGTGGCCTCTTTGCCAGTTCAAAATTCCATACGGTTGCCTATGACATCGACAAGGCCAAGATTGAAAAAATAAATGCCGGAAAATCGCCTATTGATGATAACGGCCTCGGAAAAATAATACCGGAGGCAAAAAAGAAAGGTTTTCTAGAAGGCACAACTGACCCGTCAAAAGCGAAGGATTGCGATTTCGTGATAATATGCGTCAATACCCCTGTCAGAGACAATCAACCCGATCTCGTTCCTCTCGAATCAGCTGTCAATACCATCGCTAGACATATGAAGAAAAATTCGATAATGGTGGTCGAGAGCAGCATATACCCGGGAGTCATAGACAATGTGGTCAGAAGGATACTTGATAAACACAATTTAACAGTTGGAAAAGACATAGGACTTGCCCACTGTCCCGAAAGGATAGACCCGGGTAACATGAAATACAAGATTGAGAAAATACCAAGAGTTTTGGCCGGGAGCGACAAGAAAACAACCGAACTGGTAAAGAAGCTTTACCAGGAAGTTCTTAAGGCCGATGTGCATGTGGTATCGAACATCAAAACAGCGGAAATGATAAAACTGGTTGAAAACACTTTTCGCGATGTTAACATAGCTCTTGTCAATGAACTCGCAAAGGTGACGGACGGCACGGAAATAAGAATGAAGGAAGTAATAGATGGCGCTTCGACGAAACCATTTGCCTTCGTGCCTCATTACCCGGGACCTGGTGTAGGGGGAGAATGCATACCAGTTGACCCTTACTGGCTTATAGCGTATGCAAGGGCGTTGGGCAGGGACGTAAGGCTTGTTGAAACCGCAAGAGAAATCAATGACAGGATGCCCTATTTTATAGTAAAAAAGATCTTGGACGCAGGCTTTTCAAAAATACTGGTTCTGGGCCTCACGTACAAGCCTCATGTAAAGGATCTGAAAAACACACCTGCCATGCCTATTATAGATGAGCTTAAAAAAAACAGGTGCAGAGTTTCGGCTTACGACCCCCTTTTAACGAGAGATGAAATTAAAAACACATTCAAGGTTGATGCCGGCAGCTTTAATGAAAACTATGACTGCGTGCTGGTACTTAACAACGACGAGAAGTTTTTAAGGATATTAAAAAATGTTAAAACAAAAGTCATTTTCGACACCAAGAATTTCCTTAAAAGAGGAGATTTGAATAAAAATATAAAATATTGGTCTTTGGGATGAAACGCACTGTACTAGTCACGGGAGGAGCGGGGTTCATAGGCTCGCACCTATGTGAAAAACTTCTGCAAAAAGGAAACCGTGTCATAGCCCTTGACAATTTTCTCACAGGGAAGATGGCCAACATAAACCATCTGACCAGAAACAAGGAATTTGAAATAGTCAAATGCGATATTCTCGAAAGGAAAAATCTTGAAAAAATTTTCGAAAATCACATCGATACGGTTTTTCATGAAGCCGCGGTAGTGGGCGTGAAAAGAACCATAGAGAATCCAAAGCTCGTGCTAGAAGCCAACATATCTGGAACCAAAAACATTCTCGACTGCGCAAAGAACTCTGGTTGCAAGAGGATGGTTTTTGCATCTTCCTCGGAGGTTTACGGCGATCCGATTAAAATACCGGAAAGGGAGGATGGCCTTCTTAACCCCAAACTCCCTTACGCCGTAAGCAAGCTCACGGGAGAACAATATTGCAGGGCTTATTTCGAGGAGTTCGGCCTTAAGACGACCTCCCTGCGTTACTTTAATGTTTATGGCCCTCGTCAGAATTCGACGCCATACGGTTTCGTAGTCGGAATTTTCATAAAAAGGGTTCTGGAAGGAAAGCCTCCGATAATTTTTGGTGACGGAAAACAAACAAGAGATTTCACCTACATAGAAGATTGCATTGATGCAACGCTTATTGCTTCCCAAAGCAACAAAGCTGTCGGCGAGGTCATGAACATAGGCACCGGAAGAATGATAAGCATAAAAGATCTGGCCTTCATGGTAATCGACATATCTGGAAACGACCTGAAACCCAAGTTCGCGCCGAAAAGAGAATTTGAAATAATGCACAGACTTGCGGACAACACAAAAATGAAAAAATTGCTTGGTTTCTCGCCTGGATACAGTTTGAAAAGCGGCCTTGAAAAAACAATTGAGTGGTACAAAAACAATTGCTAGAAAAAAATTTTATCAATTAAAACCTTTTGACAACCTTTTGTAGACATTCAGGTATTTTTCACCCTGCTTGTCCCAGCCAATTTCATTTGCTGTTTTTATGCAGTTTTTGGACATTTTTCTCATCATGGTTTCATCATTCAAAAGATATTCTATTGCCCCCCTGTAGCTTTCTGGATTAAGGCCATCCAGAGCAAAGCCGTTTTTGCCATCCTTTACAATTTCAGACGCGCCGCAGTTTTTGCTTATTATTACAGGTGTTCCGCATGCCATAGCTTCTGCAATCACGATTCCAAACGCATCGTATCTTGAAGGCAGAATAAAGAAGTCTGCGGCATTGTAAAGAAGGTTCAGTTTTTCAGGCAAAGCTCCACCCAAGAACTTGACGTTTTTTACCTTTTCAAATACGTTTAGGCCGCCCCAATCTTTCCAACCAACTGCTAACAGTTCAACATCTCCCATGTTTTTGACAGCGTCAACCGCTATGTCTAGGCCTTTTATAACAGGCACAACCCCTACCCAAAGTCCATATTTTTTGTTTTTTTTAAGGCCGAGCAAAGATTTGGCCTTATCCTTTTCAATCGGATTAAAAACCTCCCTGTTCACGCCGTTGTAAATGACTTCTACTTTCTTTCGCTCCACCCCGTAAAGTTCCACAATTTCTCTTTTAACTTTATCCGAGCAAGCGACTATCAGGTCAGATTTTTTTGCAGATATCAGGTCGGCCATATAGCGCGTATTGCTGAAGAAATATTTTTTGAAATATTTTTCATAAATATATGCCGCATTACTTTTAAAAAATCCCACATGACGGTATTTTATACCAGCTTCCCTGAAATCGAGCTTATAAGTTATGTAGGCATTGCCCTGAAAAGTTGTCAAGAAAGGTGCTTTACCTTTGTTCATCGCATAACCAAATGCATTGTCAGCATGGCCATGTATTATGCAGTCTTCATTTTTTGGCAGCAATTTTTTAACCTCTCCGGCAGCCTTGAAGTTGTACAGAAATTTGTTTATAAATGGATGTCTTGTCTGCTTCAAAGAAATTATTTTCCCGATTTCGGTGGTTTTTTCATAAGATTTTTTATCATAACATATGTTTGTGACATCATGCCCAGTTCTCTGCAAAAAGGCACTCAGGTTCATTATTGTGGTCTCCACTCCTCCACAGGGCGGGACTGGCGCTGCAGCGCCTATCATGTAGATTTTCATTTTTAACACATTTTTATTAATTTATTCTTAATATCGAATTAATCTTATAAATAAATAATTCAAACTTGTGGTATGAATATGATAAGGAACCTGTTGATTTCACTGCGGCCTGAACAATGGTACAAAAACTTGGTCATATTTATCGGTATAATCTTTTCGATGAAGCTACTGGAAACGCAATTATGGCTAAACGCTCTATCGGCGTTCGCAATATTCTGTATGCTTTCAGGTAGCTCATATATAGTAAATGACGTATTCGACGCGGAAAAAGACAGGGGTCATCCAAAAAAGAGCAAAAGACCGATAGCTTCGGGAAAACTTAAGACAGGCTACGCATTAGTATTTTCCGTGATTATAATAGTGTTAACCCTCTTATGGTCTTTGAACATTAATCAGCAATTCTTTTTGACAACTGTAGTTTTTGTGCTCATCAATCTGACCTATTCGCTATGGCTAAAGCATATTGCAATCGTTGATGTTTTGCTAATTTCAATAAATTTTGTTATAAGGGCGACTGCTGGTTGCTTAGCGGTTTTTGTATCTATTTCTCCATGGATAACGCTGTGCGCCCTGCTGCTCGCGCTTCTGCTCGCGCTTGGTAAGAGAAGGCATGAAATCACCCTGCTCGGGAAAAACAGCAGGAATCACCGCAAAACTCTTGAGAGATACCCCAAAGAGATGCTGGAGCAGATGATGAGCATAACCGCTGGTTCGCTCATAGTTTCATATTCGATATTCACCTTTTTCAGCAGGAGTGCATATATGATGGTGACTATACCGATTGTGATATATGCTATTTTCAGATACCTTTTCCTAGTGCACTACAAAAGCATCGGTGGAGAGCCGGAGCTCATTTTTAAAGACAGAGGGATGATAATAAGCATAATTATTTGGGTGATTTTGTGTATTTACATACTCTACGACATCCAAATGTTTGCTGGCATGATGATATAATCATCGTGCTTCTTAAGGAGAAAACACATGGCAACAGAAAAGATTTTCGTGACCGGTGCGCCGGGCTGGCTAGGCAATCGTTTTGTGGAAATGCTTACTGAAAAGAAAAGAGACGTACGCTGCCTTGTTCTCAAAAACATGGACTACAGCTATCTTAAAAAATTGGGTGCCGAAGCAGTCGAAGGAGACATAACAAGACCAGAAACCCTGAATAACGTGGCTAGTGACGTCGAAACAGTCTTCCACCTGGCCGGCATAATACATCCGAAGTTGTTTGGAGGCGGTGACTTTTTCAAAATAAACACCCATGGAACGAAGAACATGCTTGATGCAGCGATAAAGTCCGGCGCAAAGAGATTCGTTTACATAAGCAGCAATTCACCGGTGGGAGTAAATTATGACAGAAATATCCTAATGAACGAATACACTTTTCCAAAGCCCTACATGAATTACGGCAGGAGCAAACTTCTTGCGGAGAAGGCCGTTAACGAGGCTTTCGTCCAAGGGAAGATAGAGACCGTTATAATCAGGCCTTGCTGGTATTACGGACCAGGCCAGCCGAAAAGACAGACCAGGCTGATGAAAATGATAAAAGAAGGCAGAGCTCTCCTGTTCGGCGATGGCACGAATCTTAGGAGCATGACCTACATAGAAAACCTGTGCGATGCCATGCTGCTGGCAGAGAAAAGCAAAATAGCAAGCGGCGAGACATACTGGATTGCCGATGAAAGGCCCTACACGACCATAGAGATATATAATGTGATTGCCAGCCTTCTTGGAGTCGATCTCAGGATAAGGAAAATACCGGGAATGGTTTCCGACGCCGTGAGAATCGCCGACAGTGCGCTGCAGAAGCTGCACCTTTATCAGCAGGAAATTCACGTAGCCGGCGAAATGAACGTCAACATAGCCTGTAGCATAGAAAAGGCCAAGAAGGACCTTGGCTACAAGCCAAGAGTCGATCTGAAAGAGGGCATGAAGCGTTCTATAGACTGGGCAAAAAAACAAGGCATGATTTGAACATAACAAAGAGGCAAAAGATGACTTCGCTTATAACCGGAGGCTCTGGATTCTTGGGCACCAATCTTGCGGAGAAGCTTCTGGAGAGAGATGAAGATGTCGTAATATATGACCTTTTTCAACCCTACCATGAAATTGCAAAAAAGGTAGAATTCATACAGGGCGATGTGCTTGACAAGGCAAAAATAACAGCTGCCTGCAAGAATACGGATGCAGTTTACCATTTTGCAGCCCTAGTTCCGATATCAAAGGCCGGCGCAAAATTCAAGACGGTAAACGCTGACGGTACGAGAAACGTTGCCGATGCCTCGCTTAAAAACGGGATCAGAAAGTTCATTCATATGTCTTCCAGCGCAGTTTATTCCCACGAAAACAGGATGCCAATAAATGAGAACTCTGCCATAAAGCCAGTCGGTGATTACGGCAGAGCAAAATACGAGGCAGAGCTAATTGTACAGGAATTCGGAAAAAGAGGCCTTGATTATACGATAATCAGACCAAGAACCATTGTAGGCGAAAAAAGGGCAGGCATATTCCAGATACTTTACGACTGGGTTCATGATGGCAAAACCATATACGTCGTTGGTGACGGAAACAATTTGTTCCAGATGGTGAGCGCGTCAGATTTGTGCGATGCCTGCTATGCCGCTTCGAAATCCAAGAAAAGCTCAGGAGAAACAATAAACATAGGAGCTGAAAAATACGGGACAATGGACCAGCTAATACAAGACCTCATAGAGCATGCGGGCACGGCTTCCAGAATAAAACACTTAAACATGGGTTTTGCCAGATTCTCGCTTAAGATACTGGACAAACTTCAACTATCGCCCTTAACTGAATTTCATTATACTACGCTAGGAAAGCCATTTTATTTTGACATAACCAAGGCCAAAAAACTTCTTGGATGGACATCGAAAGACAGCAATAGTGACATGATAACAAATAGCTACGATTGGTACATCGCTCACAGAGAAGAAGTTGCTTCGGTCAAGGGATCCGCCCACAGAGGCCCTCCAAAACAAAAGTTCCTGAGCCTGCTCAAAAAAATATCCTGAACATGGTGTTTAAATGGCGAGTAAAAATTTTCTGAATTATTTTTTAATTGCATCGTTCTGTAGTCTCATAGATTTGGCAGTGCTTTACATCCTAACAGATATCGCGGGTTTTTTTTATTTGTTGTCTGCCACATTCAGTTTTATCGCAGCACAGATTTTGAACTATTATCTAAACAAGACATTAAATTTTAATGACAGCAGTAAAAAAACATCAAAGCAGCTGACCATTTTCGTTCTGGTAAATACAATAGGTCTATGTATAAGCTTACTCATTCTCGCCTTTTTGGTAGAGGTATTGGATGTATGGTATATTTTTGCGAAAATAGTCTCGATGCTCCTAGCCTTTAATTTTAACTATTACATCCACAAAAATTATACCTTTGCACCGTAGTTTAGGTATCGCTTTTATTATGCCACATCGAACAAGCAAAATTATACTTTAACCTCAGTCCAATAATAAATGAAAAAAAGAGGGAATAACAAATCCCTTAGAAAACAAAAAAAGGTGAATAACAAACCTTCAATTATATTGAACTTTTTTCTCCGTAAACTAACAAAATATCGAAAAATAAAAATAACTAAAATGAACAGCAAGAACAGAAAGTATTGTTCAAATAAGAAAGAAATTATTATGGATAAAGTAATAAACCATGTAAAGAATGATTGCTTTACCGAACCTCTACAAATAAAACCAAAATGCTTTTTGTAAAGTTTTGAGTATTTCTTATAAAGGCGTACATCATTTTTTACAAAAAATAATTCTTTTAAAATTGAAATTGGTTTGCGTCTGATGGTGATATGTTTTACTTTTACATTTTTATCGAAAATAATTTTTTTGTTTTTTTTAATAAACCTAAATGCTAGATCCGAATCTTCACGGAAGTAATTATAATTTTCATCAAACCCACCAATCTTTTCAAATTCGTCTTTTTTGTAAGCCATATCTGAGGTCATATATTTTCCACCATCGAGATTGACTATGGAATGATCAAATGGTTTTTCGATATTACCTACTGTAATACCTTCAACTGCAGAAGTATCTGGATTTCTTTCAAATGCCTTATTAATTTTTTTAAGCCAGTCCCTTTCAGGAATACAATCATCATCAGTAAAGGCAAGTATTGTTCCATTAGCCCTTTTTGCTCCGAAATTTCTTTTTTTATCCGCACCGATTGAGTATAGCCTAAAAAATTTAACATTCATAGCACTAGATGGTGATGACTGGAACTCCTCTGTTTTAGTATCACTTACTACTATTACCTCATATTTTGATTTGGGATAATCTTGTTTTTCAAGTTCTTTAAGTAAATCAGTTATTAAATTATTTCTTCTGTGAGTAGGGATAATAACACTGATAAATTCTTGCATCTATCAAAACCTTATATATTAAACATTTTCCTCTCAACTAAATCGCAAACTATGTGCAACGCGGTAATGTGAGCCTCTTGTATCCTTGGGGTTTGTTTCGATTGGATTTTCAGGCACAAATCAGTTTTTGTGGCTATGCCATCCTTGCCGGTAAGTGCTATGATCTTGAGCCTCATTTTCCTGGCCTTTTCTACCGCCTTTATCACGTTTTTTGATTTGCCGCTGGTGCTTAACGCTATTAGCACGTCGTTTTTTCTTCCGAGTGCTTCAACCTGTTTCTCAAAAACGTGTTCAAAGCCGTAATCATTTGATACAGATGTCAAAATCGACATGTCATTTGTCAGTGAAATTGCCGGAAGGGGTCTGCGGTTCATCATGAATTTGTTCATGAATTCCGCAGCAATGTGCTGGCTGTCGGTTGCGCTGCCTCCGTTGCCGCAAAGCATTATCTTGTTGCCTCTCTTGAAACAGTCGATGATCATGTCTGCCATTTTTTCTATTATAATGAAATCCTTTAGCAGACGCTTTTTAGCGTCAATGCTTTCGTTGATGGACTTTTCAATTAAGTTCATGGCATCACCTGTGTTTACTTTCGGAATAGAATTTAAATGGTATCTCCTTTGCTCCCAGCTTCCTGACTGCTTTCATCACGTCTTTCTTATTTTTGCAAATAAAGAAGGCACAGCCTCCGGCGCCAGCGCCAACAAACCTCCCTCCAAACGCCCCGGCTTCCATTGCAGCTTCGTAAATTTTGTCGGTGACGGAGTTGGAGATACATGAAGCAAGCTGCCTTTTCATTTCCCAATCTCTGGAAACAAGCGAGCCGAAATCTTCTATTCTGCCTGCTTCCAGCGTCTTTTTCACCGAAAGCACGTTATCAATTTTTGCGCGAAGTATGTCAATTCTCAAACTGCTCTTTTTTTTTAGCTCGTCATGGACCTCGTGCCCGGTCTTCCTTCTTTTCACATAAATCAGTAGCGTCTTTTTTTCAAGCTCTTTCATGGTTTTCTCGTTTATTCTGAGCGGGTGAACCTTGACCGTGCCCGGGAGAAATTCCATGTAATTGATGCCTGTGAAAGCAGCAGCCCACTGGTCCTGGTAGCCGCCGCTTTGTTTGATTACATTCCTCTCGATATGATATGCAAGTTTTGCAACGGCATCCGGCGATCTTTTTAGGCCGTTGAATTTGTCGAACGCCTTTATCAGCGCGACCGTGTGCGACGCTGACCCGCCTAAGCCGCTTTCCAGCGGGGCTTCCGTGCTGGTCGTGACCTCTATTCCTGTATTGCCATAATGTTTCGCGACAGCCTTCATGAGGTTAAGCTCTCTGGTGCCGTAATGGATTTCACGGAGCGAACTGAAGACAAGCCTGTGCCTTGTTTCCTTTGATGTCAGGACTATCTTGCTGTCATTCCTTTTGCGTATTTCGCAGCGTGCAAAAAGATTTATAGTAGCATTTATGCAGTTGCCCGCGCCAAGAAGTTTTATGTAATAATCGGTGTCGCCGCCGTTTGCAAAGCTGAGCCTCGTCGGCGCCTTCTCCTTTATAGTTAGCGCTTTTTTCATAATTTTCTAATTTAGGGCAATTCTTTATAAAGCATCTTTGTATATCTGCAGAATCTTCTTTATGTTGCGCTCCCAGGAATATTGCTGACTGCTTTTGCGGGCGTTTTTGGATAGGGCAGAAAGGTTATTTTTACTCGTTTTTACGATGAGATTTGCTACCTCTTCCGGCCTTGAAAAATCTGCAAGATAACCGTTATGGCCGTTTTTTATAAGATTGCGGAAGGCTTCTATGTCATTCGCTATTACCGGCACGCCTGATGCCATGGCCTCAAGAACCGATATGCCGAAGCTTTCGTAATCAGACGAGGCGACGAAGAATTCGCATGTCCGGAGCATGGACAGCTTTTTTTTATCCGTTACCCGCCTCAAGAAGAAGACATTTTTTTCAACGCCGAGTTTTCTGGCATACATTTTCAAACCTTTTTGGAGGCCTTCTATATCCTCTCCGGCGACATAAAGTTTTATCCCGGGTATGCTCCTTTTTATTTTAGCCACTGCATTTATCAGAAGATCGATCCTCTTGTTTTTGGCTATTCTGCCGACGTGCAGAAGCGTGTTTTTTTTAGGATTCCTTTTAAGTTTTGAATAGGTTCCTATGTTCACTGAATCAGGCACCAATTCGATATTGGGCATACCTGAAAATATTTTGTAGTCCACCTTTCCGGTCGCCACGATTTTGTCTGCTTTTTTGAGGATTTTTTTTGACCATTTCAGGTAGAAATTTTTAAGCTGCCGCATGTCCTTCGTGTGGAAGAAACCGCCATGCGTAGTCAGTATCACAGGCTTCCTGTGGATTTTTTTGGTTAGCAGAAAAATGTCAGAGAAAAAGCCTATTGTATGAACGTTTATGATGTCATATTCTTTTATCATCTTTAGCATTTTAGGTGGAAGGGATATCTTGTAGTATTTCATGTCAAGATATGGAATCCTAGTTATGCCTATGTCTTTGTAGACTTCCGAGTGTTTTAATTTTTTCCTTGATTTGGCGCATGTATCCAAACAAAGAACGTCGCTTTGATGGCCGAGTTTAACAAGATGAGTGCAAAGGTCTAAAAGATGCGTTTCAAGGCCGCCCACGCATGGGTAAAAATGATGGCAGATATGCAGTATTTTCATAGCTTAATCGCCCCGTATACGAGACCAATGCCGAAAACAGCGGTTCTGAGTATTGAAATGAACGGTGTTAAAATTCCAACAATTTTGTCTTTTCTGAAATTTTTCAGTGATAATGGAATAGTTGAAACTAACAGAAGTATTGCAAACAACGAAGAAAAGTAAGCACTGAGTGGCATAAGAAAATAAAGCATCGCTAGTAGAAGCGAAAGAAAAAGAAAGGCTATTTGGATTTTCAGCGTCTGCGGTGTGTAGGATTCGCTTGCCATCTTGTCCGGATGCTTTTTGTAGAGCAGCACACGCCAGTATGCTCTGAAGAATTTCTGTTTGAGGTAGGGGCCCAGCGAACTGACATGATTGTGATAGACAATAGCTTTATCATTAAAAACCATCTTATATCCTGCTTTTGCAAGTTTGAATGAAAGTTCGGGGTCCTCACCAGATGCCACGGGAAATGTCTCGTCGAAGCCACCGGATCTAATAAAAATATCCTTCTTGTAGCCAGCTGAATACGAGCCTATAAAATCGATGTGTTTGAATCTCTTCATCCTGTCGTACCTGTCTTCTATTTCTAGCTGCACGAACCTGGCCATGACGCCTTTCTGCGTTGTGCTGTATCTTCCCTGGACGCCGACAATTGCCTTGTCATCGAATGGTTTTGCCATCTCGGAAACCCAGTTTTCATGCAGAGTGCAGTCTGCATCCGTGAAAAGGAGTATGTCACCCTTTGCCTTTTTAGCGCCAAAATTTCTTGCAGCAGCCGGTCCCTTGTGCATCTGCTCCAGAAGGATGACGTTCTTGTATTTTCTGACGACGTCCTTTGTTCTGTCTGAAGAACCGTCATCGACCACTATTATTTCATCCGGCCCCTTTACCTGCTTCATAAGCGATTCCAGGCATCTGCCAATGATGCCTTCGCCGTTGTAAACCGGAATTATAACGGATATCATTTCAACACTGCTCCGCTCCTCCTGAAAAGGTGTTTTGAGAATATTCTTAAAGCTTTGAACGTCCTTGTGAATTCCCCTGGATGCATGATAACCTGCGCCATTTTTGAAACTATATAACTGCCACGCATGTAATATTCCTTTCTGGCCTGATCACATAATTTTATCAACTCTTCTGCAGGCAGATCTGGCCTAGAAACCGTTGTGCTGTGGAAGCCGCTGCTGAGGAGCCATTTGGAGAAATCTTCAGTTGCCAGATGCCCTGAATTTCTGGCCCACTTGTAGGCTTCTGTGCCGGGGTAAACCATCAGAGGATAAAACTGCGCGGTGTCCGGGCTAAGCTCTTTTGCGAATTTTATCGTTTCTCTTATGCTTTCTGTCGTGTCACCCGGGAGGCCGAGTATGAAACATCCGTTTACCAGCATGCCGGCTTTCTTGGTGTTCTTCATGAACTCGGCCTGGAGCTCCCTTGTAGTTTTCTTATGAATGTTGTCAAGTACATTCTGTTTCGGTGTTTCGAAGCCTACGCACAGAAGCCTGCACTTCGCCTTATTCATCAGTCTGAGCGTTTCAAGGTCGGTATTGACCCTCGCATTGCACGACCATTTGAGCCTGTTATTGTTTTCTATCAGCAGGCTGCATATTTTATCAGTTCTTTCCTTGATGACCGGGAATGTGTCATCCTCTATCATGACTTCTTTCACGAAGGGAAGCTCGTTTTTTATGTACTCAAATTCGGCTGCGACATTTTCAGGTGATCTGTAGCGATAGGATGATTTGAATGGGATATTACAAAAGGAGCAGTTGTAGGGACAGCCTCTTGCCGTCAGAATCGTTACCTGGGGCCATTGGAGCGAAGCGTAAAAATATTTTTTTATGTTCAACTGTTTTTTGTAAACCTCGGAAACGAACGGCAAATCATCGAGGTTTTTGATGGCCGGCCTGTTCGGGTTATGGATTATTTTTAAACCTTTTCTGAACGATATCCCCTTTACATTTTTCAGATCCTTTCCTTTTTCGAATGTTTTTGCCAACTCGACAACCGTCTCGTCGTATTCACCCCTGCACACAGAATCGATGTTGCCGGGCATATTCAGCGTTTCTTCCGGGAGGCGGGTGGGATGCGTGCCTACAAGGGAAACGTGACCCGTACCCGAAGCCTTTATTTTCGAGGCCAAAGCGACATCGTTATATATGCTGGGCGTGCTTGTGTCAATTATTACCAAATCAGGCTGGAAAGTCTTGACATATTCCATGGTTTTGCGTTCATCCCATTCGTTTGCGACCGCATCGACAAGCCTTGGTGAAAAGCCGTGCTTTTCAAGGTTGCCTGTTGCATATGCTAAATAATACGGATAATAAAACGTTCCACTTTTGGTTACGCACGGCGAACGCGATTGCCTTGAATATCTGGGTAGGAACGGGGGATTTAGCATCAAAATTTTCATTGTTCTATACTCCTTTTCTTTTCAAATTTCTGTGATGATGATGTGCTAGCCATATAACGCTATATAACAAAAATAATTTAAGATTATATAAAAATAGAATGCACCGAATGAACTAGTTTTTATAAATAAATATATTAAACTATTATAGCTCGCAATGATTCCAATGAAACGCATGAAGAATTATATCAAGAAGGAATATGTTTGGTTTTATTTTGCAATAATAGTATGTTCATCGCTCTTGTTCTTATCATTCTACAATATTTTTAGTATAACTTATACTTTCCCGCTGAAGTTGACGGATATAAGTGAACATATGGTTAGGTTCCACTTGCTTCTTAATTACGGGTTCCATTCTCACATTCCGAACTGGTACGGTGGATATACTCTTTTTTTAAGTTACCCCCCTCTATTCTCATATTACGTATGGCCTTTTTATTTGCTTACAAATGATATACCTTTAGCTTTTTATCTGTCTTTGATTTCTGCTTATTTTTTTCTATTTATATCCGTTTTCCTTTTATGTAAGACACAAAAATTTA
Source organism: Candidatus Aenigmatarchaeota archaeon (assembly GCA_041489155.1). Taxonomy (GTDB): domain Archaea; phylum Aenigmatarchaeota; class Aenigmatarchaeia; order QMZP01; family QMZT01; genus JBGPQP01. Next base: position 150,063 of record JBGPQP010000001.1, read on the forward strand.
CACTAACCAAATCCCTGACTTTCTTCTTCATAGTTTTCGGTAGCAGATTTGCACTATCAATTTTTTTTGAATTCATGAGACTCGGTGAACTTATAGGATGGATTTTCTTTATACTTTTGTTCACAAATGTACTTTACTATAAAGAAAGGGTATTAGATAAAAAATTCATTTTAACTTTCATTTCTTTATTGGCTTTTATAATACTCTCGCATTTTTATCTTATTATATTTAGTATTTTTATCATATTACCATTCATCTCAATAAAGGCAAACAAACAAAGAATTATAATAATATTATCATCGATTGCTTCGCTAGTTTTGACATCTTTCTGGTGGTTACCCTTCTTAAATGAATACTTCTTTGGCCAAACCTTCAAGCAGTCACTTTTCGGTTATACACATGGCGTGGTAACATCTGCATGGATAATATTCATACCTTCTTTTCTATGGGTTGCTGTCTATTCATATTTCGAAGAAAAGAAAGCAGAGAAAAAAGACCTAATTTTGCTACTACCAATACTGTTTTTGAGTATATTATTTTTTTCTCGCCTTATAGCTTATGTCCCCATATTTAATGAGATCTTCGTCAATTCCTATCTGTTGATTTTCCTTTTAATTGGTTTATTATTTTTCTTCAAGAAAGAAAGATATAGGAGATGGTTCGATAAATTGATCCTTTTTGCGGTTGTTGTACTTCTACCGATAGCTTCTGTTATTACATATTTATATCCTTTAGAAAACTTCTCATTGGAAAAATACAATGAAAAACCGATGATCGAGGAGATGGTTTCCGTTATGCCTAATATAAACAGCAGTTTCATTATTTTACCTGAATATGAAGAAGAAACAACCGGATATTTGTTTTCTGCTAAACCATTTTATTGTTATGGAGTCATATACTATAATCTCACAACTCCTTCAGGATGGTATCCTCCTGCAGCAAAGGCAGAAAGGATTAAAAAAATATTACTACTTGAAGATGCCGTCAGAAAAGGAAACTGCTCGGAAATTAATTCACTAAGTAAAAATATTTCTGCAGATATTTTAATCTCATATGAACCTTATTGTAATAGTTTGGAAGAGTGTTCAGTTTTAAAGGAAATAACAAAGATGAAATATATTTGTATATTTGAAATAGAACCATAAGAGTTTTATACACTTCCCTATACCTTTAACTACATCTACTAAAATCTTATAATGCTAAACCCTTTCATATAATGTAATATGGTGTAAAGAAATGAAAATTTGTATGTTCGCTAAGGGTTTGCCTGTTCATGTAATTGGCGGGCTTGAAATACACACACAAGATTTGATTGAAGGTTTGGCCAAAAATGGACATAGGGTAACGGTAATATGCACCAAACATCCCAGGGGTGTTAAAACGGAGAAAAGAGGAAATATTGAAATTTTTTATGTCGGTGACAAATCCTTAAAGTTCACGAGAAATTTTTGCAAAGAATCGATGAGACTGTTCAGAAAACTGGACAAGAAAGAGAATTTTGATGTGGTGCACAGCCAATCAACTTATGGATTTGGGTTTGCAAAATACGGCAAAGGCAAAAAACCATTTGTCATCACAATGCATGGTGGCTCATATAAAGATGAAATCAGGAGCGTGATTAACGGGGGAAGTATGAAAATTCTTTTTGTGGTTCCCTATATGTATCTGAAGTATTTTTTATCTTATCATTCCAGATATAAATTTTTGTTTAGGGAAGCAAAAAAAATTATAAATGTGAGCGAAGAGGTCAAGAAGGACCTA
>JBGPQP010000002.1:0-118448 GCA_041489155.1 Candidatus Aenigmatarchaeota archaeon
ATGTAAAAAATCAACAACGAATAGAACTAATCTATCTTTATCTAATGGTAAATAATCTCCTTCGTACTCATTTATACTCCTAATAAAATCTTCATCGCTTTTCCAATTTTTTGATATTGTCATTTTCATACCTCACTCCAACGAAAATTCAACTTTTGGTTTGTCAAAAAGGGATTTTACTCTTTTTACTTCCTTTTCAATAGTTGAAAAAATTTTATTGATATCCTCCTTGTTATACTGGTATGTTCCTGTATTCGCACAATTTCCAAGTAATCTGAAATCTTCGAGTATTCTTTGTGTTCTAGCGGAAGCGATTCGCTTGAATTTGTCTTGTTTTGTTTCACCATCAACTTTTGGTTTGACCATTTTAGTTCACCTAATGATATATAATATACATTAGATATTTAAAGCTTTCGGTTTAATGTCAATTATATAGTATTAATATCTATCTTATAGTATATTTTGTATATAAAGTTTTTGAATAGTTCCAATGAGAAAGGCGGCGGCTTCCACTACATTCTTATAAAAATTCGGTGGCTCGGCTGGCTACTCCGAATTGCTTTGCAAAAAACCGTCTTACAGACTACTCCTTCATGTAAATCTCGATATTATAAAACCTCTCGAGCTTCCTCGCCGTCGCCTCGTCGGGCTTGAGACGAAGAAGAACGTCTTTTCTTCGGATGTCATCTGGAGAATTTCGCATCAGGATTTCCGTGCAGCTTCTGGCATGACTTGTTCCAGTACAGACAGGGAAGAATTAGCTGAAGTTCCTCTGTCGTGTAGTGAGAACTGCTTATGGTATATTCGTTTATCCATTTTTCATACATTTCCTGCGACTTGGCGTACGCCTCGCCTGCAGTTTTTCCCTTCACTATCTGCAAAGGCACTTCTATGGCGCATTCCATTACCGGGCCTGCCAGCTTGTCTTCCAGCGGATGGTTAAGACTGAATTTGTCCATGAAGAAAATGAAATAATTGTCATATCCTATGAAGGCTTCGGCACCGCATTTTCTTCCAAGTTCCTTTGCCGAATTACAGGTGAAGGAATGGACAATTCTGGATTTCAGCAGCTTTTCATTTTTCCCCACTTTTATCAGCGTTTCATCGTTCTGCCCGAATATGGAATCGTCAGAACCATGTCCGTTGAAAACCAGAAATCTCGGATTTTTAGATTTTATGTCCTTTTCGACATGCGTTCTCGTCACGTTTTTATCTCTTATCGGAATGGGGTTGATGCCGTTCTTTTCCGCTGTCTTGATTATTTTCTCGCTCCATGTACTCGCGTACTTGATAGTTATATCAGAATCAGGCAATGTTATCAGCATGGCGTTCACTGTTTTTTGAAAGACCTGAGATATGAAAGTTGCATCTCTATGATGCTTTCTCCTATGCTGTCTTCTTTTTTGACATGATCTATAAGTTCATTCCTATTCATCGGTTTGCCGGAAAATCCTATTGAAAGCAGTGCGTTATCCGGTATCGCTCTCAAACGGGCGATTACAAGTTCTTTTTCTTCTTTCGTTGTCATAATTATCATATTATCTTTAGTTTTATAAGTATATCAAGTATTTTTTTGCCTTTTTCAGTGTCGTGGGCTATTTCCTGATGAGCCACGTTCCAAGTGATTGGTTCGTCGTCAATTACCGCGATTATTTCCCCTCTTAATTTTAGGGGCAGGTTAGAATAAACGCGCATGAATCTCGAGATGTCCATAAACTTCACTGACACTTTCTATATTATATAATTGGGATATGTATGATAAAAATCTATTCTAGTGGGTTTGTTGGTAAAGGCTAACCCCAAAAAACCTCTCGATCTTCCTTGCTATCGCCTCGTCGGGCTTGAAGCCCGACTCGATGCGCTTGTAGACGAGATGCGAAATCCCGATTTTCATCGCTGCTTCGTCCTGGGTGAGATTGGCTTTTTCTCGCGCTTTTCTTATTCTGGCTGAGAAATCATTCGCTAGTTCTCGCTCGCTCTCGATGGACTCAGGCCTCGGCGCTCTCGCTGCTCTGGGAATGAAAACAGGCCTTGGCGGTGCGACTTCCTTGCCGAGCTTCGCGCATTTGTCGCAGACCTCGAGAATGACGCCGTCGATTTCCGCGCGCTTGGAAAACTCAACGCTTTTGCCGCAGACCTCGCATTCGGCCATAGAAATGCGCACTCGCTTCCGCTAAAGCTTAGTATGCGATACCCACCTTGACGTTCGAGATGTCCCAGCTGCCCGTGCCACTGAAAGCGATGGTGTTAGCGCCTTCGAAAACATCGCTGTTCGCGAAATCGACCGTGTTTTTCCCCTCTCTCACGGTCTGCAAGCTCAGCTGGTTGCTGTTTATCTTTATGTTAAGGACTCCTTGGCGATAAACGCTGTCGACATCAAATTCGATTCTTCCTTTGCCGTTCCCTGCCAGCAGGTTCTTGTCAGCCTTGGTCAGATTAAAATCTCTTTCTTTCGTTGCCGAGCCGCTGGCGAGGCGTATGATGAACTCGACATCGCTCAGTTCTAACGAACCCGTAGATTTGAACGAAAGCACGTTATCGCCGATGCGTATCGCATTCCCTATCTCAGAATACTGGTATTCCTTGGTAACCAAGGAATCAGGGCTGGTGGCGCTGTATATTGCCTGGCCGTTGAGCTTTATCGTGAGCTGCGCGCCCTCTGCCTTGTTGGTGTAGAAGCGCAGCACGCCCTTGTTCCATCCCTCGATTTCAGTCGGGTAAATCTTGAAGCTGGCGAATTTCTCCGGCCCGTATTCGGCTGCGACAGCGAAATCCTGTAGGACATATGAAGTCGCGGCCCAGAAGTAAAGGCCAGGCGTCGCTGCTGTTAACTCGAGTGTGTTCGAATCCTTGACGTCTTCCGGCGGGATGACGACGTCGTAATGGTTGAGATTCGCCAGCTTGTCGAAGACGACTTTTTCGTTCCACTTGATTATGAGGTTGCCATAAAGATTGGTTTCGCCCATGCCAAACGAAATTTTCACGTCCTTTATGTTGTTCAGGACGTTCTGGTCGACGGCGATGTCGAATTTCTTCGGGTCGCTGCCGAAATAGCCCTGGCTGACAGCGAGGCTCGACATTTCTTTCAGCGCTTGCTCCTGGTCCTGGCCCAGGGTGAAGGAGCCGAATTTCAGCGTCCTCGAGACTTCTGTGTCGGACAAGCCGACTTTGCCCAAATCAAAAGAAGCAAGGGATTTGTAGTTGCCGGTCACGCCTCCGGTGGTCCAGTTGCCCTCCGCCCAGTTGGCGAGAGGCGTCCCTACGACCATCAGGCCGCCTATTATCACGACGGCAAGTATGAGCAAAACGACGAACTCGTCCATATTAAATCTTATTGGGAGATTGCTTTAAATCTTTATTTTACCTCTAGCGGAATAGATAAGCAAACAGGCAAAGAAACAGACGGACAAAGGCGTGCGATAGGGTATGAAGATAATCACCAAGAACATCAGGGAGCAGATTGTAAAGGTGCAAGTCGAAACGCTCGAGGACCTCTGGCATCTCGAGCACGTCCTGGAGCTGGGCGATTTGGTTACCGCCAGGACGCTCAGGAAAGCGTCCGTCAAGAGCGGAGGCGAATACGAATACGCGGACAAACGCCCTATGATTCTTACGATAAGGCTGGAGAAGATGGAATTCAAGCGCGATTCTGGCGTTCTCAGGCTGAACGGGCCGATTGTCGAAGGGCCTGACGACGTGCCGAAGCAGTCGCACCATTCGATGCAGATAGACGTGAACGATACGCTGACGATAAGAAAGGCTAGATGGAAGGCCTACCAGCTCGACAGGCTGGAGAAGGCAAGAGTGGCGAAAGCGAAACTTCTGGTTTGCGTACTGGACAGGGAGGAGGCGGACTTCGCCATGCTGAAGGAATCGGGCATAGAGATGAAGGCGAGCATAGAGAACTACAACAAGGAGAACATGGAAGAGTATTATGAAAAGATAATCTCGTATCTCAGAGGCCAGGAGGTCCAGACCATCGTCGTCGCCGGGCCGGGCTTCGAGCGCGAGAATCTGCTGAAGTATGTGAACTCCAAGGATAAGGACCTCGCTCGCAAAATCATTCTCGAGCATTCTAGTGCGACTGGCATAAACGGCGTGCATGAAATCCTGAAAAAATCCGCGAACAGGATTCTGAAGGAAACGAGGATCGCGAAGGAAAGCGAATACGTAAACGAAATCCTGAGGCGCATGAAAACCGAGGGCCTCGTCGTCTACGGGCCGAACGAGACCGCGAAGGCGATTGAAGCCGGTGCAATCGAGACGCTCTTCGTCTCGCAGGAGAAGCTCAGCGAATTCGAGAAGCTCATGGAGGCCGAGGAGAAGATGCGAGGACGGATTGTGATAATCGGCAGCGACCACGAACTGGGCGGGCAGTTCCTGCATCTGGGCGGCATCGCCGGTTTCCTGAGGTTCAAGGCCGAGTTCTGACGAACCCGAAATATATCAAACCTGCCAGCAAAACCAGCACCATCGCTGCTGCATCGCTGAGCTCGGAGAAGTTGGGCGGGAAGCCCACCATGACTCTTATCGTGTCCTGGTCCGTAAGCCAAAGGTCGCTCTGCGAGCTCCCTACCAGCATGAGGTCGAAGTCGCTGGCCTGGGAGATTATCCTCGCGTATATCGTCTTCTCTTCCATGGGATTGAGGACGATGCTCTGGGTAGGCGAGCTGGTTTCCACGAACTTGCCGAAGCTTGACAAGAGTTGCAGCGTGATGTTGTCATAGGCGTTCTGAATGTTGCGTATCTCTATCGCCACCAGCTCTATCGAGCCGAGTACCATCCTGAACTCGTCGAAGGCGAGGAAGTTGCACAGCGGGTGATAATATACCAGATAATAGAAATACCCGGCCGGCGCGTTTGGCGGGAGGAACTCCTTCGTGCTCGCATTCTCCGCGAAGATGTAATAATCGACCTCCATTATGTTCTGCGCCTCGGTGACGTTTATGGTTATCGACGCGTTGCAACTCCTGGTGTTCATACATGAGATCGAAAGCCAAGATGAAGTCTTGCCGAGCGTGTGGTTGGAATAATATACGGTTATGTTGAGGTTCTCCGTTATGCCTTCCTTCGCGTTGACGCTTATTATCACTTTCCTGTTGTTCGCAACCTTGCCGCCGTTCCTCACCTGGGCCTTTGTCGAGTTCTCCGTGACGTAGAAGGTGACAAGCTTGGGTATGTATATGGTCACGTTGGTTTCCCAGTTTGACTTGACCTCGTAGTTGCCTGCGTTGTCGAGGGCGATGGCCTTGAAAAAGTACGTGTAGTTGTTCGGGTCGTTTACCCACCACGTCTGTACCGCAGTGTCAAAGCCGAAAGTGTTTAATTTTGTGCACTTGCCGTCCGGGAAGGTCACGTTATACTGGTCCTCGGCGCAGATGCCTGACGTCTTGTCGCAGTACCAGAATGTCACGTAATAGCATCTGACACCGCTGTGCGCGTCGCTGCCCGTCCATGCTATGTTGAAGAGCTTGCTCATGACGAATGATCCTTTCGCCGGCTGGGTCATCTGAGAACTGGGACTTATGTGATCTATGCCCACCCTCAAGACAGTTTGCTGCGCGATGTTGCCCATGGTGTCGTTGGCCCATATCCTGAAGGTGTAGTTCCCCGATGAGACAGAAGTTACAATGAAGGTGGCGGTGTAGTTGCTATATGCGTCTAAAGTCATCGAAATCCATGTCCCGTTGTTGGTCGCGTTCTCCCAGTGGTAGCGAACCATGCTGAGGCCCTGGTTGTCAGTGACTCTTGCCTTCACCTCGAAATTGGTCCTGTACCAGCCGGGAACCGGGGTGAAAGTGGTTATGTTGGGAGGCTGCCTGTCTACCATGACGTTGGTGACCACGGCCTGACCCACGTTGCCGACGGCGTCGCTCGCGTTGACCCTTACCGAGTAAATGCCATCAGAGACCAAATCGACGTCGAAATTCGCCGTGTAATCGTTCCCGCTTTTAGCCATCTGGACCCATGCGCCCGTGCTGCTGGAATTTTCCCAGCGGTAATAGACATTGCCCACCGCCGAATACGTGTCGGTGACGGTCGCGCTGACAGGGAAATCGAGGTTGTAGATGTCACCTTGCTTCGGATGATTTATGGTGATGGCAGGCCCTGATTTGTCGAGATAGAACTGCCTGTCCGTGTTGTCGAACTTCAGGTTCCAGCCGCTGCCCGGCGCGGGCACGAAATCCGACCACAGGCCGCAGTAGTCCACGCTCCATAGACCTTCGGGGTCGTTTGCCTTGAAAACATAAGAATACGTCACATCCATGCCCCAGTTGTTGAAGTATAAGGAATAGCCGTTCGGCTCGACAATCTTGCATTCGGAAAGGATAGTGAAACCCGAGGGGCTCCTGGTGACGCCGCTGAGGCTTATTGCCATTGTGTACCCCACGCCGTAAGAGCCTGCGGGATAAACGTAAGAAGACCAGTCGCCCGTGACCTGCGTGGAGGCTCCGCCTAGCGTGCATGACGTGAGACTTGCGCTGCATATCGAGCTGGCGGCGCATTTGTATGCTCCTGTCCTGCCGCAGTTGGAGTTGACCCAAACTCTTTCCGCATTCGCTCCCGGCGAAGGCGTTACGCATGTGAGAAGGCATCCTCCGCTTGGATAGCAGTTGCCATTGTTTGCGTCGCATATGCCAGTAACATACCAGCAGGCTTCTCCGCATTGTTTTCCCTGACAGGCATTTGTCTCAAGGTGGAAGGCGTTGCTCTGCTTTACCGATTCCACGTTGTTCGCGTTGTCATTCGAATAATAACAGACCTTCAGGTCGCATGTCTGCCCGAAGGGGCAGGTAACGCTGTCCTGAACGGAGCCTGCGTTCTTTACCGTGTAGCCGGTGGTGCCGCAGCTGTCCGTGGAACTGATAATCTTGTAATACGTCTTGTCGCAGCCCGAGCCTCCGGTGTCGGCGCACGTGAGAGTGAACTGGGTCGTGTTGTAGCCGGTGTAATCGCCGCCGTTGGGCGCTATGGACGTGACAGGCGCAGTCGTGTCCCTCCATGTGCCGCTGACGCAGGTCGCTCCCGACACGCCTGGCAATGCGTCCCCGCTGTTGTAGCATACGCTGCTGTACACGCAGTCCGTCGTCTGGTCGCAGCACGCGTCGTCGGCCGCAGAGGTCGTGCAGGCATAACCGTCGCATGCCCTGCTTCTAACGTATTCGCCGCTGTCGTCGCCGCAGCAGTTGGCTATGCCGCCGATACTCCATCTTCCCGCGCCCACAATAGCGTTGCAGGCGGTCTGCGAATCGTCTCCTCCCTCCCACGTGCCTGAGCTGCAGTAAGCCCTGTTCGGAATGGCAGGCGAAGATGTCTGGCCAGAAGCTATACATTCATAGTTGTAACTGCACTTTCCAGAACCGCAGCATGCTGTAATTCCGTTTTTATAGTCCGCAGGCGCGTCTGTTGCGCCTTTTTCTATCGTGTAATACTCGCCGGCATCGTCGCCGCAGCAGGTTGTCGCATCTATTTCTCCTCCTAAATTATAACCTATTCCTCCGTCCCCTGGTGTAATGTCACAGCTTGCTTTACAACGACTCTGACTGATATCAGGATCGTACCATCCGCTTGCACTTGCAGTTACTGCACCACAATAGGAATTACCAAAAACCCCACTTCCGTAACACTCCCCAATAGTCCTACAATCTCCATTCTGGTCAACACAGTCATCATACGCATCACAGCAAGCTGTTGTGTCTGAACCGCAGTCGCCTTGAGGCGACATATCAGAACATGTTTCTATGTACTCATTTGAATCGTCTTCGCAGCAAAGGTCGTTGGGCCACGACGAGGCATCTCCTTCGAGATACCAGTGGCCTGAGCCCTGGCATTGCGCGCATCTGACATCGCCGTTGTCCTGGTCCTGCCATGCGCCGTTAACGCATACCGCATCATTTCTGCAATATCCATCAGCATAACAACCACCGTCATCAACGCAGTCGCTTGAAGTATTGCAGCACACCTCAGTGTCGCCGGAACAGGAGAAAGATTCCGGGGTGTTGCCGCTCACCGAGCATGTACGTCTATACTCGCTGCTGTCGTCGCCGCAGCATGCGGTAGCAGCTACCTCTCCTCCGAGATTCCAGTTGTTGGCGCCGCCGGTTATCGCGCTGCAGGCAGCAGTAGAAGCATCACCGCCATACCAGTAAGTTGCGCTGCACCAGGCTCTGGACGGAATCGAGCCCCTCGCGCTGCCAGATGCCGTGCATGTGTCATCATCCGCGCATTTATTGCCAGCATCGCAACAGGCGGTATCGCCGCTGTTATAACCGGCGGGAGCGTCGGTAGAGCTGTGCTCGGTTATCACATGCTCCCAATCCTCATCGCCGCAACATTCGTAGGGCGAGGCTTCTCCACCTAGACTCCACCTTCCCCCGCCTGCGCAGGTATCGCAGTAGTTGGAATTGTAGTCGGAATCGTACCATGTCCCTGCATTACAATAGGCGTCGTCCGAATAGCATGTTTGAGTGCTGTAACAGTTTGAATTATAAACACACTTGTTTTGGGCATTGCAGCATGCGTCATCCCCTGAATCACTGGAGCACCATGAGGCGCAGCTCCTTGTATTCCTGTACTGGCCACTTTCATCACCGCAGCATGTGCTTCTGTCAACCTCGCCGCCTATGTTCCAATAGACAGGCTGGCCTCTCGCGTTGCAATCGTTGCAATAAGCGGACGAGGTATCCAAGTCTCTGTCATCCACGCCGCAGTAGCCTCCCCACGAATTGGTTTTGCAGCTCCAGTCATCATAATTACAGTTGCTTGTTGGGCAGTCTGCATTGGGGTCACAGCGGTCAGTCCCTGCTTCGCCTCCATCGATTCCACAGTCATAGGCGGTTGACGAACAAGCATGTGCACCCTCGTAATACTCTGTCAAGGTGTCACCAGAACATTCATCTTGTCGTTGATTAGAACCTATCGGTGTGCCACCGCAGTATGAGGTATCCATTGTGATGATACAGTCGTAGTAGGTCTCAGTGCAAATTCCAGGGTCCTGCGGGTTGTCTCCTGTAAAATGAAAGCCGTCTGTGTCAGTGTCTGACACCATTGTACAATCCTCCCAAGAATTGGCACAGGGGTCTCCGGGATCCGCGATGACAGAGTAAAAACCTGCAAACAAAACGAAAAGGCAAAAGGAAACTATCAAAAATGTTGTGTTTTTTTCTGGGATTTTTTTGTTCATAATTTATTATTATTCACATTCTTTATTAACCTCTTTTCAACCCTGTTATTGGTCGCGTGTTTTCCCCATTCCACTATCAGGGCGTGAAATTCCTTGTAGAGCGAAACTTCCCTAGGAAGATGTTTTTCGAAATAATGCCTGAGGCTTTCATAGTCCGTCTCTGTTTTCAGGCCAAGTGATTTGATGAATCTTTTTGTATACGCATCTACCACGAAGTACGGCCTGCCGCAGGCGTAGAGCAGGATTGAATCGCAGGTTTCGAAGCCGATACCTTTGACTTTCAGCAGTTCCTCCCTCCTAACCTTTTTCCTGAATTTGCCGAAGCTGCCGAAAGCGAGAACGAATCTCGCCAGCGTTTTCAGCCGCTCGGCTTTCTGTCTGTAAAAACCGGACGGCCGTATGATTTCCTCAAGCCTTTGTTTTTTTGTTTCCAGAACAGAAGTCGGGGTTACGATTTTGTTTTCGAGCAGATTTTGCAGCGCGCGTTCGACGTTCCTCCAGCTGGTGTTCTGCGTCAGAATCGCGCCCACGCAGACCTCCCATTCCCTGGGCCTGAAATTCCTGCTTGAGGGCCACCACTCCTGGCGGCCATGCGCTTTCAGCAGCTTCTCGTATTCGTTCAGTAGGTCAGTCGCTTCGATGGCCATGGAGTTAATTTAAAAGCAGGAAATAAAACTTATGCGTGATTCCCGTGAAATTCGACGCGATCGGTTTCGACTACGGCAACACGCTGGTAATCGACCCGTTCGACAGGGTCATGAAAATGAAAGGTGTCGACTTCGTGAGGATAATGGAGGCGAACGGCTACGAGGTCGACAAGAAGAAGCTCGTTGACGCCTGGGCGGAGACCAACAGGAACCTTAACTATCCCCACTGCTCGCATTTCGCGCAGGAGGTCCCGCTCGTCCGCGCGATGCTGGAGGCGCTCGGCGTAAAGAAGACCGACCGCGTTAGGCTGAGTCAGCAACTGCTCGTAGCGTACAGGAGCGGCCTCAAATACACGCTGAGGAACGACAGGCAGCTCGCGCAAGTGAAGGAAACGCTCGCCTCGCTGAAAGGCAAGGGAAAGAAGCTCTTTATAATATCGAATGAAAAGGTCGATACGCTCGATGCGCAGCTTCACTGGACGGGCCTGAACAGGTTTTTTGACAAGATTATTGCTTCGAAAAGGTTTGGCGCGGAGAAGCCCGACCCTGCGATATTCAAGTACGCAATCAGGTTTTTCGACATGCCGAAGGAGCGCGTGCTTTTCGTCGGCGACGACCCGCAGAGGGACATAAAACCCGCGAAGGAAGTCGGCCTCAAGGCAGCGATTCTCGAAAGACCGAGGGATGAAAGCGTCGCCTCGTGGAGGGACTACAGCTTCGAGCTTAAGGAAAACGAGAAGCCGGACTTCGTGATAAAGCAGATAAACGAACTGCTGCAGATAGTCGAATAACGCTTGCACGGGCTCATAATTTATATATTCATACTACTTATGGGCATACCCTTCGAACCCACCCCCCTTCCTGGAACATTAACCGTTTGTTAAATCGACCAAAAATTTAGTAGAAATTTTATATGAATATACTATTTAATCCCTATCATGTACGGTTCCGGGATTGTCTCCGAGTTATCTCGTTTTTACCCTTGAATAAAGCGCGAAGAAAAGGACGAAAAACGGCAGGATTTCCAGTCTGCCCAGCAGCATGTCGATGATTAAAATGACCTTTCCGGCGGGATTCATGACAGCGATGTCCATCGTCGTCAGCCCGACCGTCCCTTCCGCAGACGCGGAAACGAAGAAAGAGTCCATGGGTGTGTAGCCCATGAAACTGAGCAGCATCGAGGAGATTATAAGTATGAAAATGTAGGCGAAGGAGAACAGCGAGATTATCGTCAGCTCCTCGTCGCCTATGGTGCGCCTGTTGAACTTGAACGGCACGACAGCGGAGCTGGGATAGAAAACCTTCTTGCTGACCCACGTCATGGCCTTGCCGAGCACGCCGACCCTCGCCAGCTTCAGGCCGCCTGCGATGGAGCCTGCGAAGCCTCCGATTATCATCACGAGCACAAGCAGGAATTTCGAGAGCTCGGGATAAGCGTGAATCCCGAGGTTGAAGCCTGTCGTGGTCAGGGCGGAGAACGTATTGAATACGCCTGTCCTTATCGGCTCCGCTACGGGAAGGAAGGAAAGCGAAACCAGGACCGAGAATACTATTATCAGCGCCCAGAACAGCTGCACCTCGCTGTTCCTGAAGTATTCGCGGTAGTCCCTGCTGAAGATTTTCTTGTGCAGGAAGAGCGACGTCGCTCCCAGGACCATGAGTACTATTGCGGCTATCTCTATGAGCGTGCTTGAGTAATAGCCGAGCGACGCGTTCTTGACCGAGAAGCCTCCCGTCGAGATCGCAGTCATCGCGTGGTTGAGCGAGTCGAAGGCAGGCATGCCAGCGAGGAGGAAGAGAAAAATGCCTGCGATGGTCAGGATGCCGTAAATCATGAGAATCCTTTTCATGGCAAGATAAACGTTGCCCTCAATCCGGTGCGTCTTTATCTCTGACCTGTACATGTAATACGCGGACATGCCCGGAGATGAAAGCAGCAGAATTATTATCACGAGCATTCCCAAACCACCTAACCATTGGGTCATCGAACGCCAGAAAAGGATCGAATTCGGCATGCTCTCTGGCGTCGCTGTCGTAAGGCCTGTCGTGGTGAAGCCTGAAACCGATTCGAACAGCGCGTCAAGCGGCGGCAGGTGGTCGAGATAGACGATGGAGCCGAGCATCGAGACCGCGACGAAGGCGAAGCCAGCGAGCACCATCGCAGAGCCCAGCATCAGGTTTTCCCTCTTGAACTTCTTTATCAGCACCAAACCAGCGGCGAAGGATATGAACGAGCCGAGCATGAAAGGCACGTAAACGCCTTCCTGATAATAAAGGCTGACGATGAGAGGGACGAGCATGAAGACCGCGAGTGCGATGAGGACGAAGCCGAGGTACGAGAAGACGGATTTCCAGTTCATAATTATTAATGTAAACTAATGTAATATTAAATTGAGCTCATCTGGTTCGGTTTTGAGGCTGGGGCGTATGAAAGGATTCATGCACATCGTCGAGATACTGATGGTGGTCGTGCTGCTTTTCCTCGTCTTCGCGCAGTTCGCGGCAATCCCCGACATTTCAGGCGACTGGCCGGAAACGAAGCTCAGCCTTATGGCGTATGACATCCTGACGACTTTCGAAAAGAAGGACGTCTCCTGGTTCAACCAGTCCTCGCTGGCAAAGGAATTCAACAACACGCTTCCGGCGAACGTAATATATTCCGTGACGCTGCAGAACGTGCTGAAGCCGAAAATAAAGATAGGCTGCCTCTGCACGGGCAGCGAATACGCAATAGTCAAGAATATCCTGACCCCGGATTCCTTGGTGATAAACGGCCTGAACACGAGCTTCGAACTGGTTCAGATAGGCAGCGTGAACGAGCTATTCTCGCTGGATTTCGACGTCGCCCTTGTCTACGGGCACCACCAGGATTACGAAGGCCTCGCCGGCAACCCCATGCCGCTGAGACGTTTCCTCGATTACGACAAGGGCGTGGTGGAGATAATAGACCAGCCAAAAATCGATGCCTTACAGCAGAACTATTTCGGGCTTAGCACGAGCAGCACCATGTCCAACAGCTCGTGGATGGTGTTTTCCTCGCCGAGCGAAATAAACGGGAGAGACACGAACAAGATTTACGATTATTTCAACCACATCCCGATGTTTTCCGATTCCTTCGAAAGCGCGGACCAGTGGTTCGGCGGGTCGATGTCAAGCCAGGGGAATCCTCCGCCGTCCATAAGCCTGACGGACAACAACTGCGTTTCGGATCATGAATCCGCTGTGACCAGATTCTATAATACTTTCAGGACCGGGGAGATAGACTTCGACGTCCGCCTTTCCACCGGCGCTTCGCTGCTCTTGGGTTTCGGCAGAAGTTCTGATTACGAATATTTTGCCATGCTTTCCTCGAACCAGTCAGGAGGATACGATGCGTTCCTCCGCAAAGCGCCATACCAGTCCATAGGTTCCAATGTCTCGCATCTTACAGCGCCCGGTATCTGGCATCATATAAAGATAGTCGTGAAAATGAACGAGCTTGCGCTTTACAACGACGGCCAGAAAGTCGCCATCGGCCAGGCTGCCGGCCTGCTGTATTCCAGCATAATCCTGATAAACAAATGCGGCGAGGCGCTGGTCGACAACGTGCGCATAACGCAGACGCAGCCGAAAGAATTCGAAAACTTCCTGAACGGCGAAAACACGACCCAGTTCACCGGCAACCTTAACAAAATCCTGCTGCTGCAGAAGGGGACGAGCCTTCCGGCATGCGTAATCAATTACAACATATACACGTCCGAGGAAAGGATAGGCAACGGCAGGACTGCGTGGCTTTCGGAAGCGGCTTCAGTATCGGATGACTACAGGACGCTGGTGAAGGCGCTTCTGGCATGGGCCGCGGGTGACGAATACCAGGTGATAAAGGCAGATATCAAAAAACCGATTTCCGCTTACATCTACAAGCCGCTGAACAAGGACATGATGCAGAACATGAAAATCGTAATCCAACTCGGCTACCTTTACTAGCGCTTCAGTTCTGCCAAATCTTTTAATACGCATGCTCGAATAATTATTATGGCCTATAATGATTACGGCGACGGACAGCAGGGCGCTGAGACGATCAGGGTAAGGACGCCGAGAGGCAATGAAGTCATAGGCCTCGTCGAGGAGATGCTCGGCGCAGGAAGGTTCAGGATAAGCTGCAACGACAAGAAAACAAGGATATGCAGGGTTTCCGGAAAATTCAAGAGAAAGCAGTGGATAAGGCCCGGAGACGTCGTCCTCGTGGAGCCGTGGGTGGTCGAGAGCGACGAGAAGGGCGACGTGATCTGGAAATACAGGCGCGCAGAAGTCGAATGGATGAGAAGAAGGGGCATGATGGGCAATATAGCGTGAATTGCGTTGCCTGATTTTCGTCTGCTTTTGAAACATTTAAGTGCGCTTCGCTGTAATTAAAATTGTTTATGATAGAACCCGTAAAAATCCCGGAACAGAGGAAAGGCGTCCTTATAGGAAAGGACGGCTCGACAAAGAAGGGGATAGAGGCAAGGACGCGCACGAAGATAACCGTGAACAACGGCATCGAGATAGACGGCGAGCCGCTTGACGTCCTGAAGGCGAAGGAGATAGTCAAGGCGATAGGCCGCGGCTTCGCGCCGGATAAGGCGATGAAGCTGATAAGCGATGATTACAGGCTTGTTGTCATCAGCCTCGGCGACGAAACCGAAAAGCGGATGAAAAGGATTTTCTCGAGAATAATAGGGAAGGCAGGCAAGTCAAGGAGAATTCTCGAGCATCTGACCAAAACGGATATATGCATCTACGGCAAAACAATTTCTATTATAGGCAACTGGAGCAACGCCGAAAAAGCGAACGAAGCGATAGAGCTGCTCGTAAAGGGCAAGACGCACGCGTATGTTTACCGCTGCCTGGAAAGCGACATGAAGGCTTCGGAGGAAGGCGAATGAAGGGCGCTGAGGAAATGGCCAGGGAGCAGAGGGAAATTTCGGTCTCGGAGTTCTTCGAGAAGAACAGGCATCTGCTCGGCTACGACAACAAGGCGAAAGCGCTGCTCATGATAGTTAAGGAAGGGGTTGACAACGCGCTTGACGCGACCGAAGAGGCGGGGATTCTGCCGGAGCTTTATGTAAGCGTCAGGCAGCTGGCGGAAGAGAAATACGAGATAGTCATAAAGGACAACGGGCCCGGCATCGTTGAAAAACAGATACCGAGGATTTTCGGCAAGCTGCTTTACGGCTCGAAGTTCCACCGTTTAAAGCAGAACCGCGGGCAGCAGGGCATTGGCATTTCCGCTGCGACACTTTACACCCAGCTCACGACGGGCGAGCCGCTCGAAATAGTCAGCTCGATCGGCAACGGGAAATTGTATAAATATAAGATAAAGATCGACGTGCGCAAGAACGAGCCCATAACAACCGACAGCATGACCGGGGAACGGGACAAGATAGCTGAATGGGTAGTCAGGAACGAAAGCGATAATAACGGGTCCTGGAGGGGGACACAGCTGAGGTTCGTGACCGAGGGCATTTACAGGGGTTACAAGCAGTCCATCCCCGAATACATAAGGCAGACCGCGATAGCAAATCCCCACGCAAGAATAATTTTCATGCCGCCCGACAACGAGGAGAACGTTTACGAGAGGGCAATAAATGTCATGCCGAAAGACCCGAAAGAGATAATGCCGCACCTGCACGGCGTCGAACTCGGCGTTTTCACCAGGATGCTCAGGGATACGAAGGCGAGGACTTTTTTCAGCTTCCTTACGTCCGAGTTCACAAAGGTCGGAAGGAAGACCGCAAAGGACATCTGCGCGAAGGCGGTGATAGAGGAGACGAAGAAGCCGAGGAAAATAACCGACGAGGAAATCAGGAAAATCATGGAGGCGATAAAGGCAGTCAAGCTGCTGAGGCCTCCGACCGACTGCCTCTCGCCGCTTGGCGAGCACGTGATAAAGGAAAGCCTGAGGAAGGAGCTCTCTCCCGAATGGATAGATGCCGTGGCCAGGCCGCCGGAAGTCTACAGGGGCTGGCCCTTCCAGGTCGAAGTGGGCATCGCCTACGCGGGCGGCGTCGGCGAGCCGAAGGTGATGAGATTCGCGAATCGCGTCCCGTTGCTTTACCAGCAGGGAGACTGCGCGATAACCAAGTCCATCGCCGGCGTGGAATGGAGAAGGTACGGCCTCGCGAACTTCATGAAAAGCGCTGCCGAGAATCCTGACCCGGTGGCGATATTCGTCCACGTGGTTTCCGTCTGGGTTCCCTTCACTTCCGAATCCAAGGAGGCGATTGCTTCCTATCCCGTCATAATCAAGGAGATAAAGCTCGCCCTGCAGGAATGCGGCCGCAAGCTGGGGCTTTACCTTTCCGGAAAACGCAGGAGCGAGTATCATCACCACCGCATGCTCACGCTCGAGAAATACGCGGGCGAGACCGCAAAAGCGCTCTCGGAACTGACGGACGAGGAGAAGGAAGAAATAAAGAAGCATCTTTTCGATCTCATAAATTCAAAAGGGTATAAATCAACGGAGGAAAAGGATGGAGGAAGAGAAGAAACTGAAGGAGCTGGGGAAAAGGGTAGTGAAGCAGATAGAAAAGAAGGAAAACCCAAAGCTGGAGCTGCCCGTCAGGTCACTATCGAACATATACTTCGACGAGAAAAACGGCCTGATCCAGCTCGGGGACAAGAAGAGTGAGCGCCTTTACCTTAACGTCGCGCACACGAAGAAATTCATGCAGACGCTGATGGTGGCGGCGGAATGCAAGAACATCAAGCAGCAGGGCGTAACGACATCGATTCGTGATCTTTACTACGCGCTTAAGCGCACCATCCCCGGAACGCATGAAAACACCTTCGAGGAGCAGGACGAAAGCGACCCGGTAATAGAAGACCTGGAGGCGATGCTCGACACGCTCAGGGAAAGGCTGAACCTAAAGGCTGACCGCAAGGGGTACATGGCAGGCAACTTGACGCTCGTCGACATGGGCGACAGGATAAACTGCGCGAAGATGGGAAGCTCCGGGTGGGCGATTCCCAGCAACGTCGAAAGCGATATAATCCAGTTCGAGGACGTCAAAGCCGACTACATCTTGGTCGTAGAGAAAGACGCCGTCTGGCAGCGCCTCAACGAGGACAAATTCTGGAAGAATCACAAATGCCTCATAATCACCGGCAAGGGCCAGCCGGCAAGAGGAACTCGCCGTCTTGTGAACCGCCTCCATCACGAATTCAAGCTTCCGGTTTACGTCCTGTGCGACGCGGACTGCTACGGGTATTACATACATTCGGTAATCAAGCAGGGTTCCATCAACCTCTCCTTCCTTTCCGACCGGCTTGGAACGCCGGACGCCAAATACATCGGCCTCACGACGCTCGATGTCGAGAAGTTCGCCATCCCTCACAACGTGACCATCAGGATGAACAACCTCGACATCAAGAGGACGAAAGAACTGCTGGGATACGTGTGGTTCAAGCCGAAGGAATGGCAGAAAGAATTGAAGAATATGCTCAAGATGGGCTACAAGCTAGAGCTTGAAGCCCTGTCGGCGAAGGGCATAAGGTTCATCTCGGAAAAATACCTACCCGAAAAGATAAAACAGGAAGACTTCCTTCCCTGAAACAGCCGCCAAGAATTTACACCTATAAGAAATGCTACAAACCGCCGGATATCTTTTAGGAACAAAACCTTTTTATTTCTGGCTGGATTTAAATGATAGTATTGTCCCGGTAGCTCAGTCGGTAGAGCGTTCGGCTGTTAGGTGCCTGAAAGCGTCGGAGACGCTTTCCTTCGCCGAAACCGAAAGGTCGCCGGTTCGAACCCGGCCCGGGACGTATTCAGCGAAAGACGCAGACAGCACCTGCGTCACGCTGCCTTTCTGATTTAAATCTTGCCGCCATAACTTAAGCATGGAGCTTTTTGACGTCGTAGACAAGCACTGCGACATCCGCCTTCTCAGGACGAACTGCAACTTCAGGAACTGCAGCAGGAAACCGGGGAAGGAAATGCTAATTCTGCAGCTGGACATGAACACCGCGAAAAGGAAGGGCATCGTTTCGCTCTACCTTTGCCCTGAACATTACGAGGAAATGGAAAGGGTGCTGGAAGGGATAGTGGGCAAGTTCAAGGACAGGAAAATATACAAAATAATACAGTCCGACCTTGGTTATCCCAAGCGTTGATTTTTAAATAACACATGGATTAAATATTGCTTATACGGGACAGTAGCTCAGCCCGGGAGAGCGCTCGGCTGAAGACCGATAGGTCGTGGGTTCAAATCCCACCTGTCCCATGCTTCTTTTTTATGTTTTTATTGTCTGCTTTCAAAAATTTCCTATGAAAAAAATAACAGAAGGTAGGGCGGAAATTTTCGTGCCGGAAGAATCGCTGACGAAGGCGTCGGAAACGTTCTACAATCCCGCGATGGAGCACCAGAGGAACGTGACGGTCGCATGCGTAAGGCTCGCCGGAGCGAAAAACGCCCTGGACCCGCTAGCGGCGACGGGCGTCCGCGGCATCCGTCTGCTGAAAGAGGCAAAAGCCGGCAGCGTCGTGTTCAACGACATCAATCCCAGCGCCATAAAGCTCATCAGAAAGAACCTTGCCCTCAACAAAATCAGGGAAGGCTCATACGAAATCAGCAGAAAAGACGCCAACCAGCTTTTCCTCGAGAAAAACAGGTTCGACTACGTCGACATAGACCCCTTCGGCTCGCCCATAAAATATCTGAGAAGCGTCGCCTATTCGCTCAGGAATGGCTCGCTCCTCGGCGTGACCGCAACGGACTCGGGAGCGCTTGCCGGCAAATTCGCAGAAGCGTGCTTCAGGAGATACGGCATGTTCGTAAGCGAGACGGATTTTCCAAAAGAGCTGGGGGTGCGCGTGCTCATTACTTCGATCCTCAAAAACCTAGCAACACACAACATGACCTTCGAGCCGCTTTATTCGCATGCGAACCATTACTT
This sequence comes from Candidatus Aenigmatarchaeota archaeon, assembly GCA_041489155.1. Lineage (GTDB taxonomy): Archaea > Aenigmatarchaeota > Aenigmatarchaeia > QMZP01 > QMZT01 > JBGPQP01. Next base: position 18,751 of record JBGPQP010000002.1, read on the forward strand.
CCGCGTCATCGGACGCGTATCGTATGGCCCTGAAAAGAACATCTCTAAAATAAGCATGGTCTCTTACTGCCCGAAATGCCACAACAGAAAAATCGGCATTGATAGCCGCTGCGATAACTGCAAAGGCAAAATGAAACACATCGGTCCCATCTGGACCGGAAAAATTCAGGACCGCGAGTTCTGCAAACGCATGCTTGCATCGTTCGAATTCCAAGGGAAAAAGGAGATAGAGCTTTCAGCCGAAGAGATAGATCATCCATTCTACTACGATGTCCACATGCTGGCCCAGTCGCTGAAGGCGAGTCCGCCGAAAATGGAGACGCTAATCGAAAAACTGAGATCGAAAGGCTTCGAGGCGTCGAGGACTCACCTAGAGCCGATGGGCATAAAGACTGATGCCGATGTTAAAGAAATAAAGGAAATTTTATTTTCCTGCAAATGATCCTGCAATTTTTTCCAAATCTTCATCTGTAAGAGGATGCTTCAAAGCCTCTTCTATTTTATCCGTATTCCATATTTCCAGATGATTAATCATTCCTATGACAGAAACTTTACCTTTGAGCAGATTTGCGTATTTAACTGCCTCTTCTGGAATCCTGACTGTTCCTTCGTCAATGGATGAAAAAAATCCTTTCCCGCCCCGGGGAGATGCAACAGGTGATGTCTCTATGTATCTGTAGCGCTTTGTGCGTTTACCATATGGCGGCATAAGCCTTCTGTGAAAATGCATGCCTGATACGCCCATTTCCTGAATAGTTCTCATCAGGTAGCCATTTCCAAGTCTCAGGTTGTTGTTCTGGAAAAATCTGCATTCGTCGCTGTAATTGCCGATAAAATATTTTACCATAAAAACAACTCGGAGAGATTAAAAGGAAAGCTTTTAATCCAGCAGTTCCTCGTCTTCCTTGACCTTTTCCTCGACCTCGTCCTTTATGCCGAGGCGCTCGACTATCTCCTTGTAGCGGTTTCTTATCGTCACTTCAGTCACGCCGATTGCGTCAGCGACCTCTCGCTGCGTCTTTTTCTTTCCCTCGAGCACGGCTGCGATGTACAACGCCGCGGCTGCGACGCCTATCGGTCCTTTGCCGCTGGTCACGTCGTGCCTCATCGCCTCGTCGAGAACTTTGACAGCCTTCACCTGTATTTTCTCGTCAAGGCCAAGAAGAGAACCGAATCTCGGGATGTAATCCTGAGGCTTCGCCGGAAGGATGCGGATGTCGAGTTTCCTGGAAATATAACGATACGTTTTGCCTATGTCCCTCTTAGGGATTCCGGACGCCTTCGAAATCTCGTCAAGCGTCCTTGGCGCGCCTTCCTCGCGGCAGGTCGTGTAAAGCAGGGCGGCGATTATCGATTCAGTCGATCTTCCCCGAACCAGGCCCTTTTCGACCGCCCTCTCGTAAAGTTTCGCCACCTTCTCGTGGACTGCTTGCGACAAATTCAAGTATGAAATGAGCCTCTGGAGTTCGGAAAACGCGAAGGACAGGTTCCTGTCTTTCGATTTTATGAGGCGCTTGTGCCATTTGGAAAGCCTGTAATACTGCGCCCTCTTTTTCGCGGCGACCTTGAAGAGCTCGCCTCGGCCTTTGCCTATCTCAGTCGTGAGGCCCTGGTCGTGCTTCGTCACCGTCAGCGGAGCGCCCGTCCTGACGCGCCTCGATCTCTGGCTGTCGTCGAACGCACGCCATTCCTGTGTGGTGTCTATCATCGAAGAATCAATAACCAGGCCGCAATCCGCGCACGTCATTTCCCCTCTGGAAGAATCATATTTCAGGTTAGTAGAATTACATTCAGGGCATTTTTGCTTCTTTCCATCAGTTTTATCAGTTTTTTGGCGCATTTTACTCCCTTCAAGTGATTATAGATATCTAAACGTTAATATATTTTATAGTTTACTCATTTATAAAGATTTCGCTAGTTCAGTGTATATTTTTATACTTGGAAAGTGGTTACAGTGCCCTTCCGTGAAAAACGCTCCCCGGAAATCTCTACGGAAATTATTTATAATAAGGAATCCCAATATTACTATTAAAATTTTGAGGGTCGTTTTATGGCAGAAAGAGCAGCAGAGATAAAGGAATTGAAACCCGGGTCCTACGTGATCATAGACGGCGAGCCATGCAGGGTCACGAAGATAGCAAAATCAAAACCCGGAAAGCATGGCGCGACGAAGGCGAGAGTCGAGGCCGTCGGCGTATTTGACGACAAGAAGCGGACGCTCATGAAGCCGACGTCGGCGACCTGCAGCATTCCCATAATCATGAAGAAAGGAGCTCAGGTCGTGTCAATAACGGGGAATGTCGCACAGCTGATGGACCTTACCGACTACTCGATGTTCGACTGCGAAATCCCGGAGGACCTGAAGGACAAAGTCCAGCAGGGCATCGAAGTAGAATACTGGGAAATCGGCAGCAGGAAGATGATAAAGCAGGTAAGGGCAAACCAGTAAGATAAAAACCCTTAAATACTCTTTGCTTTTTAAATAATAATTGAAGTTAAATTATCAGGTGATTTGTTTGCTGTTTGATGACGAAGGCGAAGATACGCCGGGCGAGTGGGAAGAAAACGAAGAAGAACAGGAGGAAGAATAAGAACTAGGCCTCCTTGTTCGCTTCCTTGTTTTTTATAATTCTGCTTGTTTTGTAACCTTCAAGCTTCTCTCTTATCCGCTTTATAACGCATGCGATTCCGTTTTCATCCAGGAGCCGCTTCAGTTCCCTTTCAGTCATTTCCTGGTCATAACCTAAAACAATGATGTCAGGCTTCTCCTCCCGGACGACCTTCATGAAGTCGCGCTCGTCTCCTGTCACGACCTTGTCGGCTATGCCCAGCTTTTCGACGTTGCGCTTCCTTTCCTTCTGCCCGAGGATGGCGTAGCTCTTCGTCTTTTTTGCCGTTTTGTCATGCGCTATGACGACGATGAGATAATCGCCAAGCGCTTTCGCTTTCTTCAGAAAAAACTCGTGTCCGGGATGAACGATGTTGAACACCCCGCCGACGAGCACCTTTTTCATAGCAATCCTAAAGCGCTTTATCTTTTACTTCATGAGGCTCATGGCCTCGACAGGGCAGAAATTGACGCATGCGGCGCAATTGATGCACTTCTTAGCATCGCAGAGTATGCCGTGCTCAGTCAGGTCGAGCGCGAGCTTCGAACACACCGCCACGCAGCCGCCGCAGCGCAGGCACTTGTTCTTGTCCGTTACCGCAACCATAAATATCACAATAGGTTATTTTTTAAACCGCGTGCTTAAATATTTGAAATAATGCAGGCAAGCGTGGCTTCAATGAGGTGACGTCATGGCGGAAGGTTACGGTTTCGGCAAAATCATTCTGTTCGGCGAGCACTTTGTAGTGTATGGGCTGCCGGCGATAGCATCGGCGATAGGCGATAAGACCATCGCGAAAATCGAGAAGGCGAAGAAATTCGAGCTGGTTGACAAACGACCAGCGACCGATGGCTACAAAGTAACCAAGAAAGACGAGATGGATCGCTCAATGAAGCTGATTCTAGACTTCATGAAGATTGACACGCAGAAAACGCCCATAAAAATCACACTTTCGGGTAACCTTTTCTGCACGAGTGGCATAGGCGCGAGCGCGGCGATGGCGACATCTATCGCCCGCGCGTTTTCGCAATATTTCAACCTCAGCCTCAATGACGAGCAGGTGAACAGAATTTCCTACGAGGGCGAGAAAGGCTCAGCAGGAACGCCGTCGGGCATCGATAACACCTGCGCGACCTTCGGTGGTCTTCTCTGGTTTGAGAAGAACCTCAAAGGCGGCGAGAACAGGATGGAGCTGATAAAGGCAAAGCATCCCATCGAGATTGTTCTCGGCAACACGGGCATCTCGCAGGAAACGAAGCTGGTCGTGGAGGACGTGAAAAAATCAAGGGAAGCCGACCTTAAGAGATATGAAAAGATATTCAGTGATTACCTGAAAATCGTGAACGAAGCCAAGAATGTCCTTGAAAGCGGCGATATCGGAAGACTCGGAAAACTGATGGACGATAACCATTGCCTGCTCAAGGAAATGAATCTTTCCTGCAGAGAGGCGGAGGAAATCATAAGCATTGCCAAGGCGAACGGCGCGGCAGGCGCGAAGATAACAGGCACAGGCCGCGGCGGCTATGTCATACTGCTCACGCCAGGCAAGGGCATCCAAGACAAGGTCGCAAAGGCAATCGAGAAGGTCGGCTACAAGACGATGAAGACGCAAATCGGCGTCTGATTATTTCAAAAGAGGCAGCCTGTGGCCATATGTTCCCATTTATAACTGTGCTGTCCGGATAGAAGGGGTGAGGATTTTGCGTGTTTGTTTCCTGAAGAAGTTCTCCGAGATAACCCTCTAGTTTTGTTGAATAACCTCTCGTTCCTTCAGGAGAAACAACAGCTCTCTCCATTTTTTTGAGATATCTCCTGAAATCCTGATGCGATTCCAGAGGCCAAATGCTGTTTGAACCATAATCCCTTCCTTTTTCCAGCAACCCGTCCTGATAAGCTTTCCAGAATCTGAAAATGTCTTTGCATGCCTTCCTGTCTTTGGCATCGCGCGGCAACGAGGATTTCTTAACGCCATAGGCTTTCATGAAATGTTTTATTGCCGCTTCGTGTTCTGGCCAGTTCGTTTCGAGCATTTTTAAAACATAGGCAGGGTTTTGCCATGTCTGCGGGTGCCAGTCGCCTGATGCGAATATTCCATCTTCCTCAGTTACATTGAAAAAATTCTGGAATGGAATGTCACAATCGTGATGTATGGAGCCTACCTGCATGACCGCGGACATCTTTTTATCGCCAAGATATTGCGCCGCGAACAATTTAGGAATATGATCCTGTCTCCCTTGCAAAACTGTGTATTTTATTCCGCGTCCGCCAACTCTGGTTGCAGCTTTTTCAAGCGGTATAGCTGCTGGATCTAGTAGCACAGCATGAATTTCTCCTTTGAAATTTTTCGGAACTTTGTCTAAAAATGTTATGAAAGAATCTCCTGAGCCAGCGCCAACATCAAGAACATAAAATACCCTTCGTCCTCTTTGCGACTGCATTTCAAGATGTTTGGCTACGACCTCGCCTGTTTTTTCCCTTAGAATCTGATTGTTGTCATCACCGCCGAAAGCTCTCCTCGAGGCTTCTGCGACAATTTCAACCTGAGTCGGGTCTCCTTGCGCCCACTCTTTCATGTATTCGAGTCTTCCTAAATCAACCAAAAAATTTAACTCTGCAGGAGTATTCCACTTTATACCATATTTTGGCCAATCTTCGCACGGAGTTCTGAGTACATGACCTAATTTGATTGGCATAACGCTTTCGTCATGGGAAGGGAGTATTATCGTCATAATTATTACTAATTAATGGTTAAAATAGATTTAAATACATTGGGATGTGCTTTGACCTTCGACGATTGGCGTCTGTTAACAATTTAAAATAAGAACCCAATTTCTCTATTAAGACCATTGAAAACCCAGAAGGATTAAGGTGATTTTGATGAACATGCGTGAATTCGTGGATTTACTTGACAGTAAGGGGATGCTTGTAAAAATCAGGAAGCCGGTCGACGTGAAGTACGAGATATCAACCATAGTCAAGAAGCTAAACGGCAAGCCTGTGCTTTTCGAACATGTGAAGGGCCACACGATGCCCGTCGTCTCGAACGTGTGCTCTACGCGCGACCTCGTGTGCCTGGGGCTTGGCATCGAGAAGAAGGACCTCATACCGAAGCTGACGCATGCGATAGACCATCCGAAAGAACCGAAAGTAAAGAAGGCGGAAGGCTATGAGGAACTGGAATGCGATCTTTCGAAGCTGCCGATTCTTACGTATTATCCGAAGGACGGCGGGCCCTACATCGCTTCGGGCATCGCGCTCGCGAAGGACGCGCAGTACGGCGTTAACGCCTCGTATCACAGGGCCATGATTTTAGGAAAGGATAAAATGGTTCTGAGGATTCTTGAAAGACACCTGAACGAGTACATGAAACGCGGCCTGAAGGAATTCGCCTTCTGCATAGGCAACCCCACGACCGTCCTAATTGGAGCGGCGATATCGGCCGAGCTCGGCAAGAACGAGCTGGCGATTGCGAACGCTTTGCAAGAAACAAGCGTCGTCGAGCTTGACGGGCACATCGTCCCAGAAAGCGAGATCGTAATGATATGCGAGTTCACCGGCGAACTCGCCGACGAAGGGCCGTTCCTCGACCTGACGGAAACTTTCGACCTCGTCAGAAAGCAGTCGGTAGTGAAGGTCAAGAAGATATACGCGAGACAGGGCGCGCTTTTCCACGCGCTGCTTCCCGGCGACTTGGAGCACAAGATTCTCATGGGCATGCCGCGCGAGCCGACGATTTTCCGCGAGGTTGCCAAGGTCTGCGACTGCCGCGACGTTTATATCACGCCAGGCGGCTGCTCGTGGCTGCACGGTGCGGTGAAGATACACAAGAAGCACGACGATGACGGGCGAAAAGCGATAGAAGCGGCGTTCAAAGGTCACCATTCGATGAAGCACGTATTCATCGTGGACAGCGACATAGACATCGAGAACCCTAGTGAAATCGAGTGGGCTATGGCAACTCGCTTCCAGGGCGACAAGGACATGGTCGTGAAAACGAAGGAGAAAGGCTCGTCGCTCGACCCGTCGTCAGATATGGCGACGCGCGAGACGACGAAAGTTGGTTTCGACCTTACAAAGCCGCTAGTCCCGAAGGGCAAGGACTTCAGCAGGCCCGAGCTGCCTATGAATATTAATATTGAGGATTATCTCAAGTGAAAGGAGGGATAGCATGCTACTGACGAAAGAACAGGAGAAGATGCTTCACGGCGAGCATGGCGATGTGATCGAACGCCAGATGCGCCTGCTGGTGAGGCTTGGCGAAATATACAAGGCCGACAAGATGATAGAGATCGGCTCGGCGCAGGTCGCCGGCGTGTCGTACAAATCGATAGGCGACCCGGGACTTGATTTCCTGGAAGACATCGCCAGGAAGGGAGCGAAAGTCCGCGTCATGACGACGCTCAACCCGGCTGGCATGGACATGGAGAGCTGGGAGGAAATCGGCTTCCCCAAGGACTTCGCGCACAACCAGATAAAAATCATGAAGGCCTTCGAGGCGATGGGCATCGTCACATCTGCAACATGCACGCCGTATCTCGCAGGCAATCTCCCTCGTTTCCGCGAGCACATCGCGTGGTCGGAGAGCTCTGCTGTCGCCTTCTCCAACTCCGTGATAGGCGCAAGAACGAACCGCGAAGGCGGGCCATCCGCGCTGGCGGCCGCGATATGCGGCTTCACGCCCAATTACGGCTTACATCTCGACGAGAACAGGAAACCGCACATGCTTGTAAAAGTCGACGCCAAGCTCGAGTTCAACGCGGATTTCGGCGCGCTGGGTTCTCACGTCGGCAAAATCGCGGGCAGCAAAATTCCTTATTTCACCGGCATAAAGGACGCGAACACAGACAATCTGAAAGCGCTAGGCGCAGCGATGGCCGCGAGCGGCGCTGTCGCTCTCTATCATATAGAAGGCCTCACGCCCGAAGCGTACATGATGGATACGAAAGGTCTCGAAACAATCGAAGTCGGTGAGAAGGAGATAAAGGAAGCGTACGCAAAGCTCAACACGGGTAGCGAGCCTGACCTCGTCGTAGTCGGCTGCCCGCACGCGTCGCTACGCGAAATAATCCACATCGCGGAGAAGGTGAAGGGAAAACATCTGAAAAAGCCCCTGTGGGTATGCACCTCGCGTGTCATGAAAGACGCCGCGAAAAGAATGGGCCTGACGGAAACGATAGAAAAAGCCGGCGGCAGGCTTGTAGCTGACACCTGCATGGTCGTCGCGCCCATAGAACAGATGGGCTTCAAGACGACAGGCGTTGATTCAGGCAAGGCCGCGAATTATCTGCCTGGCTTCTGCAAGCAGAGCGTCGTGTTCAGGCGCATAGACGACCTGTTAAGGACATGATGCATACGGAGTATGCGTCTTTTGAAGGAGAGTGATTATGATGGAGCACATGAAAGGAAGGAGCATTTCGCCGGGAAAGGCGCAGGGAGAAGCAATCGTTTCGAGAACGCCGATTGGCTTTTACGGCGGCATCGATTCGAAGACTGGCGTTGTCATTGAGAAAGGCCACGAGCTCGAAGGACAGAATGTCAAGGACAAGATTCTTGTCTTCCCCAACGGCAAGGGCTCGACCGTCGGCTCTTACGTGATTTACGGCCTGAAGAAGAACGGCGTCGCGCCGAAAGCGATAATCAACAAGGAAACGGAAACGATAGTCGCGACCGGCGTGATTCTTGCAGACATTCCCTGCGTGGACGGGATAGACATCGACAAGATAAAGACCGGCGACCACCTGAAGATCGATGCAGACAAAGGGATAGTTGAACATGACTGAAGCGAAGGAAAGGGTTATAGTAGGTATCTCGGGTAGCTCATGCATCATCCTCGGGGTACGCCTTCTTGAAGTTTTGAAAAAACTGAATTTCGAGGTTCATCTGATTATAAGCGACACTGCAAAAAAACTCATCGAGCACGAGACCAGCTACAGCGTGAAGGACGTCGAGAAGCTCGCCACGAAGGTTTACGGCTACAGGGACTTTTTCGCGCCCGTCGCTTCCGGTTCCTTCCGGACGAAAGGCATGGTAATAATTCCCTGCAGCATGAAGACGCTCGCCGGCGTAGCATCCGGATATTCGGACAACCTGATGCTGCGCGCCGCTGACGCATGCCTGAAAGAGCGGAGGAAGCTCGTCCTTGTTGCGAGAGAAACGCCGCTCAGCCTGATTCACATAGAGAACATGCGCAAGGTCACCCTCGCCGGCGGAGTTGTGCTGCCGCCTGTGCTGACGCTTTACTCAAAACCGAAAAAAATAGAAGACGTTGTCGATCACATAATAGGCAAGACGCTCGATGCGCTGGGCATAGAAAACAAGATTTACAAAAGATGGGCGGACTAGCGGGCTTTCTTTTCCTCTTCCTTGTAATACTTTTCGAATTTCTCAAGCATTTTCGGGTCGGCGTTTTTCCTGGCCTCGAGGAACTTTTGCGAAAACTGTTCGTCGTCGCTGACCATCAGCAGGCAGCAGACGCCCTCGACGTCCTGCTCTATCAGCTTTAGTATGACAAAATAGTCTTTCCTCTCCTTCGCGAGACACGCCAGCTTGCAGAAGCCGAGAAAAACGATTGTCTTTTTTGCATCCTTTACTTCCTTATCTTTCAGTTTTCTGCCGAAGAAGCTGCCGGGGTAAAGCCTGTTGTAAGCATTGAGAGAATAGACGCATGCTTTCTCGAGTTTCATGTTTCCTACTTGTTTTGAATTTAAATAAAGATGCGCAATTTTAACTATGAAAAATCTGATATTCGTCAAGCTGGGCGGCTCGCTGATAACCGACAAGGCGAAGCCATACACGGCGAGGTTCGATGTCATAAAACGCCTCTGCAAAGAGATACACGAGGCGAGGCAGGTCAAAGGCATGACGATACTAGTCGGCCATGGCGGCGGCAGCTTCCCTCACGTCTCGGCGAAGCAGTATGAAACCCACAAAGGCGTGATAAACGAGAAGAGCTGGGAAGGCTTCTCCAGGGTCCACGACGACGCTGCAAGGCTTAACAGGATAGTCGTTGGTTCGCTCATAGAGACAGGGGAGAACGCCGTTTCGATACAGCCGTCAGCGTCGTGCCACGCCAAGAACGACAGGATAACCGAATGGTATACGAGACCCATAGAAAACTCTCTGGCGCATGGCCTGATACCCGTCCCGTACGGCGACGTGTGCCACGACGACGTCAAGGGATGCTGCATAATTTCAACCGAGGAGATACTAAGATTCCTTGCCAGAAAGCTCAGGCCGCAAAGGATAATAATGGCTGGCAAGACTGACGGCGTGCTCAACGAACTTGGGGCAACCATAAAGAAAATAGACAGGAAGAATTTTCATGATGTAAAGGAATCCCTTGCAGCCTCGGATGGCTTCGCTGACGTGACGGGGGGAATGATGCAAAAGGTCGCCGTGGCAATGGAGATGGGTGTCGAGGTCGAGATAATAAACGGCATGAAGCCTGGCCTGCTGAAGCGCTCGCTGCTCGGAGAGAAGGGTCTGGGTACGTTTATAAAAGGGTAGACTGTGAATGATTATTATGTCTTCTGTGACAAAAACGAGGAAGGACGACCACATACGCATATGTCTCGAGAAAGACGTGGAATTTGAGAAATCGAACGGCTTCGAGCGCTACGAACTCGAGCACAGGGCGCTGCCGGAGATCGAAAGGGCTGACATCAACCTGAGCACGACATTCCTTGGCAAGAAATTGTCGGCGCCACTTTTCATAGAGGCCATGACAGGCGGAACTAAAAACGGCGAGAGAATAAACAAAAACCTCGCGAAGGCGGCGGAGGCGCTGGGCATAGGCATGGGTGTCGGGTCGCAGAGGGCGATGCTCGAAGACGTGAAACTCGCCAGGACTTATTTCGTACGTGATGTCGCGCCGGGCATTTTCCTGCTCGGCAACATAGGCGCCGCGCAGCTCGGGCAACATGATGCCGAAAGGATTCTGTTGCTCGCAGACACGATAAAGGCCGATGGCCTCGCAGTGCATCTTAACGTCGCGCAGGAGCTCGCGCAGAAGGAAGGAGACAGGTCGTGGAAAGGCATCTACGCTGACATAGAAAAACTGTGCAAAAAGGCGAGGGTTCCGATAATAGTCAAGGAAACGGGATGCGGCATTTCAGGCAGCGTTTCGAAGGACCTGGTACGTGCGGGAGTGAAGGCGATAGATATCGCTGGCGCAGGCGGGACTTCTTGGGTGAAGGTCGATTCATACAGGAGCGACGAGGATGTCTCGCATCTCAAGGAATGGGGCATTCCAACCGCCGAAGCGCTTAGAGATGTCGCAGCGAGCGTGAAAGTCCCGCTCATCGCTTCTGGCGGCATAAGGAACGGCGTCGAGGTGGCGAAGGCGATAGCTATGGGCGCCTCGCTGGTGGGCCTGGCGCTGCCGCTTCTGAAACCGGCAAACGAGTCGCCGGGAAAGGTGAAGCAGTATCTGGATAGAATGCTCTCGCAGCTCAGAGATGCGATGTTCCTTGCCGGAGCGAGGAACATAAGCGAGCTGAAAAAAACAAGGATTATCAGAATCTGATTTTTTAGAATTTATTTCAGGCCCTCATGAACCTGTACCTTCTGGGCGCGAACCTGCCATTCGCTCCTTCATAGCCGCAGCGCTGGCATAGCATCTTGTAAAGGATTTTCCTGCCCTTTAGGTTCTTTGTGTAGACTTTCCTGAGCTTCGACGAGCAGGAAGGGCACTTGCTGATGTTTTTGCCTTTTCTTGTTTCGGTCACGATTCTGGTCCCGGGCATCTTTATGAAAACGTTCCTCAGGCGTTTTTGCGAGACTGAAAGGCCGGAATCGACCATCTTCAGGCGCATGTTGACAAGCTCTGTGAAGGCGCGCAGGGATTCTATGTCCTTGTGCTTCTGCATGACCTCTTTTATCACGAAGAATATAACATCCTTTTTCGCGACTTTCGCTCCTGCCCTCATAGTAAAAGATTGAAGCCGGGATTTTTAAGATTTCGGGAAGCGGTGAAGATGCTTCTTCAGGTCGATTCTGCCGTTTTTTACGGCTATGCCGTCTTTTTCGAGAAGCGCGGTTTTTTTCCCGATGCCCCCTGCGCCGGAGTAGCCGCCGAGCGAGCCGTCGGAGCGCACGACCTTATAGCAAGGTATGTTTTTTGGGTCTTTGTTGTGTTTCATGAACATTGCTACGGCCCGCGGATGCGTGCCCGCTGTTTTAGCGAGCTCTCCGTAAGTTGTTATTTTTCCTGATGGAACTTTTCTGAGAAATGCGTAGGCCTTTTCCTTTTTCGCGTCCATGTTTAAACATTTTTTGTTAGATTTATATCCACGAAACCAATTTATTAAATTGGGTGGGGCCTATAATCAAGAATGCTGAAACAAAGGATAGAATAGAGAAGGAAGACATGAAAAGGGCGATAAAGGAAAACGACATAATACTGGTCCTTGTGCCTAACGAGAAGTATTCGGAAAAAATAAACGACGTCGCCGGAATAGCGGCGAATCTCAGCGAAAAGGTATGCTACGTTTCGGCAAACAAGCCCTACACGACTTTGGTCAAGAACTTCGAGAAAGCCAAAATCGACACCAGCAAATTCTGCTTCATCGACTGCGTGACCAAAAGTCCATCGGGAACGAAAGCCGGCGGCAGGGTCGTCTGCGTCTCATCGCCGAAGGCCCTGACCGAAATGAACATAGCCATGAAAAAGCTCCTGGAGGCGAACAAGCCGGGCATAACGGTCTTCGATTCCCTGTCAACGCTGCTGATATACGAAGACTCTTCAGTGGTTACAAGATTCGTGCACTCGATAATATCCGTTTTCCGCTCCCTTGGTTCCAAGGGCGTTCTCATTTCGCTGAAGGATGAAGTGAAAAACGAGCTGGTCAAAGACCTTGGCATGTTCGTGGACAAGGTCGTGGAAATGGGGTAAGGTTTTGGTGATCAAATGCCAAAGGATAGTCCGGAAAATTATAAAAGAACGATAGAAAAAGGCATCGTAGAGACAGTGCGGGAGCCTTTGATAGTGCTGGATGCTGACCTAAAGGTAATCTCAGCCAACAAATCCTTCTACCGGAGCTTTAAAGTTAACCCTAAGGAAACCCAAGGCCGGTTAATTTACGATTTGGGCAACCGACAGTGGAACATCCCCAAACTGCGAAAGCTCCTGGAGGAGATACTTCCCAAGAGCACCACAATTGAGAACTACGAGGTTGAGCACGACTTTAAGACCATTGGACCGAAAAGAATGCTTTTAAATGCCCGCCGCATTGAGTCCACGCAGATGATCCTCCTTGCCATCGAGGACATCACCGAGCGCAAGAAGGTTGAACAAATAACAGCAGAAAAAATGAAACTGGAATCTTACATTGAAGGCATGAGCGACGGTGTTGTAATCCTCAACCTCAAAGGCGGAGTTATTGATGTAAATAAATCCTACAGCAGAATGTCTGGACGGGAAAAAGGCGAGGTAGTGGGCAAATTAGCCTTTTCAGTAGGAGATTTGCCAAAGAAAGAGTTTCTAGGAGCTCTTTCAATGATAAAAGAAATAATCCAGAAAGGCTCTATAGAAAACAGGGAACTCACCCTGTTAAATAAAGAGAAAAAGGAAGTTTCTATTCTATTTAGCGCTGCTTTAATAAAAGATAGCCGCGGTAAACCAGAAAGCATATTTGCTGTTTTTAAAGACATCACCGAGCGCAAGCGGACGGAGGAGGCGTTGAGGAGGAGCGAAGCTCATCTTAAGGAAGCGCAGTCGCTGGGGCGAATTGGAAGTTGGGAATTTGATGTTGAAAAACAAACCATCGTCTGGTCCGAAGAGACCTATGGTTTGTACGAGCGTGACCCCAAGCTTGGTCCCCCTTCTCCAGAGGAAGAGGCACGTTATTATTCAGCTGAACAGGCAAAAACATTAAGGGATTATGCCGCCAGAGCTATAGAAACCGGAAAGAAATTTTCTTACGACCTCACGGCAAAATTGCCCAGCGGGAGAACTGTTTACCTTGCTGCCACCATGCGGCCTGTAAAGGACGAGCGCGGACGGGTAGTTAAACTGTTTGGAACGGTGCAGGACATAACGAACCGGAAAATTAAAGAGGAGGAGCTCAGGAAGAGAACGGAAGAGTCAGAGAGGTTCAGCAAGCTTTCTGTTGGCAGGGAGCTGAAGATGGTGGAGCTGAAGAAAAGGATAAGCGAACTGGAAAACCAAATAAAAGAGAAACCCAAATGAAGCCCAAGCAATGTTTAAACAAAGGCTATAATTTATATACAAACAAAACAATCCTATTAAGTAGGAGGCACTAATGCCGGAGGGGAAAATGCCCAAAGAAAAAGCTGCAGAAAAGGATTCACCTTTTTCTATTAAGATTCTGATAGTTAGTTTTATTTTTGGTGTAATAGCATTGGGCGTGGTTTTGGGTGGATTACTCCTCCCAATCCCGGGTACAAATGTGAAAACAGACCCGCGCGAGCTATTCACAACCTACGGGGCTGCATTCTCTGGCCCGATTGGAGGGATAATCGTAGGCATTCTTGCTGGAATTGCAGAACCTAACGGAATTCCACTGGCAAGTCTGTTAGGCCACATAGCTGGATGTTTGTGGATGGGTTTTGCCTACAAAAAAATCATTTACAAAAGATTTGCATCGAGTTATCTTATCTTTCCTGCATGGTTTGCCGCCATTTTAATTTATTACTACGTGTTTGTTATACCGGGGTTTATCATAGGCCTGGCATGGTTTTATAATCAGCCCCTCCTCATTATGGAAATGCTTTTGGGCGGACTGCCAGAAGCTTTATTGACCAGCATAGTTACAACACTGGCTTTGTTTGCAATACCAAAGGCCTATCGAAAACCTTTATGGTAAGTAGTATACTTTCGCTATATGATACTAAATGTCGCAAGTAAAAGGTAATGCAAAAAAATTTGTCTTTTTCCAGAGATTTAAAAACACAATAGCCACCAAATTAACCATATGGTTCCTTCTACTTTCGTTAGCCCCTCTTTTTATTTTGTTTGTTTTTGTCTGGAACAACGTTGATCAGCAATTTATTGAGATGACAACGCAAAATATGTATGAACAAACAAAATTATTGGGAACGGAAATTTCATTGCTGGACAATACGGATTCGATCAAAACTTTATTCATCCAAAACCACAGCAAAAAATTCGAGTCTTTCGTAGTAGGCACAAATGAAACTAATGTTGTTTATTTCGGCGAAAGGGGGAAATTTGATGAAATCTATAATAAAATTTCAACAGAAATTATACGTCAAATCTCAATAAAAAGTGATGGGGTATTTGTCGATGCCGACAAAAAATGGGCCGCCGCTTTTTACAAAGTCCCCGGAAAGGAATTCATTGTAATATCATTCGTGGATATATCAGACGCCCTTTTGCCAGTTACTCAAATAGAGAACACCGGGCTTAGTCAAATTGGCGCGGCTCTTTTTGTTGCAGCAGTGGTTAGTGGTTTATTCATATTTTTGACGCTGAAACCGATACAAGAGTTAGTCAAGTCAACTGAAAAGGTTAGGGCTGGAAATCTTGATATTCGCATTGATCCCTCAAGGTTTGAAGGTGAGATGGAAACCCTTGCAATTGGTTTCGAACAAATGATAAAGGATTTGAAAATATACCAGAACCAGATAAAAAAACACGGGGAGGAACTGGAACAGAAAGTTACAAAAAGGACGAAGGAATTGGACACGAAGATCAATGAGCTGACGGCCACGAAAACCGCGGTCCTTAACATGATGGAAGACACGGACGAAACCAACAAAAAGCTTGTAGAGACGCAGGAAGAACTTAAGAACAGCCTCGAGGAACTGAAGAGTCTGGACGTGAAAAAGGACGAGTTCATATCGATTGCGGCTCACGAACTGAAAACGCCGTTAACCTCTATTCACGGATTTTCCCAGTTGTTGCAGAACAGGGATGTCGCGAAGAATCCTGAAAAAAGGGAGAAATACCTTAAAATCATGGACAGCGAAACCAAAAGGCTCGCGAAACTCGTGACCGACATACTCGACCTCTCTAGGATAGATTTGGGGACCCTTAAGCTGAATTTCGAGGAAGTTGAGATAAGCAGGTTAATGGAAGACGTGAGAAGGGAGATGAACGTTCAGATGAAGAAGAGGGGTTTGAAATCGGAGTACGACCTAGAGAAGGGATTGCCGGACATCGTGACTGACAAGGAAAGACTTACGGAAATCCTTCTGAATCTCATAAACAACGCGATTAAATACACGCCAAAAGGAAAGATAACGGTTAAAGTTTCTAGGGAAAACGATTTCGTACATTTCACAGTGAAGGACACGGGGATAGGGATAGAGAAGGAGTATTATGACAAGCTTTTCCAGAGATTCTACCAGATCGATTCTTCTTATACGAGGAAAGCCGGTGGCACAGGTCTCGGTCTCGCCCTTTGCAGGGAATTCGTGACGCTTCTCGGCGGGAAAATATGGTTTGAGAGCGAGGAAGGGAAAGGGAGCGAGTTCCATTTCATCCTCCCCTTAAAAGGCGTCAAAAAAGAAGTGATGAGCGAGGAAGAAAGGAAAGCCAGAGAGGCATTAAATAAATCAGAAAGAGTAAGTAAAAAATTGGAAAAACCGGGATTAGGCCTTAGCTTTTTCTTTAAAGTTTTTCCTGATTCCTTTATCTTTGGTTAAACATAAATAGGTAACCTTATGTGTTACAATTCATCTCCAGCTGAAGGCAGGGAGATTCTTGCTCCAAGTTATTTAAAATTCTTAAAAATCTATAAATTCTCGATGGTATTCTTTTAGGTTTGTTACCCAACAATTTTCTTTACCCTTCTTACGAGGTCTTCGTTGTCGAAAGGTTTGGTTATGTAATCAAGCACTTTCATTTTCTCAAGCACACCCTTGCCGGCTTCCGAGAATTTGGCGACCGTGAGAAACGCCACCTTCAGGTCCTTGGTCTTCGGGTCCTTCCTTATCCTTTCGCACACTTCCCTTCCGCTCATGTCAGGCATCATCATGTCGAGAAGTATGAGGTCAGGTTTAACGGTTTTCAGTTTTTCCAGACATTCCTTTCCGTCGGAAGCTGTTATCACTTCGTAGCCTTCGTTAGCGAGAATCGCCTCCACGAGCTGCAAAAGGCTATCTTCGTCGTCCACGACCATTATCCTTTTCTTGGTCATAATTATCTTATTCGCTTTCCTTATTATATATTTTTCATGCTGTTCCTATTCTAGCCTTTCATCCCAAATCAAGCGTTTTGTCAGCAAACATTTCCAAGTCTTTCACCAGCTTCTGGTTCTCTTCCACGGGAATGGTATCGTGTTTTAGCACTATAAACAATTTCTTTATGTTCTCTTCTTTCTCGTCCGCCAGCAAATGATGCGTGAATTTGACCACAGAAGAAGTTTGCTGATAAATTAACATGGTCGAAATCGTATCGAAGAGTATCACGCTGCATTGCTTCTCCTCGATCGCTTTTCTTATCGCAACCCTTATCGCAGCTAAATTGTTGGGGGAGGTTATGAAGATACAGTTCTTGACAGGCTCCGGTTCCTTGTAATAAGACGTGAGAACATCAACGAAAAAGAAGTTTGATATGTCAATTCCTTTATTCCCCAGCTCTTCCACGACATCGGTGTAAGGCTTGCTCAGGCAGACGTAGCATATTTTTGTCCTGGTTTTCTCTATGGATTTTATTATCTCCTCAAGTTTCGAGAGACACTCCCTCTCCTCCATCAGAATTAGCAGGAATTTGTTGTTTTCAATCTCCTGAAGCAAGTTCACTGTCATAATAAGAGTAATTGGTGCCAGCGATTTATAAATTTTAAGCATAAATGTTTAAACATTAATAGAAAATTTAAATACTATTTAACTATATATATAATAAAGGTATGTACAAATTTAAACATAAAAATATCTTATTCTTTCTTTCAGAACTTAGGAGATTCGTCAGAGTCGAAACTGATATGGTGGTAGTATGCATGGCCCTTTCAGGTTATCTGATCTTCAATGCCCCGGCCTCCGACATGCTTTTCCTTGCTTCGGCTTTGTTCTTCGCAAGCGGCGCAGGCTACGCATATAACCATTACACGGATAAAGAGGAGGACATAATAAACAACAGATACCTGAACTTTTTTGCGACCAGCAAAAAGGGCTATTATATAGTGCTGGCTTGCGTGATCATTGGCATCGCGTCGGCAGCGCAGCTATCTCCGCTATCCTTCGGGATATACCTTATTTCCATGGCTGCCGGCATCGCCTACTCCGCCTTCAGGGTCAAGAAATTTTTCCCTATGAAAAACGTGTACTCAGGATTTTTCATGTCCACGTCATTCCTTATAGGGGCAACCGCAGGCAACCAGATTCTTTACGGAGTGATTCCATATTTCCTCCTGGTGTTTCTGATAGGTCTGACAGGGAATCTTCTCGGGGACGTGAGGGGACATGAGGGCGATAAAATCGCTGGAGTCAATACCATCCCCGTAAAACTGGGAACAAAAACAGCGAAAAGGATAATACACTTTAATTTTGGACTTTTTTCGCTCACGAGCATAATGTCCGGCTATGTGCTGCTGACGCCGATAATACCATCCCTCGCAGCGACATCGTTCTTCCTGAACAGGAATGATCACAGGAGAGCGAGGTCAAGCATGATATCAACGTTTTTGGTGCTGGTTGTTTTTTTGGCCGCCGTCAAAATTACTGGTATTTGAAATGTGTGTTGTGACATTCGACTGGGAGCATAATGATGCCATGGAGAAGGTCAGGAATTATGCTATCAACAAGTCAATGGTATGGGCCGTTGTCGAGGTGACCGATAGCTGCAACCTTAACTGCATCTGGTGCTATGCAAACTCCGGCTGCAAGAGCGCGCCAAGGCACATGAGCCTCGGGAATCTGAAAAGCTTAATCAAAATTCTTGCGGATTCCGGCATAAAGCAGATAACCTATTCTGGCGGCGAGCCGACACTTTACCCGCATATCAAGGAAGGGGTAAGGATAGCGAAGGATTGTGGCATGGTCGTGCATATGAACACAAACGGGTTTGTGCTGGTTAAAAGCTTTGCAAAGGAGCTCAAAAGGGCAGGCCTCTCACAGATACAGACAAACATAGACAGCCTTGACCGGGAAAAACACGACTATATAAGGGGCAGAAAGGGCTCCTTCGACAGGGCCGTCAGGGCCCTGAAGAACGGAAGGGAAGCTGGCCTGACCTGCACCTCCCAGACTGTTCTGACAAAAAAGAATGAAAATGAAATAATCGACATATTCAGGTTTGCGAGAAGCCTGAGCCTGCAGAGGTGCAGGGTATGGGACATGATGCCGGCAGAAGGCTGCGGGCTGAAAAACTCTGACATGAGGCCGACAAACTACTTAAAAACCTTGTATGAGCTCACCCAATTCGCAGAGAGCACGGGAGGGAAACATATAGAATCAGGCGAGCCGTTTTTCCCGCTGAACCACAAAACAGGCATAAAGGTTTCGAATATTTCATGCGTGGCCATGCACGGCCTTTTGATCAACATTTCATACACCGGTGACGTTTATTACTGCGTCACGCAGAGAAAATCCATGCTTAATGTTTTCACGGAATCAGAAGGGGATCTGAAGGAGTCTTACAGGACGAAGCTGAAGGCCTTCCTGAATTCTATCAGGCTTCCGGAAAAATGCCTAAATTGCCAGCTGGTCGAGAAGTGTCGCGGAGGATGCTATACCAGGTGCATGCATACGGAAAACAAAGCGGATTACTGGTGCCCCGTGGCCTGATCATCTCCCGTATGTTACTCTGACGCACTTTCTCGATGCGGAAATTTTTCTGATTTTGAAATTCTTGTCTATCAGCCATAGATAGCCAAGGATTGAGTTTATCAGGAAATTCCAGTTGTCTTTCTCTTTCTGGATTCCGTACGGCGGATTCCTTATCTCGAAGAGTATGTTTTTCCTGACCATGATTTTTACGGATCCCCATCCCATCGCCTGTAGAAGCCCTTTCAGCAGGTTAAGTTTTCCTTTCGGCGAGGAATTTCTCTCAACGGTTTTTTTGAAGAAATTGTATGATATTTCCGGCACCTTGTCCATCAGGATGCCCGTGTTTCCCAGAAGATGAAACAGGGTGTTTTCAACTGGATATAGGGGTCTGTCCCTGAAATAAATCCTGTTTTTCCTAAGCTTGAATAAATTATGCCTTAGGGCGCTTACGATGCTTGACCCTTCAAGCGAAGGGAGGGTGTTCAGCTGGTCATACACGTGTTTGGCTTTGTGTTCGATGCGGAAGGGTTTCGTTCCTCTGGTCCTGAAAACATACGTGTTTGAACTTCCGGACTGTAAGACGCTAATCACGTCTGCCTCCGAATTAAACAGAATGTTGCAAATCCCCGTGAAAAGCCCTACGGAAAATTCGTTTTTCCCGACAACTTTTGTTATGGCCTCATTCCTGGTTTTAATCTCTATAAGGCCGTTTTTTTCTGATATGCTGAAGTCGTCCATCAGGCCGCCGTCGGCCCAGACATTCCTCATGACCCTGCCCAGGACAAAGAGGGGCAATTTTTTGATTGAGGCCGGGACGATTTCCATGAAGTAAAGCATCATCCATTTGCTGCCTGTCTCCTTCATCTCTTTGCCGTAGCCGGCATTCTCGCATGTCTTTATGTAGTCTGTGAATATGTCATTGAAAAACAGAGTATCTCTCCTTTTTCCTATTCTGAGTTTGTTCAGCAAGCCTCCGTGGGATGATTCCAGAATCTTCCTCCTCAAGAGCTCGGACATTCTCATAGATATTTTTTGAATCCTGTATAAAAATTGATGCGAAGCCGGGGATCAGATGATCTTCGTCTCTGCCAGTTTCAAATCTTTCTCATCTATGACAAATTCGTACGGTATCTTGGGTTCGAAATTCGCATAACGCATCTTGTGCACTGTCATCGTTCTCATCGGCTTTTCCTCCAGCTCGAGGAATGAAAGCGAAAGCACGCCGTCGCATTCGAACGACTCGCCGTTGCCCGTGTCCGTGTTCTCGCCCCTGGTCTCGCAGATAAGAAGCGTGCATCCCATGGATTTCAGGCTCCTGACGAGCTCGGAGAGATAGACCCTGTACGATCTGTCGTTCTCCGCGAATATGAGCAGCTTGTTGACGTTGTCTATCACGAGCCTGTCGATTTTCGGGTAAGAGGCGATTATGTCTATGAATTTCTTCATGGTTATGTTCTCGCCCAAGGGTATGTGCTCTATGGCAAAGTTCTTGCCCACGTATTTTTCGGCCTCGCTGAGTGCTTCTATACCCTTGCATGCGCGCAGGAGCTCTTCCTTGGTCTCATTCAAAGAGACGTAGCAGCACTTCTCCTTTTTCATAACGCCATCCATCAGGAACTTGAGCGCGAAAAGTGTCTTGCCTGAACCAGGACCGCCTGAAACGAGTACGGTCGTCCTTGCGGGGAAACCGCCTCCCAGAAGCTTGTCGAGTTTTTTGATGCCTGTGGTTATCATATCATCTCACCTCATCCTCATCCTTGAATACGGGTATGCCGAACGTGGATTTTTTGAGCCTTATGATAAGGAAAACGTCATCGTGCAGTTTGAACGCCTTGGCCGGGACCTTTTTGTCCATGTTTTTTATTTCGAACTTTTCCAGTATCTTCTTGGGCATCATTATCCTGTTGCTGTTGCCAAGCTTCCCTGTCGTCAGGGAATTGACCATGAAGTTTGGCGCTGTCGGGATAAGAACGAGGTTTGTGGTCTGGTTGGTTATAAGGTCGTACTCGGCCTTCGAAACCTTCAGGTTTACTATTATTTCGTCTTTCTGGATGTCGACTGACTGCACATCGGCCATAAGTTATATATTTTGTTCAAATATTTAAACTTTTGGACCGGTTTCTTATCGCAAACCGAGGAAAATTTATTAGCGCCCGATTCAATACTTCTACATGGCTTCTGGAAAGGGGAAAAAGACGGGCAAGAAGGAAGACAAAAAGACAGAGGAAATGGCAGAAAAAACAGAGGAAAGGGGGTTAAACAAAGAAAAGGCGAGGCCGGTGGAAAAGGAGGATTCCCGTTTCATAAAAACGGGGATCTCCGGTTTTGACAAGCTGCTTGAAAAAGGGATACCAAAGGGGTCAGCGGTTCTGATAGCAGGCGGCGCAGGATCGGGCAAGACGATAATGTGCCTGCAGATCCTAGCTAATGCCGCGAAAAGCGGAAAGAAGTGCATGTACATGTCCTTCGAGGAATCCGAATCCCGCCTCCGCAAGCACATGGACGACTTCGGATGGAACCCCGCCAAACTCGAAAAAAACGGTAATCTTATGATAAAGAGGATGAATTCTTATGAGATCGCAAGGTCGGTGGAGGCGATGCTGACGAAGGAGCGCGGCGAGCTGATGATAGACATAGAGCCCGTCCTCTTGCCCGAAGGTTTCAGGCCGGACATTATAGTCGTCGATTCCCTAAGTTCGATAGCTTCCTACTTCACCGGGAGAACCGAGCATTACAGGGGCTACATAGAGCAGATTTTCAGGCACTTCGAAAAGATGGGCATTACATCCTTCATGATAACCGAGACGAAGCAGATTCCCGAGACGTTCAGTCCGACGGGCGTCGAGGAGTTCCTGGCGGACGGCGTAGTCGTCCTGTACAACATACGCAAGGGCGACGTGCGCGAGAACGCCATCGAAATCCTCAAGCTCCGCGGGGCGAAACATCTGAAAAAGATAGTGGCCATGCAGATTGTCGACGGCGAAGGCATCGCAATCTATCCGGAGCAGGAAGTCTTCGGCGGCCTGTGATTGCGGCGATTGCAGTCTTCTTATAATTCATGCCCTATGTCCAGAGCTCGTCCATTTCTTCCTGAGGCTCGAAGACCACGCCGAATTTCGAGAAAACGGTCGAACATTTGGGACAAATGAAAGCCTCAGGCTGCTTGTTCCACAGCTTCCCGTAAGTGCCGCAGGTGGGACAATTGTAATCGAACAGAAACATGCTTGTACCTTTCCCTCCCATCAACCGAACAAAAAGATTGCAAAAAAGCAATCACTTTAATTTATTTTTGTTGCCAACTTTTATATTGTTTTTCTGTGCGTAATCAAGAATTGCGAGCCTTTTCTTCCTTCCGACAGTCGAGGCGATGATTGCGATTTCGTCTTTTTTGTTTATTTTTTCAATTTCCATGACATTCCTCACAACGATTTCCATGTAGCCTTCCCTGTTGAGGCCGCGGACTCCGACGGGAGAGCCGTAACCCGGTCTTGGAAGCGCGCCTCTCGCTTTCCTGTGCTCGCGGAGTTTCGAGTGGATGCCCCTGGGCTTTCTCCACTTGTCGCCGACGCGCTTCATCCTGAACCATTCCTGGCGCCTGAAAGAGGGTTTCTTCTTCTTTATCCTTTTTCTGATTTCAAGCAGCTCTTCTTTGCTTTTATTGTTTTTCATCCTCTCCCTCCACGTAAGGCGACCTGGTTATGTAAATGCCGTCCTGAAAAACACGCTTGTCGTAGCCCCTGATCTTGGTGGTCTGCTCTATTCTGCCGCAGACCTGCCCGACCCTTTCCTTATCCATGCCTGAAACATAAACCGCGTTCTTGTCTATTTCGACTTTCATGTCCGCCGGGACCGGAACGGTTCTAGGGCTCTTCTCACCAAGGAAGTTGTCTATGTAAAGCTTGCCGCCCTCGATTTTCAGCTTCACCGGGAAATGGGTGTAAACCAGCTTGAGTTCGCCCTTCCATCCCTTGGTGACGCCGATGAACATGTTCCTTATCAGAACCTGCCAAGTTCCTATTATGGCCTTTACCTTTTTCCTGTCAATGCCGGAAACGAGGGTGATTTTCCTTCCCTCCAGCTTCAGGCTGACCTGCGGGTTCTGGAGCATCTTGCTGACGCTGCCTTTACTGCCCTTAACGTTAAGGGTGTTATTTTCCAGCGTCGCCTCGATTCCTTCCGGAATTTCTATTTCAGTTTTCAGCATACCATGACCTCTTGAAATATGAATATCTTTAGAAGGTAATATATTTAAGCCTTATTTCTTTTTCCTGGAGGCTTTCTTCTCCTTGGTTTTCTTGGCTGCGGGAGGCCTTTCTCTTTTCTTCTCTTCCTTTGCCTTCTTTGCTGTTTCTTCCTTGGCCGCCTCTTTTTCTTGTTCGGGTTCCGCCTCTTCCTTCTTTATCTCAGGCATGCGGCCGATCAGCGTGAAGGCGCCCGTTCCCATGGGTATCACCTGGTTCATTATTATGTTTTCCACGTGGCCCTTCAGAGGGTCCTTCAAGCCTTCTATTGCGGCGGCTATAATATGTTTCTTGGTTTCCTCAAAGGCCATCCTGGCGAGGACCGAGTCCTTGTTGCCGGCTATGCCATAACGCCCTATGCCCATTATCCTTCCGTTCGACGTCATAAGGTCGGCAAGTATCGAGACATAGCGGATGTCGACGCCGAGGCCCTGCTCGCTTATGGTCTCGACCGCTTCCTTTATGATCGCGTTCCTCGCGGCCTCGACGCCAAGCACGTCGTATACCTCAAAGGGGTTGTTGCATGTCGTTCTCGTAGCATCGACGCCTTCGATTGAAAGCACCTTGCGCAGGTTCGAACCGAGCGTTGAAATCACCCATTCGCCGCTGTCCTCCTTGCTCACGATCACGTGGGAGATGTTCTTGACCCCCTTTATGTGGGTTTCCAGGAGCTTGTACTTGAGCTTGTGGAGGTTGATGCTCTCGGCCTTTTTGGAAGTGACTATGAGTTCCCTGCCCTTTGAATCGACATCGACGTTCTTCAGCTTTACGTGCTTCGTCAGCTCCTTCGGGTCAAGGTCGAATTTCTTCAGCTTTTCTATGTCCAGATGGCACGAAACGGTCAGGTTTATCAGGTCTATGACATCGCTGAGCACGAAGTCCTTGAGCTTGACTTCCTTTATCTTCTTGGCGATTTCTATCGCCTTGTCTTCCGTGTTGTGCTCATGCATGAGGTATATGGTCATGCTCGGCGTCTCGGGCTCCTTCTTGGCGTCGAATATCTCGGCGAGCCTCGGAAGGCCCAGCGTGACCTGGATGCCCGCAGTACCTGCGAAATGGTACGTACGCATGGTCATCTGCGTCGCAGGCTCTGAAAGCGACTGCGCTGTGACGACGCCGATCGCTTCTTCAGGGTCGTACATTGACATCTTGTAGAAGTGCCTGACCTTTTCCAGTATCTCCTTTCTTTTATCCTCGTCCAGCCCCTTCCTCTTGCAGTAATCCTCGACTTCATCTCTTATCTTTAAAGGCAGTCTGTCCATGTTAACCATGCTCCACGTAATCCACCCAGTTTAGCTTGCCCCAGTCGGATTTGGTCGGGTCAATGCCGTCGTCTCCGGCATAGAACTGGATAACGTTGCCATTCGAATCTCGTACGCTCATGTCGTCCCAGACCTTCAGATCCTGCAGGGAGTTCATGAGGCGGCGCTGCATGTAGCCCGATTTCCTCGTGCGCAGCGACTTGTCCATGAGGCCCTCGCGGCCGTTCATCACGTTCCAGAAAAATTCGAAGGGCGTCAGCCCCTGTTTGAAGCCGCGCGCTACGAAGCCCCTTGTCTCGGCAGAAAGGTCGCCGACTCTGAAATGCGTCGTGGTCCTTCCCATGTAGCCTCTCTGTATCCTCTTTCCGAGAATGGTTTCCGAACCTACGCAGGCAGACATCTGGGTCGTGTTTATGTTCGAACCCTTCGCGCCTGAGCCGGACATCACGAGGATGTCGCTCGGCTTGATATTCTTTATCATGATATCGCTTACCTTGTTCAGGCCTTCGGCAAGGGTGGAAAGTATCTGGGTTTCAAGCGATTCCTCCGGCGTCATGCCGGGGAGGATTTTGAGCTTCCCCTCGCCGAACTTGTCGACCAGCTTGTCCGAATCTTTCATGGCCTTCTTTATCTCGTCCTCAATCACATGCTCGACCCTTGCCGGCACGTCGAGATCAGAAATGCCGATGGAAAACCCTCTCATCATGAGGTATGACGCACCGACCCTTCCGAGGCGGTCTATGAAGTTCTTTAGCTCGTCGTCGCTGACGAGGCGCCTTACCTTGTTGAGCATTTTCCCCTTGAAAGCGCCGACCGCCCTCGTGTCTATCACTCCACTTTTCAGCTCGCCGTTCTTTATGCAGACCCAGCAGTCGTGCTTGCATTCCTCCTTGGAGCACCTGTCGCACTCCTTGCAGGCATTCGCCTTGAAATTCATGTTGAGCTTCTTGGGCAACAGAAGGCTTACTATTTCCTTGCCGGTGAACTCCTTCTTGTCGGGAAGCTCAAGGTCTATCGCCGCGCGCGATAAAAGCTCTGCCGCCGCCTTCCTCGAAAGGACAGTCTCACTCTTGGTAAGGAGGTACATGCCCGATACTTGATCGAGGTCCAGGCCCACCAGCGGGCCGCCGAACCTCGGGGAAATTATGTTATTCTTGACCTCCATGAGCATGGATGCTTCGACCTGCGCTTCCTCGGACTGGAGGGCATGGATGTTCATCTCGTCGCCGTCGAAGTCTGCGTTGTAAGGCGCGCAAACGCTCGGGTTCATCCTGAACGTGCGGTAAGGCATTACCTTTACCCTGTGAACCATTATGGAAACCCTGTGAAGCGAAGGCTGCCTGTTGAACAGGACGACGTCGCCGTCCTTAAGCTGCCTGTCAACGCTCCAGCCCGCTGCAAGGTTTGTAGTTATGTCCTTCCTGTTCTCTTCCGTGACCTTTATCTTCCTGCCGTCAGGCCTCGTTATGTAGTTCACCTTGCCGTCCTTTATCATGTCCTTTATGTTCTTGATGTTGAGCTGTGTGATGGTCTCCGGGATTGTCAGCTCTTTCGCGACCTCCTCAGCGGGAATGCCGACCTCGTTTATGGAAAGCGTCGGGTCGGGCGAGATGACCGTGCGTGACGAATAGTTAACCCTCTTGCCGAGCAGGTTCCCTCGTATGCGCCCTTCCTTTGCCTTCAATCTCTGGATTATGCCCTTTAACGGGCGTCCGGATCTGTGCCTCGCCTGGGGGATGCCGGTCAGCTCGTTGTCGAAATAAGTCGCGACATGATATTGCAGCAGCTCCCACAGATCGTTGAGTATGAATTCGGGCGCGCCGATGTCTATGTTCTCCTTGAGCGACTGGTTTATCCTGACTATGTCGACTAGCTTGTGGGTGAGGTCGTCCTCCGAGCGCTCGCCCGTCTCCAGCGTAATCGACGGCCTCATGGTGACCGGCGGTATGGGGAAAAGCGTCAGTGCCAGCCATTCGGGCCGTCCGCCGCGGAAGCCGATCTTCTGAAGATCCTCGTCAGGCACGCGCTCGCACCATTCCCTTATCTGCATCGGGTTCAGCTCTTCCTTGCCGTAATAATAAGTATAAGGCTTGACGAATGTGACCTTGCTTCCCTGCTTTTCGCAGTGAGGGCATTTCCTTAGCGGCGCCTTGGAAACCTGATCCAGCGAGCGGGGCGCCTTGTGCAGGAGCCTGCCACATTTGGAGCACGTCGCTTTCAGCAGCTGGTATACCTGCTTGGTGTAGAGAACATGAACAACCGGCCTTGCCAGCTCGACGTAGCCGAAATGGCCCGGGCAGTCTCCTATCGCGCCGCCGCATGTCCTGCAACGAAGGCCTGGATCAACGACTCCCATTCTCGGATCCATCGCCCCTCCGTCGACCGGGTAGCCGTCGGCGTCGTAAAGGTCGGACGTGACAATCCTTACCGTCGCCAGGGATTTCATTATGACCGGCGAAAGCAAGCCGAAATCAATTGAACTTATCTTCGATGAACTTATCTTCGAGAGATCCATACATCCACCATCAGATTTCAATCACGTTGAGTTTCGGGTATACGCCAAGCGATTTAAGCTCATCCATGGTCAGCTTGAAAGCGTACGACGTCGAAACCCAGAGTATCTTTGAGTCCTTGCATATCGGGCAGTACGTCTTGTTCTTCGTCTTGTCGTGTATCGCGATGAGGCCGCATGACTGGCATATGGGCAGCGACGTTTCGTCGGAACTGAACCTTTCCTTAAGTGTCAGCGCCGCGCCATGTCCTACAAGGCATTGCTGCTCCATCTCGCCGAGGCGAAGGCCGCCGCGCTTTGAGCGCCCTTCTGTCGGCTGCCTCGTGAGCAGGGTGACCGGTCCTTTCGACCTGGCATGAATCTTGTCAGCTACCATGTGGTCCAGTTTCATGTAATACACGACCCCCGTGAAAATCATGACCTCGAATTTCCTTCCAGTCCTTCCATCGTAAAGCGTTTCCTTGCCGTCGTCCCTGAAGCCAAGTCTCTTCATTTCCTTGCGGATGAAGTCCTCCTTCATGCCGGAGAAGGCTGACGCATCGATCCTGCTGCCTGCTATGGAGCCGTACTTTCCGGCAAGAAGCTCAAGCAGCTGGCTCACCGTCATCCTAGAAGGGATGCCGTGCGGATTGAAGACGATGTCAGGAACGATGCCTTCTTTTGTGAAGGGCATGTCTTCCTGCGAGACCAGCAGCGCAGTCACGCCTTTTTGGCCGTGCCTGGTTGCGAACTTGTCTCCTAGCTCAGGAATGCGCTCGTCCCTTGTCCTCACCTTGAACAGCTGCTCGCCGCTCGAGGTCTCGCTTATCAGTATCCTGTCGACTATGCCCCTCTCGCCGTATCTTATCGTGACAGATGATTCGCGCTTGTTCTCGATGTCAGTCGTGAAGTCGCCTCCTGTCAGGAAGCGGAGCGGCGAGGTCTTGCCTATGAGGACGGAATCGGATTCCACCGGCGTTTCCGGGTTTATGATGCCGTCTTCAGGGATTTCCTTGTAGGCTTCCTCTCCCCTGTAGCCCTTTATGCCCGGCTCGGGGATGCTTATTATGTCCTCCTGGCCACCCCAGTAACGCTTGCGGATGGTTTCATACGTCCTGAAGTAGAATGACCTGAACATGCCCCTGTCGACGGACGCCTTGTTAAGCACGACGGCGTCGTTCATGTTGAAGCCGTCCCAGCACATGACTGCGACGACGATGTTCTGGCCGTAGGGATGCTGGCACAAAATCTTGTCCGTCGCGGTGTCGACAAGCGGCATCTGCGCATACGTGAGTATGTTGAACTTGGTGTCGGTCCTCACATGGAAATTGTCGATCGGTGCGCCTATCGCCTGGCCCACCATTTTCGCGCCGTAGTTGACGCGGTCGCCGCGGTTGTATTCCGGGTAAGGCGTAAGGCTTGCGGAAATGCCAAGGATTATGATGGGGTTGAGCTCGACATGCGTGTGCTCTTTCGTTATCTTGCTCTCGTCTATCGCTATAAGCGTGTTCTCCTCTTCCTCGGCATCGATGTATTCCACGATGCCGTGCTTCACCAGGAAGCTCCACGTTATCTTGCTCTTGCCGAGCTTGTCTACGTGGTCCTTCGTCAGCTTGGATTTCCCGTCCTCGACCACGACAAGCGGCCGCCTCGCGCGGCCGGAATCAGTGTTTATCCTTATCTCGTTGAACATGGGATGGAAGGAAACGTTCAGCTGGTCCGGGAGCAGGCCGTGCCTTCTCTTCTTTCTTAGTTCCACTGTCAGCTCCTCGGGCTTGTTGGTTGTGCCTATGAAGTTGCCATTGAAGTAAATATCGCTCTCGTTCTTTCCCTTCATTTTGCTTCACCCTTCAAAAGGCTGATTATAGCGTCTTCTTCCTCTTTCGAAATGCCCGGCGTTATTTCAGTGAGCAGCGCCAAGTGCTTCCTTAAACCGATGGAGCTTCCTTCTGGCGTTTCAGCCGGGCATAGCCTTCCCCACTCGGTCGGATGTATCTGCCTTGCCTTGAAATGCTCCTGCGTCGGCGTAAGCGGCGAGAGGACCGAGCGCAGGTGCGAAACCGTCTTTATGTAGGAGCTCCTGTCCAGCCGCTGTGACACGCCCGTTCGCCCGCCAATCCAGGTCCCTGTCGCCAGCGACGAAAGAATCTGTTTCGTCACCGTGTTCGCCTCGATTATCGATTGCACGGACGGGAACTTGCCGCGCTTTACGAGTTTCTGGTAGTTGTACGTCATCTTCGCTATCAGGCCCCATCTTCCAAGGAGAATCGATCTGAAAAGCTGCTCGAAAAGCTCGCCTGACATGAGCAGGCGCTTGTTCGAATAATGGTCTATGTCGTCTTCCGGCGAGATGTCGAGTTTTACGGAAATGCATTTCCTTATGATCCTCGCCAGGTACTTGCTCTTCCTCAGCCTGTCGCCGACCTCTTGGCCCAGATGCGGCAGGAGGTAGCGGTCAAGTATCTGGTTAACCCGCTCTTCTATGTAATCCTTTGTGACCTTCAGCTTCTTGCCTATGAAATCGACCGCTTCCTCGGTCGTGATGACGTCGGTTTCGTAAAGGTTCGTATAAAATTCATTCAGTATCCTGTCGTCTCTCGAGACCAGGTCGCACAGCTCCTTGTCGTTCTCAAGGCTCAGCGCTTTCAGCAGAACAACAATGGGGAGTTTCTTGATATTGGCAAAAGAAATCGTTATTTCACCGTCGGGTTTCATCTCGACGAGGTGCCTCTGCTTGAAGCCCGAGCGCTCGGAGTTTATCCTCACCGAGACGCCGTCTTCCTCAGTCTTTTCGAAAATCGGCTTGTTTGATGAGATTTCCTCTATAAGAACAAGTACTCTTTCGGTCCCGTTGACAACAAAGTATCCGCCCGGATCAGTTGGGTCCTCGCCGGCCGCGATGAGCTCCTCGTCGCTTATGCCGTTGAGGTTGCATATCTTTGATTTTACCATGACAGGCAAATCGCCGACGTGGACATTCTCCGATTTCTCCTGCACGCCGTTGAATATGGGTGTTATCTTGACGAATATGGGAGCCATGTAGTTGAGGTTGCGTACTCTCGCCTCGTTGGGGAAAATCGCGCGGCTCGAGCCGTCGGCTTCGTGCACGACCGGCTTGCCGAGCGTGACCTCGCCGAACTTGATTTTGAGGTCTTCCTTGTCCTGCGCGACTCGTATCGTCCCGACCTCGTTGATTATCTTCTGCAGGCCGAAGTCGATGAAGTTGTTGAAGGACTCTATCTGATACTTGACCCACTCCCTCTCCTTCCCGAAACCGCCAACGATAGCTACAATCATGTTTCAACGCATCCGTTTAAACAACGATTCTGTAATACACGTATTCTCCGGCAACTTCCGACATCCGCTTTATCTCGAGAAGATCGCCCTTCTTCGCGCCTATTTTCTCAATAATCGGGTCCAGACCAAGAATCTTAGGCAGCTTGTCGGGTGTGGTCCTGAATTTCTCAAGGATTGTCTTTTTTTCCTCTTCAGAAAGAACTCTGAATTTTGGCACTAGCACATGATCCAAAATGTTAAATGTGACCACCCTTTAACTCTCGAGGCTCAGCAGCCGGGACCGGAGTTAACAGATATACTGTACAGTACGTTGGTTATTAAGTTAATTAAATGGCACAAGCATTTAAATACTTTTCGGATTTATGATTTCTGGGCTTTGCACACGCTTTCAATGACAAAAAAGATGAAATGGGCCCGGCGGGAATCGAACCCGCGACCCCCAGATATCTTTCCGCACCGTATTCTGTCATCAACAAAAACGCAGACCTACACAGGTGAAACCTGTGTCATGCGCTTGTTTCAGCATACTTTTATCCAACAGATAAAAGTCTGGTGCTCTACCGATTGAGCTACGAGCCCACGAAGCGAAAGGCACAGGCTTCGCCTATATGCCAATCACACGCCCTGGCCGGGATTTGAACCCGGGTCCTCGGAGTGACAGTCCGAGATGATAGACCACTACACTACCAGGGCACCGTATTTAGCTTGTGCTTGTTTGCCAGTGTTATATGTATTATTTCTAATCGAGTCCGATATTTATAAGTTTAACAAACACAGAAAGCCAAAAAGCAAAAAGGATAAAATTAACAGTAGTGAGCAGCTATCTGGATTTCCCCCTTTTCAGGAGTACTTTCCAGACCGCCGGGGAGTTTAACTTCCGTGTTCGAAATGGGAACGGGTGAACCTCCCCACTTTGGCCGCTCGTAATTTTATTGCTTGTCACTCTTTATAAGCTTTGCGCCTTTCGCTGGATATTCCCAGTATATTCTCCTGTGTGTCGTTGCTTTCTAGACCGGAGAAAAAGTTTGGTCCGGCCTAGACCTTGAGCATGATTATGAGGACAATGGCCAAGGCTATGCCAGCCATGTACAGCCTTCTCTCAAGCCTTGCCATGTTTATGCTCATGAAATCACGAAGTTGAAGTATATTATGAAGGTTAACCTTTTTATACATGACCCCTTTGTCTCGTTCGCTTTTTAGGTTTTGTATTATGAGAGGAAGAAAAAGAAATCCCCCGGGTGAGATTTGTTCCGCAGCTTATCTTTTGCTCCACAGCTTTTGCGCAAGCGGGAGCTGCCGGAAAAGCTGAGCTTGAACTCACAGCCTATCGGTTTCTGAGCGACTGCGAACGACCAACGCACTCGTTAAACCGAGTTTTCAGTCACCGCGCGAAAGTCTACAGCCGATCGCTCTACCAGGTTGAGCTACCGAGGGATTCGATAACTACGCGGATTGCGCGTAATACTATATAAACTGAAGCAGAATTTAAATTTAACAATTGCTCTTTTGCCGCTACTCAAGAACTACTTCCCTGGAGAAAACCCTGATTTTCGTTTCCTCGTCCGTCCTGTAGCTCAGGGTCGCCCTAGGCATTTTGAGCTGCGCCTCAATAAGGGGTTGTATCCTGTAGGAAAGGTATATCTCGCTCCTTGGCCTTAAATCGCCCAAGCTCCATATCAGTTCTGTCCCGGTCTCGCTCTCTCTCACGACAGGCTTCGGGCCGCCGAATTCAGGTATAACTCTGCCCAGCGGGGAAACCCAGTCCTTGACTATGACGCCTTTTATGCCGCTTGCCACAGGGCCCTTTATCTGCAGGACGATGGTGTGCTCGTTCCTCTTCCTGACGTGCCTTTTCTTTATGTTCGGCGTCCTGACCTTGACAACTCCCATGCCCAGCAGCGCGACCAGGCAGAAAACCATGATGAAAGCGCCTACAAGCATCGGAAGCCTGTTTATGTTGTATCTTACCGTTACGCTCTTGCCGACCGCGAGGCCTTCAAGCTTCCAGTTGTAATTAACGTTACTGCCCTCAACATACGCGTTGGTGGGGTTGTTGCCAAAATCGACATACTGATTCGTCTGCACGGTGTCCTTTACATTGTAGTCCTCGATTGTGTTGCCCTCATTCGTTACGGTTATGACGACCTCTTGGCCGAAGGGCGTTGAGACTGTCTCCCTCTTCGTCAAGACGTTGTGTACGGGTTGTATGTAAAAGCTCGTCTCGCTTTTGACATCGAACTGGGGTATGACCGTTCTGACATAATAATTGCCGGCAAGCAGATCGCCGACTGGAACAGTTTTCTTTATTTCTTTTGTTCCCTCTATCACTTCCGTCATCTCCGAGTACTGTACCCTGTTTTCATTGCTGTCCAAGATCTCAAGCGGTATGGTTATTGTCCTTTTCTCCTTGGCCGTGATTTTCATGCTTATCTGGAGATCGCTGCCCACCTTCTGGCTGGTAAACTCGACAATTTTCAGCTCTTTCTCAGGAGCGACTTTAAGCGTTATGATTTTCGAAGCCCTTTCATTTTCGTTGTTTCTCGAATAAACGAGGACCTCGAAGTCGTAGGAGTTTTCAAGGCTGGGGTAAAAGTAAACCTTGACGTTGCGTGTTTCGGAGGGCTGTACCGTCACGTAATAACTCTCGAGATTCAGCCACTCCAGATGCGGACCCAGAACGGTGATGACATATCCGTCAGTGTAGTAATTGTCGTTGCTTACATGTATCGTGTACCAAGCCTGCTCGTTGACCGAAGTTTCGCCAACGGAAGGCGATACGTCAAGCGTCACTGCTTGGGCGGAATTCAAGAAAAACAAGAGTGATATAAAGGAGGCTAAAAATAATATTTTCTTCATGTGTATTTTATCGCGCGCAGCTTTAAATTATTTTACTGTATACTGTTTTACCTATAACTATCTATAATTTTGCACCAGCCGCAAAAAAGCTCACCCGGGAAGACAAAATACAGGGAAAATTTTTAAAAGCAGGCTTACAATTAAGATTATGAAACCTGCGAAACCCGTATTGCTGATTAACCTTAAGACCTACGAAGAAGGTACAGGCAAGAACGCGCTGTCACTCGCGCGAACAGCCGCCTCGCTGGCCAACGAAGATGTGGAAATAATACTGGCAGCGCAGCCGATGGACATACGCGCTGTCACGGAAAGCGTGAGCATCCCCGTCTTCGCGCAGCACATCGACCCCGTGACCTACGGCTCGCGCACGGGCTGGATATTGCCCGAAGCGGTCAAGGCGGCAGGGGCGAAGGGCACGCTGCTCAACCATTCTGAAAGGCGCATCGACATTGAGACTATAAAAAAATCCCTCGCGCGTTGCAGGGAGGCCGGGCTAACGACGGTGGTGTGCGCCGAAACGCCGGAGAAGGCAAAGGAAATCGCTGCACTGCATCCTGATTATATTGCGATAGAGCCTCCGGAACTCATCGGAGGCGACATCTCGGTCTCAAAGGCGAGGCCGGAAGTAATAACAGAATCCGTCGAGAAAGTCAATTCCGTCGCCCGCATTCCCGTGCTGTGCGGAGCCGGCGTAAAAGACGCGGAAGACGTGAGGAAAGCGATCGAGCTTGGCGCAAAAGGCATACTGGTCGCTTCCGGTGTGATAAAAACGAAAAACCAGAAGGAAGCGATAATCGATCTTCTGAAGGGCTTCGGAAGGAGCAGGGAGTGAAAAAATGTACGAGCACTACATCTTCTCTCCGTGCAGGATGAACTGGATAAAAGGCAGCAAGAAAAAAAACAAAAACGCTGGCTGCGTCTTCTGCAAAATCGCGAAAGGCAACAAACAAATACCGCAGAAGGTCCTGTACAAATCGCGGACTTTGATGGTACTCATGAACGTCTTTCCTTACAACACCGGCCACCTGCAGGTGATGCCTGCAAGGCACGCAGAGAAGCTTGAAGACCTGAGCGACGATGAAATCTCTTCGCTTTTTATAATGGTCAAGAAATGTGTCAGGCTCCTGAAAAAGATCGTCAAGCCCGACGGCTTCAACATCGGCATCAACTTGGGAGGCGATGCCGGCGGCGCGAGCGTACATCATCTGCACATTCACATTGTCCCGCGCTTCCGCAGGGATCTGGGCTTCATGGAATCAATTGCCGACACGAAGGTTCTCCCATCTACGCTTGACCAGACCTACAAAGAACTGAAAAAAGCAGTAAAGATGCTGGAATGAGCAGGCTATTTCTTTTTGCTTCTTACTTGTTTTCCCCGCGGACTATGAATTTATTGTCAAGTTCCTTCATGATCTCGACTATGCCGCCGTATTCCAGCTCGCTGTAGGGCAGCATCGCCGGGCCGGAGAAGCCCTGGCGCCTAATCTCGTGCGCCTTCCTGGCGACTCTTCTCCTGACATAGTCCCAGTATGGGTGGTCAAAAGCGTCAGCCGCTTCCGTCAGCTTGCCGTCGTGTATGCAGAAGGCAGCGCAGCTCACGATAGGCGGGCCGTCGAAGAAGGATATCGACGAGTTGAGCTTCACGGGCATCAGAGGTCCGATATGCGAGCCTCGCATGAAGCCAGCTACATAATGGCCTATAGTGAATGGCGAAAGCACCTCGCCTGTCGCCGGGAAATCTTTCTGCACGCGCACCAGCATTATCGGATCGTCCTTGCCTGTGTATTTGCCCGCGATGTTGTGCAGCCTCGTTGTGCTGACTGATACTGCAATGTCTTTGGTGTTTCTGGATTGTATCGATTCGACCACGAACCTGTTGTTGTCGCGCAAAAGCGCGGCGATCTTGTACGCGTCTTCCGGCGTGTTGAGCTCTATTACCCTGTCGCCTTTCGTGTGCTCGACGTCCATGATGGTGAAGCGGAAGCCTTTTCCCATGCCGCTGCTGAGCAGCAGGCCCGCGCAGTGCATAGGGTCGGAGAAGGCGAGATACAACGGAAGATTGTACGCGCCGGGCTCGGTCTTGTCGGCAGCGAAGAAAAGGAACGGTTCGTTGGGGCGCTCCTCAAACTCCATTTCAGCGACGGCCGGACCCATGCCCTTCACGTTGCCTGAAAACGAGTCCTTCAGCAGGTCCTGACCGGCGCCGTAAAGACCCTGGTTCTTCGCAACCAGCGTGCCTGCCTTGAACGCTTCCCACGCCAGCTTGTGTATCTTCTCGTTGCCCTTCCCGAGCGTGTGCGTCATCAGAATCGCGATGTCGTCGCCCGTGTAGCTGATGTAATAATCCTTGAGCAGGCCCTTGCCGTATTCCCTTATATAATCGAGAACCGTCTCCATGAGCAGCCTGCTCGGCTTTATGTGGCCGCCTATGCTGCCCACATCGGCTTTTATGGCAGAAACAGTGATCTTCATAACCAACACCTCCGCTCGCTTCTGAACGCATGCGTCAGAGCCTGTTAGTTAAATCTGCGCAGTACGCAATAAAAAGTTTTCGGGAAGCTGGAAAACAGTCTTCCGCTGCTTTTAGAAGCCGCTAGTCCTCTGTGTCGGTTTTCGAGGCAGTGAAGCTGGCGTAGCCGCATTTGCCGCAATACAAGCGATTTTTCTGCTTGGAAAGCCATACGCCACCTCCGCATCTGGGGCAGAAGTTGTTCTTTCTCGCGACGGTTTCGCCCTTGATTTCGTATTTCTTCCATATCTTCACTGATTCGTGCTTTCTTCCCTTTCTTACGCGCTTGCCTTTTTTCCTTGTTTTCTTTTCCTTCGCCATTTGTTCACCTTATAATCATCTTAATTAATTGAGCCGGCTTCATGTGAGCTCGAATTTCTTGACCCTGAAGCCTTTCTTCGTATGCATCTTGCCGCACTGTTTGCATATCAGGCG
This sequence comes from Candidatus Aenigmatarchaeota archaeon, assembly GCA_041489155.1. GTDB lineage: Archaea > Aenigmatarchaeota > Aenigmatarchaeia > QMZP01 > QMZT01 > JBGPQP01. The sequence goes on from JBGPQP010000002.1 coordinate 55,143, forward strand.
CAGGTCAACCTTCTTGGTCGGCTTGCCCTCGCCGCTCGGCTTTGGCCTGGGGAAAGATCCGTAGCCCTCCATCTTCCGCTTGAACCTTCTCTGCGACTGGGACAAGGGATGAGCTGACGAACGGCCTTTTCTCTTCGCCACCTTCACCGTATGCTCCGTGTGCTTCCTGCACGTCGGGCAGTAGGTGTTGATCATCTTCGGGAATTTCATGTCCGCACCTGTTTCGTTTTTCGCTTAAGCCTTTTCCTAAAGGCTTATAACAAGTTTATTACGTCAAACAATTTATAAGCTTTTTAAGCAAACGCAACAGCACAATATGGGTTTAAATTTTTTATAATTAACTACTAACTATGCTTTCATTGCACTGGTTCAGGCACTGGGACAAGATATTCTGGACATTTTTCGCACTCATTGGTTTGACTGTTGCGATAGGCGGTTTCGCAGGCCTGATGCCGGCCGAGTTCCTGATGCTTCTAGGGGCTTTCATAATCATAATAGGCGCCGGCAAGCTCGCCGAAGAGATAACGAAGCGCAAGCTCATGGGCTACCAGGACGACATCTACAGGAAGATGCACCAGATCTCACAGCATCTCGAAAAAACGTTCGACATCGCCAGCATGAACAAGGACAAGACAGAGTTCCGAATTCAAAAGCTCGACCAGAAAAGGGGCGAGATGGAGAAGCAGATGAACAAGAACTACCGCGAGCTTGCCAGGAAGATAATAGAGCTTGAGAACAGGATGAACAAGCTGACCAAAGCGATGGAGAAGAGAAAATAATCTTATTATTCAATTTTAATTCATTTCTCCCCGCCGATGAGCGATTTTTCCTTTATTATTATCGGCGAGCCGCCTGCGTGCCACGAGAAGCGCGGCCTGACCTGGATCTGGTAGATGCGCTCGGAGTTGTCGTCCAGCAGGATGGCAGAGCCTTTTGTTTTGGGAAGGTCGTTGAGGTAGTCTTGTATATCCTCAAGCATGTAGGTCTGCATTATCGAGCGCAGCGCCTCGATGTCCGCTTTCGAGGTCAGGCGGTGGGAGATTATGATGTCAGCCTGGGACAGCGCGTCTTCGTGGAGCTTGTTGGGCCGCTGCGTTATCAGCAGGACCGAGATGCCCGGCTCCCTGCCCTCCTTGATGAGCGTGAGCAGCGGGCCTGTCGCCGCTGTCGTCTCGCCGTTGGGGACGAACTGGTGCGCCTCGTCCATCATCACCCAGACCATGGGCAGCGTCTTTTTGATCTGCCCCGTTATCTGGCCGTACTCTTCGGCCTTTCTGGACATCAGGCGCTGTTCGAAAATTTTCCTGGAGATAAGGCCGACTACCATGGATCTTATCGACCACGACTCGGAAACGCGCATGTAATGGGAGACGTCGAGGATCGATATGACTCCGGGCTTCAGGAAGTCGTCTATCCTCGTGCCCTGCTCCTCGAAAAGGCCCCAGCTCTCGGCTGCGATGAACCTGTTCGCCAGGGCGTCTTTCACCTTCTTCTCAGTCGTCTTGTCCTTGTCTATCGCATCGATGATGTCCTGCAGCGAGAATTTGTCTCCAAACTTTTCGACGAGGTCCTCCATGATCTTTTCCAGCAGTATGCCGTGCTCGTCTATCATCGAGAAGCCGAACGTGACGGCCCAGTCCTCCGCTGTCAGCTCGCTGACCGAGATGGTGAAAGGCGCGTCCACCGCTATGCCTGTCTCCTTGTACTCGGCCATGTAGCCCTTCGGCACGAAGAGCTTCACATTCATGCCTTCAGGCTTTATGTTCCATTCCTTCAGCATATCAATTTCCTTCTCGTTGGGCAGCTTCATGGACCAGTAGATGCCCATCGTGTCTATGAGGATGACAGCGAGATTCCTGCGCAGCTCGTCGGGCAGCTTGTATATCTCCTCGGCGATGACGCCTGCGGAATAGCTCTTACCCGTGCCGCGCTTGCCGCAGATCAGCACGATGTGCGGCCTTGTGATGTCCATGAGAATGGGATTCGTGAGATGAGACTCATCGCCCTTGCCGACTATGTGCCTGCCGATAAACGCCGTCCCCTTCTCGCCGAACTTTTTCAGGTCCTTCCAGTCCTTCCCTATGATTATCTTTTCGACCATATTATAGATTTGGCCAGCCTGTATAAAAAAGATGAAACAAAAAACAGAAAAACATATTGATGCGAAGCAGAGCTAAAAATAAAAAAAGCAAAAAAGAGATGAAAAAAGAAAGTCTCTTTAGCTAACAACGCCAGTCACAGTCCCCGTGTCCGTGTGGTTGAGTCCGCCCGCGTTGTAAACTATTGCCAATTTGACAGAATAGCTCGAGCCTGTTGTTAGTAGTGGAAGTGTTGGGAATGTTATGCTTCCGGATGCTCCCGGGCCAAGTACCAAACTAGTCGGGTTGTAAGTACTAGCCGTTCCACTTATCGTAGCGGTTATATTGAGTATAGTCACTGCTGTTGCCATTTTGTTGTTGGCAAGGTTCAGTGTAAGGTTACCTGCGGTCGTTAAATCCCAGTCTGTCGGCGCTCCCAACACCTGGAATCCCGTCGCTGTCCTTCCTGTAAATGTCGCTGGGTTGAATACGCCTAACGCGTATAACGCCGCTGCCACTATTATGACGATCAGTATAGCCCAACCGTACGTCATCAGGTACTCCATCGCGGACTGTCCCTTTTTATTCGCAAATTTCATAAATGATCAATTTATAATTGGTTTAAACTGGTATATATAAGTTCTTCCATGCTTCGTTTTGTTTCCCGTCTGTTTGTTCTAATGCGGCATGAAACTGGAGAACATGCTGTTTATGACGAAATTCGCCCCGAAGAACACAATAAGGGCGATTATCATGAAGATGGGCACGTATTTTATCCCGCCCTTCTCCTTGCCCGTTTCTATCAGGCCGATTATCAGGCCGGAGAAGAAAGTGGTTATGATGATCGAGACGACCGAGAAGGCCATCAGGAAATCGGGCGAAATTGATATGCCGCCCTTGAACATCGGGACGCCCTTCGACATGACCTCGCTGCTCACCACGCTGGAGCCGGTGAGGGAGGTAAGCGTGGTTATGAGATAAAGCGACAGCGCATAGAGGACGGGCGCGCCCATCACGCCGGAGAAGACAATGAATATCCCGTACATTATGATGTTGGCCTTTATCTCCTTCTTTATCGCCTGCTTCCTGCGGATGTCGACTGCGTTCTCATCCAGCAGAGAAACGAGCTGGCCGCCGAACTTCGAGCCCTCGTTTATCAGGTTTATCGCGCGCTGGAGGATGTCCGATTTTATGTAGCGCGGGATTTCGTTCAGGCCCTCGGCAAGCGATTTGCCTGTCAGGATTTCCTTGCCCGACTTCTTTATCGCCTCCGCGAGCGGGCCGAACTCGCTGCGTGCGCTCAGTAACAAAGCCTTGCTGGGTATGTAGCCTGCGCGCATGTTGGCTGCCATAAGCTCTAGCGCATCCGGCAGGACATTCTCGACGAAAGTCTTTCTCTTCTCGACGGCAAGCGTGAGGTAGGCGTTGAACATCAGGAAAGCGCCCATGAAAACGCCTATGAAGATGTAAATGGCGTATGTTCTTACAACCACCGCCAGAACCGCTGCGAGTATGAGGCTTATAATGAACGATTTGTTTATGTAGGACTCGCTGGTGGTGGTCATGCCGGCGAGCAGCAATTTCTCTCTTATGTGCTCCCGGTAATTCTGGGGGAAAAACCTGTATATCATATCAATCCCTTTAATCGATGCCTACCGGCCTCCTTGATTTTATAAGGCCTATGAACATGAACTGGAAAAGGACGAGGACGCCTAGTAGCCCGGCCAGCACGATTTGAAGGTTGAACTTCAGGCCGGTGAAGGATGCGAGGACGAGGAGGAAGGTGATGCCCAGCGTCGGGAATATCACGGCGAAAAGCATGTACATGAGGGCGAGAGGGTTCAGCTGCGCGCCGTATTTTTTGATAGCGACTCTCTGCTCGACCGCCAGGTTTTCTACTATCTCTTTCATCGTGTGTCCGATGTCGGCGCCGGATTTGAGCGCGTTTATGATCTGCCACATGACGCGGCGGAAGAAGAACGAAGGCGTCTCTCTCGTTATTTTTTCCAGCGCTTCCGCCTCGGACTTGCCCGTGTTTATCTCGTTTACCACGCGCCTCATCTCCTTTGAAAGCGTCCCGTAGTCGCCCCTCGCTATCGAGACGAGCGTGTCGTAAAGCGGCACGCCTGACCTTACCTGGACGAGGATGTGATGCAGAACGTACGGGAGATTCTTCTCTATGTCGCCTACCTTCTTCTGCGCGGAAAGCTTCGGGTAGAAGGAAAGGAACATGAACGTCCCCGTCCCTATCGCCAGGCCGGCGAACGTCGCCACCGTCAGCGCCCTCTGCATCTCTATCCTGGCAACGAGCGTTATCAGGAACACGAGGCCGAACAGCAGCAGGAAGTAGAACATGAACGCGAACAGGGCGATGGACATCCAGCGGCGCGGCGAGATTTCGAAGCCTGACTGCTCGAGGTCAAATTCAAGGGAAGGGAACATTTTTGACAGGTTCTCCCCCAAGCCCAGAAAGTGCTCTGTTATCCCCCTTACTTTTTCATATGGCAGGGGCAAGAATGGAATTTTGTTTTTCACATAAAATTATTGGAGAACTGAGTATATATTTCATGCGAGTTCTATTGTCAGCACGCCGTTCTTGAATGTCTGGTTGAAGATGCTGGTTTCAGGAGGCTTTGTGAGAATCTTGAAATACGCCTTTTCGCCTGCTATGGCTTTGACTTCGATGGAGTTCTCAAGCTTCTTCACCTCAATGTCATTCGCGTTCCTGACGCCGGGCAGTTTTATCTCAACAAGTGTTTTGCTGCCTACCTTCTTCATGCAGGTCACAGGCTCTTCGGTGTGCTTTGCACTGTCAAAGCATATGCCCTGCGCTCCACTGCTTTCAGTTTTTTCAGGCCTTATTGCCTTGGATATGCGGTCTCCGAAGCCCATCTTGTCCGCTTCCTTCTCTATCGCCTTCTTCGGGACGTCGCCGAAGGTCTGTATCGAAACCTTTGGCTTGTGGCCGGTGCCCTGCGTTATCTTTATGGAGAAGCCGCTGCCCCTCATGGGCTTGGTGTTTTTGGGGAACATTGGTATAAGGTCTGCGAACTCGAAATTCTTTTCCAGGGCCTTGTTCATCTCGCTCATTTCGCGTTCCATGCGCTCGAACACATCGCCGAATAAAGCGCGTTCTTTAATCTCCAGCTCCGCGCCGCAGCTGGGGCAGAACTTCCATCTCGCGTCCGTTTCTCTGCCGCAGTTGGCGCATCTCATATGTATCATGTTTTATTTGAAATTATAAAAGTTTTCTGGCCATAGTCACGAGCCTCGGCTTTTTCATCAGGATCAGGGCGAGCCTCTTGAAGCCAGACGCTCTCGCGAAGCCGACGAGTTCGTCGCCATTAAGGTATTCGGCCAGCCAGTTGAGTTCGTCATCCTTCAGGTTTTCGACGACGTGCCTCAGCTTCAGGATTCTCTTCAACCTTTCCCCGCGTTCCTTCCACCATCTTCTCTCGTATTCGGCGAGCTTCGCCTTTGAATAATCATTCGCTTTTATCGCCTTTGCAATCGTTTCGCTTGCCATGCGACCTGCGACATACGCTTCAGCTATGCCGCCTCCGTGAATCGGGTTGACCTGATGCGCTGCATCGCCGACGACGACGAAATTGTCAGCCACCATGCTTCTGAGGAAGCCGCCGACAGGCACGCCGCCCGAGTTGGCTTCTATGGTCGATCCCTTGCGCAGGGCTTCGCGCTCCCTTATGAAATCCCTGAGGTATGATATCGCCGACCTTTTTGAGAAGGGCTTTCTCACGCCTATGCCGACATTCGCGCTGTCCTTCCCTTTCGGGAATATCCAACAATTATGCACAATAAAACCAGGGCAGAATGAACCGTTAGATTGGATATCATATACCTTTCCTGTATATTTTTCACGTCTTAGGCTTCTTACACCCATAAACAAAAATCCTTCTTTTACAAACGACCTGCTGTTTTTCAATTCTCCATATTTGCATTCACCGAATATTGTATCTAGCTTTTTCAATTGTTTGCCATAAATTCGTAAACGATATGCATTTTTCTTTTTTATTCTTCCAACTGAACCAGCTATATTTATTGTTGATAAAAACATCCACAAGTCGTATAACATTCGTTTTGACGTTGTGGTAAGGTTTAAATGTTCATCTTCACGTTTTGATTTTTTCTCTTTGTTCCCGTCACCTCTGAAAAGACCTTTTAAAAACGCTATCTTTAGCTCATCATCCAGACCAAAGAAAAAATGCGGTATATGTTTATTATGGCAACCTCTTCCGAATAAAGACTCGAATAATTGTTTTAAAATTTTGGAAGCAAAATGCACTTGCACGCATGTTTTTTCTCCTGATGTTTTTTTATTTTTCCATAGGCTGGCCTCAAATCCGAATGTCTCCTCTCCTATTTCTTCCACTCTATTTATTATGTTTTTATCTGTATTGCTTATAATAATGCCATTGGAGTTTGTGTTACCCTCTGACACATAATAACCAAAAAACTCCATCAATTTTTCTGTTATTTCTAGATTATTTTTTATGCCATGTTTATATGCAAATTCAGCCCCAAATTGATTTCTGCCTATAGGATATGTTTTACCATCTTTTACTATACCTTTCACGTAATCCTGAATTTTAATGTGTGTAATTCGTTTCTCTTTTGGGATGGGTAATATTAGGTAATCGCCATCTCTGTGATTACCCCTCCTTCCCTTTATTATTTCCTTTGCCTTTTTCCATGCAAATCCATCTTTTTTGTTCCATATATAGACTAGATGGCCCGGGGTTAGTCTAACTTCATTATTGAACATAAAGGGAGTTATGGTGATGATTTCTCCATCGTATTCCCTTATAGAGATAGCGGAAGCAGGGACCCATCCTTTCATCGTGAATACTTCTTCACCGATTTTAACATCAGAAATTGGTTTGAGCGTATTTTTAGTGATAATTTCTGTATCAGGTGTCAGACAATATCCGCCAGGCGCGATAGCGTTGCCGAAGTAGAGCTCGATCCTGTCGGGATCTATGCTCACGTTCGTCATCTCGAACTGCGCGCAGGACGCAATCTCGGAAAGCGGGAGCGTGGTGTCTATGCCCATCATTCTCGGGAGCCTTGACTCGATGCCGTCGCAAGCGACAAGAATCTTGCACCCGATTTCAAGGGTTTCGTTGCCAGACCTCAGTTTTACAGCGAGCCTGTTCCCGTTCCTTCTCGCTCCTATGACCTCGGTTTTGGTCAGGACCCTGGCGCCCGCCTGAACGGCGAGTTTCGCCAGGTACTTGTCAAGCATCTTCCTCTCGATTATCCATCCCTCAGGCCCGTCGAAATCGGCGGTTATCTTCTTGCCGTTGGGCGCGTAAATGCTCGCACCCTTTACGACTTTAGAAATCCACGAATTATCGACCTTTATTTCCATCCTTTCCGCGGCGGACCTCGAAAGGCCCTCGCCGCAGCGCTTCGGGCTGCCTATCTCCTGCCGCTTCTCGACTGCTAGGGTTTTCAGGCCTTTTTCAGCGCAGTGTCTCGCGACTGAAGAGCCAGCGGGCCCGACGCCGACAACCAGCACATCATACTCCCTGTCAATATACTCGAACATAATATCACCCAATAAATCTTTTTAATAGCCTATTTATTTATAAAATAAGATATAAAAAGTTCGTTAAGAGTTGGTGGTGTTTGTGTCGTTTTTCGGTAAGAAGAGGGAAGGCATCAAGAGGAATGTTGCTCTGTTTGTGGACGGACCGAATATAATAAGAAGGGAATTCAGCATTGATCTGGACGAGCTTAGGAAGAACATAGAGAAGTACGGCAGAATCGTGACCGGAAAAGTCTTCCTTAACCAGCATGCCCCCGACAAGCTGATCGAAGCCGTCGCCAATCAGGGCTTTGAGCCTAAAGTCGTGCTGGCCGGCGAGGCCGAAGCGGACGTTGACGTCAGCGTCGCGGTCGAAATAGTCAAGGCCGCTTACAACGATAAAATCGACGTGATCGCCCTCGCTTCTAGAGACGCTGATTATCTGCCTGCGATACAGCTTGCCAAGGAGAAGGACAAAATCATCGTGATAATCGGCATAAACCCCGGCTTTTCCAGGGCCCTGCAGAACGTCGCGGACAGCGTTGAAATTCTGACCAAAAGGGTTTGAATGAGAGTGAAAGAAAACCTATCGGCGGTTAGAAAGCAGATCGAACAGGCAGCGAAAAAATCGGGGAGATGTGCCGAAGACATAGTTCTCGTCGGCATTTCCAAGACCGCCAGCGTCGAGCTAGTGAAAGAAGCCGTAGGCTGCGGTCTTGCCGACATCGGGGAGAACCGCGTGCAGGAAGCCGAAAAGAAATTCCCCCTGCTTTCCGGCGTCAGGAAGCATTTCGTCGGTCACCTGCAGTCCAACAAGGTAAAAAAAGCGGTTGAAATATTTGATGTCATCCAGTCTGTCGATTCAATCGAGATCGCCAGGAAAATCGATGAGCAAGCGCTTCGGATGGGCAAGACCATGCCTGTCCTCATCCAGGTGCGCACGGATGAAATGAAGGAGTTCGGGATAAGGCCTGTCGAAACCGAAAAATTTCTCAGGAAAGCGGCAAAGCTTGAAGGCACACGTATTCTGGGTTTAATGACAATCGGGCCGGCATTTGAAAATCCCGAAGATTCGCGTCACGTATTCAGGGAAACGAAAAAGCTTTTCGACTCGCTAGCGCGAATACCGCACGTGGAAATGCGCTATCTCTCTATGGGCATGAGTTTCGATTTCAGAATAGCGATAGAAGAAGGCGCAAACATGGTGAGAGTGGGAAGGGCAATTTTTGACTAGAATGCGGGCCCGTTTTTTGAAAATTGCAGATAAAAATAAAAATCACAAAATCAAAATATTATATGCATGTTTTGAAGAAATATCAACTGTTTTTTCCGCATGCAAAACATCCTTGTTACCAGCCGGCGCCTGTATATTATTCTAATACATATTTTTCACGAAGTAACCCAAGGGATAAGGCGATAGAAACCTATTTCAGAAGAGGACAAATCCACCACAAATACCACAATTCAGGAAAACATTAAGCCACAAAAAGTTCACGCACCGGTCCTGAGCTCGCTTTTTATGCTGCTGACGAAATACGCTCCTATCAGGATGAGGACGCTACCTAAAAGCTGGATTACCGGCAGCGGTTCGCCGAAAAACATGATGCCGATCAATAGCGACACGACAGGCGCGAGCAGCAGCAACGCGGAGGCCTTCGAGACGTTTATGTAGCGTATGCTCCTGTACCAGAAGTAAACGTAGGCGAAGAGGAATATCACGGAAACGAATATGTTGTTCCACTGCTCCACGGTCAGGTAGAAAAGCATGTCGAGCCTGTTAACGAACGCAGCGACGCCGAAAAGTATCACGCCTCCGAAGAACATCCTGGCGAACGAGACTACGAGGTGATTGCCTCCTTCAGTCATTACTTTTCTGGCAGCCACGTTTTCGACGGCCCACATTATTGCAGCGCCTATGATCAGCATATCACCCATCTGCGGGTTGCTCCACCATTCGGTTGGCTCGATCTGAGAGGCAAAAATGAAGAACGTCCCGGCCAGCATCAGGCCAAGCGCATAAACCTGTTTCCTGGGTATCCTTTCCTTAAGGAATATGAAGGCGAAGACAGCGATGTACAGGGGGAGGGTTTTTTGGAGGAACGCGGCCCTGCCTGCAGTCGTCAGGCTAAGGCCGGTGAAGAACATGAGGAAGGCGAAGGCTCCTCCTATTACCGCTATCAGTGCCAGGTATTTCCAGTGCTTTTTAAGCTCGTTCCTGTGGAGGCTGTGCGTCCCGAAGGAAAGCAGAAGGAATACGAAGCCTATTATTATCGCCCTGACCGCGGTGAAAATTGTGGGATCGATGTCAACCACGAAAATCTTGTTGAGGGGGATGGAAATACCGCTTATGACCGCGGCGAACAGGGCGAAAACCGTCCCTATGATTTCCCTGCTCCTGCCTGTCTTTTTCAAGGGTTTTGCAGGTTCTTTTTTCTTCTCTTTTGCGGTTCTGCCCTTTCTCATCTCTTCGACCCCTTCATCCTCCCCGCATAAACAGGATTTATCTTCTCAGAAATATAATCGTAATGCACGCTTACCCAGTCCTTCGCTGCCAGCCCGTGGGCGAAATCGTTCCTGAAAAGCCTGTCGCCGAGAGGCGTCCTCACGAGGATGTTGCCTTCGTTTATTTTCAGAACCCTGCCGGGGTGAACTAGGCAATCCTCAAGCTTCAGCTCGGGCCGCACCTGCTGCCTCCATTTTATCGCGTTTTCATGCTCTACGAGGAAATATCTTCTGATTACCTCGGCGTCTATCTCATGCTTGCCCATCTGCTTTGCGATTATCGTGCACATGCGTGCGGCGACATTGAAGACTTTTTCTATCGGTATTGCCGTTCCGCTTCCGTTCCTCACCGCTTCGTTGAGGCTGTCCAGCACTTCGCCTTTCAGCTCGCCCCTTTTCACCAGGAATTCCCCGCACGGGATCGCATAGCGTAAAAACAATTCCCTGTCCTTTATCGGCAGCACCTTGAACATAATGATCAATTAATCTCTCAATCTCTCAAAGCTTTTCTATCACGAAATCGTTGAACACGAGCACTTTGTCTCCCCTTCTCACCTTTATGAACTCGGCATTCGCCTTCCTTCGCACGCCGTCGAAGTCGACAAGCGCCTGTCCGCCCTCAACACCAACGACTTTCCCGGTCAACGCCAAACACATGTTACCTTTTCTTAATATGGATTACGGCTAAATAAAAGTTTCAATTTGTCATATGCCCTTCAGCAGGTAAAGCATTATCGCTTTCTGTGCGTGAAGCCTGTTCTCGGCCTGGTCGAAAACAACAGATTGCGGGCCGTCTATGACGTCATCGGTTATTTCATGTCCCCTGTGGGCAGGCAGGCAGTGCATAACTATTGCGTCATGTTTAGCATGCTGGAGGAGTTTTGCGTTGAGCTGGTAAGGCTTCAGGTCGGCGATTCTCTGGTCGGCGTTTTCCTGGCCCATCGACACCCACGCATCCGTGTGCACGACGTCAGCGTCCTTTATGCCTTTCACCGGGTCGTGCTCTATCTTTATGCTGCCCTTCGCGTGCTTCTTCGCGCGTTCCACGAGCGAAGGGTCGGGCATGTATTCCTTCTTCGGCGGGCAGACGCCGACGACGTTGGACCACATCTTGGAGAAGCCTATCATGGTCGAGTTGAACATGTTGAAGCCGCAGTCGCCGAGGAAGACGACCTTGAGATCCTCGAGCTTCCCTTTCTTTTCCATTACCGTCAGCATGTCGGCCATGGTCTGGCACGGGTGGAATTTTTCGCTCAGACCGTTTATAACAGGGATTTTCGAGACAGCGGCCATTTTTTCCAAATCGCTGTGCTTGTTGACCCTCGCCATTATGATGTCGCAGTATCTTTCAAGCGTCTTGGTGGTGTCTTCTATTGTCTCGCCGCGGCCAAGCTGCGTCGTTCGCATGTCTATGAAAATCGCATGGCCGGCGAGCTGGGTCATCCCTGTTTCGAACGACACGCGCGTCCTGGTCGAAGGCTTTTCGAATAGCATGGCAAGCGTCTTGCCGTCAAGCTTCTCGTTAAGTTCGCCTGCTTTTATTTTGAGGGCGAGATCAAGCATGTGTTTTATCTCCTTTTCAGAAAAATCCAGCAGAGTCAGGAAATGTCTTGCCATACAACCACCTCAAGCCAAAATCGTTTTTTATAAATAACGCAACAGTCTTTAAAACCGTTTTCCATAATCCTTTGCCTTTTTCAGAACGAAAACCGCGTCTTCAACCGCGCTGTAGATGGGAAAGGTGTCGCCCAGGAAGAACTTCACTTTCTTATAATCCTCATCCCCCGGGGCGCAATCGACCACTATTTTTCCTGTCTTCAGCCGTTTCAGCAGTTCGAGCTCCTCGGGTTTGAGCAGGCAGGATTTCAGCTGATTTATGATGAGGATGGCATCGACATTCCTGTCCTTCGCGACGATGTCCAGAACGAACTTGTATCTCTTTCCATCCGCATCAGCGGCCATGTCAATCGGATTCAGCACTTTTATCCTTGGATATTTCTGCGCTATTTTTCTTCTGGTATCTTCCGATAACTGAGCCAGCTCCAGGCCCAACTTGTGGCAGAAATCCGATGCTACTATTGATGAGCCCCCGGTGTTTGAAACTATTGCGATCCTGTTCATCGTCCTCCTCTCGTATCTTTCGAAGAGCTGGCCGCAGTTGAAAAGCTCGCGCACGCTTTCGACCTCCATCGCGCCCGTCTGCCTGAAGGCGGCTGAGTATATTTCAGCATCTGTTGAAAGCGAATCCGTATGCGTTAGCGCGCGCTCTTTTGATGCCTCCGATATCCCCGCTTTCAGGATTATGACTGGCTTGACCGAACGCCTGGCGACGGCCATGAATCTCCTCGGGTCCCTTATTGATTCGAGATACATGAGTATGACCTTAGTCTGCCTGTCCGCTGCCAGATATTCGAGCAGGTCGCATTCATTTACGTCGACAGCATCGCCTATCCATGCGAATTTCGAAATCCCGGCGGAATTCGATATCATGTAATCAAGCATCGTCACGCCTATCCCGCCTGATTGCGAAACGACCGATATCCTGCCGGGCCTCATTTTCATTTCTCCCTCGAACGTCGTGTTAAGCGAGTTCTGGGTATTCAAAAGGCCGCAAACCGAGTTTGGACCCAGTATGCGATACCTAGAAGCGAAGGCTTTCAGTTTCTTTCGCTGCTCGCTATTGAAACCGCCGGAAAGGATGAGCAGGCATCTGGTCTTGAGCTTCGGCAGGATTTCGAGGATTTTATCGGGCGGCAGCGTAACTACGGCAAGGTCGCAGGGAGGGAATTCGCCTTTTTCCCCGGTGTCGCAGACAAACAGCTTTCCGGAAAAGCCCCGCAGATTGATTCCGACCCTCCTGAATATTTCAGGCGTTACCATCATGCCGGTTTCCTTCGCTTTCGATGAGCCTACCAAGAGAATGGACCTCGGGTTGAAAAAAGAAGCGATGTTCATATATTAAATATGAATTGGGTAAAATAATAATTATGAAAAACAATGCAGGCAGCCAGGCAGAAAAAAGACTGACCGAATTCGAGGCCAAAAATTTTCTCGCGAAGCATGGAATTCCCATAACAAAGGAATTTCTTGCGAAGACGCTACAAGAAGCAAAGAGGTTCGCGAACAGGATAGGCTATCCCGTGGCAATGAAAATACAATCGCCAGACATACTGCACAAAACAGATGCAGGCGGGGTTGAGCTGAACCTGAAAAACGGCGATGATGTTGCAAAGGCGTTCGACAGGATAATCAAGAATGCGAAAGACTACAACAAAAACGCCAAAATCCTCGGAGTCCTAGTGCAGGAAATGCTCACCGAAGGGCACCAGTGCATAATAGGCTCCAACAAGGACCCGCAGTTCGGGCCTGTGATCATGTTCGGCCTGGGCGGCATATTCGTCGAGGTGATGAAAGACGTTTCCTTCAGGATAATACCCATAAACAGGAAAGACGCAAAGGCGCTTATTTCTGAAATAAGGGCGTACGGCGTCCTTAAAGGCGTCCGCGGTTACAAGGCTGTAAATTTCAAGGCGCTTGAAGACACGCTTCTGAAAGTATCGAACATGATCTGGAAGGAAAGGAAAATAAAGGAACTGGACATAAACCCGCTGTTCGTCAGCCCGAAGGGCGTCAAGGCAGCGGATGCGAGGATCGTCCTGGAGATGTGAGATGAAATTCTTGATCGAGGGGGAAAGGTTAATCAAGAGATTTAGCCAGTCTAGGATGGTTCAATACAAACTTTATTTTGGTGCCGTCATTCTTTTTCTGGTGCCGGTATTTTACAATTATTACAAGGTACAGCTCCCGGTACCGGATTTATACGTAATGATCGCGCCTGCCGCAATCGGCATCATACTGATCCTGATGGCGGAGCTGAAAACAAGGCTTGGCAACTATTACATAACCAACTACAGAATCGTAAGCTCAAGGGGCGCCCTGAAAAAAACAATAGATTCATGCACATACGACAAGATAGTCAATGTCAAGGTTATGCAGAGTTTCGTGCAGAGGATTTTTGGAATGGGAACAATAGACATAACCACTTATCAAAGGACTGAAATACTCCTCAGCTCGATTTCGAACCCCAGCGAGATAGAACGTTTGATATACGGCGCTATGGAAAAACTGGCCGGCCAGCAGCCGTCAAAACCGGAAAGACAAGGAACACAGCAGCCTTCGCAGCAACAAAGCCCTCCTCAGCAGCCGCCATCGCCGCCGCCTTACCAGCCACCGCCTGGGGAGCAGCCTTCCGAAAAATCGCGGTTCAGATCTTTTTGAGCGAGGTTCTGATATGGACTGGAAATCCCACATGCTAGTTCCGCTTCTGCTGTACATCGCAATAATATTGATTTTCCAGTTCCAGTTTTTGTATTCTGTCCAGGCGCTTTTCCTCGTAATATTTTCAGCCTTCCTTCCGGAGCTTGACCACCCGCGCTCAGTTGCCAGGAGAATATTTTTCGTGATTTTGTTTTACGCGATGGTGTTCGCGATAACCATTGAAGTGTCGATGGAAATGTGGCTCAAGTTCGTTGTGATAACCATGCTGCTGGTGCTGGCGAGATACGCTTACAAAAAGCTTCCGATAAGGCACAGGGGCAAGCATTCGCTGCATCTGTGGCGCTACTGCCTCGTAATCCCGACTTTTTTCGTGTTTGTTTTCATGCTCGCAAACATAAATATCTCGCTGGCTTCATTTATAATTGTGGGATACGGCTCGCATCTTGCGCTAGACAAGATAAATAAATTTTAAGGGGGATGGGAATGGAAAAGCAGGAAACGCTAATCGCACGATATCAGGTGCTGGTCTCCGAGTGGAACACGGTTTCGATCGTCTGCGCGATCCTGTTCGCCTCGACGCTTGTTGGCCTTGTCTTCGGCCTCATTTACTTCAACATGTCAGTGGTTTTCATAACGCTTGTGCTGATGTTCTCCTTCGCCACATTTGAATACCGCTCGAGAACGATATACGTGGATGCAAAGCGGGAGCTTGAAGAAGAGATTTTCAAGTACAGCGGCCTCAAAAAGGCGAAAAGGAAAGACCTGGTAAACAAAGGCCTGATCTGGTAAGAAGTTTGATAGGAACTGTGTGTGCTATCTTTCTTCTATTATATTTTATAAAACAGGCTAGATTATACCTCGATCCTGAAATCCTCCTTCATGACATTGAGGGCAACGTGGGTATTGGTTCTCTCCACGTATCTCATGGCTAACAGCGATTTTATGAACGCGCTCATCTCACTTCTTTTCCTGAACCTTGCCAGTATCAGTGCATCCGTCGAACCTGTTATATCATAAACAGCGAAGACGTTTTGCATTGCAGCTATCTCTTTTTCGACTTCCAGCAGCTTGCCTTTGGAAACAACTATTTCTATCACCGCAGTGAGGTCGTATCCAACCATTTCAGGATCCACTATTGCGGCGTACCCTTTCAGCAGGCCGGATTTCTCCATGGCAGAGATCCTGGTGGAAAGTGTTGTTATAGAGATTCCAAGCCTTCTGGACATCTTGCGCAGCGAGCGTCTCGCATCATGTGAGAGTTCCTTTATTATGCGCCTGTCAAGCTCATCCAAGGTTTTCATATGATCACCAATTCCTAATTTTTGTGCATTTTTATAGATATTTGTCAATCATATTTAAAAATATTGTTTCATTCGTCCAATAAAATGTGTAAATGATTTATATTTTTAGGATGAACAAAAATATTATGTCAACTGCGGACAAAAAAATCATCGTTGCGGCAGGGAAAAACGGCGTGAAATTCATAAATCTGCAGTTCACTGACATAATAGGCAACGTAAAAAACGTGACCATACCTGTGAAGCACCTGCCAAACGCCCTGGAGAAGGGAGTGTGGTTTGACGGCTCATCAGTCGAGGGCTTCGCCAGGATACACGAAAGTGACATGTTTCTGAAGCCGGATATTGCAACATACAGAGTGATACCATGGTACAAGGGCGAGGAAAAAACTGCAAGACTGATATGTGATGTGTATACCCCTGACGGAAAGCCGTTCGAGAGCGATCCCCGATACGTTCTGAAAAAGACCCTGGAAGAAGCGAGAAAGATGGGCTTTGTGTTCAATACCGGGCCGGAACTGGAATTTTTCCTTTTCAAGAAGGACAACGGCGACATAAAACCACTTCCGCATGACAAGGGAGGGTATTTTGATTTGTCAATGGACCTCGCTTTCGAGGTAAGGAAGGATATGGTGCTTGCCCTTGAAAAAATGGGGATAGACGCAGAAGCATCGCATCACGAATGTTCTCACGCGCAACATGAAATAGATTTCCGTTATGACAATGCCTTGGCTACCGCAGATAATGCCATAACATTCAAGGCGACACTGAAGGCAATAGCCCAAAAACACGAACTGCACGCGACCTTCATGCCAAAGCCCATATTCGGCATAAACGGTTCGGGTATGCATGTACACCAGAGCCTTTTCGATACGAAAGGCGGGAGGAATCATTTCTACGACCCGACAGACAAATACAAACTGTCGAAAACAGCATATCATTACGTCGCAGGTCAGCTCGAGCATGTGAAAGGTATGGCGGCGATATTGGCGCCGCTCGTCAATTCATACAAAAGGCTCGTGCCTGGTTACGAGGCACCTGTCTACATATGCTGGGCCCAGATAAACCGTTCAGCCCTCATACGCATACCTAGGGTTTCAGAGGGCAGTGAAAAATCGGTGAGATGCGAACTCCGCTGTCCTGACCCAAGCTGCAACCCTTACCTCGCGTTTGCAGTCATGCTCAAGGCAGGCCTTGACGGCATAAGAAGGAAGCTTGTTGCGCCTCCGCCGGTGGAGGAAAACGTTTACGATTTTGACGATTCAAAACTGAAGCGTCTTAACATCGATGTCCTGCCTCACTCTTTGTGGGAAGCCATAAGAGAGATGAAAAAGAGCAGAATAGTGCAGGAAGCGCTTGGCAGGAGGCTTTTCGAGAAATATATCGAGGCCAAAACCTCAGAGTGGGACGATTTCAGAACACATGTCACAGAATGGGAGATTAAAAGATATCTGGAAAACACATAATTTTCCGGCCAGGCCGTTCATCATTCAAACTCTATTGTGCCTGGCGGCTTGTTGGTTATATCGTAAACCACGCGGTTCACTTTCTTTCCCAGGGAATTGGTTATTCTTACCGAAATTTTGTCCAGAATTTCGTGGGGAATTTTCGAATAGGATGCGCTCATGCCGTCGATGCTCTCGACAGAGCGCAAGGCAATCATGTAACCATAGTTCCTGACATCGCCGTGGACGCCTACGCTTTTCACCGGCAGCAGGACTGCGAAATACTGCCACGGTTTCGAAACCTTGTTCTCCGCGAACGCCTTCTGCATCTCCTCCTCCATTATCGCATTAGCTTCTCTCGCTATTTCGACATTCTCCCTAGTGAGCTTGCCTACGACCCTCACAGCAAGGCCGGGCCCAGGGAACGGCTGGCGTTCATGGACTTCGATATTTAGGTATTTGGCAATCTTCCTGACCTCGTCCTTGTAGATATCGCGCAGCGGTTCTACGATTTCAAGCTCCATCTCTTCCGGTAGCCCGCCGACGTTGTGATGCGACTTTATCCTGTCCCTCGCTCCGCCTCCGGACTCTATCCAGTCCGGCGCTATAGTGCCCTGAATGAGATACTTGGCCTTTTCGCTTTCCGCTATGCGTTCGAAGATGCGTATGAACTTCTCGCCGATTATCTTGCGCTTCGTTTCAGGTTCGGTCACGTCTTTTAGCGCGGCAAAGAACTCATCCTCGGCTTTCACGAAATGCAAGTTCAGGCCGATTTTCTCCAGCATGCGCTTCACGCTCTCCGTCTCGCCCTTGCGCATGAAGCCTGTGTCGACGAAGACCGCAACAAGGTTTTTTCCTATCGCCTCTTTAGCAAGCGCGGCCGCGACCGTCGAATCCACTCCGCCCGAGCAGGCGATTATAGCTTTCCCGTGCAAGCATTTCCTAAGGCGGTCTGTTTCCCTTTTCACGAACTTCGCTGCATCGAACATGACATCACATTACTTTTTGGCTTTTTTAAACTCCCTGCATATCTCGACAAAATTACTGAATATCTCGGTTCCGAACTGCGTATCCTCCACTTCAGGATGGAACTGGAGGCCGAATAAAGGCTTTTTCTTGTGCTGAATCGCCTGCGTGCTGCAGCTCGGCGACGAAGCCACTATCTCGAACTGCTCCGGAAGGTTTTTTATCTCGTCGTTGTGGGATTCCCAAACTATGAATTTTTTCGGCAGGCCGCTGAAAAGCGGCGAATTCCTGCGGATCTCAATCTGCATCTTGCCGAATTCAGGCGTTTCCGCAGGCCCGGCCGAGCCGCCGTAATGCATGGCCATGAACTGGTGGGCGAGGCACATGCCGAGTATGGGGAACTTCGCCTTGTCAAGATACTCACCCACGTTGCCGAGCTTGCTCGATTCCCACGCTATTCGCGCCGCGCCTCCTGAAAGGACGAGTCCGTCGAGATCCTTTATTTCCTCGAAGGGTGTGTCGTTCGGTATTATCTTCGTTTCCACGCCAATATCCCTAAGCACGCGCCACTCCCTGTGCGTCCACTGGCCGCCGTTGTCCACAACGTAAATCTTCATGTTTCAAATTCGCTTTTGTTAAATAAATGTTTTAGCGCATTTCTGGTAAAGTTTTTAAATCTCTGCCTTGAAAGATTATTATGCCGAAGAAAACCCAGTACATCGTTGTAACCGGCGGAGTGATATCCGGTCTTGGCAAGGGGATATTCACTGCTTCTCTAGGAAAACTGCTCCAGTCAAGGGGTTTCAAGGTCGTTCCCATCAAGATCGATCCTTACATGAACGTCGATGCAGGAACGATGAACCCGATAGAACACGGAGAGGTCTTCGTCCTCGATGACGGCAGCGAGGTCGACATGGATCTGGGAACATATGAACGCTTCCTCGACATCAACCTGAAAAGCGAAAACAACATAACGACCGGAAAAATCTACCAGAAAGTCATCGAAAAGGAAAGGGAAGGCAAATACCTCGGCAAGACTGTCCAGATAATACCGCACATAACAGACGAGATACAGAACTGGTTCAAAAAAGTCGCTGAGGATTACAAAGCAGAAATAATCATGATAGAAATAGGCGGAACGGTAGGAGACATAGAGAACCTAGTCTTCCTCGAGGCATGCAGGCAGTTATCTTTGAAAGAGGATGTGATATTCGTACACTGCACCCTTGTTCCGGTGATGAGCGTGGTGGGCGAGCAGAAAACGAAACCCACACAACAAAGCGTGCAGAAGCTCAGGGAGATAGGCATAATGCCTCACTTCCTTTTCTGCAGAGCCCATGAACAGATAAAACCAAAAATAAAGGAAAAACTTTCTCTCTTCTGCGGCCTGCCGGAGGAAAACGTCATATCAGGCCCTGACCTGGACAGCATATACAAGCTGCCACTAATCCTCGAGAAGCAGGGTGTGACAAAAAAGGTTCTTGAAAAACTGGGCCTTGTCCCCAAGAAAAAGGACATGAAAGATTGGGAGCAGGCAGTAAGGAACATGGTGAATGCAAAGAAGATCGTAAACATTGCCATCACTGGCAAATACACGGAGTTGCACGATTCTTACGTCTCTATAATGGAGTCGCTTAAAGCTTCATGCGGAAAGCTTGGAGTGAAAATAAAGATAAAATGGATAGAAACGACTGACATTGAAAACAAAAAAGTAAAGGTTGCTGATGCCCTGAAGAACATAGACGGTATAATAGTGCCTGGCGGTTTTGGCCCAAGAGGAACTGAAGGCAAGATAGAATGCATACGCTATGCCAGAGAGAGGAAAATACCCTTCCTCGGCTTGTGTTATGGTTTCCAGCTGGCGACCATCGAGTTCTCAAGGAACGTGTGCGGCCTCAAAAACGCGAACTCTACGGAAATCGACCCGAATAGCCCCCATCCGGTAATTGATCTGCTGCCAGAGCAGAGAAAAATTTACAAAAAAGGCGGAACTATGCGCCTTGGAGGCCACGACGTGATAATCAGGAAGGGCACGCTGGCCAGCAGGGTTTACGGCTCGCTGAGCACGAGAGAAAGATTCCGCCACCGCTGGGAGTTCGTCCCAAAATACAGGGAAAAGGTTGAATGTAAGGGTTTTGTCTTTTCCGGCCATGACAAATCCGGCAATATAATGCAGATACTGGAACTAAACGGGCATCCTTTCTTCATGGCGTCGCAGTTCCATCCGGAATTCACAACGCGAGTTCTCAAACCGAATCCGCTGTTCCTGAACTTCATCAGGGCAGCATCCAAGAACGCTTAAAATCATCGCATACAATATGAGGATATCTATCAAAAAGGTGGGATTTTGAAAAAAGACTGGTCCAAGAAGGAAGCTTGTGGTGTTTTTGGTATACGTGCCCTTGACGGCCGGGACGTATCGAAAATGATATTCAATGGCCTCATCACCCTCCAGCACAGAGGCCAGGAAGCAAGCGGCATATCGACTTTGAACGAGAACCATATACACCTCAGGAAATCCCTTGGCCTAGTAAACGCTTCTTATTCAGAAAAAACTTTAGGCAATCTGAAAGGTTCGATGGGCATAGGCCACGTGAGGTATTCGACGGTCGGCTCTTCAACCATCACCGACGCCCAGCCCTTCAAAAGGGATTACCCGCGCAAAGGCCTGGTTGTGGCTCACAACGGAAACCTAGTCAATTATATCGACATGAGGAACATTCTCATGAAGGAAGGAAGGAACTTCGAATCAACGTGCGACGCTGAAATAATAGCCAATAAGTTAGCCGACGAACTCGTGAAGACGAAGGACATCGAGAAATCGATTTACAATTACATGGAAGCAGCAGAGGGTTCGTATTCGGCTGGCATGTTCACCGGGGAAAGGGAGCTGATCGCCTTCCGCGATCCGAACGGCATAAGACCGTTCAGCTTCGGCGTCAACGACAAACTGGCGATATTCGCTTCTGAAAGCGTAGCGCTGAACATAAACGGCATTGACGAGACGCATGACGTAAAGCCGGGGGAGATGGTATTGTTCGGCGAGGATGGGAAAATTGAAAGGAAAGTACTGATGAAAGGCGAGAGGAAACACTGTATGTTCGAGTACGTTTACTTTTCGAGGCCTGACAGCGTGATAGAGGGGAAATGGGTCTACGACGTCAGGATAGAGCTCGGCAGAAGCCTCGCAAAAACCTATTCATCCGAAGCCGACGTTATAGTTCCCATACCGGACACGTCGAGATCCGCCGCCGAAGGAATAGCAAGGGAGACAGGGATACATGTCGCCGAGGGGTTGATGAAGAACCGTTACATATACAGGACATTCATTATGCCAGAGCAGCGCACCAGAGCGCTTTCGGTGGACATGAAGCTCAACCCGGTGAAATCGGTTCTGAAGGACAAGCACGTACTTCTTGTTGACGATTCTATCGTGAGAGGCACGACCACGAGAAAAATAGCCGAAATGGTAAGGAAAGCCGGAGCGAAGAAGATAGACCTGTGGATAACATGCCCGCCCGTGGTTTCTCCATGCTTTTACGGCATTGACATAGCAACCCACAACGAGCTGATAGCCTTCAAACACAAGGTGGAGGAAATACAGAAGATTACCAATGTTGACAGGCTCTGTTACCAGACCATCGACGGCCTTGTTAAATCAATCGGCCTTGGAGAAAACATATGCAAGGCCTGCCTCACCGGCGAATATCCGACCTGCATGGCACAGAAGATCGCCGACAGGATGAAGACGCAGAAAAATCTAGAACAGAAAAGATACTACGAGATAGC
Source organism: Candidatus Aenigmatarchaeota archaeon (assembly GCA_041489155.1). GTDB lineage: Archaea > Aenigmatarchaeota > Aenigmatarchaeia > QMZP01 > QMZT01 > JBGPQP01. Next base: position 77,047 of record JBGPQP010000002.1, read on the forward strand.
GCACAAATGCTGATCTACTTGTTTGCTTCTTTTTCATACTCCTGGTTAAGCAAATCCCATATCTTCTTTGCCTTTATCTTGCCTATGCCGTCGACCTTCATTAATCTCTCAGGCTTCGCTGAGAAAACGCTTTTTGGCGTCCTGAATTTCTTGAGCAGATTTTTGCTGAGTTTCGTGTTTATGTCCGGCAATCCCGCTATCAGGAATTCCTGCTGGCCGCGGACGCTTTTCTTTTTGGCGGGGCAGCGGATGGCGACGCTTCTCTTGCCTCCGATTTGCTCCCTGTAAGCGATCCAGTAAAGCTGTTGCGCCGTCTCTTTCGCGCTCCTCGTCCAGATTATGGGGATGCGGTAATCTATCGCGATCGACGCGAGTGCCCCGCGGATCGCGTTGGGATGGACGTTCCTCTCCATAAACAGCAGGTCAGGGTCCCCCTCTATGATCAGCACAGGCCTCTCGAAGCATTCCTGCATTTTGGAAACCTGCTCGAAAATCCTGCGGTCCAGCAGCGACTGGACGAAATCGGCGACGGTCTTCCTCTCGACAGCGACCCTGTCCGAACAGATGTAGTCGCCAGTCTTCAGCTGCTCGCGCACGAGTTCGGAATCCGTGTCCTTGAGGTGCATGAAAACGTGGTTCTTCGCTTCCCTGTGGTCCACAACTATTTTAACTTTTGCCTGCATTTCTGCCATAGAGAATTATTGTGACGCGAATGTTTTTATTTTAAAAGGTCACCGGAAGCGAACTGACCGCAACATTTGCTCAACTTTTTATACGGGCGGACCGGAATTATATAATATGAACGCGAAGAAAGCGGAAACAGGGAAGAAGGGTGCAATAGAACTGAGCCTTGGGTTCATAGTGATGATCGTTTTCGCGGTCGTGCTTCTCAGCCTTGCAATAGTATGGCTCAGGGGCATGATGGAAAACATTACAGGACTGACAGATACCCAGATATCCAGCGCCAATGCAGAACTTGACGAGGTCTTCCAGAGGCAGCTTACGTTTTTCGCCCTTTCGAAGAATCTTATAAACAATCCTCCGGCGCAGAGGAGCAAAGCCTACCCGATAAGTGTTGGCTTCAAAAACAATCTCGACACCAGCAAGCTCGATGCAGATGGCTATGCCTATTTCGCGGTTGACGTCGAAGCCGTCGGAGGCCCTGACGACACCAAGCTTAGCGTCTACCAGGAATGGATAAAGTGCAGCCCCAAAAGCATATGGGTCCAGAAAGGCGATACGATAGGCAGGATAATGTGCTCCTTTGTTGCAGATGCATCAGCAGATGCCGGAACTTACTCATATCTCTTCTCCGGCTGCACGGCAACCACTGAAATAACCGACGGCTGCACTGGCAAGGAGAAATTCGGCGGTACGCAGCTGACCTTGCAGGTTGTCGTAAAGTAGGATGCCTGAAGCGTCAAGAAACCCCTTTTATTTTTAGTATTTTCTATACTAATGTTTTTTCAATCTTTATTTGATTGCTTTTTATTTGAGCCATGACATGATTTTAATATGGATGTCGGCTTGATTTTCGGGATAATATTTGCGTCCATTTTAATAGGCTTTCTGATGTTTTTTGGCATTAAATATATCGGAGAGATGCAGGATATGAGCTGCCGCTCGCAGCTGGGGCAGCAGATAGATAGCCTGAAAACCAGCACGAAGTACGTACTCAGCCTTTCTATGGGGTCTTCGCAGAGCTTTACTTTCATGGTCCCTGGCTGCGCAAAAAAAGTGTGCTTCGTCAACGCAGATTCTCCGGAGGAGAACAAGGAACTCGACTGGGACCCGCAAACCGTCGAGAGGATGCTGGTGGTAAACGAGAAGTACAATGTTCTCATTTATAATCCCGACGGTTCCATCAGTGGTCACAAATTGGATAAGCTGAGGCCACTGGTTAATTTCTGCATCAGAAAGACCGAGGACATCAGGCTGAAAAATATCGGAACCCTAGTTGAACTGTCGCCGCCGGCTTAGCTGCAAAGGTACGAGTATGTTAAACGTATTCGATATTTTCAAGATAATTCTCGGGATAATAATTTCCATCTTCGTCCTCTTCATACTGCTGAGATTTGCGGGTTCTTACATGCAGATAGGCGAATCCAGCAGGCAGGTCTCGATAATGGTCAATTTCAAAAAAACCCTGGAAAACGTATACACGACAGGAGTATCGGACGATTTCGAGTTCGCGGGCACCGAAGTGATAACGAATTACGCGCCGCCATTCCTGATGACAACCTTTTCATCGTCAGTCGACATGGAGCCAATACCGCTTTTGCTCGTGCTAGGCAAAAAGCTTTCCGTATACAGGAACGAGTATGATGTAGGCTGGTGGAAGTTCTATTTCATAGAAGCTCTGCCCGACACGAAAATTCTATTTGTCCCGAAAGGCGATGCGGACAAGACCATACCAGTCATCAGAAGCGTAGCGCTTATGCTGCCTTCAACCGAAAATACTGCAACAAAGACGAATTTTTACGTAGGATGCGATGACGATGCGACAGGCCACTATGACATGAGGGAAAGGTACAAGTTTCTGGAAGAAAAGATTTACCTGTTAATGACCAAAATGGAATCCGGTTACGAGCCAGCCCTGTGCGATGAGGAATATTTCAAGGAAAAAAACTACAGCGTAATAACGATATCAGAAAAGATGGAGGAAGTCGACTTTCTTGTAAAGCCTGTTGAAAACGGGATGGGCTACGTTTACATAAAGAGCAAGGATGGATACGAGGAATATGTTTACAAAAACGGGTTTGACGTTGTCGCCCTGCTTCTTGGAGGGAAGGGCATGTATGAATACGCGAATGAGAAGTTTTTCAGGGAGATGGACGTCGCTATCAGCCTTTCAATAAACGAAGCAGGGATACTGATGTCGAATCCTAGTACGAACAAAAGATGCGGAAACCAGCTTAACGAATTCATATCCGTACTGAGTTCGATAAAGGAAAACACGCCGAAAATAAGAAGCCAGAACCCGAAACAGGAAGACGTGGCTGAGTTCATTTCGCTGATGGACCAGTCGGCAGAAAAATACAGGGAACTGGACAGTTTGGGGTGCGGATGATGAAAGGGCAGGCTCACTTGATGGAATACGTGCTGCTAAGCTTTTTCGTACTCCTTGTAATAGTCATGTTCACATTTTTGCTTACAGGATGGCAGATGAGCACGATAGGCTCCGAAAGGGAAAGGTTGAAATATTCAAAGGCCGAGTTTCTGTTCCGTGCCTTCACCAACTCGCCGTACATAAACAAGAACACATACAAAGAGGGTTCAATGTTTGAGGATTCCAAACTGACGGCCATAACTTGCGAGGAACTACAGCAGCTTTACGGAACCGGATGGTATGCTGAAGTCGAGTGGATAGAGCCGGTGGACACGTATCTGGAATTCAAGGACATCACCTGTACACTGGACACGTATCCAGAATGCGGCAAATGGAGCTATTGCAAAACAGAAGGCGATGCGAGGATTTACGAACTCCCGATAAACATACACAGGAAGACAACAGGGAAGATAGGCATGGGCATGCTAAGGGTGGGCCTTTACGAAAGCTGAGAGGCGTATGATGGGAAAGAAAATCTCCGGTCAGACGAGCATGATACTCATAGTACTGGTAATAGTGATATTCATAGCGCTGAGCATATTTTTGCTGATATCCTCCCTCAAACCAGTCCACGACGATTATTACAACCTTTATGCCCATAACCTTCTGCTGTCGGTCCTCAGGTGGGACACTGGTTTGGGCGGAGACTGCGATACCATATCCTCGACGATATCCTGCGCCTACATGACGCCTTACACAAGATGCGGCATAACTGACTGCAGGACCCTTGCTCAGGAAGTTGTGCCTCAGGTTGTAGCCAGCATTGTAAAAACGACTTTCGATTACTGCATTATAGTCGAACCGGAAAACAAGACCTCGTATGAAGAGACGATGATCTACGGTCCGAGGTGTGATGTGGCGCAGTCGAAATCAACGAGATGGACGGCGAACGAGAAAATCCTGCAGTACGAGGCGAACATCGACATAAAGATGATAATAGCAGAGAGCTAAAATAATGCTTATTGGGCTCAATGCACGGATAAAAAACTTCTGAATAATCTTTATTTGTTAACATGAAAAAATATGTACCGGACCTGGTTACACGCTCTGATGCAGCTAAATATTTAGATATCTCAGGGGAGCAGGTAGACAAATATCTAAGGCCGGTAATGCGGGATGGAAAGCCCCATAAGAAGGGAAGAGAGTTCGCATATTTTAGAGTCGATTTGATACAAGCAAAAATTGAAAAGGACAAAGCCGAAAAAAGAGCTAGAATGACGACACTTGGGCCGGAAAATCTTGATCCATCTGAGAAAGAGAAACTGGATGGAAGCTCATTAATTTATGAGGCATGGTGTGCCTTGGGCGACAGAATAGGTGAACTTTCCGAACCTCAGAGAAAGATAATAGAAGGGATATTGGGTAAAAATGAGACATACACTGGGGATAAAATTATAAAAAGCATTTCTTATGGCTGGTCAACGAAGATCAAGCTCAAACCTAGCATCATATCAAAATACGTCGACCCTTCGGTGCTTGAAAGAGAAGGTGTGATAGAAACCGGTTATAATGAGAAAGTATGGATGGAGGGTGGGCGGGAAATCATCAGAGATCAGCTGTATGCCGTGCTCCAGAAATTTGAAAAAATATGCAAAAGAGGGAAAGTGGATGTTACTACAATGAACCAAAAGGCTTTCAATGGATTTGTAACTGATTTTTCAAAAAAATATGGCGTTGAAATACCTCCAAGCATTTTGAAGAGAATGCTGACTGATTATAAAAACCAGAATCTAACAGACGACAAACTAGGAAATTACGCAAGAAATCTTTTCACAAGAACCGTATCTAAAAAACTTAAAACCAGAAATCTTAGGATAACCATGGCTGACAAGCAGCTCATAGAGCAGATAGCTCGAGGTAGGGCAGAAAAATTGGATTTCCCAGAGTTACAGCACGTTTTAAACTTGCTGCTTGGCGAGTGATTTTTAAACCAAAGCCGTTATTTCTCATTATGAAACGCGTTTACATGGAGACATACGGCTGTTCTGCAAATCAGGCGCATGCCGAGACAATGCAAGGCGTCCTGGCAGACAACGGCTTCAGCATCGTGAAAAATTCAGAAAAGGCGGACGTGCTTCTCATAAACACATGCATCGTCAAAAGCCAGACGGAAAACAAGATAAGACACAGGCTCATGTATCTGGCGGAAAAATATCCCCGAAAGAAAATGCTCATAGCCGGCTGCGCTGCTGACGTTGGTTTGTTCAGGAACATCGCCAAGAATGCAGCCTTCCTGTCCTCGCTTAAGCCTGAAGATGCGGCTAGGTTGCTGAAAAACCAGACAAAAGAAAGCAAGAGGAAGGCCAGAAGAAACCCGCTCGTGGGCATAACCGAGATTGCAAGCGGCTGCCTAGGCAACTGCGCTTACTGCATAGTCAGGCTGGCGAAAGGCGACCTGAAATCAAGAAGCCCGGAGGCAATTGTGCAAGAAGTTGAAAACGCGATAAAAGAAGGCTGTGAAGAGATATGGGTAACATCGCAGGACTGCGGCTGTTACGGCCTTGACAAAAAAACCGATCTTGCAGAACTTCTGGAAAAAATCGTTGGAATAAAGGGAAATTTCAGAATACGCATTGGCATGATGAACCCGGTACACATAGAACCAATTACTGATGCTCTGATTGACATTTACAAGAACCCGAAGATATACAAATTTGTCCACATTCCGGTGCAGTCCGGCTCTGACAGAATTCTGAGACTTATGAAAAGAGGATACGGGGCCGGTGATTTTGAGAAAATTGTTGAACGTTTCAGGGGAGCAGTAGGGAACATGACCCTGTCAACGGACATAATAGTCGGCTTCCCTGGAGAAACAGAACAAGATTTCTGCAAAACGCTTGAGATGATAAAAAGAGTTAAACCTGACATAGTCAATTTATCTAAATTCGGCCCGAGGCCAGGAACTGAAGCAGCCAAAATGAAGCAGGTTGAAAACAGAATAATAAAGGAGAGATCATCAAAAATTGCGAGGCTTCTGAAGGAAATCGAAACGGGGAAAAATATGGAATGGATCGGGAAGGAATGCGAGATAGTTATAACCGAAAGAGGAAAGAAGGCTAATCAGTTCATGGGAAGGAACGAAAGCTACAAGCCTGTTGTTGTTGAAAGTAAAAAGAACTTGATGGGCAAAGTCTTGAGGGTAAGGATTTCGGATGCCGACCAGACATATCTTAGCGCCGAAATCATTCAAAAGTCGGCATGAAACCGCTTGCCATCCCGATAAGCATGGGCACAAGGAAGATACTCAATGCGAAACCTATTATGCCTGTAATTATCGCGTGCGAGAACTTCATTTCCTTGAAGAACATTTTTATCAGTATTACCCATATCAGAATCGGCAAGACCCATGTTATCATCGGTATGAACGAGACATAAGGCGATATGAGTGCCACTACGCCAAGAAGGTTGATGATGTTTATTATGAGAACCACTAGAAACGCGTTCACCGGGTGAATCTTTTCCTTGAATTTCTTGCCGAATATTTCCACGATTACGAGAAGCACGATGCCTCCTATAAGCGTGGACAATATCAGGTTCATTGCCAGCGTTATCGGGTGCGCGAAATCGACGCCGAGATTTGTGACCAGATTGGTCAATGCGTCTCCTGCCATATTAATAATTTGTCTGCTGCCGCTTTTAAATCTACTTTACTGTTACCGATTTTGCCAGATTCCTCGGTGTATCTATTTCACATCCTCTCTGCAGGCCGAGGTGATAGGCCAGCAGCTGGATCGGGATTATGTTCACAAGCGGCGAAGCGAGACCGACATCCGGCGTCTTTATCCAGAAATCGAAAACGTCATATTTCTTCGGCCCGACTCCGATTATGTAACCGCCCCGCGCCTTGATTTCCATGGCGTTGCTTATCGTGTCATGGTCAGCGCCGCCTCCGGTCAGAACTATGCAGGGCGTGTTTTTTTCTATAAGCGCGATAGGCCCGTGCTTCAGCTCGCCTCCGGCGAAACCATGGGCGTGTATGTAGCTGACCTCCATTATCTTAAGGGCGGATTCCAAGGCGACCGGATAGTTGAGGGACCGTCCTATCACATAGATGTTCCTTTTCCTGCATATCTGCTTAGCCAAGTTCTTTATCCTTTCATCGTATCTGGGATTAAGCATGTCATTTATTTTACCGGCGGCGTCAAGCAGAAGCCATTTGCCTTCATCCATCTTGCCTTTGCATGCATATGCAATAAGATATATTATTGCAAGCTGTGCGGTCGTGGCTTTCGTAGAAGCTACTGCTTTTTCCGGGCCTGCATTTATGAAAAAGGTGAAATCTGACATGCGGTCTAGTGATGAACCTTTAACGTTTATCAGCGATATTACCTTTACGCCTTTTGTCTTGGCCGCCTTCACGGCTTCCAAGACATCCGCAGTCTCCCCGCTCTGGGAAACGGTTATCAGCAGGGTTTTCTTTGTGAGAAAATCCGTGTAATTCGGGAATTCGGAAGAAACTATGTAATTGACATGCTTGTTGGCAATGGCAGAAAATATGTACTCGCCGGTATGGCATACGTTTCCGGCAGTTCCGCATCCTGTAAGGAAAACGCCGTAAGCCTTGTTTATCTCTTTTGCTACCTTCTCTATTTCCCTGTCGTTCTGGTTTATCGCCCTGATGATGGTTTCCTTCTGCTCCATTATTTCTTTTATCATGAAATGTTCGTAGTCGCCTTTCTCTGCCTGCCTCGCATCCCAGTCTATCCTTATTATCCTTTTTTCGATGTTCTTGCCGCTTTCTATGCTCAGGAATACTGGTTTTTTGTATCTTTCAAGAACGACCATTTCCCCGTCATCAAGATACATGACATTGTTTGTTCTCTTCAGAAACGCGGGAACGTCCGATGCAATGAAGTATTCATTGCTGCCTACCCCGAGAATAAGAGGCGAGCCGTTCCTTGCGGCAACGATGCCGTCAAAATCATCTTTTATGGCCAGAACAGCAGACCTGCCCTTCAATAATCTCATGGTCCTTCTCAAAGCTTCCGGCAGGCCGAGCTCGATGTTGTCTTCTATGAGATGCGCTACAATCTCGCTGTCGGTTTCTGATCTGAACACGTGCCCTTTCTTTGCCAGACTCTTCCTGATTGCCTCGAAGTTCTCTATTATACCGTTATGGATTATTGCTATGCGCTTTTCGCAGTCAAGATGTGGGTGCGCATTCGCCTTGGAAGCCTTGCCATGCGTTGCCCATCTGGTATGCGCAATCCCAAGGGAACCAGGAAGTTTTTCGAAGCCTGCCTCGCTTACCTTTCCCTTGCTCTTTCTTACCCATATCTTTCCGTTTTCAAGCGTTGCGAAGCCATAGGAATCATAACCACGGTATTCGAGCTTCCGCAGACCATCAAAAAGCAGGGGTGTCGCGTCGCTTTTTCCTATGTAGCCTATTATGCCGCACATGAGAATTCATTCTCCTTCGTTATATAAACGCTTTATTGAAAAATTTTTCATAATATTACGCTTCCTTGAGCAGCATGTTTATATAACTTTGTTATGATAAAGTTTTAAATATTATAAAAAAATTTATAATATTATGAAAGAGAAATACTACATCCTAAGAACCGGGAAAGCAAACGAAATCTCGAATGCGAAGGTTTTTGAAAGACCCGAGGTCATGAAATCCATGACCAGCCCTCTAGGCATCAGAATACTGCAAGCGCTTTCTTCGCCGAAATGCCCGATGGATATAGCCAGAAAACTCGGCGAGCATGAGCAGAAAATCTATTATTATATAAACAAGTTCAGGAAACACGGCCTTATAGAAGAAATCAGAACGGAAAAAAGGAAAGGGACGCTGGCTAAATTCTACCAGATAACCAGCAACGCATTCATAGTCAGAATAGGCGAAACCAGATGGGAAAAATTTGACTCTTCCTCGCCACACCAGAAAAAATCGCTCGAACCTTTCATAAAGAATGGGAAAATTGATTTTACCATAATTATCGGCTCCCCTGATCCTCACGGCCCATGGAAGGAGCGCGCGCTGGATTCGCCGGCAGCGATTGACCTCGCCCTTTTCCTGGGATCTTTTGCAAAGGAAAAGATTTCGCCCAATTACAAATTGGATATAGAGATTCGCGAAAAGGATCTGAAAAACAATCTGATACTGATAGGAGGGCCCGTCGTCAACATGGTAACCAAAAGGCTGAACAAATCAATGCCCGTGAACTTCGATTTCAAGGGCAGGGACATAATGTCCGGCATTTCAAAAAACGTCTACAAGGACGACCAGTTCGGCATCATAAACCTGATCGAAAACCCATGGAACCGCTCGAAAAAGATTCTGGTTTTCGCTGGCAAGCGCTTTCCAGGGACGAGAGCGGCGATACTTGCCTTCATGAGCGATCCAGAGCGTATACTCAGAGGCAACCGCTTCGACCATTCGAAAATATCGAAGGTCGTCAGAGGATATGACATGGACGGCGACGGCATCATAGACAAGGCGGAGATACTGGAATAAAAAGTCCTGTTTTATTTTAATTTAACAGTCCAATATGACGGATCTGGTTTAGCTCCCATTTCCCTCTTAAAATCATCCAGACTTTTGAGTTCGGACCCTCCAAGGAGAACTTCTTCAATACCATTTGATTTCAAATCTTCAAACAGTGTGAGATAAGCTCCTATTGGCATCGCGGTTAAACCTCTTTTCCTTTCTGGTTCATTTCCGAGAATTTCATCGACATTCCTTATCGTAAATGGTGTATATAACGCGACTCTTCTGTCAGAAACCTTTTCGCCAACAAACAATGAGACGGGCACGCAGTCATCCAAAAAACCGAGATATGAAAATACCGAATTCAATTTTGTCAAGTTCGGATCTATGGAGTTATAATGGTCTTCTGGAACCGAACTGATTTGTCTACCCATTTTCCTGAGCATCTCAAAATGTTTTCTTATAATTAGTTTTGCAGTATCATGATCTTCTTTTCCGTGATAACGCCTAAGATTATACTCCAAACCATTTCTTTTCAAGAAATTATCGAACCTGTTGGATGCCAGCCTTAATTTTCTATTGGTAATATCGTTTAGAGTTATCAAAGAATGTGAAAAGGTCTCGTCTTCTCTGGGAGCAGACTGATGCCATGGATTATTGGATTCATCGACGGATACGAAACCCTCATAAAGCAATTCATCTTGTTGCTTTCTTGCCAAAAAGCGCACATAAACTCCTTTGCAGAGTATTTTGCAATCACTTATTGCAACATCAGTAAATTTCATGATTTTCTTTGTCGCGTTTTTACCTCTTGGTGCAACCACAAAAAGATAACCATCAGACTCTTCTGGTTCCAACTCTTTCCTATAATAGCCGATGGAAAATAAGGTTTCCCCATCTTCAAAAACCATCCCGTAGGGATACCTTGAACTTCTTCCCCTAGGATTAAGGCCGTTTGAATAAAGAGCGAAAGCTAAATTACTTAGTCCATAGCTACCGTCTTTATACTTTTCGATTATTCCACTTTCTTTTGGAGTATAGGGTCTGACTACCCCCTTAAACTTGTTTAACAAAATGCTTTCTGCGATATCTCTCCTGGTACCTATAGTCATTTTATCACTAAATGATAGTTATTACTAGACTATATTAAATATTGTAGTAAAAACTTTTACGAAAATATTTAAATATGGAAGGCAATCTAATTTTATGAAAGAAGTGCTGAAAGAGCTTGGCCTCACGAACAACGAGATTGAGGTGTATCTAACGCTCCTGAGAAAGGGGTCGATATCGGTCAATGAGATTGCGCAGCGATCAGGCCTTCACAGGCAGGCCGTTTACGACGCGCTGGAGCGGCTTCTCGAGAAAGGGTTCGTCAGCTTCGTCATAAAAAACGGCAAGAAATATTTCCAAGGAATTGCTCCCGGAAAAATACTGGGCTACCTCAAGGAAAGGGAAGATAGATTCAGGTCGATATTGCCTGAACTGATAGGTATGACCAAACTCCCGATGGAAGACACGACGGTCGAGGTTTTCAAGGGCAGAAGAATCGTAAAAACAATCTACAGGGACATAATAAATGAATTCCAGAAAAAACCCGGGGAAATCTTTATTTCAGGGGTCGATGAGAGGAGATTTGTGGATGAGGATAAAATCGCCCTGTACCAGCACTTGAAGAGGCTTCAAAAATTAGATTGCTCCGAGAGGATACTGGTAAAGGAAGGTGATACTTATTTTGTCAAAGGTACCCAGACTGAATACAGATGGATTCCTAAGGAATCGTTTAACCCGACTCCGATTTATGTATATGGCAACAAGCTCACAATAGTTATCTGGGGCAGTCCAAATTACGCGATAATAATCGAGAATAGAAATCTAGCCGATTCGTACAGGAAGCAGTTCAATCTGCTTTGGAAGATTTCCAAAAGGGTGTGATGACACATCCTTTATTTAAAATTTTAAGGGAAATAATCAACATGAAAACTGGAGAAAAAGGCAAGGACCGGGATTTGCCGGTCATACTTTACGGCTTTATTATAGTAATCATAGCAGTGCTTGGAATACTGGCCTTGAATTTAGGTGCGAGCCGCATAACGGGAGGTATCGCTTCCCTTTCCCAGTCACCTGAAATAATGCTTGCCATGGTGTTTTTTGCAGTGGTTCTAATCGGCGGGTTTTATCTGTTCAAGAACAAGGAAGTATGATCAAAAAACATTATTCGAAAATCATTGCTCTCGGCTGTTTCGAGCGCTCTGTCTCCCGCTCCTCGAACATTCCGATTGCCTGATCTATATCGGTTTTCATCTTCTCAAAGCGCTGCTCGTAGTTATTGACGAAGTCGTTTATGAACTGCGTCATGTGGGCGCGGAATACCTTTATCTCCTCTGACTTCTTGGCGAGGTCCGACGAGGTTTTCGCCTCGCCCAGCGAGAGACGTGCAATTATTTTGTCGCTTGCCTCGTTAAGCTTTGCGACGAGATTCTCCTTGAAGATCTTGTTTTCCTCGGCGAATTTCGCGAAATTCTCCTCGCTGATTTTCTTAAGGTTTTCAAGGCCGAGTTCTACGTTCTTCAGCCTGTGGTCGAAATAGGAATCCTTTTCCTTCATGGAATCCAAGCGCCCTGCAACGTTCTTGAACTCGTTCATGAGCGAGCCGAAGTCCCTCTTGAGATTCTCCTTTTTCACGCTGAACATGTCGAGCTTGCCTGCAACGCTCATTTCGAACTCCTCTATTTTTGCTTTCTGCTCGTCAGCGAATTTCTCGAAGTCCTTTACGTCCTTCGTCAGCCTAGCTTCAAGGGCTTTTGCCTTCGCGACCTCTGACATCAGCTCTTTTTCGACTAAATTCATCCTCTCGTTTATTCCGCTTTTCAATGCATCCTGCCTTCCCGAGAGCTCTGAAATGGATTTGTTCAGTAAATTCACATCATTACAAAGCTTAGCGATGTTTTTGGCGTATTCCTCGTTTCTTTCGATGGTTTTTCGTATGCTTTCCTTCAAAGCCTGTGTATCTTTGAGGTTTTTGTCCATCGTGTCCTTTAACTGAGAAGAAAGGGTGGCGCTTATCGCTTTCGACCTTTCAGTAAGCTGTGCATTTATCTCCCTTCCTATGAGCTTTATGTCCTCCTCTGACTTATTTTTCAGGGCAATCTGCTTGCTCTCGACAGAAGCGATTGCCTTTTCAAGCGAGCTCATGAAAGAGCGGATATTCGTAAGCGTGTCGTCTTTTCTCTCGAGCTTTTCCTGCGCGATTTGCAGTTCGCCCTTGAGAAGCCCGATTTCCTGCGAGTTTTTGTCGCCCGTTTTTTTCACCTGTTCAATTATGTAGTCGTGTTTCTGGCGAAGCTCTTCTTTCTCTTTCTTTATCTCGTTTATTCTTTCCTTTATCCTGTCAATTTTTTCGCTCATGATTCCACGTGCCTGAGAAGTTCTTCAAGCTCCTCTTCCTTCTCCTTTTTGGTTTTCGTGATGCTCTCAGCAACAGAATCGATTTTCTTTTCCGTTTCTCCAATTCTGATATTAAGCACGGACTCCTGTGTTTTCATGCGCTTTTCAAGATCCTTCATGAAGTCCCTCAGCTTAAGGTCAACATTGTCTTCTACTGCCCTGTTTATCGATTTAACATTCTCTATGACTAGGGTTCTCGCCTTTTTGACGGTGTAAACATCATCCCTTACGGCTTCGATCTTGCCGCCAAGCCTTTCAATCTTCTCGCTCAACTTTTCAAGAACCATTTGCAGCTCTACCACCTCGGTCCTCAATGATTTTTTGGTTTCAGAGATGTCGCCTTTTTTGTCCTTTGAGAACGCCAGAAGTTTGTTGTCGATAAGCGAGGTGCTTTCCTTCATAACTTCGTTCTTTATGGAATCCTTTATATCGTAAAACTTCTTGGTCTCCCCATCCAGGTCATTGAGCCTCCTGCCGATCTCGCCCTTGACTGCCATGAGTTCCTTGAGGGATTTGTTGGTTTCGATCCATCTCTCTCTTTCGCCTGCTTGGAATTTGACCTTGAGGCTTTCGATGAGCGCATCGGTGTCTTTCTTTGCCTTTTCTGTTTTTTCGAGTCTTCTTGCCTCGCTCGTGTCGAAGTCCTTCTTGATGGACGAGAGTCTCTTTTCAAACTCTGCCTTCGCGAAGGAAAGGTCCGACTTTATCATGTCAAGATTATCCGAGATGTCTGAGATGGTCGCCTTGACCCTTTGTTCAACGTCAGCCTTCAGCTTTTCAACGACCTTGTCCACCTCTCCGGTCTTTTTGCCGGTGGCCTTGTCCACGTCGCTCGTAAGCTTCCCGATCGTTTTCCCGAGCTCAACCTTGAATTGTGAGAGGTTCGCTTCGACCTCCCTTACTCTCATGTCAACGGTTTTCATAAGCTCGTTTATCTTGGTGTCGGTGTCGTCCCTTGCGTTTTCGAATCTCTCCCCTATTCCTTCCACGATGTCCTTTACTCTTTCATTCACGCCCGAAAGGCTTTCCTTGTAAATCTCCTTCTTAAGCTCTTTCCTCATTTCGGATAATTCGGCTATTTTTATGTCGATTTGCTTCAGCTTCTCGTCTATCTTGCCTTTCTCCGCAATGAATTCCTTGAGGGTCTTGTCGACCTCTGTGCGCTTCTGGACTTCTGTTTTCTGTATCTCCTTTTTGAAGTCGCTTATGGCAATATTTATTTCCCTTTCTTTTGCCTTGGCGTCGGCTGACACAGCGCTGACCATCGTTTCGAAGTCCCTGGATTTCTCCTTTATTATAGAGTCGAATTTCTGGCTCAGATTAACAGTGAAACTGTCAACCTCCTTTCTAAGGGAAGTGGTTTCGGCTGCAATCTGCTTTATCTGTGTGCTGGTGTTGGCTGCAAGTGCGGAAAATCTGCCATCGATGTCTTTTTGGAGAGTTTTTGAAAGCAGGTCTGCATTCTTGTCCATAGCTAGGTCGCGCTTTTCGAACTCCTTCCTAAGGGTTTCCATTTTCTTTTCGATATCTGCCTTTATGGAGGCGGTAATGCCCTGGAAGCTTGCGTTGAGATCGTCAACGTCGCTTTCCATGGCAGAAATCTTGTCAACCATGCTGTCCTCGACGACTTCGAACTTCTTCTCCAGTTCGTCGATTATCATCTTAAGCTTTTCCTGCACTCCGGCCAGGCTTTCCTTGGTTATCTGCTTGCGCAGGGTTTCGGAAGCATGAGAGAACTTTTCCAGTTCTGCTGAAACCTCGTTTATCTTCTCGTCGACCTGGCCTTTCACGGCCATGAATTCCTTTATTATCCCGCTGATCTCCGCCTTCCTCTTGGTTTCGCCTGTTTCGGCGGATCTGTTAAGCATATCGATTGATTTCGCAAGGTTCGCTTTCAGGCCATCGATGTCCTCGTTTATGCCCGTTATCTGTTCGTAAAGCTTTTCAGCCTCTGCTTCAAGCCTCTTGCCGAGGGATGCGTTTATGCGGGTAAGGGACGCATCAAGCTTCTTCTCTCTTCTTTCCTCCCCTGCCTCGACCTTCCTGTTTATGGTCGCTACCAGTTTTTCGACTTCTTCCTTGGTGGTTATGAGGTCGGTTCTCAGCGAGCCGAGGTTCTTGTCCCAGACATTAGCTGAATCAAGGACCTGCTTGTCTACCTTGTCCTTCATGCCGGCAAGGACAGCGTCAAATTCCTTTGATTTCGAAACCATGAAATCGCGCGTGTCCACCTTTGCTTTGCCCAGCGTTTTCTCAAGTTCGACCCTGAATCTGGTCAGCTCGCTTTCCGCGTCCATTATCTTCTTGCCAAGGTTCGCCTTGAGCTCTTCGACATCGCCGCTTACCTCGGCAACATGAGCATATATGTCGTCAGTCGTGTTTTCCAGCTTCTTGTTCAGCGCGCTGTTTAGCCTCGCCATTTCACTGTCTATTCTTTTCTCCCTTCTTTCCTCGCCTATCTCGACCTTCCTGTTTATGGTCGCTATCAGCTTTTCGACATCGCTTTTAAGGGCAACGATTTCGGTTCTGAGGGAGCCGAGCTTCTTGTCCCACTCGCTCGCTGACGCCTGAAGCTGGGCATTCATTTTCTCTTTCAGTTCAGCCAGAAGGGTGTCGAATTCCTTGGACTTGGTTGCGACAAAGTCGCGCGTGTCCACTTTGGCCTTGCTTAGCGTTTTCTCAAGCTCGACCCTGAACCTGTTAAGATGCTCCTCGGCCACAATAACCTTTTTGTCGACGTCCGCGGCAAGGCTGCTGAACTTGTCTTCCAGATTGGCAGAAAGCGTTTCAAGCGCCTGGTTCATCTCCTTCGTTTTCTTTACGTCAAGCCTCTCGACGATTCCTTCCATAGATGCGATGGCTTTTGAGAAATCGACCTTGGTTTTGTCGAGCTCCTCTGTCACGTGCGCCAGAGCCTCGCCCAGCTCCTTCGCTTTCTTTATGTCCACCTTTTCCATTTCGTTGCGCAAGGCGTTCGCTTGGCGCTCAAATTCCTTCTTGAAGTTGTCTATCGAATTCCCTACGCCTATTTTCAGGACGCTGAACTGGTCCTCAATCTTCCTGACGTCCTCGCCGAATTTCGCCTTTATCTCCTCTACCTTCTCGGCGAGCTCTTCGGAGCCGAACGTCTGGACGGTGGAGATGCGCTTTGCCATGTCTGCGACGGCCTTCTTGAATTCGCCCATGGTCGCCATCATGGCTGCCTGCTTCTCGCTGTTCTTGACCATCTCGTTCTTGAAATTACCGACTATGACGTTGAAATCATCAACTTTTTTGAGGGCGGAATTTATTGAAACGTCGTATTCCTTTATCTTATGCAACCTCACCTCGAACTCGTCGAGCTTCGCCCTTACAGGCTTTATGTTCTGGTCGACGAAGTCAATAAGACGCCTCCCTGACTCCTCGTAAAGGATGCCTGCCTGCTTGAGCTTCTCGATGAGGTACCTGTTCCTCTCTTCAAGATAATTCTTCTCGTTCTCGAGTTCCGTAAGAAGGCGCTTCTTCTCTTGGTTATCCTTCTTGAGATTCCTCAGGCCTTCCTCGAGTTCCTTGAGTTCGGTCATTAACTCTTCAACTCTTTAAGAAGTATATTTATTTTGTCCCTCTGCCTGTGGGACTCTTCCTCGAATTTCCTTTTGTCAGCAAGTGTCTGTTTTACAATAGTGTCAAATTCCTTTGACACCTCGTTCAGCCTGCTCTCCAACACCAGGAACCTCTTTTCGCTCTCCTTGTTTCTCAGCTCGTTGGCCTTGACCCATTCCCACACGGAAGCGATAGATTTCTCGACTTCGGCGATTTCCTTCAGCGATTCCCTCATCTGGGTCTGGCCTTCCTTGAGCTTCTCGGTTCTCGTGTCAAGCTTGGATATGTCGTTTTTCAGAAGATTGAGCGTCGGGTTGACGACGTTCTGGAACTGGACGAATTCGGCTTCGGAATCCTCCAGCCTGCCGCTGACGTCTTTAGTGAACTTCGCGACATCGGCCCTTATGTTCTTAAGGTCCGGACCGGCGATGTCTGTGAAAAGGCCTTTCGCCTTCTCCTCGAGCTCGTTCTGGAATTCGGCCTGGTTAACCTTGATTTTCTCTGTTCTAGTGCCCATCTTCTCAAGCTCTTCTTTTATCATGGAAAGCGTCGGGTTGACGACGTTCTGGAACTGGACGAACTTGGAAACCATGTCGTTGACCTTCGCCCTTGCCACGGCGAGGTTCTTCTCCGTCCTGTCCTCCAGCTCGAGGAACTTCGACTCTGTCATGTCGTCGAAGAACTCCTTTGTTTTGGTCTCTATCTTGCCGGTGAAGGCCTTGTCGAACTTCAGTATCTGGTCGTTAAGCAGATCGGTCCTCTTCTTGAGAAGCGCCTCGAGCCTGTTGGCCATTGCGATGAGATTCGCTTCCTTCTCCTTTATCCTGTCGTATATCTTGTCCTTCTCCGTCTGCAGGTCGGAGATGTAATCCCCCATCTTGTAAAGCGTCTTTATCTCGCCCTTGAAGTAGTTCACCTCGTTGAAAAGCGTTTTTATGTTTTCGCTCAGTTTCTCCACGTCGCTTCTGACGCCTTTTATGTCGTTGAAGACGGGCGTCATCTCCTTGCCCATCTTCTTCTCTATTTCGTTGGGTATTATCTCGCCGGTTATCTCGTCGGCTGAAAATATGAACTTCTTGAGCTTCTCGACGTTGCCCGGGCTCATGCGCTCTATGAGGCCTTCAAGCTTTTCCTCGAAAGTCGGGAAGCGTTCAAGAATTTTTATCTGCTCCTTTATCCTCGTGATTCTAGTGTCCATTTCATCCTTTAGCTCGCGGATGCTCTTCTCCTGGTCCTTCAGCGAGCTCTTTATCTCGAGCATGTCGTTTTTAATGTCCACCCGGCCGCCGAAGACGGCTAGGCCTTTCGAAACCTCCTCCTCCTTCCTCGGCTGCTCCATGCGCTCGACCATCTTCCTTATCTCTTCCTGCAGGTCGGCAATCTTCTTCGAGGTGTCCGCCTGGACCTGGTCCACCATGTCACGCAGCTTGCTACTCGCCTTTTCCGGCTTCTCGGCTTTGGCGACCTCCTCTATCTTGGTGCTCATGGCTGTGAGCGCTGCCTGGACATTCTTCATCTGCGATTGCATCTGTTCGCCCATCTTGCTCTCCGCGGCCCTGACCCTGGAATCAACATCAACAGAACGTGCTTCCTTCTCCTGTTCGTTCGCTTCGCTTTCATCGCCAGAAGTGGATACCTTCTCTATTATTTCGGCGAGGCTCTTGGATTTTTCCCGTTCCCTCTCCAGCTCATCCTTGAGGGATTCGACGTCCCCTTCAGAAGCCTTGGCCTTTTTCTTTGCCTTCCCTTCTTCGCCCTTTTCCTTTTCTTCCGGTTTCGTGGCATCAAAATTCTCTATGTCTTTTATCATGTCTTCGGTCGACTCCTCAGCTTCGTCGACGCCCTTGCCGAGATCGCCCATTTTCTCAAATTCGCCTTTTTTCTTCGCCATCAAGACACCCCAACCCTAACCAAGTTCTTCAATAAGCTTTTCAACGACTTTCTCATTCCTTTCTATCCGCTTTTCCAAGTCTGAAATTCTGCCGCCAATGTCCCTGAACCTCATCACGGTTTCTTTGCCTTTGTCCTCATCGAGATCCATCAAATCCATCTTAAGATTCCGAGGTATAAAATCGCTTTTACCCTTGCCCTCTGTATATTTTAATCTATATAACTTGTATAATAAAAAGCAAATCACCGCAAGCAGCGCTATTATCGCCAACTCGTACATCATATAAATAATTTTGGCAGGACCCTATAAATTACTTCTTAATCCCTAATAGTTTCATAAAGTTGGAAAGCAGGCTTTCGGGCTTCTTTTCCTCCTCGCCCAGAATCTTGGCAGCGAGCCTCAGGAACTCCCTGCTGGAGGGGGAATTCGGGGAGAAAAGCACGACAGGCATCTTGAGCGCAAGGCTGCGCAAAACGTTCTTGTCCATGGGTATGCTTGAAATGACGGATAGCTCTATGAGCTCCTCGACTTCTTTCGGCGTCAGCTCGTATTTCTCATTGCCCACCATGTTGAGCACTACGCCCAGAGGCTTGACGCCCATTTCATTCGCCACCTGGTGGCATTTGATTATGTCCATCGTTGACGGGACGAAAGGCGTGTTTACGAATATGACCTCGTCCGACGCCCGCACTGTCGCCATCGCCTCCCTTCCAAGGCCGGGCGCGGCGTCAAGCAAAACGATGTCCGCCTTCCCGAAGAGTTTTTTAATCACGTTCTTCAGTCTCGCAATGTCGACGCCCTTCAGATCGCTGTAGGAAAGCGACGCCGGTATGACACGCAGGCCGCTTATGTGGTACTGGTATATCGCGTCTTCTATCTTCGCCTCCCCTGTAAGGACCTGATTAAGCGTAACGGGCGTGTAATACATACCAAGGTAAAGACCCAGATGCGAAGTCGATACGTTGCAGTCGATGACTATGACTTCCTTTTTGAATTTCTGCGCCATGACAGAGCCGAGGTTAGCGACAAGCGTGGTTTTTCCGACGCCGCCCTTCCCCGAGATTATCCCTATTACCCTCGTCATACCCTACCATATGTTGTTTTGGAGTTTTATATTTCTACCATTTAAGCGCGCAAAGTATCCTCGACAGCTCGTTTTCGTCCTTCACGAGCACTGGGAAATCTACCACGTTCCTCAGCTTCGAGTCCGCCATGCGCATGTAATTCAGCAAATCCCTCTCAGCCGAGAGGGAGATCATGGTCGCTATCATGCGCAAAACAACGTCCGCTTCGTATTTCCTGCAGAATAGCCTGAGGTTCGAAAACAGGACGTAAAGGAAAACGTCCGCGAATATGTGCGGGCCGTATTTCCCGAGAACCTCCTTGTCGTTTTTGTAAAGTATTTTCAGGTTCTTTTTGTCGAATAGCACGGCATGGTATTTTTCCATGAATTTCTGCACCGCCGGCCATCTCGTGCGGAGCAGGAAATCAGGAACCCAGTTTTCCGCGGTTTCCTTGGCAAAATACCTCTCTCGTACGTAAGCGGGAATCCATGCGTACTCGGCTCTCAGGCGTTTGCCTTCTTTAGTTATGTAGTTTTCCCTTATCATGCAACGGAAGAGGGGACTTTTCAGGCCGACCTCGTTGTGATAAAGGTAGTTGGTCTTGACGTCCCACGTGGTCTGTATCTCAAAAAGCGAAATCCCTCTGTCGCCGCCAGCCGAGTTTATCCATATCAGCCAGAAGTTCTTGTAATCCGTGATCTTCTCCTTGATGCGCATGGTTCTCACTTATATAAATATACTATTCTGAAGGGGCATATAAAATACCACCCCCCGTCCTGGAACATTAACCGTTTGTTAAACCGAAGAAAAAAATTGTGGTAATTTTATATGAATATACTATTTATTCCATGAGAACCGACAGGCGCTTTCTATTTGACAGCGGACTTTATCTGCTCGATTTTCGCGAGCTTTTCCTCGTTCCTAGTTTTAAGGCTCATGTACGCGTTTTCTGTTATGAGGCCCTCTTTAAACTGCCTCTCGAGGAGATTAAGGACTCTTCTGATGTTCATTTCCTCCTTTTCAAGCGTCTCCCTTTCCTTCATCCTTTCGACGACGACAGTCGTCTTCATCGCGCCCTGGGCTCCGCCGGGGGCCTGTAGCCTGAAAATCCTGTCGAAAACGCCCCTCATCTTCCTGACTAAGACCAGCAATATCGCTATTACCACGACCAGAACGAGGAGTATCGCTATCAGCCACGGCGGGAAGATGGTTTCAATCAGTATCTGGACAAACGGCGCCTGGGAAAGGAGGTAAATCGCCTTTTCCAGCGCACTCCACCCAGAATGGACCTCGCTCAGCGAATCATCGTACATCTTTTTCTCCAGATAATCTTCAGCCAGCCTTATGTGCTCTTTTATCTGGTCGATGTAAGGCAGAACTTCCTTCGTGTCCTTGCCTGCCTTTTTGGCGTTTTCGACATCCACCTGGAATTCCTGGAATGCCTTCTTTAGCCTGTCTATCTCCCATCTTATGAGCTGGGCCCTGCTCGAGAAAACGGTGAGTGTAAAGCTCTTCTCATCCCTTGTGACATTCGCGTCCGCTATTATCTGGCCAATGTACTCCTTTGCTTCAGCGGTCGAGGGGATTTTAAGGGTTAGGGTGAAGATAGAACTGTTGCCTACGGCGAGTTCTGGTATGATTTTTGGCGAGATGTCCTGTATCCAAGGCGAAGGGATGCCTGTTACGCGAAGGATTACGTTGTAAAGCTTCGAGCCGCCTGTGTTCTTGACTTCAACAGTCGGGTATTTAACCACGTCCATCTCCATTCCCAGCTCAGGAGAATATTTTATTATCTCAATTTTTGCAGGCTGCGAGGGAGCGGCTCCTGCGCCTCCGGCTGCGCCGCCACCGCCTGGCGACGGCGGCTGGGGAGGAGCGCCGCCTTCAACGACAAAAAATGTCCGTTCAGCTGTAGCCGGTTCTATGTTAGGATCATACGTTACCTTAACGTTCAGGGTATACTGACCAAGAGGTTGGAATGAGTATACGAACAAACTTCTCAAAAGCGTCCTGTTAGCATGTGCATTCACTTGGATGGAAGCGTTGCCATAATCCCAAGTTTGGTTCGCTCCTGATATCCAGTATTCGACTTTAACATCCTGCTGGGATATATCGCCCCTGTTCTCGATTAGCATCTCGAAATCGAGATAATCATTTCTCGGGACTTCATTTTCTATCGATGTAACCTCAACATCGTAAGGGCCACCTTTTGCTATACTGAAAGAATATACCGTATCACTTGCATGTTTCCCGTGGCGTGTAACACTCAAGATAGCCCGATAAGTTCCGCTTGCTGTTGTATTTTCACTTAGTATTTCTGATGGATAACTATAGGAGCCAGGATATATTTCTGTGAAATCGCTTTTACTTAAATGTCCCCATGGGCGGGTAACTTCCAGCCATCCGTATGGAGTTTGATATTCAATAGTGAGGTTTATCGAGTCTGGTTCAACCGATATGCCATGATCTTTAATCTCAACACCAATTTGCATACTTCGCGAAATATAAAAGTATTGACCTTCATCTATACCAATTTTGGCTTCTAGTTCACCGGCCTCTTCGACCTCAAACGTATAAGAACTTGTGTTATAGATTATTGTGTTAACACTAGTTTCATAGTAAGACGAATTCGCCGAAAAGGTGTAATTTCCGAGTATGGCATTTGGTGGTATGTTGTAAAGACTGCCCGCATCACCATTTGAATTTGTAACAAAATATTTGTCAACGTCATCTATCAAGTAATCAGCATTTCTTCCATATGGGTCTGTGAGTGTTAGATTGACATTAGCTCCACCCAAAGGCGTGACAACGGCATCACGCGACTTTATCCATATTACTTTTCCAAGTTGTCCTTGATACGCATATTTGTCAGTATCCAAGTCGACGAACAGCTTGTAATATATGTAAAAGTAGCTGGTGTTGACGGTATTGTTCTTTCCCTGGTTATCCAGAGCAAAGACGGTAATGTTGTAATAGCCTTTATTGGTCGTGTTGCCCCACGCCACTCCTTGGTAAGGTTCGTCACTATAAACGTAATATCTGGCCCTCCATCTTGACGTGCCCCCTGTTTTCGACCCGCCGTAGAAAAACATTACCATTGTGTCGTTCGAGCCGTCCGGCCTCCTGACCGTAACCGTGACGTTGCCGTCATTTACTCCTGCACCTCCCTGATCCGTAACATTCGCGTATACCCACACATATTCAGTCTGCTCAGTCATATTGGGCGAAATCTGGACAGATATACCGGGCTTAATGTAAGGATTTAGTATAACCTGTAGAATCACATAATCCGGGTTTGAGCCGCTCTCCACGGCGTTGATTGTGTAGTTGGCGTAATAGAATTTTATGGTCTGGTTAGTCACGTTGTAATAAATTGATAAAACCAGCGACTGCCCCTTGTTCAGAAGTAAGCCATTTACACTGGTCCACGTGTGATTGAACTGGCTTGATACATTAGCCACAGGCGTTATGGTGAAATTTATCTGGGTGTTGCCGGTGTTGTTTATGAACACGTCGCAGGCCGTCCCCTCTTCGGGTGATTCGACCTTTTCGCAGTAGGTTGTGTTGGTAGTCCATGTCCTGTTTGTCGGGATTTCGATTGTGAGATTTATCTCTTTGTAGCCGTCATTCGATGTCGTTACGTTGAGTATGCCGGTGTAGATGCCGGGTGCCTGGCCATATGCAACGGAAAGGTTTATCTTGACGCCCTGCGGATATTCGCCGCCAAGGCTAGGGACGTTAGGAGGCATGATTTCGAAATAGAAGCTTGAGCTGAAGTTATAAACGGTGAAGATTATGTTCTCGACGGGATCGTTACCGGTCGAGTTGAGTGACAACGTTCCTATTTCCTTCTCTGTACCATGCGTAACATTGTTTGAAATGGCGTTTTGAAGTATGGTGAAGTTGATCCGGGAAAGTACTGTTATGTTTATCAGGGTCGAGTTAAAATTCGTGCCTTTTTCCGGGTCCTCCCACTGCACGCTCAGGTTAGCGGTGTAGTTGCCCGAATGTGTCTGGGCCAGTATGGTTATAAGGAATGACGTATTGCAGCTCTCCCACTTGGGTACGTTGCCGCAATAAAAGGACGATACGTTTGAAGTTATACCTGCAGAGGAAAAATTCAAATTGATGCTCACGTTGTAGGCAGTCGAATTGCCTATGTTTACAGTGCTGACGAAAACAGGAAAGGACTGATTCTGGTACCATGTGACATTGCCGGCAGTGAAATTGTACACGTCGCTATCGATGGTTATGTTGGTACCTGAAACCGAAACTGTTAGGTTGATAGTTTTGAAGCCGTCATTCGCCGTCGTTACATTTATTGTCCCGTTGTATTCGCCGGGCGGGGTGTCAAGAGTTGCGTTGACCCACAGCTGGACCATCTGCGAATTGCCCCACCACAGAGCAGGTATGCTGGACGGGACCAAGCTGAAGGTGAAATTGCCGGAGAAGCCCTGAATAGTCATGTTAAGTGTATACAGGGGTTCGTTGCCTATCGAGTATACCGTGAAATTCTTTACGTTCCTCAGGGGCTTGTCTGCCGCTATTATGCCCAAGACGAAGGTGTCAGAAACGTTAAGCTGCGGGTTTGGCAGGACCGTCACGTTAATGAGCGTGCTGTTGTAGCCTGGCACGGATGCGTTTGAATTCCTCCAGGCTGCGCTTATGTTTACAGAATAGTTGCCTGCAGGCGTGGCGTTGAGGACTATTATCTGGAAATGCTTCGTGCAGTTCTTGGATATGAGAACATTGCCGCAGGCTTCAAGCGTGATGTTTGCGGTTATGTTCGAGGCCGAGAAATTAAGCGTTATGTTCATGCCATAGGCTGTCCCGTTTGCTGTGTTCTCTGTAAAAACGGTTATGTTGAAAGTCTGGTTTGAGGATGATGTAACGTTCTGCGCTGTAAGGTTTGGGGGCGTTGGCGTTACGCTTATGTTGGTGAAGTAGGTTTCGCATGTGAACTCGTCGCTTCCGATGCCTGTGTTATTGTTTTTTGTGGCGTTGCACGCCAGAGTGAACAGGCCTGCGTATGGCGGCGCCCTGAACCACACATAATATGTGCCGTCGCCGTTGTCAGAAATGTTTTGCTGAGGTACCGGGGTGGATTCAAACAAACAGCTAAGCGTTGCGCCCGATATCAGCCTGTCCTTCCTGAAATTCCTCACGTAAACGGTTGTATTAACAATTCTGTCGGTGAAGCCCGTCGGGTTAGATATGTTGAGTGTTAAATTGTAAACATTGGTGACGTTGAAGGTGTACCAGCTGGTGTTCAGGAGCGTTCCGCTATCATTATATACCTTGAAAGTGGTGTTCCAGACGCCCGGCGAGGCCGCATCGGAGATGTTGTATGAGTTGGCGTAGAGGTTGTCATTCGCCTGCCCGTCCCCATGAGCACCATCATCATAAAGAGTGATATTGAGTTCACCCGTGCCGCCGAGGTTAAGGCTCGCATTTACCTTCTCAGAAAGATTGTAGAGATCGGTGACATTCGCCGTGATTATGACGGTTTCGTTTCTGTTGAATATCACGGCTTCGTTGGTGTAATTCATGTAGAATTTTCCCGTTGCAACGACGGTCCAGGCTTCGGATGCGTGTGTGGTTATATTCACGGGTGTGTTGCTCTGGTTGACGAAATTCAGGAAATAATCCTCCTGCCCTGGCTCGCCGCTGCCGTTGAACTGAATTGCGGCGATGTGGCTTATTGTGCTTCCTGCTGGTATCGTGGTCTGGTTGAGCTGGACGCCGATCCTTCCCGCCTGGCCGTCCTCAAGGGCAAAGAAATTCGTGGTTCCGTTTTCGTATATGTTCGTTATGCCCAGCCACCAGTTTCCGGTTTCCTGCGCAGCCCAGCCGTACGAACCCGGGTCTACCGGGTTTGTCATGTTCGGGTAGAATTCGTTGCCGCCCGGCAGGCTGAATGAGTAGCTTACGTTTATGCCGAGCGCGCCTGCCGTAGTCGAGTTCCTCGTTATGCTGTAGCTGGCATTGTTGACGAATATCTGCTCTATCTTCATCCAGTCGGTGTAGCGGTAGAAGATGTAGCGCTTTATCATGTAGCCCTCGTTTGTCTTGTTGCCCGGCTGGCTCCATAAAATTTCCTGGCCTATCTGCTCCACAACAAGTCTCACGGGTCCGGAATACTTCAGCGTGGCGTTGTTCCTGAAGTCGAAGCCGAACCTGCTGCTTGCATTGGAGAATTCGGAGTACTCGACGGTCATGTTGGTGGTATCATCGACCCTCAGCAGATCGTTTTCGTAGGCAACGTCCTGAACATGGTAAATGCCGGATGTGTTTTCTCCTCGCTCGGTGTCAATCTTCCAGCGGAACAGACTGTTGTTGACGTAGAATTCCGCGACGTTCCCTGTGTAGTTATAGGACAAATCCGTAGGATAGCTTGGCTTGGTTTTGTTGCCATTCTGGATTATGTCGAAGTAAATGTAGAAGTAGCGCTTCTGATTCGCAGCGGTGGTGCCGTTCATGGTGAAGGCTATTACGCCGGCTGCGTTGCTTATTGAATTATAGTTGTCGCCCATGTCGAACTGCGACGGGATTTCGTGCAGTATTGAGCCGCTTGAATTGTATTCTATCACTCTCGTTGAATTCTCATCAAACGCCCCCGTTACACTCATGTTCTGGAGAAGCTGCGTGAAATTCACAGGATACTCGATGGTCCAGTTGGTTCGGTTATAACCCGTGTTGTTGATTTCGAGCCCGACTCTGTAATGCCACTTGATGTCCCACCATCTGTAATCGTATGTCTGCGAAAAGATGCTGGAGAGGTTGACCAGCATCATGACAGCCAAAATTGCAATAGCTAAAATCAATTTTCCATGCCGGATTTTGGTCACCCTTACTTTTTGCCCAGAATCACTTTTCTCGTTTTTTCATAAGCTTCCTTGCTTATGAAACCTTTCTTGTAAGTTTCTTCCAAATCTTTCAGCAGCATTTCATTCCTTGACTTTGCTTCTTTCGGAACTTCTGGTTTCCTTTCCTTCGCTGCCGGTTTTTTGGGCGGTGCAGGCTCTTCCTCGGTCATTCTGGGCGGGGGCGCTGCCTTTCCGCCGCCTTTCATCTTGCTTTCTATTTCCCTGATTTTCGCAAGGTTGGCGTTCCTCATTTTCTCGTATTCTTCCTTGGAAATCGATTTGTTCTTGTACTCGTCCTCAAGGGTCTTGAGAAGCATTTCAATTTCCTCTTTCTGGGAATCAAGGCTGTAAGATTCAACCGTCGAAACTGGCTGCGCCGCCATGGTCGTCTGTATCGCAGACCTGAATGATTCGAGGTCGTCCTTGGTTATAAAGTAGGCGCTTTTAGTGCTGAGGTCGTTCAGGTTCTTCATTACCTCATTTAACAAATCCTCAACCCTTTCCTGTTTGGCGCGGTAGAGCATGAACTCCTCCATCCTCTTGCTGAGCTCGGCATAGATGCCCTGGATTTTGTCTCGCATCTTTGTGTTTACTCTCTGTATGTCGCCCATCTCCATCAGCTTCTCTGATGCATCGTTGCTTATGCTAAGCACGTGCTCGAGGCTGCCTATGTTGCGCAAAAGGGTTTCGATCCTCTTCAGCATTTCGCCGAATTCCTTCGTAGTCTCCTCAAGCTTGCTCAGGCGGAGGCCGAGGTTGCCTATCTCCTTGTCCCTCCTTCCCATGTCCATAAGTATTTTATCGGGCTCTATCCTGCCCATCACGTCCATTACCTTTTCGAACTTTATTTCCTGCTCTTTCACCGATGCCTCCCTTCCGTAGACCATCGTCCTTATCTCGGCAACGCCTTCGGCGACGTGCTGTATCTTTTCCTCATCGATTCTTTTGCCTTCCTTCACAGCCTCGACCTGGGCCTTCATCTTGTCAATTTCTGCCTCGAATTTGGCAAAGCTGTTCTTCATCTCGAGCAGGTCTTTTTCAGTGACTTTCGTCCCTATGTCCTCTACCATTTCCTTTATCTTCTCTGCGAGATCGATTTCCAGTTTTTCTATGTCATCTTCGCTTATTCCTGCAACTGTTTTCTCTCCCTTCGCCTTGCCCCTTTTCTCCTTCTTCTCTTCAGGTTTTTCCTCTGCCTCTTCGGCTTCTTCTTCGAAGGTCGGTATGGCGACAGGAAGCCTCGGAAGCCTTGTGGGTGCCGGCGCCCTGATAGGCTCAATCGCTGCAACAGGTTGCCTCTTCGAGAGTGAATCTATCTTCCTGTTTATTTCCTGAAGCTTCTTCTCGTTCTTCTCCTTTATGTCGTTATAATCGTCCTCAAGAATCGCGGCCTCGCTGTAGGCGTCTTCAAGCGAGGAAAGCAGCGCCTCGATTTCCTCCTTCTGGTGCATAAGCTGCTCGAGGCTTTCCGCAGGAAGCGGTTCGGTTTTGGCGGCTTTACGAGAAGCTGGAGTCTTTTTTGTTACGCTCTTCCTTACCCTATCCTTTTTCACCCTTTTCCCCATAATAATTAATTAAGTGCAATAAAATAAATAGGAGTACTTCGTTCTCGTTTTATGCCTTGAGCCTTGCTTTAAGCGATTCTATGTAGCTTTCCGCCATCGAGAACTGGCCGGCCTTCATCTTGTCCTTAGCTAGGTTGACCTCTATCTCCATGTCTGTCGTGTCGATCTTCCTAGTCTTCAGCGCCTCTATCTGCTTGTCTATTTTTTCGATTTCCTGCTGGACTTTCACGTATTTCTCGATCTCCTCGTCGGTCAGCCTGCCCGTGTCGTGCAGCAGCGGGCGGAAGGAGATAAAGTATGGCTTGCCGTCGTTGTAGGCCGGGTTCTGGACGAGCGCCGTGCCTGTCGTCAGCTTCACGACTTTCGATGCGTAATCCATGCCGTACTTCGTCTTAACCCTGCCGATGTCGCCTTCGTACTTCGTCCTCAGCTGTAGCTCTGTCGCTATGTTGGCGCGTATCGCTCCCCTGAAGTCCATGAGAACTTGAGATATCATGAACACACCGATGCCCCACTTTCTGAACTCTCTGCATGCGCGCTCAAGCGCTATGTAACCGCCCTTGCCGCCGTACTTCGGAAGAAGGCGATGGACCTCGTCGTATATGAGCAGGAGCCTCAGCTCCTTCTCTTCTCCCAGCGCTGCCTTGAAGACTGACGTGACGGTCTTCCTGACAAAGTTGTCCAAATGCTCGGGCTCCAGCTTGTTCATGACGAACACTGTCATTTCGCCCGGTTTCCTGTACTTCTGCACGTCGACCTCCATGTTCGGATCGGTGACAAGCACGATGTTGACCTTGAATGCCATCGCTTCATCCGGCTTCATGCCGAACGCCGGGTACAGGTCGAACATCCTCTTGTCCTTGCACGCCTTCATGAAGCCCGTCCACTGGGCGGTCGGGTCGAACACTATTATCGGCATGCCGCGTTTCAGCAGCTCTTCGGCGCATATCATCGCGGACACGGACTTGCCGGAGCCCGTCGCACCCGCGGCCAGCGAGTGCATCATCAGCGCCTTCGTATCTATGTAGGCTTTCACGTCTGTCTCCGCGATCTTGCCCACGGGTATGGTATCAGGCCCTGGCTTCGGCAGCTTGTTGAAGTCAAGCGGGAAAATGTATTTCCTCGCCTTCTTTTTCTTATCCCTCCACATCATGTAAAGCCTCCTGCCGAAGTAAACGCCAGGTATGGCGCCGAAGGCGATGGCGTATGTTATCCAGTGCATGAACACCGCGCGCAAAAGAGCTAGGGGCGCGGGCAAAACGAAGACATCGAAAGAATCGACTGCGTAAGCGGACTTCTTGCCGTACCAGTATGTAACGTTGACCTCTACGACATATCTGTCTTGCGGCGTATCCTCTGGGATGGCAATGGTCTTCGTGAAGCTCTTGACGTTCTCGACTGCGAGGGTCTCGCTGTTCCTCGTTATGACCCTTTCAGTCTCCAGCCCCTTTACCACATAGCTGACCACGATGTCCTCTATCTTCGCCGTCTGGCCCATGTTGAGCAGCGTGACCTCGAACTTCAGGCTGCCGCCTGGCTCTACCGTCTTGCTCAGCGTCTTCACGGTTACGTCAAGCAGCGGTTCCGGCGGAAGCTCGACCTTTATGGTCACAGGCGTAATGTGCGTTATGTTCTTGCTCCTGATCTTCGAAACTATGTCGCCTGTGTATATGCCCGCTTGGGTCGTCGGCAAGGCAAAAAGCTTGATCTTGAGAACGCCTGTCGACCTGCCCGGGACCGTCATTACAGGCTTTTCTATCTGCACAAGCTCCCATGCATTCCCCGTCACGCTGGTTTCGACTTCCACGCTCTCCCCGAGGTTGTTAAGCACATCTATTGAGTGTATTTCATGCTCGCCCGGACGAAGAGTGACAAATATAAGAGTGGACTTTATCTCGACGGGCACAGGCGGCACGCCCTGCTGGCCACCGGCTGCTCCGGCAGCTGCTCCTGCGCCTGCTCCTGCGCCTCCGGCTGCGCCGCCACCGCCAGGCGGCGTCGGAGGCTGCGGCGGCAACGCGCAGTCAGACGAGCATGTGGCAACGGATTCGCCATATGTTGTTGAACACTGGCCATCCCCGCATATGTAATCTGCGATGGCGAAAAGGCCAGTAAGATTAGTGCTGTTAACCATTAGCGTGCTTGCCGTGGCATTCAGCACAGATGTCAGCCTTGTCCATCCCAACGAGCAGTTAAGAAGGTTGAATGAAGAACATTGATATACCCCTACGGTTGCGATGTTAACGATATCTGCAATATCAGAGTAGTTCAGCGTTATGGTGCCGAGCGAATATGTGAGCGAGTTGTTTATCATAATGTTCCTGTAGACGCCGGCGCCTCCTGTTGGAACGACCTTCGAAACATTGCCGAACTGCACGGGATTGTGAACGTTCTGCAGAAGCGGAACCGAGGTTAATGAAAGAGCATTGTTCCAGAACTGAACGGTGAGGTCATATGTTCTGGCGTCTATGCTCTCGTTGTAGTAACCGCTCGTCTTGTTGTGGGTGAAGTTCAGCAGCAGATTGCCGATGTTGTCATAGAACCAGAAACTCTGGTTCACGACAGGGTGGTCCGATCTCCATATGTCCGTCGCATAACCTGAGAACCATATGCCTATGAATATCTCGAAGCTCTTGGTGCTCGAGTTGCAGTTGCCTGTCTTGTCGCAGCCAGTCACGTTGACTGAATACATGCCGGTCTGTGAGGTGTTGGCGTAGTAATACCTGTAGACATACGTGTCCGCGTCTTTGTAGACAAAGGTCATGTTGCCGTAATTAGCGGTGCCGTTCGGGTCGTATACTACTATGCTCGCATTGTTGACTCCGCCCGGGTCAGTGACATTTGCATAGATGGTTGCAACCGTACCCGCCGGAACCCTTGGAGGCACTGATATCAGTATGCTTGGAGGCACCTCGTCCTTGTAGATGAAGGCCTTGTATTCGATGTCGTAATAGCTCAGGTTAAGGCTGGACGTTCTGGCGTAGATCACCGTCACGTTCAAATCGTATCCCTTCTGCAGCGCCAGGTCGGGGGCGCTGAAGTTGATGTGCCACAGGCCTTCTGTTGCGTTGTAACTTGCTGAAGTGAGGGTTACGTATGAGCGCATGGTGCTGTTAAACAGCGAGACGTTGAAGGTCACGTTGGCGCCAAGCGGTAATGTGCCGTATATGACGCTCATTATGACCTCAAGGTTGTCCGCAGGCGACACGTTAAGCTTCGGGCTCGTTTCCGTCGGCGAGGTTATGTTTACGAAGTACGGATGGACTGTCATATTAAGGAGGGTTTCATGGTAACTTGGGTCGTAGCTCATGTTGTAGGTCCACAATATGCCATAATAGTTGGTTACCGATGTTGTTACAGGGGCGCTGTAGTTTATGCTTATGTATTCCGTTTCGCCAACATCGAGCGAAAGATGGGTAGGCACAAAGGATATTCTGCTCCAGATGTCACCGGTGAAAGCATAGACATCAACGCCTGCATAAACGTTGCCGTTGTTCCTGACTGTTATAGTTCCGAAGTTCCCGCTCGTTCCTTGTATAACATCCCTGGTGATGTTGTTCGGCTCCTGCGTCCATGAGATGTTCTCCGGGATGTTTACGTATATGTAGGCCCAGTCGCTCGTGCCATCGCCTGTCGCTACAAGCGTGCCGTTGTAATGACCTGCCGGGTATTCATCAGGAATTGAAAGCGTGATGTTTACGAATTCAGTGGTATTGTAGGCCAGCAACGAGATGTTTTGCGGTGTGAAATAATTGGTGAAATTGTAGCATACTATTCCCGAGGTACAGTTGAAGGTGACGTTCGTAACATTGACGTTGCCCACTGAACTTATGTTAAAGGTGACGTTCCTTATCGAACCTGACATTATGACATTCTCGCCGGCTATGGGTATCCTGTTTTGCAGGTCAAGCAAGGGATTGGCTGTGATGTTGAATATTATCGAGGTCGTGTTGCTGCCGAGGTAGGACTGGTTGATATTAGTCCAGTTGGCAGTGAAATTGACGGCATATTCGCCGGGCAGGGTGAAGGCAGGGATGCTTACGATCGTGGAGTTCGATGATACATTAGTGCTGTAAAGCGTACCGAAATAGAAAAGTTCAGGGGCAGCTGCCCAGTTTTGCAGATAGCTGACATTGACCGTGACAGTGTAGGCCCTTGCATAGCCGATGTTGGTTATGTTAAAATCAACTGGTATCTGTGCTCCCTGATACAGAGTAATATTGGTGACATTGATGACTGTCATGTTGGGTTTCACATAAAGACTCGTGTTGCCGGCGACAGTGAGGTAAATGATTGAAGTACAGCCTGTTCTTGATGACGTGTCGTTGGCACATATCCTAAGTTCGTGGTTGCCGCTTATGTTTGAAGCGTAAGTGGTGTTGAAGAAGCTGCCGTTTCTGCTCATGGCCCCCATGTAATGATTCTCTGCCCTTACGGTGTAGTTTATCCAGGAAGTGTAAATAGTCGTTATAACCTGCCCGCCTGAGTTAAGTATCGTGACGTTCACCGTCTGGTTGCCAGGCAGGGTGAAATTCGCGCCTGCGACGACGGCGTCGACGGTGAGGTTAGACATGGTCTGTATCTGCTGACCGACTGCGACCGGGAAACCGTTGACTGTTATGTTCACGTAAACGGTAGTTTCGTTCTGGTTTAAAATTGTGACGTTGAAATGCTCCATGGTACCTGTGTATGTTACCTCCTCTGTGTAATTGTACCCCGAGTCCTGGAAGTAGGGATGAGTTTCTTCAAATGTGTTGTAGTAATTAAACTGCCCCGGAACCTTAACGTCTATCCAGCCACTATTCACGCCGAAATTGTCTGTTATGGTCGCGTTGATGGTCGTGCTGCCGAATATCATCTCGAAGGCTGTCGGGTATACGCTGTAGCTGGTTATGTTCGGTGGCATGTCAGTGACGTTGAGCCACATCGTGATCGTCTGCTCGACCGGGTCGGCCGGCAGGGTGTCGTTCCTTATCGCCACCACGCCCTGATATAGGCCTTCGGGATATGACGAGGGGACAGTGTATGAAATGTTGATGGTCCTTGTCGAGAGAGGCAGCGACGCAAAGCTTTCAGGTGTAACAGTAAGCAAGGGTCCGGCTGCTTCCCTTCTTATCGTCATGAAGTATATCTCGACGTTGCCGTCGTTTACGACTTCAACCTGGCCTATCAGTTTGCTCGTGTTTGGCTGGGCTATGATGGTCGCAAATGACGGTGGCGTTCGGCTCCACGAGGAGTTCATAGGCACGCTCAAGTTCATCAGATATATGTCCGACCCGCCGTTAGTGGAGTTCGCGGTTATGTACGTCCAGTATAGGCCAGGAGCCTTGCCTTTGGGTATGGTGACCCAGATGTCTGACGTGAAATTGTATCCTGCGGCCAGGTCTCCCTGATAGTCAGGAACGATATCAAGGGTGCAGTCGTAGCAGTCGTAGTCGAAGTTGCCGCCCTGGTTCCTGATGTATATGTTACTTACTCTGTCGTTGCCGCTCGAGTAAACAGTGATGTTGTCGATGTACGTCGTCTTATCATGCGGCGTCGTCCTGTTCATGCCTGTCTCAAGTATCTCTACGATGGGGTTGGAGGCGACGGTGACGTATGTGATATTTGTGTAAGAAGTATAAGTCTTGTCAGGCTCCATCCACGTAGCATTGCCGAATACGTTTATGCCGGTTGGCGGTGTGGCCGGCAGTATCGTAACCGCTACCGTCCAAATACACTCGGAAGAGACTGTCATGTTGCCGCAGAAGTGCGATGTTTCATTGTAAGAAACGTAGCCTGACGAATCGTCATATATGGTGAGGTTGACGTAGTATGCGTTGGGCGGACCAAGATTTGTGTAGTTGATGGTGAGATTGAACTTGAAGTCGTTGGTTTGTGTTATGCCGCCAGCGTAGACTGTGACATTCTGCCTTACGCTTCCGGTCGCCTTGCCCCATACCGTGAAATAATATACAGCAGACATGTTCACGTTGAATTCAGGGCCTGTGTCCTTCGCGAATATGGTGATGTTATACGTACCGTTGAGTTTGGGCACATAGGTAACCCTATACGTAGCGAAAGTTATATTGGACATTGTCCTGTTCTCATAGCTGCCGTTGGGAAGGCCTATGTAAGCCCATACGCTATCAATCTTGTAATCATCGGCCACAACAGCCGAGATATTTGTATAATTGAGATACGCTTCTATGCTGGCATTTGGCAGGACGGAAACATTCGTGATGTTCGGCGCGATTTCGTCCCTGACCCATATTATCGCGCTCGCGCTATCTATCCTTGCCGTATACTGTAGCGTGGAGTTGGGGCCTATGGAGCAGTTGAAAGTTACGTTGCCTTTGTCGAGCGGGGTCCAGCTTGCATTGGCCTGCCCGCTGGAGTTGGTCAGGTATGTGCCGTTGTAGACCCACTGCCCAGAGGTTGAATTCCAGAATGAAATGTTAACCGGATAGTTGGGGACGCCTGTGCCTGAAATGTAGTCAATTACCGTGCATATCCTCTGGAATTCGAACGGGTACCTAACGCTTGAAAGGTGCGGTGGATAGGTCCAGTAAACATCTGCCCAGCCTGTCATCTGGACTACGACGCTTTCGTTCTGCGAGTAATAATGCGCCAAGCTGGGCTGGGTTCTTGCGGTGAAGTTCCTGAAACCCGGATCCTGCGTGGAGGAATCGAACATGGTCTGCTCGCCTGAAAGCGTGGTGTAAATGTTGTTGCCCGTGTCGTTGTACCAGTAAACCTCGATTGTCCCTATTACCCAATTCCAGTTCTCATCCCTTATGCTGGCGTTGAAAGGAATGAGCGCGCCTTTGCCGTATTGCGTTTCGCCGCTCTTTTTGCCGGGCGAGGTGATGTTGGCAATGTAAACGCCCATGACCTCTATGATTGTGCTGTTTGTGCTTGAATTGTCGTTGTTCGTTTCCTTGGTGGCATTAATATATATCATATAGTAAGTAGGCATCAGCGTGTCTTCAGGATTCCATGAAACGGA
The DNA here is from genome assembly GCA_041489155.1 of Candidatus Aenigmatarchaeota archaeon. Taxonomy (GTDB): domain Archaea; phylum Aenigmatarchaeota; class Aenigmatarchaeia; order QMZP01; family QMZT01; genus JBGPQP01. The sequence continues at coordinate 111,989 of JBGPQP010000002.1, forward strand.
CTGGTTACACCAGCCTGAAGAGTTGGTCGTGCAGTTGCCTATGTAGCCTAGCGAGTTGTTGTAGAACCACACCGTGGCGTTTTCGGCACCTTCTCCTGCGAGATCGGCATCCCTTACATGGACTGTCACGTTGACCTCGTGCGGCGCATAAGAATCATTCCTGTATATCATGCCGTTTGATGGAATTCTCGCTATCTGGTCTATGACGAGGGGCCTTGTCAGGTCTATCTCGTGGGTTATGTTTTCCGTCGAAACGTTGTAATATCTGCTGGCGTTGCCTGTTATCGAGCAGGTGAGGTTGTACCAGCCCGGCGGCCTGTTCGTGCTGAAATAGAACGTCGCATTGCCCTCCTCTCCTGTTTCGTTGCTCGTAAGCTTCGACTCCTGATAAGTGCCGTTGATGTAGAAGCTGACGTTGTAGTAGTAAAGGTTTTCATATGTGTTGGTGTCCCTCACGTGGCATTTTATGGTCTTGGTGGTGCCGGCGATGTAGACTGTTCCGTTGGATGGGCTCATATCATTGGGTTCTGCCCAGCCGAATACGTAAACATCGGTCGAGTTGGTGTTGTTGTCATAGTATATCCTGCTGGTGTTCGCCCTTATTACGTCCGGGCCAAGCGAGTAATTGAAGGGAATGAACCATGTAGTGTTGTATCCGGACGCTAGCGCATTCCAGCTCTCGTTGTACCAGGTTACGTTGGAATCGTTAAGGTAAAGACTGCATTCGTCATTCACGGTTGCGTTCAAAACCACGGTCGTATTCCTGTTGAGTATTACGTATGAGCCGGGGTTAACGATGGATACGTAAAGCTGGCCGATTACTTGAAGCGTGGTATTGGTGGAGTTCTCATACTCGTAGCAGGTATCGTTAGTCGCGCCTTTCCAATACTGTACGCCTACCAACGATGTGGAGCAGTTGGGGTCGTAATTTACCTGGCAGTGGCCGCTGCTGGTGTTGCAAAACCTTACATTCGTGTAGTTCTGGCCGTTGTCTGTTATCCATATCAGACCGGAAACGCCTGTCGGGTAATAGCTACCATTCGGGTTCATGTAACTCATGTCGTCGTCCCTTATCCTGAACTTGAGCAGGGCGCTGGCGCTGCTGTTCCTTCTCACAGTTGTGTTGCTGACGGTTGTGTTGAGGGCAAGGGTGACGCTGTCCTCGGTTATGTTGAAATTTTGTGGGTTGGTCTGGGCAGTGAAGTTGTACGGGTCAGTAGTGTTAAACTTGTAATAATTAAGCCTTCCGGGCGCCTGCTGCGAATCGCTGCATGCGAATCTCTCATAGAAAGACAATGTTGTTCCAGACGAGCTTTTCGTCTGGGAATCTACATAGTTCCAACTCTGATTGTCAAAGCTCTTCCACAGCGTTATGTTATTGACGTCGGAATCAGCGTCGGCGAAATAGACGCTGAAGGTGTATCTGTAGCCCCATCCTTCAGACGCTGGGCTGACCGCTGGGCTGGTCAGGACAGGTGAGGTTCCAAGGTGGAACGCGTAACCCTCCATGGTCGAGTTAGAAGCGTAATAGCTCTTGGCCACGCTCATGGTAATGTTCCATCTGACCCTGAGCTGGCCTGTCGAATCCCAGGTGCAGTTGTAGTAGCCGCCGCCTTCCTGCCAGTTGGATGTGCAGTAACGTGTCGGCGTTCCCGACTCGCCGACCAGCACGTATCTCGGCGGGGGATTGCCTACCGACACGCCTTGCACGCCTCCGTCGGCAAACCTGTACGAACAGTCGTCTTCGACGTAACCGCTTACGTTAATGATGTCTCCCTGAAGGAAACCTTTCGCTCCGATCGGATTTCTTACATCCGGTCTGAGCTCGCCCCAGATGGTCAGGTTATATGTGCTCGAGTTTGCTGTTTTGTAACACGTGTCCGCGTAAAGGCCGCCTGTTCCTGCCACCCATTCTTGAACGCCGACCGTGTAGTTGCATTCGTGCATGGGCATCTCTCCGTCTTCGAGGAAGTTGTAATTTATGTGGCCGCTGCCGTTTATGTCTATGAACTTCCCAACGTCCCAGGAGTTCGGGTCAGAAGCGTTTCTGGTGACCCATATAGTTGCGTTGCCAGAACCTGCATAGTCGTTGTTATCGCTGTCCTGAACTCTTACGCTTAAGAATGTATATTCGGTGCCATTCCTCCAGACGTTCGGGTTCGTATGGCCTGACTCCGGCGCGAATATCACATCGTCCTTCTCGACGCTGAAGTTCTTTTCAGATGTCGAATCCTGATAGTCGTGGGGGATGTCGGTGGCGTTGAACCTGAAGGTCCAGTTGCCTATGGTCGGGCAGCCTATGCCATAAAAGTCATCGCTAAGATTAAGTACGACTGTCTGGTTTACTGGCGCAATAAGCAGAACCTCGTCGTCAAGGTGCCAGTTCTGATATGTCGGGTCGCATGAACCAGTAGTTGCCTGCAGGCATTTCACGTAAAGCTGCAATGTCACATTGTCGAGATCGTCGTCGTTTACCGTGACGCTGAAGCTCCTGTTCTCACCCCAACCAGCCGGTTCCTTTATAACCGAGTCATTGAAAATGCTCGGGAAGGTTTTTATGAAGAAATGATCCTCTAGCAGGCTCGAGTTGCTGTTGTAAAGTTCTCTTGAGGCATTGGTGGTCGTGTTGTACCATCTTGCCTTCATGTCGGTCGTGTTCCTCATGCACTCATAGAAGCCGTCGGAGATTATCCTGTAAACATTAGCGCAATTGTACGAGTTTCCGCCTTCGTTCACGAAGTAGATCGAAACGTTCGCATCGTTCACGTAATCTCCAGCGCAGTCGCTGTCCACGTAAACCTGCTGCGTGACATTTTCGCCTCTCAGGATTTCATCGCCTATGTTTGGCGAGGGCGGAAGAATGTATATTATTTGTGGCACAAGAGTTCCGCGTATCGTGAGCTTAAGCTCTTCGCTAGTATTCAGTTTTTGGTAGCATTTATCGGTTGTCCCTGCCTTCCATGAATGGTTGCCGATCGTGTAGAAGGGGTCACATTCCGGGTTGAAGGTCACGTTCGCGAGACCTGAAGAGTTTGTTTTTGTGAGGTTGCCCGCATCCCAGCTTGACGGATTGGAAGCATTGAGCGTGACCCAGAAAGTCACATTGACATTCGACGGCGCAGACTCGTTCCTGTCTGTGTCGTTGACGAAGACCATGAGAAGAGCTGAATGTTCAGGTTCTGTGTCTGACCTGTTGAGCAAAGAAAGGTTGCCATAGTGATACGTTATGCTAGCGCTGTCTGCAGTTATGTTGGGAGCGGAGACGTTTGTTGTGTTAAGTATGTTTGTGCCGTCGTATAATTCGAACATGAAGGTGTTCACGCTGTTGTTGCCTATGTCATCACAGTCGAAGTCATCCACAATCAGCGAGCACTTGCTTCTGCCCCCTACTACCAGCGTCGAGTTCTTCAGTACCCACTTGTTGCCGTATTTGTTGGTCTTCACGAAGAGGCTGCATGTCACGTTGTCCGTCTGCATATCCCAGACATCAACGCTGTAATTGAAAACCACACCCCACCCGTCCTCGCCCGGCGTCACGGACAGGTTGCCGTAGTCGGGTATGGTGTTGTTGAGATAAATATGGTTCACAAGGACGGTACTGTTGCTGGTATAGTTCATCTTGGAGGTGTTAAGCTCGATTGTCCAGTTTCCTCCCTGATGCAGGAACGTGTTCCATGTGCAGTTGTAGTAGCCGTTGCCGTCATCGAAAACGTACTGCGTCGAGTTGCAATGTTCCCATACACCTGAAGGCGACCTGAGCCTTATGGTGGCGTTGGAAAGGCCTGTCTGCAGACCTTCGTTGCTGCAGTCCGTCGAAACGTTGAACCTTATGGTGACGTTGTTGCCTACTGGCACGACTGGCTGTCCGCTAGTCCAGTTCGGCTGCTGGATACTGTTCTTGAGCTGGCCATATACTAGCACCCTGCTGCCCCAGTAGAATAAATCATCATCATAGCAACTGTCGTTGTACGAACCGGCGTACCATTTTAGTAGGCCGACGCTGAAGGTGCAGTTGGGGTCGAAGGTGTGTGAAAGGTTCCCGTCAGCATCGGTCGTTGTCGTGTTTATGAATATGAAAGCGCCTGGATAGGTGTCATTGCTCAGGTTGGTCATCATTCTGAAGGCACCCTTTATGCCTGCACCAAGGCCTATGTCGTTCCTGTCGCTGTCGTTTATCCTAATCTTCAACAGCCTTGAGCCTGAACCTTCCCTGTATATCGGGGCTGTCGTGCTGGAGCCTTCTATGTAATATGACTGAGTGTCATCCCTGAGCAGGGTGAAAGGTTGCACGTCCTCGTCCCTGTAGCTCCACTCGTCTATCGCGGTTATGTTGTATTGTTTCTGGCTCGAGGTCTGACCGAGAAGGTCGGAACAGCTGAAGTTGTGGCCGGTGAAGCTGAGGGATGACGTCGCGGTCGTGTTGGTGCTGTTAAGATATACCCAGCTTCCCGTGAGATTGGCCCACAAGGAGACGTTCATCACTCCTCCATCAAGATCCTGGAGGTTGTTCACAAGGAAGCTCCATGACTCTCCCCAGCCTCCGGTGGAGCCTGACATTGCCTGGGCTGATGTGCTTCCTATTATCGGTACCGTTGCAAGGTAGAATGAATTGTTCTTCTTGTATGTGGTGCCGTTGTAGTAGGTTTTGCTTACCACCGCAGTTGCATTATACCAACCAGTGTTCCAAGACGCATGCACCCCTCCGGCGATGGTGCAGTTGTATATGCCATTCCCCTCATAAAGAGTTCCGGAACATGTTTCCTTTATGGTCTCGCTTCCCTGCTGGAGAACATTGAAGGTTACCACTGCATTAGGCAGTGCGCCACAATCGTCAGTTACGTTGCCTCTGAACACTATGCTGTCGGTGCCTCTTACCCTAGAGATGCCGTCAGGGTCGAGCAGCACAGCAGTGATGTTCTGCGTCTTCATGGTCCAGTTGGCTATTGATGAGTTTGTAGGCTTGTATATGTCACTCGTGATTATGCCTGCTTTCCAGTATTGCGGTCCTATCGCAAAGGAACAATCATAGAACTCTGCTTCGGGATCCTCGTCTCTGAACCTTATGATACCTGCGCTAGCGCCGCCGCTCGTGGTTTTAACTTCAGACTGATACCATATACTATTAGAGACGTTCTTTGTGTAGTAAAACAGACCTTCTGTACCAGGATATACTTCCTCGTCTGGATCGAGATCGGTGTCGTATATCTTTACCTCCCACAGGAAGTCCGGGCTGGTCCTGTCGATGACGCTGTTGTTGCCCAGCGTGATATTGACAAACACGTCATCTCCTATTAATGTGAACGGCGTGACTGGCGTCTGATCGGAATATTCAACGCCGCCGGAATACGGGTCATTTTCGTTATCGGTGACGTTAAATTTGTACTCAGCCGGCCCTATGTCACCGCTGTGGAAGTAGGTGTCGCTGGTTTTTATGAATATGACAGTCTGGTTTAAACCGATGACGGTCTGGTTGCAGCCCGCGTTGCCCCACGTGTTGCTCTTGTTCACGTAGACGCAAACCTCCATCATGTCCATATCCTCATCGCTGGCGTTCACCGTGAACGTGTATGCCTCCCCCCAGCCGCCGTCTCCAGATGGTGTCAGCGACCACCCTGTAAGAACCGGTCTGGTGTCTATGAAAAAGGCGAAATTCGCCGTGTCATTGTCAGGGTTGTAGAAACTCCTGTTTGAATAAATGTTTATGTGGTAGAACCTTGCAGGCATGCCTGACGTGTTGAAGGTGCAGTTGTAGGTGCCGTTGCCTTCCTCAAGTATCGTGGTGCAGTTGAACTGCTGACCTGTGTCGTTGTGTATCATGGTAAGATTAATGTTGGAAGCAGAGCCAGTGATATTGTTGCCGCAGAAGTCCCTGAGCCTTACCCTTATTGTCACATTTGAGCCGCGAATGTATTGCGAAGACGCTCCCATAGAGCTTATGGGAGAAATGAAGGTGTTGTTCAGGTCGCCTATAACGCGTAGAGTCAGGTTGCCTGTGTAATTTTTCTCATCATAATAGCTGTCAACAGTTCCTCCTTTCCACTCCCTTATGCCTGGCTTATAGCTGCAGTTCGGGTTAAAAGTGTAGTTTATGTAACCGTTTGCTGTTTGGGAGCGGTTGCCCGCGTCCCATGCAGTCTCGTTGAACATGACCCATATGGTAGAATTGACGCCCGAGGGATAGGATATGTTGTCTGTGTCATTCACCCTTAACACAAGCAGGATCGAGCTGTCAGGATTCGAGTCGCTTATGTTGACGTTTGAGTTGTTGCCTGCCACGTAGAGTATCGTGACATTCGACCTCTCGAGGTAAGGGCCGTATGCGACGCTGGTGTAATGCTCGTTCGCTGTTTCTCCGTCCTTGATGAGGAAGCGGAACGAGTTGTTGCCGATGTCGTCGCCGGTGAAGTCATGGACGGTGACGGAGCAGTTCCTGTTGACTATGCCGGTTGTGTTGTAGAGG
>JBGPQP010000003.1:0-111743 GCA_041489155.1 Candidatus Aenigmatarchaeota archaeon
AGGAAAGGAGCTGTGGAGATTCATGACAGGCGGCAAGGTTTTCGGAGGCTCTGTGGTGTGGAATAACAGGCTGTTTTTCGGGTCCTATGACTGCCGCTTGTATTCTCTTGACATGCAGGGCAGGGAAATATGGAGCTTCGCGACGTCCAACCTTTCCATGGTTTTTCTTCCGCCGCCGCATGACGCCTTCGAGCTGAAGGTCAAAAAAAGCGCTGTCCCGGAGGACGCGGTTTCCGAGGAAAAATACAGAAAAAAAAGAGGCGAAGAAACGATTTCCCTGTCGGATTATCATGTGACTTCCGAATATTCAACAACGTCAGAGTACAAACATAAAAGCGACTACGACACGAGTTTCGTGATGTTTGAAAACGTTTTCGAGGTTGAAAACATATGGATTTCGGATTCGAAGGCTTTGAAGCCGAGCTTGAAGACTTCGAAGTGAAGAAGGTCAAGAAATGGGACAGGGTTTTCAAGATAGGCGAAGGCGGAAGCTTCTGCTTCACCATGATGCATGAAGGCGTGATATACGCTTCCAGCGGAGACCATTACGTTTACGCGATAGATGCAAAAACGAGCAGGGAGATATGGAAGTTCCGCACCAACGACTGCAATTACGGCTCTCCCTCGACGGATAGCAGGCTTGTTTTCATCCCCTCTTATGACAACCACCTCTACGCGGTCGACATCAAAACCGGCAGGGAGGTCTGGAGATTCCGCACGTCAGGCAAGCTCTTCAGCACCCCCGGCGTTGGCGGAGGCATGGTGGTTTTCGGTTCGGAGGACGAAAACCTGTACGCGCTTTCCACCGATACGGGCAAGCTCTTGTGGCGCTTCAAGACTGGCGGTTTCGTCGCCTCCTCGCCGACATTACACGAAGGCAGGGTTTTATTCGCTTCGTGCGATCATAATTTTTACTGCGTCGACGCGAGAACCGGCAAAGAAATCTGGAGGTTCGCCACGGGCGACGAAATACAAGTCAACAGGCCGGTTACGATAAGCAACGGCAGGATGTACTTCTCTTCGCTGGACAATTACCTTTACTGCCTCGACGTCAGGAACGGGAAGGAGATATGGCGTTTCAGGACGGGTAAATACGGAAACGTCACATCACCTTCGCTATACAAGAACAGGCTTTACCACCCATGCAGGGACGGCATTGTTTACTGCCTTTCGCTTGAAGGCAAGGAGCTATGGAGATTCCAGGCAGGGGCTTTCGTGGCAAGGGTTCTGGTGAAGGACGACGTGGTGTATTTCGGTTCTGAGGACACGTATTTCTATGCAGTTGATGTGAATACCGGCAAGGAAATATGGAGATTCAAGACGGGAGGAAGCGTCTACGACGAGGCAAAAATAACAGGCAACGTCTTATGCTTCGGCGGCTGGGACTGCAATTATTACGTGCTTGATGTTAGAACAGGCAAAGAGATGTGGCGCTTCCAGAGCAGCAGCCAGCAGCAGTCCTACGCCCCACCGATTGCCGACGAGTATGCGCTGGTTATAAGGAAAGCAACTCACATAGAAGACGCGATAAGTGAGGACAAATACGCCTCGAAGGCGGAGGGAAGCGTCTCGCTTTCTGACTATCATGTGAAGAGCGAATACTCGATGGAAAGCGAATACAAGCAGAAGTCTGACTACGGTGTTAAGTTTGTCATGTTTGAAGATGTTATGGAAGGAGAAGAACTATGGACGTTGGCTTTGAAGGCTTTGGCACAGCAGACTTTGATGTCGAAATAGAGGACATCGAGGTCAAGAAAGCTGGCAAGTTTGACAGGCTTTTCAAGATAAGGGAAGGCGGAAGCATATGCTACACCCTTCTTCGTGACAACAGACTATATTTCGGCGCATGCGATGGCTACGTGTATGCCATGGATGCCGGCAGCGGGGAGGAGCTGTGGCGCTTCAAGACTGGAGGGGTCATAGTCGGCAGGTGCGCGCTGGAAGGCGGAAAGCTTTTTGCAGGCTCCTACGACGGCAGAGTGTACGCCATAGATGCCGGAAGCGGCAAGGAGCTTTGGCGCTACAAAACTGGTGGCGAGATATACGGCGGTCCTGCTGCGCATGAAGGTAAGGTTTATTTCGGTTCCAACGACGGGTCTGTTTACTGTTTGAATGCCAAAACAGGAAAAGAGATATGGAGGTTCAGGACGGGTGACTGGGCGGCCTGCGCACCCTTGGTCCACGATAACAAGGTTTACACGGGTTCCTTCGATTCGTATTTCTACTGCATAGATGCTGAAAGCGGTAAGGAGATATGGCGTTTCAGAACGGGCGACCACGTGCTGCTTGATTTACCTCCGCTTTTGCATGAAGGAAAGGTTTACTTCGCCTCCTTTGACAATTACCTGTATTGCTTGGACTGCGAAACAGGGAAGGAAGTCTGGCGTTTCAAAACAGGCAAATATGGCAACAACAACGCGCCAGTGGTTTATGAAAACATGCTCATACAAGGCACGAGAGACGGAATACTCTACGCAATAACAATGGAAGGCAAGGAAATATGGAGATTCAAGGCAATGGGCGAGGGCATACTCACAAAAGCTTCCGTTAAAAATGACAGGATATATTTCGGGACGGAATCGAACAACCTTTATGTTCTTGATTTGGACGGCAAGGAAATATCCAGATTCAGGGCAGGCGGCTTTGTGTACGACCCGCCGAACTTCTTTGGCAATTTCGCCCTTTTCGCCTCATGGGATTGCCACATCTACTGCGTTGACATAAAGACGATGAAAGAAACATGGAGATTCACCACAAGCACGGTTGTCCAGGCTGTTTATCCGCCTCCTTACAAGGGCTGGAAGGCGGAAGTGAAGAAGCAGACCCACATCGAAGACGCCGTTTCAGAAGAAAAATACAAAAAGAAAAAGGATGAAGAAAGCGTTTCGCTGTCGGATTACCACGTCGCGTCGGAATACGCGACAACATCCGAATACAAACAAAAAAGCGACTATGACACGAGTTTCGTGATGTTTGAAGAAACGGCGAGGGAAACGCTGGAGCCGCAATTTTTAAATAAGCCGCACAATTTAGTTCTATGGACTTCAGGCGCGAGCAGATGATAAAGAGGGCGTATGACAGGTCTTTTTTCCTCACGGTCAGGAACCCGCTTTACGTAGAGGGCATAAAGGCGATCATAGGCAGCCTGCTTAACCAGGACGTTGGCCAGGGCGACGTGACGAGCGAAGCGCTGCTTTCCGACAAAAAAATAAAGGCGATCATCCACGCCAAGGAGCACGGCGTTCTGGCGGGCGGCGACGAATTCTCGTGGCTCTACGCCGAGAACGGCGTCGAAGTGAAGCGAAGGAAAAAGGACGGCGAAACCTTCGCCGCCAAGGACATTCTTTTCGAAGTCGAAGGCCCGGAAAAGGCGATATTGAAACTCGAAAGAACGGGCCTCAACATCCTCCAGCGCATGAGCGGCATAGCAACCGAGACGCGGAGGATAGCCGACAAAATAAGGAAGGAAGGCTTCAAGACTGCGGTCACTGCCACGAGGAAGACGCCGTGGGGCTACCTTGACAAGAGGGCGGTCACAGTAGGCTCGGGCTTTTCCCACAGGCTCGGCCTCCACGAGTCCGTCATGATAAAGGACAACCACCTCGCCTCGCTGAAAAACCAGGGAATGAAAAACCCGGTAGACTTCGCCATCGACAAGGCATGGGAAAAGCGCAAGAGGAGCGTGTTCATAGAGATAGAGGTCAAGGACCAGAAGGAAGCGCTAGCTGCCGCGAGGAAGTTCAGGAAGTTGCAGGAGCAGTGGAGGGACAGCAAGCCCTGCATAATAATGCTCGACAACATGGCGCCCGCCGATGTGAAAAAAATCGTGGCCTCCATGAAGAGGGCGAAGCTTTACGACTTCATCCTGCTCGAGGCGTCAGGCAACGTCAGCGAGGACAACATCATAGACTTCGCCAGGGCAGGCGCCGACGCCTGCTCGCTGGGGAAAATAACCCATTCTATAAAAGTGATAGACATCAGCCAAAAAATAATCTGAATATTGAGTTAGGTTTTTTGTTATTTCTGCTCTTCTTCGGCGTCTTCTGTGTTTATCTCTTTAATCTCCTCGGGCTTCAGCTCTGAAGCGTCCTCGGGAATCTCCTTGAGCTCCTCTTCCTTCAGTCCGGCTCTGGTTCCGCTTTCACCGGTTTCTGTATGGAATTCGTACATGGGCAGTTTCGCCATCTGCTTGGACGCGATGTCGTTCCAGAGCTCGGCGAACCTGCTGTGCTTCGGTATGTCCGGGCCGAGGTTGCCGATTTTTATTATCGGCGAGTCCCAGACGAGCGCGAGGTCCGAGAGCCAGTCGTCCTCGGTCTCGCCTGACCTGTGCGATACGACGGGAATCATGCCGTTCTTCTTCATAAGCTTTACTACCTTGCTCACCTGGAGCAGCGTGCCGTACTGGTTCGGCTTTATTATCGCTGCATTGCTCGACCTCATCTGAACGCCCTTCGTTATCCTCTCGATGTTGGTGCAGTAAAGGTCGTCTCCGACGATGAGCCTGTGCTTCAGCCGCCTGTGCAGCTCCGCGAAGCCGGCGAAATCCTCCTCGTGTAGCGGGTCCTCGATAAAATAGAGATCGTAAACTTCCGCAACCCTCGTAACGGCGTCAAGCTGCTTGTCCGGACTGAGCTTCTTGTTCATAGACTTGTAGACGTATTCCTTGCCATTCCAGAACGACGAAGCCGCGAAGTCAATCCCCAGTTTAACCTGGAAATCCTCGGCCATGGATGAAAGCAAATCGAGCGTCTTCAGGTCATCGATTTTCGCTGTCCAGGCATTTTCGATGTTCCTGCTCAGCAGCCAGTCCTGCTTTTTCAGCTCTTCGCCAACGACTTTCCAGAACTCGTAGTTTATGCTTGTCGCCTCCATCGGCGTTTTCGCCCTGTAGGGCAGAACCAGGAATTCCTGCCAGGTCGTCGCGCCGCCGTGCGCTCCGCCGCCTATCACATTGCCTATGGGGAATGGGAAGCGGTAGCGTTCCCTCGCGCCCCTCAGCCTCCAGAGCTCATTCGCAGTCGATGCCTTTGCTATCGCCAGCGAAAGCCCGAGCGCCAGGCTTATGCCAAGGTTTTTGTAGCCTTTCGAATTGTCTGTCTGCTCGATTATCTCGTCCGCGGTAATCCAGTCGCTCTCGTCGAGGCCGATGAAGTTCTTCCTGACCTTCGGGAAGATTTCTGTTATTTTCGCCATCGGCAGGTCCTTCGCCTCGTTCTTGCCCTTCGACGTCCCTGACGGCACCGTCGCCCAGTAGAAAGAGTTCGTCGTCTGCACCTTGACCTTCAGGGCGTGGTCGCCTTTGGCGTTGTAGACCGAGTAAACTCTCACGTCCTTTATCATGGTCATCCTGATCCCACTAACCTGATTATAATTTTCATTCGCGGGTAGAAATAGCTTATGTCGTCCTATTCTTGATCTCTATCGGGATCACGCCCGCGACCCACTCGATTTTCGCGATTTCCTTCGGGTCAGTCATGCCCTTCGGCAGCTTTATCAGTATCGGCGCTCCCTGCGCTATCTGCAGCGCCCTCGACGATATGATTCTCGCCCTTTCGTATCTCGTGTACTCTCTCATGCATCTCACCTAATCATCTATTCGAACGACGCAGGTGGAACCTGCGTCCATCGCTCTTTCATCCTATATATCTGGTCTGCTCCTCGGCTTTCGTCCCCCTTTCCGCGGGTCCGGATTTCGTTATTTCGGAAAGGGCGCGCCTCTGGAGCATCTCGACCTTCTTTATGAACTGTTCCATTTCCTTTACTTTCTTGTCGAGCTTCTTCATGTCAATTTGTATGTTCAGTATCTTGTTAAGCACATTTAAAATGTTTTCGGCTGCCTTGGGATCGGTCACGATGGGGAAGCCGGTCGTCTGGCCGAGCAGGCAGAGGCCTTCCTTGTCCTTCTGCTTCCACAGGCCGAGTAGCAATCCGACTGCTCCCACTATGTAGCCGACCTTGTCCCCGGCGTCGAAATTTATCTTGAATTTCTTGTACTTCTCCATCATCTTCTCGCTGGTGGCGGCGCCTACCACCTTGCTCTGCCCTTCCAGTTCTCCTGTGGTCAGGCCGCCTATCGTTATCACCTCGGTCACGCCGAGCTTCTCGGCGAAGTCGAGAATCTTGTCCGAAACCTCGTAGTGCCCCTGGGGCGAAAGCGACTGGCAGTCGCCGACTATCATGATGAGATCTCTTTGTCCCTTCTTTTTCGCCTTCCAGTAAAAGAACTCATTCTTGAGCAGGTGGATTTCGTATTTCTTCTGAAGCATTACGAAAGGAAAAAACCATTCCGAGTGCAGTTCGGCGAACTTTTTCGCCTTCAGCTCCTCCACTAGATAGCCGACTGCGACCCTTCCTATGTTGCCCACGCCCGGCAATCCCTCGATGAGAATGGCGTTCTTGAACTTTGGCGGCTTGCTCGTTATTTTTATTGAAGTCATGAAAATCACCCCTGCTGGCTCGCTGGCGAGCAATAAGTTATTTGGTTTATCTCGTATTTATACATTATTTATATATTAAATCCTTCAACCATAAAAGGTTAAAATAAAGCCCCGGTAGTCTAGTAAGCTCTTTTCAAGAAAGAGCTTAAGCAGAAAGGATATAGAGCGTATGACGCATACATAGTATGCGTCTATCGAAACTCCGCTTCGCTGCTTTTGCTTCCACATGAAAAGGGCTTGGGCGAAGGCCAAGGATATCGGACTCTCGATCCGATGACCCGGGTTCGACTCCCGGCCGGGGCACTAACCTATTTAAATACCGAGGGCAATACAATAAAACAAAACTGATGAAACAGGCTGGAAAACTGACAGGGTTGGTTTTGGTTTGAATTTAAATTCTTGGGTGATTTATATGATGCCAGAAATGAATGAGAGAAAGATAGAGAAGCTGAAGACCGGGACGACGACGCTGGGCATACTGGGAAAGGATTTTGTCGTTCTCGCCGCTGAAAGGAAGGCGACGATGGGATACCTTGTGGCGAGCAAGAACACGAAGAAGATAATGCAGCTTGAGGACCACGTCGGCATGACCATCGCAGGCGACGTCGGCGACGCGCAGGCGCTCGAGAGATACATAAAGGCGGAGATAAGGCTATACGAACTCGAGGAAGCGAGGAGGATACCGGTCAAGGCACTCGCTACTCTGGTTTCCAACATACTTTATGCCAGAAGCTATTACCCGTATTACGTGCAGCTGCTCATAGGCGGCCACGACGGGAAGCCCAGGCTTTTCTCATTCGACCCGAGCGGCTCGATCATAGAGGAGAAGGATTACTTCTCGACGGGCTCGGGCTGTGTCATGGCGCTGGGCGTGCTCGAGGACAAGTACAAGGAGGGGCTCGACTTGGAGACCGCCAAGAAGCTGGCGGTCCGCGCCATAAAAGCAGCGATCGAAAGGGACATAGCTTCCGGAGGTTCCGGCATAGACGTCGTAGTCATAACGGCTAGGGGCTTCGCGAGCCTTGCGGAAGACGAGGTAAAGAACCTCATGAAGAACTGATTGAGCGAACCGGATTAAACCATTATGTTTTCAACCTGATGAAAAAACACGAGTTCAAATTTTGACACACAGGAGATACCATGAGCGACATTCTGAAGGAGCTGCAGAAGACGCTGCCAAAGGACGCACAGATAACCGAAGTGAAATTCGAGGGGCCGGAAATCGTGCTCTACACCAAGAACCCGGACTTCTTCCGCGACCATGACCGCGTCGTGAGGGAGATGGTCTCGAACCTCAAGAAAAGGATAGAGGTAAGACCGGATCTCTCGATAACGATGGACATGGAGAAGACCAAGAAGAAGATAAAGGAAATCGTCCCCGAAGAGGCTGGCATCCGCGAAATCTATTTCGAGCCGGAGCTGGGGAAGGTCGTGATAGAATCCCAGAAGCCGGGCATGGTCATAGGCAAGGGCGGCGAGACCTACAAGAAAATCAAGAACGAGACGCTCTGGTTGCCGAAGATCGAGCGCGCGCCCGCGATCGAGAGCGCGATAGTCCGCGCTGTCCGCAACCTTCTGCACACCGAAATCGACTACCGCAAGAAGTTTCTTAATTCGATAGGCCAGAAAATAAACGCGCCGAAGAAAGAGATTTCTGACCGCTGGGTCAGGCTTGCCGCGCTGGGCGGTTTCCGCGAGGTCGGCCGCTCGTCAATGCTCGTCGAGACGCCGGAATCCAACGTCATCCTCGACTGCGGGGTGAACGTCGCGTCAGACAGCTATCCTTACTACAACGTCCCGGAATTCAACATAGAAAAACTCGACGCCGTTGTCATCTCGCATCCGCACCTCGACCACTGCGGCTACGTGCCCTGGCTGTATGAAAATGGCTACAACGGCCCGCTTTACTGCACCGCGCCCACGCGCGACCTGATGGTTCTGCTGTGTCTCGATTATGTTGACATATGTCATAGAGAGGGAAAGGACGTGCCCTACACGAAGCGTTCGGTCGAAAAGGTCGTGAAGCACACGCTCGCGCTGGAATACGGCGAGGTTTCTGACATGACGACGGACATGCGCCTTACGTTACAGCCGGCAGGCCATCTGCTCGGCTCTGCGCTGACGCACCTGCACATAGGCGAGGGCCTGCACAACATCCTTTACACTGGCGACCTGCTCTATGGCCAGTCCATGCTTTTCGAGCCCGCGTACACGAATTTCTCGCGCGTCGAGACGCTGATAATCGAATCCACGTATGGCGGGCAGAGCGACCTGAAGCCGTCCAGGAAGGAGGCCGAAGATAAGCTCATGCGCGTCGTGAATGAAACCATGGAAAAGGGAGGCAAGGTTCTCATCCCCTCGTTCGCGGTCGGCAGGGCGCAGGAAGTCATGTGCATACTCGCCGCGAACAATTTCCAGCATCCGGTCCACATGGACGGCATGCTGTGGGACGCTACGGCGATACACACCGCGTACCCTGAGTATCTTTCTCGCTACCTCCAGAGGCAGATTTTCCACCAGGGCAGCAACCCATTCATTGCGGACATTTTCAAGCGCATAACGGCCTCGAAGGAGCGCGAAGCCGCCATCGGCTCGAGCGAGCCGGCCGTAGTCGTCGCGACATCGGGCATGCTCGTGGGCGGGCCTGCGCTGGAATATCTCAAGGCGTTTGCTGCCGATAAAAAGAACACGCTGCTTTTCGTCGGCTACCAGGCAGAAGGCTCGCCGGGACGAAGAATACAGAAGGGCTGGAGAGAAGTCCCGATAACGACGGAGAACGGCAAGACCAGGACCATAAACATGGAAATGACTGTCGATACCGTTGAAGGCCTTTCCGGCCACTCGGACAGGAAGCAGCTCCTCAATTTCGTAAACAGGCTCGCTAGCAGACCGGATAGGATAATCTGCAACCACGGCGACGGCTACGCGACGATGGAGCTCGCCAGGGACCTGCACAAGTACCACAAAGCCGAAACTGTTTCCCCGAAGAACCTCGACGTGCTGAGGCTGAAATAAAAATAAAGCAAAACCTGATTGATTTCTTAATTCTGAATTTTCAATTAACTCAGCCAGTAGGGTTTCTTGATTGATGAGAAGGTGTGAACCGCTGCCTCAATGCCGCGTGCGCAGGCAACGGCGATGACCTTGACTTCGCCATTCACATCGCCTGCGGCGAACACACCCGGGATGGAAGTTTCATAATTGCTTGAAGTCTTGATGCTGCCGTCCTTGTTCTGCTCGATGCCGTTGTCCTGCAAGAATTTATTTACCGTCGAGAAGCCGATGGCCGAAAAGATGGCATCGGCCCTGTTTTCAGAAGCACGATTGGTTTTCCTGTTCACTATCGTGACCTTTGAGACTTTGTCCTTGTCTTCGATGCCAACAAGCTCGGAGTTATAATGAATGATTATGCCTTTTCTCTCGGCTTCCTTCACCGACTCTTCAGTCGCTCTGGCGTATTCGTATCTTACAACAATCCCGACATTGCCTGCAACTTCCTTCAGCTGCAGGGCGATGTCAAAGGCATTCTGCCCGCCGCCGATGACAACGACGTTCCTGCCCCTGAACTGTGACAGGGACCCGATTTTGTAGAAAACGCCTTCGCCCCTGTAATTCGAGAGGACGGAGAGCTTGTTCGGAACGTTGAGCAGCCCGGTGCAGATGATGATGCGCTTGGCCTGATAAACCGCGTTGTTTGTTCTGAGCTCGAGGTGGCCTTCCTTCCTCCCGATTTTAAGCGCCTCCTCATTGCAGCGGATTTCGGCGCCTGCATTGATGGCCTGCATTTCCAGAAGCCGCGCGAATTCCTTTCCCAAGACGCCGACGGGAAAGCCGGGATGGTCTTTGATGAGCTTGTCAGGATAGAAAATAAGCGGCTGGCCGCCGGGTTTTTCGTACTGCTCTATCACGAGGGTCTTCAGGCCTCGGTTCGACGTGTTTGTCGCGGCTGTAAGGCCGGCCGGGCCCGCTCCTATTATTACGATGTCATACATTCTTCAAACCCAGAGCTATGCTTATAGCAACAATTAAAAAGTAAAGGGAAATGGAATCCCTTACCTCAGAACCCTCGCGTGCTCGGGCGCCAGAATGAGCCAGTCCTGTTCTACGCCGATTATCTCGCCGTTCTGCGCAAGGACCGTCTTCTTCAGCTTCTCCACTGCGCGCTTGAGTTCTCCGAGGTCTTTTTCCTTTAGTGCCTTTATCTTCAGGAAGACCAGCGAACCCTCGCGTATGGACTTGAGAATCCTGTCGGTGTCCGCGAAGTCGTCGAGCTTCTCGATAGATATGCCTATCTTTCCTGGCATTCTCGACTCTGAAACCCCGACCTCAACGAAGTCTTCCTTGGGCACGTCTTCGCTATTCATGTCCCTGACTATGGTCCTTTTGAGCCTGTCCAACACCATATCAACCCCTCCCTGTCAATAGAACAACATCATGTCCGCATGTTGCTAAAAATATATGGCAGGGAAGATTTATAAAAGCTTGTCTGCGGCGAACAGAGAGAGCTAACCGCATTGCTTGCTCAGTTCCTCGAGCTTCGATACGACATCCCAGATTTTCGTCCTCGCGTAAAGGGACAGGTTCGGGTCGTTCGACGCGTCGTCGAGCATGCTTATCATGGTCGAAATTTTCACGCCGTCCGATTCGTTCTCGCTCTTTATGGAATTTATCGATTCCTCTATCGTGCTCTTCACGTTCCTCGGGACGCCGCGGTCCTTCATTACCTCTTCAAGCAGCTCGATCGCCTTGTCTATCTTCCCCATGCTATCACTCTTACATGCGAATGAATTAGTCTTCGTTTTCTTTCGTCTCCGGTGGTTTCACGTGAATAAGCCTGGTCCTGAGCTCGTCGATTTTTTCCTTAAGCCTTGCTTCCTGCTTTTCGAGCGTCTTGACGCGGAGGTTGATCATGTTTTCCTTTTCTTCTAGGTCTTTCTGCACGTCGGCGGTGTCCATCCTTATCATTATCGTGCCGGAAAGCTTGTAGACGGATTTCTCTTTTGTTTTTTTAACTTCCTCCAGCGCCCTCTTTATTTCGTTGAGCTCGAGGGCGAGCGTCGTCTTCTGCGTCATTACGTTCTGTATCTGCTGGGTGTAGAGCTGGGCCTGATGCAGAACCTGACCGGACACTTCTTTTTCAGCCATCACATCACCTTGCGTTTATCCTTTTTACGGTGGAAGGCCTCTTCTTCTCAAGAATCCTGTAGCCGCAGTAGGGGCATATTATCTTCTTCGCCTTCTGCAAGTCGATTTCAACCGGCTTGCCGCAGTTGAGGCATTTGTAGCCGTAATCCTTCTTTTCCATAACACCAACTTCAGACCCCCGGCTCGTAGGCCTTGCCCGCGAACTTAAGGCCGCACTTCTTGCAGTACCATATGCCGGGATTTGGCCTCTTCATTCCGGCTTTAAGGCAGCGCGGGCAGACTTTCTTTTCTTTCTGGGCTTTCTCGATTTTCAGCAGCCTTGTCTTTATGCCCCTGCCGTACCTTACGCCGAACCTTCCAGTCGAGCCGACTTTCTTTGTCCTTCCCATGTTACCACGTTCTATCGCTTTGCAGATTATTAATTTTGATTGTTTTTATTTCGAAGCTTATAAGCTTTTCTTCACGAGCTCGCGTATCCTCCTGCCTTCTTGTGCCGAATGCTCGACCGCCTGTTCTATGATGTCCATGGTGAGCAGGCCGACGCTGCCCTTCTGTATCGCGCATATCCTGCCGTCGTGCGTCGTCGTGACCGTTATCCTCCCTTCCATAGCATCCTCTTCCTCGAGGCTCGGATCGGTTACGAGTTTCCCGTCAAGTATCGCGCACGTGACCGGAATGGGAATCTCCTTCAGCGGAAGCTTCTCGTGCGTTTTCTCGTAAACTATTTTTTCATCCTCGTACTTCGGCATCCTCGCGGCCATCAGGGCGGCGATTGCCGCGATGCCGGCGGCGTCTATGAGGTTGCCGTCCTGGCTCAGCGGCTGGATGTCTATCAGCACCATCCAGACCTTCTCGCCTTCCTTTATGCAGAGCTTCGCGTTGTCTATGCACTTCGACTCGCGTATGCCGCGATCGACGATTCTGGCGAGTTCTATCGCGCTTTCCCTCGGCGGGCCGAGCTCGAACTCCGGCGAGGCCAGCGGCGAGAATTCCGCGTTCACCATCAGCACGCCCTCGTTGGGCGTGTCGGGGAACGGCTCGCCCACTTCAAGCTTGACGCCTGCGATGACCTCGGTGTCGCCTATCTTGACCCTTGCCGAGCCCTCTGCCTGCTCGATCGGGTTTATTTCTATCTCTATCTTCCTGTATTCGTTGATCTTTCTGCCGTCGAGCCTCATGCCCTTGGAAACGTGACTTGCTATGTATCTTGACTGGAAGCTCATTCAAATCCCTCCTTTGACCATTTTTCAAGCAGCGCCTTCCTCTGGTGCTCGTAAAGGACCTCGCATCCCTTCACTGCGAGCCTTATCACGCCTTTAATGTCGTCCTTGGTTATATGGCCGTCCATCTGAAGCAGCGTGAACTTCTTCTCGCGCGGCATGTACGCTACCGGAAGATCGCATTCTGTCACCTCTTCCTCTTCCCCTGTCAGGTCGAGCGCATAATGCCCCTCGACCTTGCCTGCCGCTATCGACGTCACCAGGTCGCGCATCTGCACGCCCGCGTCGGCTAGTGCGAGGCTGGCTGCGTTTATGCCTGCCGTGCGCGTGCCTGCGTTGGCCTGCAGTATCACGATGTAGACGTCGATGGTCGTGCGAGGGAAGTCCCTGAGGAACAGCGCAGGTTCGAGCGCCTCCCTCGTGACTTTCGAGATTTCCGTGCTCCTCCTCGAGGGCCCGGGCCTCACGCGCTCTTTCGTCGAGAACGGCGCCATGCTGTAGTTGCACTGCACTATCGCGCGGTCGCTTTCCTGCATGTGGCGCGGGTTAAGCTCGCGTGGGCCGTACGCTGCCGCGATGGCGATGGTCTTGCCTATCTTCACCATCGCAGAGCCGTCAGCATGTTTTAGCACGCCGACTTTCATCTGTATCGGCCTCATTTCATCCGCTTTTCTTCCGTCTCCTCTTTCCATAATCATTTCCTCCTCTTCACTTGCCCTCGCTGAGAAGCTTCGCGATGTGGTCTGTCAGGCCGGATATCTGCGAATTCTCCTCGATTTCAAGTATTGCTTTCGCCGCAAGATTTTCCCTTTCTCCCTGCATCCATATGACCCCGTTCTGCCCGACGGAAATCCTGCAGCCTGTTTTATCCTTTATCATGTTTATCATCGAGCCCTGCTTGCCTATCACTCTCGGGACTTTCACTGGCGATATCTTTATCACCCTTCCGCTCTCGAATTTCCTGGTACTCATGCCCTTCATGGATATCTTTATGTCCTTCATGGGCGTCACTTCCATTACCTCCGCGTATATCATGTCACCCACCGCGTATATCTTCGAGAGGTCCGTCCTCGACGGCTCTATGAAGCCCCTCACGCCCGAAAGCGGCATGAACGCCTTGTACGGCGAGTTGACGTCGATTGTCCATCCCGAATACTGGACTTCGAGGACCGTGCCTATCACCATGTCGCCAGCATCCGGCATGTATTTGCCTGAAAGCGGCACGACGTCTATCACGCGCCCCCTGTAGTAGATAATGCCGAGCCTTTTCGAGTATATGGAATTGCCGTCCCTGTAGCAGTTCCTTCCCGGAAGGTAATCCATGGATTCGACTATCCTGTCTCCCGGCAGGACGACTTTCCTTTCGTTTTTCGGCAGTGGTCCTTCGGGTTTGACCTCGTCCGCGGTCATTACCTGCGTCTCCTTTTCCTCTGCCGTTATTTCTGTCGTTCCGATTTCGTCTTTTTCGATTTTTTCCAGTTCCTTTTCGAATGTGTCAACCAATTCCTTTCCCTCTATCAAAGTCATAGTATCACCGATCGCCTATATCTTGTGCTCCTTAACGATTTTAACATCAACCCTGCCGGCAGTCAGCTTGTTCAGCTTGTCGTAAATGTCCGCCTGCATGCCCGCCGGTATTTCAATCAGCGCTATCCACGCCGTGCTCGTCCATTCCTCCTTCTTCACGTCCGTTATTTCCCTCACGATCGAATTCGCCTTTCCGGCGTATTCGATGGGAACCTTCAGCGCGACCTCGATCCTTTCAAGCGATATGGGAAGGACCTCCTGTATCTTGTCCAGGACGAGCTTTACCTGCTCCTTCGCGGGCTTGAACGGGTCGATCATCGCCTTCGTCTCGGCCATCGCGTTCAGTATCCTCGAAACCGGATGGGGCATTTTAGTCCTCGGGTCCATGCCCTGCCTGGCGATGATGGTCGCGATTTCTTTCTTCTTCTCCTCTATGAACCTGTGCCTCTGCTCCGTCGTAAGCTGGATGTCGCCTTCCTTGAGTATTTTTGTTGCCACTTCCCAGATGTTCGTCGTCCCGAAGCCCTTGTGCAGCTCCTCCGCAGAGTGGCGGTCGCCGTTCCTGGAGTCCTTGAACACTTCCTTTACAGCCAGAATGCTGTCGACGTCTATCGTCTTCCCTCGCCTGAATTCAAGCGCCTTGTCGGGATCGACCAGAATCTCGAAGTTCATGCCGGCTTTCGTTATCCGCGCTATGACTGCCTCGTCAACAGAAACCATAGAACCACCCTTCGCTTCCCTTCCGCGTAACCGCCTGAAAAACCGCTTACTGGTATTTGTCGATCTCGCCAGCAGAAACTTTCTTTATGCCCTTTTCGGTTATCACCGCGATCTCGATGTTGTCGTTCGTCACGCTTTTCTCTCCTGCCTTTAGCGCCTTGACAACGAGTTTGAGACCGTCTTTCACCGGCATCTTGTCTTTGTAGCCCGCTTTTATCACGGCCTTCGCTTTCTCGGAGCCTCTGCCTATCGCCTGTGCCTTCCACTGCAGCATCGTTCCGGACGGGTCGGTTTCGTAAAGGTTCGGTCCGTCGACGTCGACGCCGCCTGCGAGCAGCCCTATGCCGAACGGCCTGATGCCTGCGTACTGCGTCGCCATGTGCTTGTGGTTTGCCAGGTATTTCGCCGTGGTGTGAACCGATACAGGCTCTCCGTAGGTGATCCTGTTTACCTGCGCCTTGACCCTGGCCATTTCAACCAGGTATCTCGCGTCCGCCAGAATGCCTGAGCCGACTATTGCTATGTGATCGTCTATCACGAATATCTTCTTGTAATTGTCGCTGACGCTTAGGGGAGCGGATGATTTCGTGGCTCCCAGTATCACGCTGTCGTTCACAACCAGTCCTACTGCTGTGCTGCCCCTTCTGACGGCCTGCCTCGCGTATTCCACTTGGAGCAAGCGACCGTCGGGCGAAAAGACGATTATCGTCCTGTCATACGCCATGTAATTGGGCGGTGAAGGTTGCATTTTCCAAACCTCCTATATTAAACATGAATTGATTCTGATTTTCTGATTGACCCCGTAACCCAGTTTTAATTATTCAATTATTTTGACTTTTATATATAAAAACCTTCCTTGACCGGATTAACGGAGTTTCGTAATATTTAGAGGCGAACCTTCTTTATAAATCTTCGGAGCAACTTAATTATTAAGTTCGATAGCAGGGGTGTTGTTATGAAAAAGGTTCTGATTGCTTTGGCAGAGGGTTTCGATGAGATAGAGGCGCTCGCGACGGCAGATATACTGCAGAGAGCGGGCATTCAAGTCGTGCTTGCAGGCCTTCCGGGAACGATGATAAAGGGGAGGTCGGGCATAAAAGTCGTCGCTGACAAGAGGATAGACGAGATAAATTCCAGCGAATTCGACTGTCTTGTTTTGCCTGGCGGCAACCCCGGCTACATAAACCTCGGCAAGTCGAAAAGGATAATTGAAATCATAAACGAGTTCGACAGGCAGAAAAAACAGATAGCCGCGATATGCGGAGCGCCTTCAATCCTCGCGAAGGCAGGGATTCTCGACGACAGGAGGGCGACTATATTCCCCGGCATGGAAAGGGAAGTCCCGAGGCCGAGGACAGGAAAGGTAATCGTCGACGGCCACATAATAACCTCGCAGGGACCGGGAACGGCGATAGACTTCGCCCTGGAGATCGTCAAGAACCTTGTAGGCAAGGCACAGGCCGAAGAAGTCAAGCGGCAGATAGTATACTGCTGAACCGGGAAGCAAAATTCTTGAATTCAGCTCCTCGCATTCTCAGTTTTATTTTTAATGCAACCAGCTGTAATAATCATAGACGGGCCCATAGCTCAACCGGATAGAGCGACCGGCTTCGGACCGGTAGGTTGGGGGTTCGAATCCCCTTGGGCTCATATGCGATACAAGAAGAGCGGCGCAGCTTTTGTCATCCGTCTGGACAAAGGCGACAAGATAAACGAAAAGCTGACGGAATTCTGCGCAAAGGAGAAAATAAAGGCCGGCCATTTCGAAGGCATAGGCGGCGTGAGCAGGGCGGAGGTCGCATACTTCTCGCCGCAGGACAAGCAATATCATGCTAAAGTTTTTGACAGGCCGCCGATGGAAGTCCTTTCGCTTAAAGGCAACGTATCGTTGGCTGATGAAAAGATAAGGATACACGCGCACATGCTTTTCAGCGACTCTTCATTCAGCGTTTTCGGCGGCCATCTCAATGAAGCGATAGTGTGGCCGATGTGCGAGATAATTTTTGTTCCGCTCAAGGCGAAACTGCAGAGAAAAAAGGATAAGGAAACCGGGCTTTTCATGCTAAATATATAATCAAACGCCTTCCGGCCTTTCGCCGAGGGTGACGGAGAATTTCTTGAACTCGCCGTCCCTGTACACCTCGACCTCGACCTTTTCGTCCGGCTTGTACTTCAACAGCGCGTTAAAGAGGCCTGCGTTATTCTGTATTTTCTGGCCTCCGATGTCGACTATGATGTCGCCAAGCACGAAGTCCTTTTTGCCGGGCGTGGAGATGGTTTCCATAAGGCCCGCTTCCCTGGCCGGGCTGTACCCAAAGAAGTCGACTATGAGCACCCCGTAATCGACGCCTAGGCTCCACGTATTTACCATGTTCTCGTTGACGTCGACGGTCGTGACTCCGAGCCACGGCCTCGTCACCTTGCCGCTCTCTATTATCTCCTTGTAAATCTTACTGACAGTGTTTATCGGGATGGCGAAGCCTATGCCTTCCGAGCCGCCGGACTGCGAGATTATTGCGGTGTTTACTCCTATTACCTTTCCTTCCATGTCTATCAGCGGGCCTCCGGAATTGCCGGGATTGACCGCTGCGTCGGTCTGGATCACCTTTTCTATTATGTAGCCGCTTTCGGATTCCAGCTGCCTGTTGACAGCGGATACTATGCCGAGCGTTATGGTGTTCTGTAGCCTGAACGGGCTGCCTATGGCGACGACGAATCTGCCTTCCCTCACGTTGTCAGAGTCGCCTATCTCGACCGCCTTCAGCCTGCTGGATGGCGCTATCTTCAGCACAGCGACGTCATTCAGCGGGTCCGCACCCCTCAGCGTCGCGGCGTATTCCTCTCCGTTCTGCAGGACAACGGTGATGTTGGACGCGTCTGCGACCACATGGTTGTTCGTGACGACATACCCGTCTTCAGACACGATGAAACCCGAGCCTGAGGCCTGGGAGGCGGTGACGCCAAAAATAGTTTGCGTGTATTTTACCGAGTTTATGTAGACAACAGAGCCGTTGGTTTTGCCGAGGATGCCTGTTATCGTCTGCTCGAGCGAAATCGTATCGTTGGAATAGAATCTCTCTACTATGACATTCGGCCCGCCTTCGGCCTGCGATGGCGCGAGGAGGTAGAATGTAACGGCTGAGCCGGTTATGCCGCCCAGAAAAGCGGCTATTATAAGGAAATAAAAAATATGGGTTGCTTTTACGGATTTCATGACAATTATAATGTACGAATTTTTAAAAACTTTTCTCTTTTCTCAACCTCTTCCTCAAGATGATTTCTCAGCTTTACAAAAGCCTTCATCCTGTGGGAGATGCGATTCTTGTCCTTTGCCTTCATCTCGGCGAATGTCTTCGAATGCCCGGCAGGTATGAAAATCCTGTCCCAATCGAAGCGTCTTTTGCCCTTCGGCCTTCTGGCTATTCTGCCGTCAATGCTGCCTGAAAAAGTCTTCATCTTATCCCCGTCGTAATACGCTACGTACGCTTCCGCCCTCGCTTTCTTGTCGAGGCCCACCATCCTGCAGACGCCGTCGATGCCTATGGTCTTCACGACCCAGGCGATGAACGGGCCCGGGAAGTTTTTCCACGACCTTATGTATAGCGAGGTGTCCTCCACTATCACGGGCTTTTTGAGCTTTTCATAGGCCTTCTTTGCCTTGTCCCTGACTATCTTTTTGGCCTTCATGGATTGTATTTCAACGATATCGACCTTTGCCTGCTTTATCAGGACATCCTCAAGCGGGGCCAGTATCTCTTTTGCTTCCCTGAACTTGTTCTTGTTTGTTGTGACGAAATGGACTTCCATTATCTTTTCCATCATATTAAATAATGAACAGAAGCTAATTTAACTATATGAGGGGAACGTTTTATCTCATTCTGACAGGCATGTTTCTCGGCACGACGGGCATATGGGCGAAGCTCGTAGGCGCGAGCGTATCGCCGTTCCTGCTCACGATTTTCAGGACCATCCTGTCCGCGCTCATGATCGTGCTGCTGGTGATTTTTTCGAAAAACATAAAGACGATGGAGAACCTCGGCATGAGGAAGAAGGATTTGCCTCTTTTCCTTGCAGCGGGCTTTTTCGGCGTGACCATCGGCTTCGGCCTATACATCAAGTCTTTCTCTTTCATTCCTGTTGCGAATGCCGTCGCGCTCGTCTACGTCTACCCCGTCGTGACAGCGCTGCTTTCCTTTGTCTTCCTGCGGGAGAAGATAACCAAGCGAGAGATAGCCGCAGTTTTCCTCATCCTTCTCGGCATATGGTCGATATACGCGCCCGAGATGAGCTTCGCTTCCAACGCCTTCGGCAACCTGCTCGCGCTGGCGGCGGGGATTGGCTATTCCGTCTTCATAGTGTTCATGCGCTATTTCGAAGCGAAGGGGATGCCATACTGGAAGGTCACGTTCTGGCCCCTTTTAATCGGAGGCGTGATACTCTGCTTCCTGCTACCCCTCGAATCACTCGCATTCTCGCCGTCAGGCCTCGTCCCGCTTTTCATTCTGGGCATAGCGCTTTCCAGCTTCTTCGGCTACATCCTTTATGCGGAAGGCCTGAAGACGGTCAGGGCGCACGACGCTGTCATAATCGCCGCCCTGCTTGAACCCTTGACAGCAATACTACTTGCCCTCTTTCTGCTTGGCGAAGCGCTGCCGCCCTACGTCGCGATAGGCGCCGCGCTGATCATCGCTGCCAACGTCATCGTAGGCAGGGAGCACAAGAAAAAGCGCATGGAAAAGCACAAGCAAAAAAGCGGCAAGCCTGGTTTCGGATGGGTGTGGTGAGGCGACTTTTTATTAAACCAGCCGCCAATTTCTATGCATGATGCTGGGGCGAATCTCGGGAAGCGTAACGACCAAGGACTTCAGCTTCAAGGCCGAGGCGAAGGTCAAGAAACTGCAGTACGTCGCGGTGAAGGATTATGAGGGCAAGTGGATCCTTAGCTACGTCGATTCGATAACGAATTACATGAACAACACCGTGGCGAAGGCGAAGGTCATAGGCTTCCGCGATTCTAGGAATTTCCTGAAACCGCTCGCGATCCCCTTCGAACCGGGCACGCCGGTCTACCTTGCCGACGACGAGCTGATAAAAATGACGCTCGGCCTGAAAGACGATGGTTTGTACATGGGCATTCTAGAGGGTTATAACATCCCCGTCAACCTGCCGGTCAAGCATCTCATCACAAAACACGTCGCGATTTTGGCGAAGACAGGCACGGGCAAATCCTACGCGGCAGGCGTATTGCTAGAGGAGCTCGCCGAAAAAAACATTCCTGCGGTCATAATCGACCCGCACGGCGAATACCGCACGCTAGTTGAGGAGAACAAGAAGGAAAACGAGGTCTCGCAGATGAAGCGCTTCGGCATCGAGCCGAGGTCCTACAAGGACAAGATACAGGTTTTCGACCTCGGCGTCCAGAACCCGATAAAGCTTGATGCGAAGCTCACCGCCGACGAGCTGTTCGAGATGCTGCCTACGAGAATCTCGCCCGGCCAGGAAAGCCTGCTGTACGCGGCGATAAAGAATCTGCTCGGCAAGGACTACACGCTGAAGAACGTGGTCGAGGAGATTAATTCGACGGACAGCAGCGCGAAACGCAACCTTGCCTCGCTGCTGGAATATCTTGAAGGCACGAAGCTGTTCTCGGCGAACCCGACGAAGCCCGACGATCTCGTGAAGGAAGGGAAGCTCACGATAATCGACCTCAAGGAAGCGAACCCGGACATCCAGCAGATAGTGGTCTTCAAGCTCGCGAAGGAGCTTTTCAACGCGAGGAAATACGGCAAGATTCCTGAATTCTTCTTCGTGCTCGAGGAGGCGCACAACTTCTGCCCCGAGCGGGGGCTTGGCGAAGTCGCCAGCTCGAAAATCCTGCGCACTATCGCATCCGAAGGCCGCAAGTTTGGCGTAGGCCTCTGCATAATTTCCCAGAGACCTGCGAAGGTCGACAAGAACGTTTTGTCCCAGTGTTCCACGCAGATCATATTGAAAGTCACCAATCCGAACGACATCCGCGCGATAATGGATTCGGTGGAAGGGATAGAACTCGGAACGCGCGAGGAGATCAAGGACCTGCCAGTGGGAATAGGCATGATCGTCGGCGTCACGGAGCAGCCCCTCATAATCGACATCCGAATTCGAAAGAGCCAGCACGGCGGCGAGGCGATAGTCAAGGCGATGGAGCCCGGCGAGGAGCCGGAAGGCGAGACGGCGACGTCGTATGAGAGCAAACTCCCGCTGTTCGCCCCGAGATTTTTCGAGGAAGATGTATTGCGAATCTTCAAAGGCGTCGATGACATCAAGTTCCTCAATTACCCGATGTGGAAAGCTTCCGCCGTCCGCCATGGCGAAGACGTCGAGTTCTATGTCGACGGCATAACAGGCGAGCTCGCGTACGGCAGCGACTCCATCGAAACAAGCAGCGGCATAAACGACCTGCTCGAGCTTTCCAACGCGGAGAGGAGCGTGCTTCTCCACGTAATAATGAGCAAGGACAAAGGCGATTCCATAGAAAGAATTTCCAACGATTTGAAAATCCTGCTGAGCACCGCGCAATCGACGCTGAAGTCCCTGATGGAGAAGAAACTTGTCACGAGCGACGGCAGCACTTATCACGCGATTCCGAAACTCAAAATCCCCGCAGATCCTTCACATATGAAAATCGACCGCAAGATAATCGAGCGCGACCGCGAGGGCGAGACGCTCGATTTCACCATAACGGCGGACTTCGTAAAGAAAGTCGCCGACATCTGGGAGATGCGCGTGCTCGAGGTCAAACCCGTTTATTATCCTTATTGGGTCATCACGCACAAGAAGAAGAAATTCCTAGTCAACGCCCTCAGCAACCGCTTGGAGACCGACAAGTCGAAGGCGATGAAAGGCAGTCTCTAATTACTGATTTCGCATATCTCAGGCATCTTGCGCTTGTGCCTCGAGCGGTTGATCATGTCCATGACCTTCGCCGCCTGCCTGGAAGTCTGCTGCTTGCCGTTTTCCATCGACCAGAGGATTAAATCGAGCTGCCCGTATCCCATCCCTATCTCCTTCTCGTCCGTCTGGCCTTTCCAAAGGCCGGCAGAAGGTTTCGCCTTTATGATTTCCTTCGGGATGCCGAGATGTTTCGCGAGTTCGACGATCTGCGTCTTGTAGAGGCCGCCTATCGGCTCTAGGTCGGCGGCGGCATCGCCGTGCTTCGTGAAGTAGCCGATCCAGAGTTCCGACCTGTTAGACGTGCCGAGGACGAGGTAATTGTGCTTGTTGGCGAAGTAGTAAAGTGCCGCCATTCTGAGGCGGGCCTTGAGGTTGCCGTGAATTTTTTTGCCGCCCGGCGGGAGGCTTTTCCTGAATTGTCTGAACACGGGAGTTAGGTTGATCCGCCTGGTTTCGATGCCGAATTTTTTGGCGACGAGTTGCGCGAACTTCGCGTCTTTGGGGTTCGAATCGCAGGGCAGTATCACGCCAAGAACATTTTTCCCCAGCGCGCGCTTCGCGATGGCGGCGACTACGCTCGAGTCGACGCCGCCGCTCATGCCGACAACGACGCCTTTCGCGTTAGTCTCTTTGACCTTGGTGGCGAGCCATTTTTCAATCCTGTCGCTGGTATCGATGGGATTCATAACATCATAGAGAATAAATTAGATTCTTTATTTAAAATTAAAGGAATTTGATAAAATCGTCCCATTCCTTTTTAAACCATTCCTCTGCCAACTTTTTTGCCTTTTTGTATTCATAAGCTTTCATCAGCCTCATGTAACTAAATATGTTTAGATCTGGGTCAGGATCATCGCCGTGTTTAAATTTGTCATAAATTTTGTCCATTAGCAATTCGTACAAAAATTCTCCGTATTTGCGCTCTTTCTTCCTTGGGCTACCTAAATATCCCGCTATCCCGATTAAACGGTATATCTCATCAAGGTATTTCTCCCCATTCTTTTTAGAAGGTCAAGGAAACTTATAAGCGGCGCTGTACAGCTTTTTTTGGAGCAAGTTCAGCGATGGAGCTTGGACTGGAAGCTAATAAAAAGAAAAAGAAAGGAAGGCGATTATGTAAATTACTTCGCCTTCACGACGTCAATCACAATTCCGGCTGCGATGGTCTTGCCCATGTCGCGGATCGCGAACTTCGCAAGCTCCGGGAATTCTGACTGCTTCTCCATCACAATAGGCTGCGTCGGCTGAACCTTGATTATCGCTGCATCGCCAGGCTTCAGCATGTCCGGGTTCTCCTGCAGGACAGCGCCAGTCTTCGGGTCGAGCTTCTTGACGAGTTCCATTATCCTGCCTGCCATGTGCGCTGTGTGGCAGTGGAACACCGGCGTGTAACCCTTCGTTATGACCGTCGGGTGCTGCAGAACGATTATCTGCGCGGTGAACTCTTTCGCGACAGTCGGCGGGCTGTTCAGATGGCCGGCGACGTCGCCGCGTTTAACGTCGGTCTTTGAAATGCCTCTTACGTTGAAGCCGACGTTATCGCCAGGCTCTGCTTTCGCAAGCTGCTTGTGGTGCATCTCGACCGATTTCACCTCGCCCTGCACTCCGGAAGGCTCGAAGATCAGCTTGTCTCCCGGCTTAAGTATGCCTGTTTCTACCCTTCCGACCGGGACAGTTCCAACGCCTGTTATCGTGAAGACGTCCTGCACCGGAAGTCTCAGCGGCTTGTGCAGCGGCTTCTCGGGCGGAGTGATCGCGATGTCAAGCGCCTCTACAAGCGTCGGCCCGCTGTACCAGGACATGTTGGTAGATTTCTTGAAAACATTGTCGCCCAGATAGGCAGAGCATGCCACCATCGGGATCTTGTCCGGCTTGTAACCAAGCGTCTGAAGCAGCTTCGTTACCTCGGTCTTGGTCTTCTCGTACGCGGCCTTCTCGTAGTTCACTGCGTCCATCTTGTTTATCGCGACTACAAGCTGGCCGATGCCAAGGACCTTTGCCAGATACAGGTGCTCTCTCGTCTGCTCCTGGATGCCATCCTTCGCGGATACGACAAGTATCGCTGCGTCGGCCTGGCTCGCTCCTGTGATCATGTTCTTGACGAAGTCCCTGTGGCCGGGGCAGTCGATGACCGTGAAATAGTACTTGTGAGTCTCGAATTCCTTGTGCATGAGGTCAATGGTCAAGCCTCTTTCCCTCTCTTCCTTGAGGTTGTCCATGACGAAGGCGAACTCGAACGTTTCCTTTTTCAGTTCTTTGGCCTTCTCCTTGAGCTTCCTGAGCTCCTGCTCCGGAATCGCTCCTGAATCGAAAAGCAACCTACCTATAAGTGTAGATTTGCCGTGGTCTACGTGACCAGACGTTATTATGTTGATGTGCGGTTTCTCTGCCATGTCATCCCTCCCAAACGTTTTATTAAGATCATCACGATCTTAACTGCTCATCTGACCTTATGGCCCGATGGGTTTTATACTATTGTATAAAGGATTTATATATAAATATTATTTATAAAGGTTTCGACGCAAAATATAGCCGATATCGCTCGTTTTTAGTCCTTGCCGACGCCTTCCCTGAGCATGCGCTCGCCCTTGCCGCGCTGCATGTAATACATGCCCATGCCTATGAAGAGCATGCCCATCCCCACAAGAACGAAGGAAAGCCACGGGAAGCAGTTCTCGTCCACCGTTCCATCACAGTTGTCGTCCAGCGAGTTGCCGCAAACTTCGCTTTCCATGGGCACGACCGCGCCCTCGCACTCGCCCCAATTTCCTTCCTTGCAGATAGATCTGCCGGGTTCGCATATGCCCACGTCCGAGCCGCAGAGGCGCCTTTCGCCTTCCCTGCAGTCCTGTGCGCTGGCAGGAAACGCCATAATAATGACCAGAAACAGCGCCAGGGCAATGAAAGCGAATCTCATGTTTAGAAATTGGCACAGCGGAATTAAAACCATTTCATCCGGTTTATTTCATTATCTCCAGCGCGATCTTGAACTTCTCCGTTTCTGTCGTCTTCTCTTTAAGCTTCCCTATCTTCGCGCTCTCGATTTTCATGGTCTTCTGGATATCCCTGAGAACGGGCCTGACCGCGTTGGAAGCAATGGTCACGGCCTTAAGAGGCTGCGGCATAGGCATCGAGTTCGCCGACTTGAACTTCCTTATCGCCGCGATTACATCGATTGCCATGTCCCCCGCCTTCTCGGCCTTCCTGCTCGCGAGCGAGCTGTCCAATTGCGGCCATGCGGAGATGTGGATGCTCTTTTTGTCCTCGGCTTTAGCGAAATAAAGATGGTAAATCTCCTCGGTGATGTGCGGCATGATGGGAGCCATGAGCTTCAGGATGGAGAGCAAAACGTAGTAAAGCGTATACTTCGCGGAGTCGACTTCCCACTGCTCATAAGCAGAGGAGTTGTAGAGCCTGTCTTTCGCGATTTCCAGATAATAATCGCAGAAAGTGTGCCAGAAGAAATTCTCGGTCTCGACCTTCGCTTTCGAATACTCGTATTTCCCGAAGGCGATGGTCGAAGCCTTTATGATGTTGCTTATCTTCGAAAGAATCCACTTGTCAATTTCAGTGAACTTTTCCGGCTTATCCGGTTTGTAGTCTTTAAGATGCATAAGCGTGAATTTGGAGGCGTTCCAGAGCTTCGTCACGAACTTGCTGCCGGTGATGAAATCCTTTTCCTGGTACGGAAGATCTTCACCTAGCTTAGAGCCGGCTGCCCAGAAGCGCAGCGAATCGGCGCCGTATTTTTCGGTGAGCGTCTGCGGCTCGATTACATTGCCTTTGGATTTCGACATCTTCTTGCCGTGCGGGTCGAGCGCCCAGCCTGATATCATTATGTCCTTCCACGGATTGACGGTGTTGTGCATCTGGGACTTGACGACGGTGTTGAAGAGCCAGAAGGTTATGATGTCGTGCGCCTGCGGCCGCAAAGACATCGGATAAAGCTTCGCATAAACCTGGGGGAATAGCGAGGCAGCGATTTGCGGCGTTAACGATGAAGTAGCCCACGTGTCGAGCACGTCATGGTCGCCGCGGAAAGCGCGGGAGCCGCACTTGCAAGCGTGCTTGGGCTTGTCAACCATCGGGTCAACGGGCAGGTCGATTTCTTCGGGCAGCATGACCTCTCCGCATTTCTCGCAGAACCACACGGGTACAGGCACGCCGAAGCTCCTCTGCCTTGAGATGTTCCAGTCCCATTTCAGGCCCTTTATCCAGTTGTCGTAGCGCGAGCGCATGAAGGCAGGGTACCATTTCATCCGCCTTCCAGCATCAAGGAACTGCCTCTTGAGGTCGAGGTAGCGGATGAACCACTGCTCCGTCATCAGGATTTCCATTTCCGCTCCGCATCTCTCGTGGACGTTCACGACATGAGTGATCTTCTCTATCTTCTCTATGCGGTTTTCATGCTTCATGTCATCGATTATGGCGTTCCTCGCCTCATGCGAGTTCATGCCGGCGTATTTCCCGGCCTTCTCGTTCAGCCTGCCGTCCTTGTTCATTATCTCTATCGGAGGGATCCTGTATTTCTCCATCCATTCCACGTCGTCCATGTCACCGAATGTGCAGTGATACACGGCGCCGCTCCCGAACGCCGGGTCGACGTCCGTGTTTGCCATGATGTCGACCTCGCGGTTGAAGAATGGTATCCTGGCCTTGGCGCCGATGAATTTTTTGTAGCGCTCGTCCTGCGGGTGGACATGCATCATGACGCAAGCGGGCAGCAGCTCAGGCCTCGTCGTCGCGATGGTTATCTGCTCGCCTATGCTTGTGTCGAATTTCATGTAGACGAAGCGCGATTCCTGCTGCTTGTCCTTCATCTCCACCTGCGCTATCGACGTCTGGCATTCGGGACACCAGAGGAACGGCGTGCGCTTTCTGTAAATCCTTCCGGCATTGTAAAGGTCGATGAAGGATTTCTGCGAGATCTTCTGACAGTGCTCGTTTATGGTCGTGTAGTAGATCGACCAGTCGCAGCTCATGCCTATCCTCTTCCAGTCGTGGATGTACTTCGGCCTCACGGTCTTGAGCGTCTCGAGGACCAGATTGACGAATTCCTTCCTGCCCATCTCCGTCCCTTTGACGCCTTTTTCCTTCTCGACAAGGCGTATGGTCGCAAGGCCGTTGTCGTCCGTGCCGAAGGGATAGAATATCTCGAAGCCGTTCATGCGCTTGAAGCGGATGACGAAGTCCTGCTGTGAGTATGAGAACGCGTGTCCCAGGTGCATCTTGCCCGAAACAGTAGGAGGCGGCGTGTCTATCGAGAAAACCGGCTTCTCGCTTTCAGGGTTGAATTTGAAAATCCCTTCCTTCTCCCAATATGCCTGCCACTTCTCCTCGCTTTCGCGGAAATTGTAGTCTTTGGGGAACATAATCTCGCCTTCTGGTTTTGCCGGTGAATAAAATCTACATTATATTTATGATTTAATAAAACAAGCCTATTTTAAAAGCGCTTTTTTGCGCGCCTCTTCTGCGACGTGTTTCAGGGGAACGAGTATTATGAGAACTATCGCCGTCGTCACGAAAGCCGCCAGGTAATAGCCTATGCCCACAGCGAGGCCTATAGCGCCGACAACCCACAGCTCAGCCGCGGTGGTGAGGCCGATCACTCTCTCTTCCGACTTGAATATGACTCCGCCGCCTATGAAGCCTATGCCCGTCACCACGCCGGCAGCGATGCGCGACGCATCGACGTTGTTGCCGCTGAAGCTGAATGATATAACGGTGAACAGCGCGGCTCCCATGCAGACCAGCGAGTGCGTCCGCAAACCCGCGGGCCTCTTGTGGACTTCCCTTTCGTATCCCAGCAGCAGGCCAAGGCCTGCAGAAACGATTAGTTTCAGAACTAGTTCGATTTCCAGCGGAGAAAAGAAGGCCATAATAAAATTTTGTCCAAAGTAATTAATAAGCATTCCAGGACATACTAATTTTATGAAGCATACCTTTCCGATAACCCTTGCGATAGTTCTTATTTTCATCCTCTCGCAGGTTATTGGCCTTTATGCAGTCAGCGCCAACACAGTCGTGTCACGAACGTCTGAAGGAGAAATCGTGGTGGAGCACGAGGACACGGCGATAGGCGAGCGGCCCGACATTCAGGGACCGGAGACTTTCGTCTACGTGCTGGTCGCGATATTGATAGGAACCGGCCTGATCCTTCTGCTGGTGAGGTTCAGGAAATTCCTGGTGTGGAAGGCCATGTTCTTCTTCGCCGTGTGGATGACATGTTCGATAACCATAGGCGTTTTCATCGATCCCACGGCAGCGTTCGTGATATGCTTTTTCCTCGCCTTTTTCAAGATATGGAGGCCCAGCATATGGGCCCACAACATAACAGAACCTCTCATATACGCCGGCATCGCGGTCATTCTCGTTCCCCTGATAAACGTACTCTGGGTAACGCTGCTGCTGCTCGCAATATCGGCGTATGACATCTTCGCCGTGTGGTATTCGAAGCACATGATTTCCCTGGCCGAATTCCAGACCAAGAGCCGCGCCTTCGCGGGCATAATGCTTTCCTACAAAACCAAAACGAAGGAAACGATAAGGGATGCCGGAAAGGCGGCAAAGGGTGCAAAAGGAGGCGAGACGAAGGTCATCGAGGTCAGGGAGGAAACCAGAAACGCGATACTCGGCGGCGGAGACATCGCGTTCCCGCTGATTTTCGCGGGCGTGGTAATGGACGGCATGATAAAGCTGGGCCTTGAAAAAACCCTCGCCTTCGCTTACTCCCTCATCATTCCCGCTGTCGTCGCTTTCGCGCTTTTCGGCCTGCTCGCCCTCGCGAAGAAAGACAGGTTTTATCCGGCGATGCCGTTTCTGACAGTTGGCTGTCTGATTGGCTATGCGCTTGTGTGGCTTGTTACTGCCATCCCGCCCGTTCTTGTCTAACCTTTAAAAACCAGAAACCCAAAATCGTTCTATGAAAGCGGATAAAGCGGTCATACTTTGCGCGGGCAGATCGACGAGGACCTATCCCCTGACTCTCGGCAGGCCCAAGCCTCTTCTCAAGGTCGCGAACAAGACCATACTCGAATGGAACCTCGGCCAGCTGCAGGACCTGGTCAGCGAGGCGGTTCTTGTAACAGGGTACAGGGGAGAGATGATAAGGGAGCGTATAGGCAAAAGATACGGCAAGCTGAAGATTACGTATGCCGGGCAGACCGAGCCGCTGGGGACGGGCCACGCGCTGCTGCAGGCGGAGAAATGCGCGGGAGAAAAATTCATAGTGATGATGGGCGACAATTTTTACAGGCGCGAGGACATCGCGAAATGCGCTAAAGATTTAGCGATGCTTGCGATGAAAGCTGAGAATCCCGATGACTACGGCGTCATCAAAAAAAGCGGGAACGCGCTTTCAGGGATCATCGAAAAGCCGGAGAAGCCCAAATCCGACCTGGTCAACTGCGGGCTTTACGTGCTGAACAGCGAGATTTTCGGCCTGCTGAAAAAGGCCGGCAGATCCAGAAGGGGCGAAATCGAGCTGACCGACGCCGTCAACGCCTTCGCCAGGCACAAGTACGTCCGTGTCGTGGAAACGCAGAAGTGCTTCATGATAACCTATCCATGGGACCTGCTCTCGCTTAACGAGTTCCTCCTCTCGCAAACAAAGAGAAACATAAGGGGGACGAAGGAAGCGAACGTGACGCTGAAAGGCAACGTTTCGGTCGGCAAAGGCACGCTGCTCAGGTCTGGGACGTACATAGAAGGTCCTGCAGCGATAGGAGAGAACTGCGACATCGGGCCCAACTGCTACATCCGCAGCGGGACATCGATAGGCGACGGATGCAGGATAGGCAATTCAGTCGAGGTAAAGAACTCGATAGTAATGGACAACACGAGCATCGGCCATCATGCCTACGTCGGCGACTCGGTAATAGACGAAAACGTGAATTTCGGCGCCGGCACCAAGATCGCGAACCTGAGGCACGACGAAGCGAACGTCAAATCGATGATCAGGGGCGTCCTGCTCGACACAAACAGGAGGAAGTTCGGCAGTGTCATAGGCCGAGGAGCGCGCGTAGGCATCAATACTTCCATTTATCCGGGCAGGAAGCTCTGGCCCGGCACCACCACGCTTCCGGGAGAAGTCGTCAAGTATGACAAGGAAAAATAAAGGCAAGGAAAGCAAGAAAGATGACAGCAAAAGGAACACGCTCATTCTGGTCTGCGGCCTGCCCGGGACAGGCAAGTCAACAGTTTCAAAGGCAATCGCCGAAAGAACGAAGGCCCTGCTTTTCAACACGGACGTCGTGAGGAAAGAGCTGTTCTCCAGGCCGGCCTATACGCAGGAAGAGAAGGACCTCGTCTACAAAATGCTTTTCGAGATGGCTGAAAAATTTCTGAAGCAGTCCAAGAACATCGTCCTCGACGGCACCTTTTACAAAGAGGAGCTGCGCAGCCGAGTGAAGGAAATCGCGCAGAGAAATAGGAGCGCTTTCGCGATAGTCGAGGTCGTATGCAGCGAAAAAACTGCGAAGCGCCGCCTGGACGAGCGGGCGAAAAGCGAGAGCCTGAGCGATGCGGATTTCTGTGTCTATCGCAAAATCCGGGAACAATTCGAACCCATCCGCGAGAAGCACTTCGTGGTCGACACGGGCAAGAACGTCGGAAGACAGATAGCAGGCTTTCTGAAAAATTTTTAATCGCATATCATCAAACCGCTAGCACAATATTTAAACAGGCCGGCGCAAATATAGAACATGGGTTTGGATTTCAACAGGCTTTTCGGAAAATCAGTAAGGTACCCGCTGGCGAAGGACGCGTTCATACTCATGTTCGCCGTGCAGCTGGTTTTCGCGATAGCCGCATGGTTCGTCTCTGGCTACTTCCTTGGAGACATGAGCACAGTTTTTTCTGGCGAAGAGATTCCATCGCTGGAGAGCCTGATGCCATTCATGGTTTATTCCACGCCCCTGATGATAGTCACTTGGGTTTTCTTGATACTGCTG
Source organism: Candidatus Aenigmatarchaeota archaeon (assembly GCA_041489155.1). GTDB lineage: Archaea > Aenigmatarchaeota > Aenigmatarchaeia > QMZP01 > QMZT01 > JBGPQP01. Next base: position 30,937 of record JBGPQP010000003.1, read on the forward strand.
ATGCCTGCCTATCTTGAAAATTCGTTGGCCTATTTCAGCGGCAAGAGGAAGGCGCTTTCCGGAGACTTGGGAGCAATCAGAAAAAGATTCCTGCCGCTGCTGGCGCTCTTCCTCATACTCGGCCTGATACTCCTAGCCTGCTTCGGCGGCATTTTCCTCGTGGGCTTTGCCATGCTGACGGGAGCGAACTTCCTGCTTGTGGCCGTGGGCGGCCTGTGGTTCGCGGTCGGCCTTGTCGCGGGCGTTATAATCATGTTCATGACCACTGTTTCACCGGTTCTCTCAGGGCTTGAGAAACACGGCGCCCTCGACGCGATAAAGAAGTCATGGAAAATCATAGGCAAGAACAAGCTCAACACATTCATACTTTACGTGCTTCTGGGAGCGGTCGTGTTTGCGGTGACGGTTGTAGGCACGATGCCGGAGGCCACTTATACTGTCTTGTCAGGCGATACCAGCATGCTCTCCATACCGAGCTTCGTGTTCATGCTGGTCAGGACGGCCATCCAGACATACGTCGCTCTTCTGAGTTATGCAGCCCTGGTCGGTTTCTACACCGGAATAAAGAAGACCAAGACCTAGGCAAACGTTAAAGCATGCTAACGCGCCTGCTGCTTTCTGTGGGCGAAGTTGTCACACGCCCTTTCCTTTGGGTCCCAAACAGAGCCGTCGTTGTTGGCGCATTCCACCGCGGGCGGAAGCTGGCGTATCCTGAAGAAAACGCAATCCGAGCATTTCGCGTCGAAGCGCATGAAATCACGATTAATTTTTATTTCCAAGGCTTAAATATTTGTTCATGAAACTAAAAGACATCGTCCTCCAGTACGCACTGCAGAACGCAGTTTTCTACAAGGGCAAGGCGAACGCTTCGGCGGTTCTTGGTAAGGTGATTTCGCACAGCCCGGAAGCGAGGACCAGGGTGAATGAAGTGCGCATGATGGTGGAGCAGGCAGTAAATGAGATAAACCACCTTTCCCTTGCTGAACAGGCAAAGAAACTCGAGGATATCGCTCCCGAACTGCTCGAGAAGCAGGAGAAGAAGCAGGAGGGCCTTTCCGGGCTTGAAGGAGCGGAAGAAGGGAAAGTCACGACAAGGTTCGCGCCTTCGCCGACCGGGCCCCTGTCGATAGGCCAGTTCATGCGCGCGGTTTTTCTCAGCCATTATTACGCAAGGAGATACAAAGGCAAATTCATCCTTCGCATAGAGGACACTGACGCGAAGAAGATCGAAGCGAATGCCTACGAATGGCTGAAGGAGGATTTGGCAAGAATGGGCATAAAATGGGATTCGCTGGTCCTCCAGTCTGACAGGTTGCATGATTATTACAAGCACGCGAAACACCTCCTTGAAAAGGAAAGGGCTTACGTGTGCACATGCCCGACCGAGACATTCAAGGAATACAAGCTTTCGAAAGCCGACTGCCCCTGCCGGGTGAATTCAAAAGAGAAAAACTTGGAACTGTGGGAGGCGATGCTCGCAGGCGGCATGGAGGACGGCTCGGCTGTATTGAGGCTGAAAAACAGCATGGCTGACCCGAACCCTGTACTGCGCGACCCGCCTCTTCTGAGGGTCAACAAGACCCCCCACCCCCTGAAGGGGACGAAGTACGCGGTCTGGCCTTTGTACAATTTTTCCTGCGCTGTCGACGACCATGAACTCGGAGTGACGCATGTCTTCCGCGGCAAGGAGCACGAGCACAACACAGCGGTGCAGAAGATGGTATCTGACATTTTCGGCTGGGGCTTCCCGGATGTCGTTAACTTCGGCATGATACGCTTCCCCGGCGGCGCGGTCCACACCAGGGACATCAAGGTGATGATAGCGAATGGCGAGGTCTCGGGCTGGGACGACCCGAAGCTCCCGACGGTCCGCGCCATGCTGAGGCGCGGCTTCCATCCGGAAGCGATAAAGAACCTCGCCATGCAGTGCGGCCTCAGCAAGAACGACATCGAGCTGAGTTGGGAAAATCTCGACACGCAGAACAGGAAATTCATTGATCCCATCGCCAATAGGTACATGACCGTGATCGACCCTGTCAAGCTCCTGATAGAAGTTGCGCCTGATAAACGCGAGGTTTTCGAAGTGCTCCATCCGGATTTCCCGGAGCGCGGCAAGAAGAAAATTCCTGTAGACCCGAAAAATATTTACATCTCCGGGAAGGACAGTGCGGAGCTTAAAGGCAAGGTCGTCCGCCTGAAAGGCTATTGCAACGTTTCGCTTTCAAGGAAAACGAAGTGCGTGGGAGACGAAATCGTCCGCGACATGCACAAGATACAATGGGTGAGCGAGCCGCACGTCAAGGTGAAGGTCGTCAACGCTGACGGCGTTTCCGAAGGCATAGGCGAGCCGGAGATGTCGAATCTGAAAGTCGGCGAAGTCATACAGATGGAACGCATCGGGTTCGGACGCGTGGACGCGAACGAGAACAAGCAAATAATCATATACTTCGCACACAAGTGAGCCTTTTAGAAAAAGGCTCAATCGAAAAACTAACTTAAAACTTTAGCAGAAAACTATTTCTTGCAAAATAAACACATTAAATTGGAATTTTGTTCCAAATAAATTATATTTTAGGTATTTTATACAATTATTTACCTAATTATTTGAATAAAATGTTAAAGATATGAAAATATGCATAAATAGAGAAATCTTTATTGCCATCTACAAAAACCGGCATCAGCCGAGCAGGCCCAGAATATCGAACAAGCTCATGCCCTTCGTCTGCAGCGTCACGAATTCCGCATCCTTGACTCCTGCAAGTTCTTTGGCCTTCTCTTTTGCGTCTTTTATCGTGCCTGTCGAGTCTATCAGACCCAGGTCGACAGCGTCCTTTCCGAGGAATATGTCTCCTGTGGATATCTCTTCTACCTGCGCTGGCGTAAGCTTTCTCTTCTCGCTCACGTCGCTGATGAAATATTTGAATATTTCATTGGTTATGTATTCAAGCTTGCCTCTCTCGCTTTCGGTCAGGTTGCGGAACGGCGAGCCCATGTCCTTCATTGCGCCTGACGTTATCTGCTCATAGGTGATGCCGTACTTCTCGAAGAGCTTCGAGAACTCGAGATACGATGCGGTCACGCCCACTGATCCCGTAAGCGTGAGCGGGTCGGCCATTATGTGGTCGCAAGAGGAGGCGATCCAGTAAGCGCCGCTCGCCGCGACGTCGCCCATCCAGCAGAGCGTCGGCTTATTCATGTCGGCAACAGCGAAGGCGATTTCCCTCGACGCGACGACAGAGCCGCCCGGAGAATCGATTTCAAACATCACTGCCTTTATGCTCGGGTCGTCTTCGGCCTTCTTTATCAGGTAAAACGCTTCCTCCGGCGTGAACGTATCGCTGAGCAGCTGCTGCCCGGAAGCGATGACGCCCTGCACCCTGATTATGGCAATCTTGTTGCCGAAAGGCAGTTCAGTCGCCATGAAGCCAGCAGCGATAATTATGACAACGATTCCTATGCCGACACCGATTCCCAGCAGAAACTTCCAGCCTTCCGTCTTGGATTTTTTCATGATAATCAGATATGTAATCCTTTGCTTAAAAAATGCGGCAATCCTGGCTTAACCCACGTCCACGCCGTTTACAATAATCTTCTGGACTTTCGTGACCTTGCCTATCACGCTGTGCGCGATGTTGTGTTTCTTAAGGACGTCAGCGATACGCTCGTAATCCTCCGGCTCCTCGCCTGGCGCGACGATTATGAAGCCGATTCCCATGTTGAACGTCCGGAACATCTCCCTGTCGCTAAGCAGGCCGTAATGCTGTATAAGTTTGAACACCGGCTTTGTCGGTTTGGGGAGCTTGATGTCAAAGCCCACGCCGGCTTTGCTGCCTATACGTGCGAGTTTCGAGAACGCGCCGCCCGTGATGTGGGCGAGGCCATGAACCTTGCAGTTCTGCAGGATCTCGAGGACCGGTTTGACGTAAATCCTCGTCGGCTTGAGCAGCTCTTCTCCGACAGAGCAGTCAAGCTCCTTGACGTATGTGCCTATGTCATGCCTCTGCAGCAGAACTTTCCTTGCGAGCGAGAGGCCGTTCGAATGCACGCCTGAGCTCTCGAGGCCTATGACTATGTCTCCTGGTATCATCTTTTCGCCGGTTATAATCCTGTCCTTGTAGACCATGCCTAGCGACATCGCGGCCAGGTCGAAGCCCTTTACGACGTCCGGCATTATCGCTGTTTCGCCACCGACGACAGCTACGCCAGCTTCTTTCGCCGCTTTCGCGAGGCCTTTTGCTATCTCGCTTATCATTTTCTCATCGGTTTTCTCCAGTGCGAGATAATCAACCATGGAAACAGGTTCAGCGCCCATGCAGATGAGGTCGTTCACGTTCATCGCCACGCAGTCGAAGCCGATGGTGTCGTACTTCCTCATGGCCTGGGCGATAAGCGTTTTCGTCCCGACGCCGTCGACATGTATCGCAAGCGTCTTGCCGCCGCCGATGTCGATGAGCCCTGCATAATGCCCTATCTCGCTCAAAACCCTCCCGAACTTGTCCAAGCGCTGTGAAAAGGTCTGCTTGAAAATCTCGGCCATCTCACCGTGCGAGTGCTTGACCTTCTCTATGTCGACGCCCGCCTTCTCGTAAGTGAACTCGTCAGTCATATTGATAATATGAACCTCTCCGTTTTAAAGTTTCGCCGGAATGAGAAAATCAGATAATTCATTTCTTGTTCAACGCCTTCAGCACGTCGTCCACCTGCTCCTTCGCGGTGCCGATGTAGTTGCGCGGGTCGAACAGGCGTTCGATTTCCTTCGCTGTAAAATGCTTCTTCACCTGCGAATTTTTCAGAAGGATGTCCTTGAGCGGCGCGCCTTTAGCGTACGACTCCATCGCCGCCTGACGCATTATCTCGTGTGCGTCCTGGCGGCCAATCCCTTTTTTGACCAGCGCGATCATTATCTTCTCGCTCATTACCAGTCCCTTGGTTAGATCAAGGTTTTCCTTTATTTTGTCGTGTTGCAGCTCGAGGCTTAGAAGAATGTCAGTAATCCTTCGCAGCATGAAGTCGAGCAGCATGAAACTTTCGGCGAAGATTATTCTTTCGTTAGCGGAATTCGAGAGATCGCGCTCGTGCTCGAGCGGGTTGTTGTCGAGCGCCACCATCACATGCGATTTCAAAACGCGTGCGAGCGAGCAGACGTTCTCTGACTTCCATGGATTACGCTTGTGCGGCATGGTCGAGCTGCCGACCTGTTTGTTCTCGAAGCTCTCCAGCACCTCGCCGATTTCCGTGCGCTGGAGGTTGCGCACTTCTTTCGCGATTTTCTCGAGGGTCGAGCCGATGAGCGCGAGGACGAAGACGAGTTCCGCATGTCTGTCGCGCTGAATCACTTGTGTCGAAATCATTACCGGAGTGAGACCTAAATCTTTCATCACCAGCGCCTGCAACTTGCGCGCGTTCTCGCCAAACGTCGCCTGCGTGCCGACAGCGCCAGTCATCTTGCCGACGAGAATCCTTTTTTTCGCCTGCTCGAGGCGGTCGATGTCCCTCTGTATCTCGCAGAGCCAGTTCGCGAATTTCAGGCCATACGTCGTGGGAACTGCGTGCTGGCCGTGCGTCCTGCCGATGCAGACAACGTCCCTGTTTTTCTTGGTGAGCGTCGCTAGCGTATCCTTCAACTTTTTCAGGTTGCTCTCGATTATTTCTATCGCGTCCCTCAGCTGGAGCGCGAGTGCCGTGTCCTCGATGTCATACGAAGTCGCTCCATAGTGCACGTATTTGCCGGCATCGCCCGCGACTTCCGTGAGCGCCCTGACCATCGCCATCAAATCATGATGTATTTCCTCGTCGATTTCGTGCACGCGCTCGACTGTCACGAACTGCGTGTCCGCTTTCTTCGAGATTTCTGCGGCAGCGGCTTTCGGGATGTTGCCGAGCTGCGCATGCGCTTTCGCCAGCGAAGATTCGACGTCAAGCCATTTCTGTAGCTTCGCTTCTTCCTCGAAAACTTCGCGCATCTCGTCGGAACAATAACGGTACTCGATAGGATGTATTGCCATGCCATCACACCTTTATATTCATATATTATTGCAGATAACCTTTCTGCCTGAGATTCTTCGCGATTCTTTGCAGCACGTTTTCACGCGTAGTCTCGAAGCGGCTTCCGGTTATCTTCTCATATGCTTCGATATACCTTTTCGCCGCTTCAACCATGACTTCATTCGTCAGCTTCGGCGGGGTGCCATCGCCCATGTAGCCCTGGTTCGCAAACCACGTCCTTACATATTCCTTGTCGAGCTTCCTCTGCTCCTCGCCTTTCGCGAAAAGCTCGTCGTACGTGTCGCTGAACCAGAACCTCGAAGAGTCAGGAGTGTGGATTTCGTCCATGAGTACGAGCTTGCCGTCCAGCAGGCCGAACTCGTATTTCGTATCGACAAGTATCAGGCCGTGCTTGGCGACAAAGCGCGAGCCGAAATCGAAAAGCTTCAGGCTGACCTCGGACAGCTGCTCGAAAAGTTCCTTCGAAATCAGGCCTTCCTTAACAGCGTCCTCGCCTGAGATTGGCCTGTCGTGCTCGCCTTTTCCCGCCTTCGTCGTAGGAGTGATTATAGGCCTGTCGAATTTCTGGTCCTTGTGCAGCCCTTCGGGCAAGCGAACTCCGCAGAAATCCCTGACGCCGCGCTGGTAGTTGTACCATGCGGATGTCGTCGTGACACCTGTTATGTAGCCGCGCACGACCATCTCGACCGGGACGGGCTGGCATTCCTTCACGACCATGACGTTCGGATCGGGGATGTCCAGCATGTGATTTTTTACAACGCTTTTAGTCTTGTCGAACCAGAATGCAGCAAGCTGGTTCAAAACTTGTCCCTTGAAGGGAATCGTTCCCAGCACCTTGTCAAAAGCAGAAATCCTGTCAGTCGTTATTATGATTCTCCTGTCGGTGAGGATGTAATTATCCCTCACCTTTCCCTCATACTTCCTGCCCAGATTGAAATTCGTTTTTCCGAGGGCAAGAGGAATCTGGCTCCTTATGGCCGCCTCATCTATCATTTCTTCCCCTTTTTCTTCGCGGGTTCAGCCCTGAGCCTGAGGATGCGTATCGCGAGTTCCGCCGCATTCCTGCCGTTGTCTATCCCCACCGTCGCAACAGGCACGCCGCCGGGCATCTGCATCATCGAAAGCAGCGCGTCAAGCCCGTCCAGCTTCACCCCGACAGGCACGCCGATTACAGGCTTGCTCGTATGCGATGCGATGAAACCGGGCAGCGCGGCCGAAAGGCCGGCAATCGCGATTATTACGTCAGCGTCTGTGTTTTTCACGAGCCTCTCCGTCCCTTTGGGGTCCCTGTGCGCCGAGGAGACACGGATTTCGAAAGGGATTCTGCTGGTCTTCAGGACGTCTTCAGCGCGCCTCGCGACTTCCATGTCGCTCTGGCTTCCGCAAACTATCAGAACTTTCATATCTAATCTATCGGTAGCTGTTTTATAAAATTTTGGTTTTTATGCGCCTTCGCCCAAAATAATTAATATGCGACGCGAGCATGAACATGCGCAGCAGCATAAGATGCATCCTGTGCATCACATTGCCGTCCACGGCGCGCGCGGCACCAGCGTGTGGAAGAGGCTCGTGTTTGTCATCGTCTGCGTGGCGCTTTCGGTTCTCGTGTCGTCTTATTTCCTCGGCTTTGGCACGCAGCAGCAGATTGTACTTGCCCTGACATTTTCCGCTCTTGTCATGTGGCTTTCCGAGCTCGTTCCGCTCCATGTCACTGCGTTGCTCATACCGTTCCTGCTCGTGATACTCGGCGGCTTCAAGCCGGCGGAGGCATTCTCGCCATTTTTCGATTCCATAATCGTTCTCGTGCTCGGCGGTTTCGCCATCGCTTTTGCGCTCAGCAAATACAAAGTCGACGAGTATCTGGGCCACAAGCTCGTGCATCGCGGCTCCGGGCCGCGCATGGTTCTACTGAGCCTCATGGCTGTGACGGCGTTCCTTTCCATGTGGATGGCGAACTCAGCGGCGGCAGCATTGATGATGCCGATAGGCATCATCATACTCAAAGAAAACAAGATGCTTCCAGGCAAATCGAAATTCGGGAAATCGATGGTTCTGGGCATAGGCTTTGCCGCGACCATCGGCGGCCTCGGCACGATGGTTGGCAGCACGCCGAACGTGCTCGTCGCGAAGTTCCTTACCCAGGCCGGCTACTCATTCGGCTTCATCGACTGGTCATACTACGGCCTGCCGATGATGATAGCGCTTATAATCTCCACTTTCACAATCCTCACCCTTCTGTTCAAGCCCGAGGTAAAGAAAATAAGCATAAAGGATGTTGAAAAGAAGCTCAACATCAACCAGAAAAAAGTCCTGGCCATATTCCTGATAACGGTCATACTCTGGATCACGAGCGAGCTGCATAAGATAGACATAGGCACAATCTCGCTCGTTCCCATATTCCTGCTGTACGCTTTCGGTTTGCTGAAGACCGAAGACTTCAAAAAATTGGACTGGCCGGCGCTGATACTGATAGGCGGAGGCATATCGCTCGGCTATGCCATGCACACTTCGGGTCTTGACGTGACAATGGCCAATGCGCTGAACACCATGATAACGGGCCAGCCGGCTATAATGATAGCCATCGTCATAATAACCTTCGGCGTCGCGCTGACGGCTTTCGCCAGCAATACCGCAGCCGCATCGGTAATGGTGCCGATGATGATACCTCTGGCTGTCGTTACGGGCATCAATCCGAGAACACTCGCCTTCCTTGCAGGCGTCGGAGTTTCGCTGGATTTCATAATGCCCAGCGGCACGCCGCCCACGACAATCGCTTATTCCACAAGCTACGTAAAATTGAAGGAGCTTGTGAAAGCCGGACTGCTCGTGTCGGCCGCAGCGATAGCGATATGCACGGCTATTGCTGTCGCTATCTGAAGCAATTGCGGCATATCATGCTGAAGCCGGAGCTTCAGCTAAGTTTGTCCGACCCAAATAACCCAAAAAATCGGGCTAAGTGTCTTGCAATTCCCGTCTTCTACTTAGAATCTCTTCTTCTTGGCGAAGCAATCTCTGCAGAAAACCGGCCTGCCCTCTGTGGGCTTGAACGGGACTTCACATTCTTTTCCGCACTCAGAACAAACTGCCTTGTGCATCTCTCTTGGTCTGAAGTCTCTTCTTTCCGATCTTTCTCCGAAATGCCTTTCTCTAAATGACATCCTATCTTACTCCTGTTTATATTTAATTCATTATTTTGCCTAGCTGATTTAAATACGTTTATGTCTGAAATATGCGCCTGCCGGTGCAGCTTTATTAAAGTCAGAACTTCTTCTTCGCGTAGTTGACCGCGTTCCTGAAAATCGCCAAGCCGTCGCCTTCCTCGGGCAGATTCGCGGTCCTCGTCCAGTACGGATGCATGTATTTCGTGACGAATTTCTCTGGGTGCGGCATTAGTCCGAACACGTTGCCTTCCGTGTTGCAGATGCCGGCGATGTCGTTCATCGAGCCGTTCGGGTTGTCTTTGTATCTAAAGACGACCTGATCATTTTCCTCGAGCTTGCGTATTGTTTCAGGCGGCGCGACGAACTTGCCCTCGCCGTGGTTTACGGGCACGAATATTTCGCTTTTCATGCCTTTGGTGAAAACGCACCGCCCCTTGTTTACGTGCTTCAGCGTCACCCACCTGTCTATGAAATAGCCGGAATCATTCACAGCGAGGGTCACCTCCTGCTTCCCGAAGCCTGCGAACGCGGGCAGAAGGCCCGCCTTGACTATCGCCTGGAAACCGTTGCATATGCCCATGACGAGCTTGCCGCCCTCTATGAATTTCACCATGTCTCTGCTCAACTTGTATCTTATCATGTTCGCGAGAATCTTCCCTGACGCAACGTCGTCGCCGTGCGCGAAGCCGCCTGGTATTGCGAGAATCTGGAAGTCCTCCAGAGAGACTCGGCCCTTTATTATTTCATTTATATGCGCGAGCGAGACCTGCGAGCCGACGAGTTCGAAAGCATGCATCGTCTCCTCGTCGCAGTTCGTCCCGTCCACGCGCAGCACCAAAGTTCTGACCATTTTTTCACCATCACCAGTCGAAAGTCGATTTCCATGCCCCTTTCAGGCCGTCGATTTTTTCGTTCACGATTTCTTTCCCGCCGAGGCCGGTGACCATTAATTTCTTGTCGCCCGTCACCTCGCCGATTTTTGCGAATTTGCAGCCGGACATGATCTTCTCGAAAGCCTTTTCCTCCGCTTTCTCGACTTCAACAATGAAACGTGAATTGCTCTCCGCGAAGAGAAGCTTGTAGTTCTTTTTGACGCCGTTTTGAGGGACGCTTCTTAGGTCGATGCTCATGCCCAGATCGCCTGCGAAGCACATCTCCGCGGCAGCGATTGCAAGCCCGCCCTCCGAGCAGTCGTGGCATGCGCGGACGAGACGCATGTCCATCGCCTTTGTCAGCGAAGCCATCGCTGTCCTTGCAGCCGGCAACTCGACTCCGGGTATCTCGCCGCCTTTCAGCGCCTTGATCATGTGGTAATGCGAACCGCCCATCTCGTCTTTCGTTTCGCCTATCAGATAAATTGGATTTCCCTCTTCCTTAAGATCCATCGTCACGGCTTTCCTCACGTCAGGCATTATCCCCACGGCGGTCACGACGAGGGTGTAGGGTATCGAAATGGTCTCCTTCCCGCCTATGCTGTATTCGTTGTAGAGGGAATCCTTGCCGGATATGAACGGCGCCTGGAAGCCCATCGATCCGTCGTAGCAAGCCTTCACTGCCTCGACCAGTGCGCCGAGCCTGTCAGCCTTCTCCGGGTTGCCCCAGGAGAAATTGTCGAGCAGCGCTATTCGCCGCCCGCCGCAGCAGACGTTGTTCCTGATGGCCTCGTCTATCGCGGAGAGCGCCATGTTGTAAGGGTTGCCAGAGAAGCGCGGATTGTAACCATTCGAAACGACGACTCCGTCCCATTTGCCGTAAACAGGCCTGAGCACGCAAGCGTCTCCAGGCCCGCCAAAGCCATGCAGCGGCTTTATCGCCATCTTCGCCTGCACCTCGTGGTCATACTGGCGGATGATCCATTCCTTGCTGGCGACGGTCGGCGAGGCGAGTATCTTCTTCAGGGCATCACCGAAATTTTCCTCGTCCAGGATGTCGGAGTCTTTTCCCGAAACGAATTTTAATTCAGCCTTTCTGGAAACTTTCGGGATTCCATCATGCAGAAATTCCATCTCTATTTCAGCGATTTTTTCTCCTTCGAAAGTGAGCGTGAGTTTTTTGTCGCCCGTGAATTCTCCTATAACAGTCGCTTCGGTATTCTCGTTCCTGAAAATTTCCAGAACTTCGTTAACATTCGCTTCCGGTACAGCAAGCAACATCCTTTCCTGCGCCTCTGAAACCCAGATTTCCCATGGCTCGAGGCCCTCGTATTTCAGCGGGACTTTTTCAAGCCAGACTTTCACGCCGGTTTTCTTGCCCATTTCTCCCACCGCCGATGAAAGCCCGCCGCCGCCGCAGTCAGTCACTGCCGAATAAAGCGGCCTGCTGCCCTTGTCCCTCGCCCCTATCAGGCCGTCGAGAACGCGTTTCTCTTCGATTGCGTTGCCTATCTGCACTGCGCCGCTCGACGTCTTCTCCGACTCTGTGGACAGCTCTAGCGAGGCAAAGGTAACGCCGTGTATGCCGTCGCGGCCTGTTCTTCCTCCGGCAAGCACTATCTTATCACCCGGTTTGGGATCGTGCACGTACCTGTCCTTTGGCATTATGCCAAGGCAGCCCGCGTATACCAGAGGATTGCCGATGTAGCCTTCATGAAAGCCGAAGCCGCCATTCGCCGTCGGAATGCCCATCCTGTTGCCGTAGTCGCGGATGCCTGCGACGACGCCTTTCATCAGGCGCTTCGGATGGAGAACGCCCTTCGGAAGTTTGCTGTGGGGATAGTCGGGCGGGGCGAAAAACAAAACGTCCGTCGAAAGTATCGGCTTCGCCCCCACGCCCATCACATCGCGGAATACGCCGCCAGACCCGGTTCCTGCGCCGCCGTACGGGTCGAGTGCGCTCGGATGGTTGTGCGTCTCTACCTTGACGGCGATGTTGTGTTCGCCATCGAAGGTCACGATGCCCGCGTTGTCCTCGAAAACATGCACGCACCAAGGCAGCGCGAGTTCTTTAGTCGCCCTGATTATGTAGGATTTCAGGAGGCTTTCTATATTCTGCCCTTTGTATTCGATGCTCCCGCGGAAAGTCTTGTGCACGCAGTGCTCGGACCAGGTCTGCGCGAAGGTTTCGAGCTCCGCGTCGGTGGGGTTGCGTCCGAGTTTTGTGTAATAGTCCTGTATTTTTTTCATCTCTTCTGCGTTGAGCGCGAGCATGAACTTCCGCGAAATGCCTACAAGTTCCTTTTCATTCTTCCCAAGTATTACGATTTCCCCAGCTTTCATTTCACAGCCTCTTGTAATTGTAAGTCTGTATCAGCCTGTTAGCAAGGCATTTTTCGCATATGTTTTTGATTTCCTTTTCCGTCAGGCTGCCGCTTATAACGTAAGTAGTTCCGGTCCTGACTTTCGCTCCATTTATGCCCATGACTTCTATCGCCTTCGCCACCGAAAGGCCGACGACATCCATGACGCCCGGCCTGAAAAACACTTCCACAACCCAGACGCCCCGCTTTTTTACGAGATTTTTCAGGTGTTTGCCGTCGAAGGCTGAGAAATTGAAATACTGTATTATGCTGTCCGCGAGAAGTTCCCTGCCTGCTTTTTCGATGTCTTCTCTGTTCACATCGCCTTCTATCACGTAAGTCTGCAGCGTTTTTACTTCGCTGACCTTGGAAATTCCAAGGCCGATGATGTCGGCTTTCGTGTTCTCCCCAAGCGGATCCCTGTAACCGTCCTTGTAGCCCACTCCAGCAACCCACATAAGCATCAATACATTAACTATGCCCGACTGTTATAAAAATCTGAGTTTTCCGCTGCATGTCAGCGGTTTTTTCAGAAAATAGTTCGGGTTCCGTACGATAAAATTATAAAGCCTTCCGACACCATAATATTCTAATAATTATGTCCGGCTTCATGAAGCACATACTGAGAAGGGAGATGCTTTCCCAGAGAAACAAGCAGAAAGGAGAGGTGAAACTGGAAAAGGACGCCATGATAAAAGAGAAACTCCTCTCGCTTAACGAATACAAGAAATCAAAGATAATCCTTTTCTATGTGTCTATAAGGGGCGAAGTCAAAACCGAAGACATGCTGTCCCAGGCCCTCAGGGAAGGCAAAAGGGTTCTGGTTCCGTTCGTTAACGTGAAGAAAAAACTGATGTTGATTTCAGAGATACACGACCTTAACGAGCTTTCGCCGGGAGCGTTTGGCATACCTGTCCCCACGCATCCCAAGAAATTCCCCCTTGACAAGATAGACCTTATGGTAGTCCCCGGCATAGCCTTTGACAGGAAGGGCAACAGGGTCGGCTACGGGACGGGCTTCTACGACAGATTCCTCAAGAGGCTCAAGAGGAATGTGCCCGTCATCGCGCTGGCTTACGACTTCCAGATAGTCCCGAAGATAATGCCCGACAAATACGACGTCAGGATCCACAAGATAGTCACCGAGAACGAAGTCATCAGCTGCAGGAAAAGGTAACTTCTATTTTTTCAGGTCAACGTTTTCATTGAACTCGCGACCCATTCTTGCTTTCTTCCTGAACCATATCTCTCTCGCTTCCGCGACCGTGAAGAGCGAGCCGGTGACAAGAATCAGATCGTTTTTTCCCGCAAGCTGCATCGCCTTCCTCACAGCGTCCTTCACGTCGTAGATAACGAGAAAGTCCTTGCCTTGTTTTTTCACTTCCTTCGCAAGTTCGCAGGGATCCGCTCCTCTCCCCAGCACCTTGTGCTTCGTGAGAATGAAAAAGTCTGTCTTTCTGCCCGTCTCATGAAGCATTTTTGGTATGAGCTTGTCTTCTGACGCGCTGAAGACTGTGTAAAGTTTCCTGTATTTTATCAGGTCGAGCGAGTTCATAAGATGTCTCATGGAATCGGAATCCTTCGCCCCGTCGAGCAGGATTTTCTTTCCCCTTCCAACCATTTCGAACCTTCCCGGCCATTTCACTTTTTCAAGACCTTTCTTTATCGCTTCATTTGGAATCTCTTCTTTCATCGAATTCAAAGCGGTAAGAGCGCAGGCGATATTCTTCAGCTGGTATGTGCCTGCAAGGGGAACGAAGATTTTCATGCCCCTGAATTTAATCTCGTTGCCGCGCAGAAATGATTTCGCGCCTCTAAGCCTTTTCGCGCGCACGAATTTCGCTTTCCTGTCCTTGCATATTTTCCTGAGGACGGCGATGGCGTCGGGATTCTCGGCTCCGGTGACCAGAACTCCTCCTTCGTTCAATATGCCTGCTTTCTCCCTCGTTATTTTTTCCACAGTGTCACCGAGTATCCTGATGTGCTCCAAAGAGACGTTAGTTATTATTGAAACCTCCGGCTTGACTGTGTTCGTCGCATCCAGCCTTCCGCCGAGCCCTACCTCAAGGACGGCGATGTCGATTTTTTTCTCCCTGAAATATTCGAACGCCATCGCTGTCACGAATTCGAAGAAAGTCGGGCATTCAAAATCCCTGCTCACATCGTCTGCGAAGGGTTTGATTTTTTCAACGAGCCTTATGAAATCGCTTTCCGGAATCATCTGCCTGTTAACCTTGATACGTTCCCTGAAATCGAAAAGGTGAGGTTTTGTGAAAACGCCCGTCCTGTAACCCGCTTCCTTCAGAACCGAGCCTATCATTACAGTCGTAGAGCCCTTGCCACTCGTCCCGCCGACAAGGACTGAGCGGAAGCTGTCCTGCGGGTTGCCGAGGAGTTCTAGAAGTTTTTGTATTCGCTCCAGGCCAAGCTTTATGCCGAACCTGTTCAGTTTCTGGATGTAGTCGGTCGCCTCTATATAATTCATAAAAGAAATAATTGCTCTCCGCTTTTTAATGCTTGAACATGCGCCTGCCGGTGAAGATCATCGCAACGCCTGCGCTGTTGCATGCCTCTATAACTTCCTTATCCTTGACTGAGCCGCCCGGTTGGATTATGAAGCGAAGCCCGTTTTTTGCTGCTTCCTCTATCGAGTCCGGAAACGGGAAAAACGAATCGCTGGCAAGGACGCATTTCGAAATTTCGCTTTCGCTTAGTTTCATGCTACTCAGGTTTTCTTTCGCCTTTTCCACCGCTATTTTCAACGAAGTCACGCGGTTAGGCTGGCCCGCGCCCATACCGATTATGTGATACAAGCCGTGCCTGTATTCGCGCGCAATCACGACTGCGTTCGACTTCGTGTGCTTGCATGCGAGGCAGGCGAAGAGCGCGATATCCTTTTTGGCGTCTGGGAACCCGCTTTTCGTCACGGTCTTGAACTCGCTTTTACCCGCGTAGCCGATGTCGCTTTCCTGTTCGAGGACCGCTGCCTTCAGGAACCTGTAATTTTTCCCGCTCTGGGAGAAATCTCCGAGTTCGATGAGCCTCAGGTTCTTTTTTGCGTCCAGAATCTTGATGGCGTCGGCATCAAATTCCGGCGCGATTATTACCTCGACAAATTTGTCCTTGAGGAATTCTGCCGCATCCTTGTCGACCGGTTTCGTAACGGCGACCACGCCTCCGAACGCTGATATGGGGTCGCCTTTCCAGGCGTTTTCCAGTGCCTCCCTCGCGTTCTCGCCGGTGGCGTAACCGCACGGGTTGGTGTGTTTTATTATGGCGGCGCCTGTTCCGTCCATGAGATCTCCTGCAGCGTCGACCGCGCTCTGGGCGTCAAGGTAATTGTTGTAAGACATCTCCTTGCCCTGGAGCTGTTTGGCGCTGGCTAGCGAGATTCCCTTGCCCGCGAAAATCTTAGCCTTCTGATGCCAGTTCTCTCCGTATCGCAGCGGCCTGCCGCCCGTGAATTTCAGGCGCAGGACTTCTTCGCTTGCGAATTTCCTCGAAAGGAAGCTCTCTATGTCGCCGTCGTAATCTGCTGTCATGCTGAAAGCTTTCAGTGAAAGAAGCTCTCTCGTTTTCAGGTCGACGTCCTTCCTTCCGTTCAGCTGCTTCACTATCATTTCATAATCATTAGGATCGGTCACGACCACCACGTCCCTGTAATTCTTCGCCGACGAGCGAATTAGGGCAGGGCCACCTATGTCGATATTCTCGATGATTTCCTCGAAAGACGCGCCGGCTTCAGCAGTCTTCCTGAACTGGTAAAGATTCACAACGACCATGTCTATAGGCGATATGCCATGCGCCTTCGCCTGCTCCATGTGCCTACTGTCATCTCTGCGTGCGAGAATGCCGCCGTGGACTTTCGGATGCAGCGTCTTTACGCGGCCATCCATCATCTCGGGGAAGCCAGTGTGCTCCTCGATGAGTTTGACTTTGACTCCGTTCTCTTTCAGAATTTTCGCAGTGCCGCCGGTCGAAATTATCTCAACGCCGAACTTCTCAAGGGCCTTCGCGAAATCGACTATGCCCGTCTTGTCGGTTACAGAAATCAAGGCGCGCCTGATTCTCATGTGAGTACCCTCACCTTGTTGCCCTCTACCTTGAGCTTGCCGGAAGAGAAAAGCTTTATTGCTTCAAGAATTACATCCTGCTCTGCCTTCTGCACTTTCGCTTTCAGCGTTTCGGCTGTCTCGTTTTCGTCGACAGCGACTGGCCTCTGCATTATTATCGGTCCCCTGTCCACGTCCGGCGTGACGAAGTGCAGCGTGCAGCCTGTGACCTTCAGGCCCAAGTTGAGCACTTCCTCATGGACGTTTATGTCCCTGCCGCCTGAAAACAAAGGCAGCAGCGACGGGTGGATATTCATTATTTTGTTATCGTAATGCTTGCAGAACCACGGCGAAAGGACTTTCATGAAGCCTATGAGCAGAATAAGGTCAACGCCTCTCTTGTCGAGTTCGTGCGCAGCAGCCTTGTCGAACAGCACCTGCTTGCCTCCCTCGTACTCGAGGAATATCGCGTCAATGCCGTGCGATCTCGCCCTTTCAAGAATCGGCGCGTCCTCCTTGTTCGAGACGACGCAGACAATCTGCGCGTCCAACTGCCTCTTTTCGATCGCGTCTATAATCGCCTGCATGTCCGTTCCTTTTGTCGAACCCAGTACGCCAAGTTTTATCGTCATCACACACCACCCACCTACCAAATTAGTATGATATATAATCCAAATTGTTTTTGTCTTTTAAAAATTAAATTCTATAAAATCCTGAGAAATTATAACTGTACCTTTAGCCCAGCTTGTCTATTGTTCATCTTTTCAATGATAGCTTTAATAGCAGGTTCATATGAGCCCGAGATAGTGAGTGTGGCTTCTCGTTCGTCAATCCCCATGTATGGCGGACAACAATTCCTTCTTAAGTAATTTGACTTGATCATATCTCTTGCGACGTATAATTGGCCTATGTACCTTTTTGAGTTGACAGCGAGCTTAAAACTCATCTTAACTTAAAGGTAGTTAAATTATTTAAATATTGCGTACAGCTATTTCTGGAGCATTCTCTCCGCAGAAATGACGGTGTTCTCGAGGACCATCGCGACCGTGAGAGGGCCGACGCCGCCGGGTACGGGCGTGATGTAAGAGGCGACGTTCCTAACGCGGTCGAAATCTACGTCGCCGAGTATCCTGCTGCCCATGCGGTTCGTCCCCACGTCGATGACTACCGCGTCCTTCTTGACCATATCAGCCGTGACGAAATTCGCCTTACCCACCGCAGCGAAAAGAATGTCCGCATTTTTCGTGTGGCTTTTCAAATCGCTTGTCTTCGAGTGGCACATCGTCGCTGTGGCGTTCCTTTTTATGAGCATGAACAGCAACGGCTTGCCCACGATGTTGCTCCTGCCGATGACGACGGCGTTCTTTCCCTCGATGGGAATGCGTTCATGTTCGAGCATCTTCATTATACCCTTCGGCGTGCAAGGCTCGAATGTTTCGTCGCCTGCCATGAGCCTGCCGAGGCTGCAGGTGGTCAGGCCGTCAACATCTTTCGTGATTGTTATGGTATCGAGGATTTTCTGCTCGTCCATCTGCGAGGGCAGCGGAAGCTGCACGAGTATGCCGTGGACATACCTGTCTGCGTTGAGTTTTTCTATGAGCCTTATCACGTCCTCCTGCTTCGCATTTCTGCCGAACATGTGGAGTTCGGCTTTCATCCCGGTCTCTTCCGAAGCCTTCATTTTTGCCTTTACGTAAATTTCCGAAGCGGCGTTGTCGCCGACAAGAAGTATGTCAAGTTTCGGCGTTATGCCTTTCTTTTTCAGAGTATTGATGCGGCTCCTGAGTTGGCCGAGAATTTCAGCTGAAATCTTCCTGCCATCAAGAATTTTCGCTGCCATTATTTCGACCTTATCGCTTCCATGTGCCTTATGCGTTTCTCGATGAGCGCTCTGGTGCCTATGTCGGGCCTGTGGAACACGTTCCCCTTCACGGACCTTATTGCTTCTTCTGCAATCCTCTCAGCCTGCCAGAAATCGCTGGAAATGCCGACGAAAGCGATTGCCCTCGAGCCGCTCATGTAAAGCCCGTCAGGTTTCTGGTCAACTGACGCGAAGTACATCCTGGCGGCAGTCGAAGACGGGACTTCTACCTTCTCCCCCCTGACGGGGTTGTCCGGATAGCCTTTCGGTACCACGTATTTGCAGACAGTCGCTTTTTTATCGAACATCGCTCCGGTTTTCGAAAGGTTGTTTATGACGCCGTAACACAGGTCTATGAAGTCGCTTGTGAGTATCGGAAGCACGTTCATCGTTTCCGGGTCGCCGAGCCTCGCGTTGTATTCGAGAAGCTTGATGCCGTCTTTCGTTACCATGAAGCCTCCGTACATGACCCCCCTGTAAAGCGTTCCGGTCTCTTTCAGTATCGCTTTCGCCACCAGTTCGGTTATCCTGTGGGCCTCTTCTATCTCGCTTTTAGTGATGAAAGGTAGCAGATGGTCGGAGCAGGAATACGAGCCCATGCCGCCGGTGTTCGGTCCCTCGTCGTTGACGTACGCGCGCTTGTGATCTTGGGCAGGCGGGCTGTCGAGCACGAAGCGTCCGTCCGTGAAGCTCTGCAGAGAGAACTCCTCGCCCTCCAGCTTCTCTTCCACTATCACCGAGGCATGCTGTTTCAAAACCTCTTCCGCATACCTCAGGGCGTCATTAACGTCCTTCAGGTGTTCGCCGTGCACCATCACTCCCTTGCCACCCGTGAGGCCGTCGGGTTTCACGACGAATGAATCGAGCGACTGCAAAAACTCTTTAATGCCATCCATGCTGGTGAAGGCCCTGAACTCCGGCAGGCCCGGAACCCTGTGCTTTTCCATGAGCAAACGAGCGAAAGATTTCGAGGTCTCGAGTCTCGCCAAGTCCTTCGTCGGGCCGACCGAAGGGATGCCGATCTTCGCCAGCGCGTCCACCACGCCGTAGTCAAGCGGCGCCTCAGGGCCGACGACGCAGAAATCCGCGGCAACATGCCTTGCGAAACTGGTTATCCTTTCAAGGTCCTTGTAATCGCCCTGCTCGCATTTCTGCGACAGCGAGCGGATCCCCGGGTTGTTTGATTTCATGTAGGAAAAAAGCTCGTGATGCTGCGGAGAATTGCGTATCGCCTCGGCGATCGAGTGTTCCCGGGCGCCGTTGCCGACGAGCAGCACTTTAATCATACCAAGATATTCGATTACTGGTTTTTAAAAATAATGCAGACAGATTGTTAGTATGGAACGCGACAGAGGCAACATCGAGCCGAAGAAAATCCAGGAGTTCGCCGACCTACGCGGCAAGGAAGTCCTTGAGATCGGCTGCGGAGACGGGCGCATTTCGCGGTTTCTCGCGAAGGCCGCGAAAAGGCTGACCGCGATAGACCCTGATGCAAAGGCGATAGAGAAAGCGAAACTCAAAACCGCTGACGCGGATTTCAGGGTCGGCTCAGGTGAGAGCTTGGAATTCGGGAACGAGGCTTTCGATATCGTCGTCTTCACCCTCTCTCTCCATCACCAGGACGCAGCTAAGGCGGTGGCAGAAGCGCGCAGGGTTTTGAGGAAAAACGGCCAGTTGCTAATCATCGAGCCTGCACATGACGGCGAGGTTCAGAAACTTTTCAATCTGCTGCGGAGTGAGAGGCACGATCTTAAAAACGCGCTCGAAACGATAAGAAAAAGCGCCTTCTTTCCCGAAAGGGAAGAGACGTTTTTCACCACGTGGTCCTTCGCTGACAGGGAGGAATTGTACCAGCGCTATTTCGAGCATTACGGCGCGCCGAGGGATGAAAGGATAATCTACGAGATAAACAGCTTCCTCGGCGCGAAGATAAACGAGAAGCCCATCATCCTCAGCGACAAGCTGCTGATTTTTTCCCTGCGGAAGAAATGAATCGGTTTTCATTTTATATGCTCATTTTCATAATTTTTCTTTATGATATGCCTAGGCATAGAATCCACCGCGCACACCTTCGGCATCGGCATCTGCGACGGTAAAGGCAAAGTTCTCGCTAACGAACGCTCGGTTTACAAGCCGAAGGCTGGCTGGGGCATCATCCCGATGGATGCGGCGAAGCATCACGAGGAAGCTAAACAGCCAGTGCTTCGTGCGGCGCTGGAAAAGGCGAATTTGAGAGCGGAAGACATCGACGTAATCGCATATTCGCGCGGGCCCGGACTGCCACCGTGTTTGTACAGAGGTCTGGAACTTGCAAAAGAGCTTTCACAAAAACACAAGCTTCCGGTTGTGGATGTCAACCACTGCATCGCGCATGTAGAAATCGGAAGACTCACTTCGAAGTTCAAAGACCCGGTCGTCGTTTACGTTTCCGGTGGCAACACGCAGATTATCTCCTTCGCTTCCGGCCGCTACCGCGTGTTCGGCGAATGCATGGACATGGGAATCGGAAACGCTCTCGACAAGTTCGGCCGCGCGGTCGGCCTCGACTTCCCGCAGGCGCCGAAAATCGAGCAGCTGGCGAAGGGAGGCAAATGGACCGAGCTGCCATACGTCGTCAAGGGAATGGATCTTTCCTTCTCGGGCATCGTGACAGAATGCATCAAAAAACATCATAAAGGCGAGAAGCTTGAAGATATCTGCTATTCGATTCAGGAGGTCTTCTTTTCAATGTTGACAGAAGTCACGGAACGTGCGCTTGCGCATCTCGGCAAGGACCAGGTCCTGCTCACAGGCGGCGTCGCAGCGAACATGCGCCTGCAGGAAATGCTGAACAAAATGTGCGAAGAGCGAGAAGCGAAGTTCAAAGTGGTGCCGCGCGAATATTCGGGCGACAACGGCGCGATGATTGCATGGAATGGCATTCTTGCCAGCAAGTCTGGGCAGAAAAAAGAAGCGAAGGACATCGACCCGAGATGGCGCACGGACGACGTTGAAATACCCTGGCTCTAAACTCCCTTCATTTTGCCTTGCGGTTGTTTATGTAGAAAGCGATGTTTCTCTCGTCACGATCAGCGCTGCAGGAGATGAACTTTTTCTTTACTGGGTATATGCCGTTGAAGCATGCCTTGCATGTGTCGGAGTGTCCTATTGCCTCGTCGAGCTCCTCTATAGTAGGATAGCAAACGCGGTCGGCATTAAGCTTCTTGGCCACCTTTTCTCCTATCTCTTCCACGGAACCGGTCAGCCCCTGGGCGGCGAACGTTTTGCCGCTTGGATCTTTCACGCACGGGTGGGAGAGAGGCGGGCAGGATATGACGGTGACGATTTCTTTCGCTCCCGCGTTCCTGAGCTTGTAAATCATGCCGTCCCTCAGGACGGTTCCCCTCACGATCGAATCATCACCGATAGCGACCTTTTTCCCCTTTATGAATTCCTTGTTCACGAAGAACTTGACGCGTGCGGCCATTTTCCTTTCCTCCGGGTTCTCGACTTGGAAAGTCCTTTTGGCCCCCGGGTTCTTTATGAAAATTTCTTCGAAAGGTATGAATGCTTTCTTGATGTCGCAAAGACCCTGATGATATCCGATTGCAACGCCTCTCCCTGAATCCGGCGAAGCCAAGACTAAGTCGACGTCGAGAGGGTACCTTCTGGCGAGTTTTTTGCCGAGGTCTTTCCTCACGGCGTAGACATTCCTTCCCTCGATAACCGAGGTCGGGTCGGCAAAATACACCCATTCGAACGCGCAGTGCGCATGCACGTCTTTCTTGAGAACGCGCGTCTCCATGCCGTCTTTGGATATGACTATTATTTCCCCTGGTTCCACGTCCTTTATCAGTTCCGCTTCCAGCAAGTCCAGCGCCTTGGTTTCGGAGGCTATCACGTATGTCTTGCCCTTTTTGCCTAGGCACAGCGGCTTAATCCCTTTCGGGTCCCTGAAGGCTATCAGGTAAAACTTCCCGCCTTTTCTGGCGGCTATGACCACGTTGTAAGGGCCCCTGCCCTCGAGCTTTTCCATCACTTTCTCGGCAGCCGAGTAGAAATTTCCCGTTTCCTTGAGATAATCCAGGAACAATGTCCTCATCACGCTGTCATGCTTTTTCTCGCCGAAGCCCAGCAGCACGCCGTCCATTGCCAGGGAGATGTCGACGTTCTGGTCGCCCCACTGCTCTGTGGGCTGCAGGTCCCCGCTCCTTTCATAAAGCGTGTGGCCTATGCCGATGAACGGGCTCATTTTCTCCAGTTGCGCGAGCTTGTCCTTGAGGAAGTAATAAACAAGGCCCTCTCCAGTGAGCGTGCGGAAGTACTTGCTGTCGTTGACGCTCACACCGCAGCCCTCTTCTCCTCTGTGCTGCAGGGCTGTGAGGCCGTAAAACAAGTCGCTCATTATGTTCTTGCCGTCGACAGAAAAGATCCCGATTATTCCCGACATTTTATTATCTTGACAGCGATATTTTTAAATCTGTGTGTCGGCGCATAGACGGAATTGAGGCTTTGAGACTAGTCGGATAAAAAAGATTTAACAGGGAGTTGGTGCTTCTTTAATTTCTTGCGCTATCTTGCTGAGACCCTTTCTGGCGACGTGTGGATAGATAATACCGGTTTCAACGTAAGGCTGCCTTGCAAGCACGGCATCAGCCTCCATTTGAACAAAAAATTTTCTGAGGCCAAATTTACTGTCTATTTCTTCCGGGGTCATCATACCACCTGATAGATTCTTGAAATCTAATATTTAAATACTTGATTAATGTAATTTCTTTTTAGTGATTACAAAATAAAACAGTTCGCTTTTATTTTCCTCTGTCATTTTATATCCATGAGAGTCGCGATTTTGTCGGATTTCCACTTCGGTTTCGGGGATGGCAGCGAACGGGCGAATGACCCGTACGACGCCTTCAAGGAAGCGATAGAGAAAGCGATGGGCTGCGACCTGATAATCTTCGCGGGCGACATCTTCGATAACCGCAGCCCCGACGCAGAGACCCTGACCAGGGCGATGGAGCTGATGATACCTCCGCTGCTCACGCAGACGGGCGTTAAGCTGATGCAGGGCATAGGCAAGGATGTTTCGAAGGTTTCTGAAATGGCGCTCATGGGCATCCCCATCGTCGCGATCCACGGGACGCATGAAAGGCGAACGAAAGGCCTGCTCAATCCGGTCGAAGCGCTGGAGAAGGCGGGCTTCCTGATATATTTGCACTGCAACGGCGTCGTTTTCGATAAGGACGGCACGCGCGTCGCGATACAGGGCATGTCAGGCGTGCCAGACCAGTACGCGGAAAGCGTATTGTCAAACTGGAATCCCGCGCCGGAGCACGGCTGCTTCAACATCCTCATCCTTCACCAGTCGATAACAGAGTTTCTCTACGCACCGCACACACTCGACCTGAACAAGCTCCCGAAAGGCTTCGATGTCTATGTCGACGGCCATATCCACGAGGCGAAGGAAAGCGAATACGCAGGAGGGACGTTCCTGCTTTCCGGTTCGCTTGTCCCGACGCAGATAAGAGAGGAATCGGAGAAGCCGAAGGGCTTCTGGATAATCGAAACCTCGCTGCGCGACGAGATAAAGGATTCGCCCGTCCTCCAGAAAGCGAGAAAATACCTCAAGAACGGCTACGCAATCTACTGGATCGAGCTTGGGCACCAGAGAAAGGTTTACGTGCGCTCATTCGAAAACCCGGACATCGAAACCGTAGAGGCCGAGCTGGGCAAAATCGTGAAAGAAAACCCGCAGAGGAAGCCCATCGTAAGAATCGACTTCAAGGGCAGGGTCAGCCCGACGCTCGCGGATGAGATAGAGATGAAATTCGGCGCAAAGGCGATACTTTCGCTGAAAAGGGAAAAAGAGGAAAAGGCGCTTCCCACCAAGACGCTGGAGGAGCACAAGCTGTCGGTCGAGGAGCTGGGCAGGAAGATACTGATGGAGAATCTTGCGAAAGCAGGTCTTGAGACCAAGGCTTTCGAATCCCTTTTCGAGCTGCTGTCCGCAGGCAAAAGCGATGAAGCGATGGCGCTGCTCGAAAAAGCGTCGCTCAAAGAGGAAAAACCGAAAAACGTCAAACAAACTAGGCTTTTTCTGGCAGGCAAGAGGCAGTAGAACAAATAAGCAATTTATACTATGCGAACCCAACAATATATATAAAGGCTGTATAGGGTGTCATTATGGTCGAGTTTCACATAAAGGTCGAAAATGTAGTCGCCTTTGCTGTTTTAGGCAAGAGAATCGTGCTCAACAAGCTCGTTGAAAAAATGGGCAACACCGAATACGAGCCCGAACAGTTCCCGGGCCTCGTCTACAGGATAAAGGACCCGAGGGCGGCTGCGCTTATTTTCTCGTCAGGCAAGATAGTCTGCACCGGAGCGAAGAGCATAGCTATGGCAAAGGAAGCCATGAGGAAAATCGTGCAGGACATAAAGAAGACAGGCACCGCCATGCCGACGAAGTTCAACATAAACATAGAGAACATAGTCGCGTCGACTAAAATCGACGTCAAGCCAAGGCTCATGCTCGAGGAAATCGCCATGTCGCTCGAGGAAGTGGAATACGAGCCCGAACAGTTCCCCGGCCTTGTTTACAGGATGAAGAGCCCGCGAACCGCTTTCCTGCTTTTCGGCTCGGGCAAGATAATCTGCACGGGCGGCCGCAGCCTGGAGGACATAAACACTGCACTGAACAACTTCAAGAAGCGGCTGGAAGGGATAGGCCTGAAAATCAAGCCGGCGAAAGACTGATTCTCTGGCAACGCAAATAACATTTAAGCAGCCGGGACAAATTCTTTAACATGGATGCTTTTGACAAGATAATCCGCGACATAAGGACCGTTAAAATCCAGGGCGCCGAGAATATCGCCATAAGCGCGGTCAAGGCACTCGAGTACCGCGGCTCAAAAATAAAGACGCATTCGGCGGCGAAGTTCTTTTACGAAATCGAGGCAGCGAAGCGCCAGCTTTTCGCTTCCAGGCCGACAGAACCGCTTATGAGGAATTCGCTTTTATACATAATCGATTCCCTGAAATCCGACAGCAACAGCGTTCTCGATCTCAAGAAGTCGCTGCGCAACCTTTCCATCGAGGTTTTGAACCACTTCGAACACGCGAGGCAGAGAATCGCGGAGATAGGGGCGAAGAAAATCGAGAACGGCATGATAGTCTTCACCCACTGCCATTCCTCGACCGTGATGCTGATCCTGAAGGCGGCGAAGGCGAAAGGCACGCGCTTCGCGGTTTACAACACGGAAGCTCGCCCGCTCTTGCAGGGAAGAATCACCGCGAAAGAGCTCGCCAAGATGAAAATCCCCGTCACCCATTTTATCGACTCCGCGGCAAGGATTGCGCTGAAGAAGGCCGACATCTTCCTTATGGGTTTCGACGCTGTGACGACGACGAGGGTCTACAACAAGATCGGCTCGGAGCTGTTCGCCATAATCGCAGACAAATACGATGTCCCGATATACGCCTGCGGCGACGCGTGGAAGTTCGACCCGGAGGGCATCGCGGGCTGCGAGGAGAAAATCGAGCTCCGCCCTTCCAAGGAAATATGGCCCTCAGCGCCGAAGGGCGTCAAAATCGAAAACCCGTGCTTTGAAAAAATAAATCCCGAACTCATCACAGCGATAATCTCGGAGCTAGGCGTCTACACCCACGAGAACTTCGTCGAGGAAGTGAAGAAGGCGTATCCGTGGCTTTCTGAATAAAAATAATGTCGATATATGCTGGTTTTATGGCAACAAAAAGCTTTAAATATCATGAATCCAAGTATTAACTATCAATAAGTAATAAAATATAAATGGTGAGGATATGCCTGAGGTTTTTCAATACGGTTCTAATCTGAGCAAGGATCGCTTTACTAGTAGGATGTTGCAGGGTGAATATAGGCCCGTGAGTGATCTTGGCAGATATGATTTAAATGGGTGCGAAGTCGTATTTGATGTTCCCAGTCAAACCGTACGCGTA
Source organism: Candidatus Aenigmatarchaeota archaeon (assembly GCA_041489155.1). Lineage (GTDB taxonomy): Archaea > Aenigmatarchaeota > Aenigmatarchaeia > QMZP01 > QMZT01 > JBGPQP01. The sequence goes on from JBGPQP010000003.1 coordinate 57,205, forward strand.
GCTGCTGACATGATACCTTCTCAGCCTTCTTCACGTGCTGTCGGAAGAGTTTGGGGCATAACAAAAAAACAATTTGAAACTCTCAAAGGATTCGAGGGTCCTCGTTATAGAGAGGAAAGAATACAGATACCCGGAGTTGGCAATGCAATAACGTTTGTTGGCACGGATGATGCCAGAAGAATTTTCAGAGCACAACATTCTGGCGAGTTGCCTACAGGAGAGTATCTTCATCACATCATAACCGGACTTAATGATCCTAACGTAAGAGCAGAAATAGAATATATAAGTCAAATTATAGGAAAAGGAAGACCAAATCTCTCTGGAAGTAGAAGAGATGTCAGGCAAACCTTTGACAACCCTAGAGAATTTATGACATCTTCAATCGGAATCGACAGAAATTTAAGAGACGATTTGGGAGTAGGAGTAGGAGATTTTGTTCGGGTACATTATGATAGAAATTGGCTTAATCTTCAGGTAAGAAAGGCCCCAATAGAATTAGTCGATTCTACTCTGTCACCCGTAACTCTTTCAAGAAAAGCTAGAGAATTTCTTGGCATGCGACCCGTTTCGCAAAGGGACGCGGAAAGCTTCAGAACAATATATCCTGGATTATCCATCACCAGATTAGAAAATTTATAGAACTGGTCTCTCAACCAAACTTTTTATGACCTCGTTCAATTCAATAACTATGAGCTTCGTGAGCCATCCGATGATCAGGCCGAATGCGATAGAGTCGAGACTCTACCAGGAAGCGATAGTCGGCAGGGCGGCAGCGAACGACCTGCTCTGTGTGTTGCCAACGGGATTGGGCAAGACTCCTATAGCCATCGTTTTAGCCGTTCACCGCCTTGAGAAATTCCCGGGCTCTAAGGTACTGGTCATGGCGCCGACCAAGCCGCTGACCGAGCAACATCTGCATTCTTTCATGCGGGCGATAAATCTGCCGGATGAGGAGTTCGTCCTGGTCACAGGAAAGACAAAGCCTGGCAGCAGGCAGGAGCTTTACAGGAACGCCAGAATAATTTTTGCCACGCCGCAGACCATCGAGAACGATCTGGAAGGGGGAAGGATAAACCTGGAGGACTTCTCCCTCCTGGTCTTCGACGAGGCGCACCATTCGATAGGAGATTACGCTTACCCTTACATAGCTAAGGCGTATGCCGGGCAGGCGAAGAACCGCAGGATCCTCGGCCTGACAGCATCCCCGGGCGGGACGAAGGCTAAGATAAAGGAGATCATGGACAACCTCGGCATCCGCGAGGTCGAGATACGGACGGAGAAAGATTTCGATGTGGAGCCGTGGGTGCAGGAGAAGCATGTGGAATGGGTCTACGTCAGGCTGCCGGACGCCTTCGTTGAACTGGGCAAAACGCTCAGAAAAGCCTATATGGACAGGCTGGAGAAGCTCAGGAAAATAGGCTTCAACAAGCCCGTCGGCATCATAAGCAAGCGTGACCTTCTGGCGCTGCAACAGAAGCTCATGGCCAGCCCCTCGCGCGACTACACCAAGTTCTGGGGCGTTTCGCTGGTCTCGCAGGCGATAAAGCTCGAGCACGCGCTCGGCCTGCTTGAGACGCAGGGCATAACATCGCTCTGGAACTACTTCAGGAAGCTGTCTTCAAGCAAGGCAAAATCGTCACGGAGCGTGCTGAAGGACAAGAACGTGATAAAGGCGATGAAGCTATCCGAAGCGCTGGAGGCCGAAGGCCGCAAGCATCCGAAGATGGCGAAGCTCAGCGAGCTCGTTAGCTTCCAGCTGCGCGAAAAACCCGCCTCGAAAATCATCCTGTTCGCGAATTACAGGGAGATGGTCAGGGAGCTAGTCAAGACGCTGTCCAATGTTGAAGGCGCGAGGCCTGGCGAATTCATGGGACAGAAGGAAGGGATGACGCAGAACGAACAGAAGCAGCGCATACAGGAGTTCAAGGACGGCATCTATAACATACTGGTAACCACATCAATCGGCGAGGAAGGAATTGACATACCGGAGATGGAGCTCGCGATTTTCTACGAGCCCGTCCCTAGCGAAATTCGTTCGATTCAGCGGCGCGGACGAGTGGGGCGAACGAAAGTCGGCAGGATAATCATACTCATGGCCAAGGGCACGAGGGACGAAGCGTATTACTGGACCGCGCAGAGAAAGGAAAGCATCATGAGGAAAACGCTGTACGAGATGAAGGAGGAATCACGATTCCCGGAGGTGCCGACGCGTCAAAGAAGAAAGATTGCCAAGAGAAATCAGAGTAGTTTATCGGATTTCTGATCAGGTTAAATGTTATATTCGAATGTGGCGTAATTCACCTCTCGTGTATAGTGTTCTCCGTAAACGAAACAAAGCCCTTTGCCTAAGCTGACTAATTCGTACAGGTGTGACATCATATTTCCAAGCAAGTTGTCTAGTTTTCCCTAAATCAATGTTATCAGTAAACTTGAAACTCACAACATCGCCATGTTTTCTGCCTTTTTCTACTGTTTTTATTATTCCAAATGATTCTAATAGATGTTCTGGAACATCTGAAAGAGGACCATATTTAGATTCAACGTATTTTAAAATTTCAGACCTATCCACGGGTTCAGTAGTTAAATTGTTTCTATTAAAATCATAATATTTTTCAATTATTGAAAATTCTCTCTCGGGAAGTGAGGATAGAGCTGAGTTCAAAGCCATGCACAACCTTTCTTCAAAATCAATCTCAGATGATGTTTTTTTAGATAAAATTAAGTCTTTATACCACCACTGATCTTCTTCTGTGGGTACTGGCCATTTGTCCACCAAGTTTAAAATAATACCAGCCAGACATTTTCTCATATACAGATCGTAATTCTTATCTTTGCCCGATGTGTGTTTTCTCTGGTTACCTAAAAATTGTATAAACGCTTCCTGAATAATATCTTCCCTGTCCTCTTCTGTCGTATCCGACCTTTTTTTGTATTCCACACAATTGTCGAATATTCTCTTCATTATTTCCAAAACCTTACCGGTTTCCATGTTTTTTTCCAACTTTCCAATTCCATTAGTGTATCCTAAAATTTTCATTTCCTCTCTCGTGGTCAAACCAAGTTCTTTCCTAACATGGGAAGGATTGCTATCGAAAAAATGTTTATAAACATCACTATGTCCTGCATCGCTTATTTCATAGATATTAGGATTCCTTCGGTTTTTTGTACAAAATCCTAAGTAAAACTCTAAAAATTCATCCCTCTTTCCCAAACATATTTCTGTATTTGCCATATTTCCAATTCAAATTAAATTCTAAGATTTAAATAAGCTACTATCTTATAGTAGTTAATAATTAAAACACCACAAAAAGTTATTTTAAATCATGTAGCATAATAGTCTAATTATGTATTCTCACGAAATACAGCGGCTTCTCGGGCACAAGAACATCGCCATTGGCGACAGGGTCCTCGTCCAGAAGGACGGCAAAAAGCACGAGGGCCTGCTCATGCCAAAGCCTTCCCACGGCGACGAGAGAACGGTTCTCATAAAGCTTGACAGCGGCTACAACGTCGGCTTCGATATAACCGGCCTCGTGATTTCGAAGGCGCATTCGAAAGAGCCGAAAGACGTGAAAGAAGAGGCGAAATACGAATTCGGCAGGACGAACAAAGAGCTGCTTGAACTGAAGTTCGATGCGAACAAGCCTAAGGTCGCGCTAATCTCGACCGGCGGCACCATTGCTTCGCGGGTTGATTACAGGACAGGAGGCGTCTACGCTGTCGAGAATCCCAAGGAGCTCCTGCACAACATACCCGAGCTTTCTCACATAGTTAATCTCGAGATGTTCAGCCCGATTAAGAAGATGAGCGAGGATCTCGACCCTGAGGACTGGCAGCACATCGCCAGGGAGGTCGCTAAAGAGTTGAACGCCGGAAAAAAGGGTGTGATTGTAACGCACGGCACGGACACGCTGCATTACACTTCCGCTGCGTTATCATTTTTCCTTCAGAATCTCGGCAAACCCGTCGTCCTTGTAGGCGCGCAGAGGTCGAGCGACCGGGGCTCGAGCGACGCCGGCCTGAACATCATCTGCGCGGCGCACGTCGCCGTGTCTGACATCGCCGAGGTCGGGACGTGCATGCACGGCAGCACGAATGACGCATACTGCCATTTCATCCGCGGGACGAAGGTGCGCAAGATGCACACGACCAGGCGCGACGCCTTCCAGCCGATAAACGAGCCCGCGCTGGCGAGGGTCTTCGCTGATGGCAGGATCGATATAATCAACAAGAACTTCAGGAAAAGAGATGACAAGAAGAAGGTGGAGGTCGACGCAAAAATCGACCCGAACGTCGCGATACTCAAGGTCTATCCCGGCTCGCACTCGAATGTGATCGATTATCACATCAGGAACGGGTGTAAAGGCTTCGTCATCGAGGGGACCGGCATGGGCCACGTGCCTACTGAAGTCTCGAAAAAGCCTTGGACCCTTGCGATAAAGAAGCACTCGGAAACCATCCCGTTTGTCATAACCTCCCAGACAATTTACGGCAGGGTAAACCCATACGTCTACACGAACCTGCGCAAGCTGTTCATCGATTCCGGAGCGATTCCTGGCGAGGACATGACCAGCGAAACTGCGTATGTCAAGCTCATGTGGGTGCTCGGCAAGACAAAGAGTATGGAGAAGATACGCGAGATGATGCTTACGAACTACGTCGGTGAAATCACCAGCCGCACGGAAACCGACGCCTTTTCTGCAGAGGGATTGAATGAGTGAGATTTTAACTAAAAAGTTGCACAAAAATTCAGATAGAAAATTTTCGCTTATTTTAGCTAAACCCAAAAATAAGGCAGACGTTCCTAAAAATTTGTGGGAAAAATCAAAAAGGATAGTGGTTAATCGATTTCGTGAAGAATATGTACCTCTTTATCTCTTAAATTCATATAAGATTAAGATAGATAAGTTGGTTGTGAACAACACATACGGAAGGCCTATTAAATTTGTTACGGAATTAACAGAGGATTTCGCAAAAATAATAGGTGCTATTTGTTCGGATGGCCATATAACAACTAAATCAAAAGCTGATTATATCATACAGTTGGTCGATTCCGACAAAACAGCAGTCATAGCTTTTCAGAAATGGATTGAAAATATATTTGGTAGAAAGTATACTGTCAATAAGGACTATACATCGAACTCGTGGAGAATAGATATAAACAACAAGATCATAGGCCGTTACTTGGTTGATGTTATAGGGCTCCCTACCAATAAAAAATCTGATACTGTAAGATCACCAAAAGTTATAATGAGAAGTACTTCAGATATTCAAAAGGCATTTTGCGTTGGAGCTTTAACTTTCGATGGAGGAATAGACATAAGCGGTAATATAGAATTTTTAACACGTAGCAAACAATTCTATTTGGATATTGTTAGAATCCTGAAAAGATTGAATATCGATGCGTACTACAAAAAAACAAGCGATAAAAACGGATTTTGGAGGTTCCATTTGTGCAGATCATCCCCAGAATATAAAAAATGGTTGCAACTTTTTGAAAAGGGAACAGAGAAATGGGAAAAAATAAAAGAAAACGTAAATGGTTTCAAAAAGATACCAACTTCGGAGAACGAAGTTCTTGAAACATTCAGCAGAGTATTCCCCTCTAAAAACAGAAGCTTTGTAAACATCTCTGATTTTTTTAATTGCCTAAAGAAAGCTGGAAATTGTAATATAGAGGAACTAACGAAGAAATTAAATATAGATAAAACCACAACAAATAAATATAGAAAAGTTCTGAAAGATTGCAATATAATACGCGAAGAACACATTGAGGGCAAGAAATATAAAATAGAGATATGCTTCAATAAAAATATACACGAATGGAGAATACCAAAAAGGTCTTATAATGGAATTGGATTATAAAAAAATGGGTCTTAAATGTGGCATTGAGGTGCATAAACAGCTAGACACGGAACGCAAGCTTTTCTGCAACTGCAGGGCGCGCTTTTCCGAGGCGAAGCCGCAGGCAGAGGTTGTGCGGAAACTGCGAGTGGTCGCCGGCGAGACCGGCGAAATCGATGTGGCGGCGCTGGGTGAAGTTGCTAAAGGAATCGAATTCGTCTACAGGGTTTATCCCGATGAGACCTGCCTCGTCGAACTGGACGAAGAGCCAATTCATTCTCTTAATTCCGAAGCGCTTGATATTGTCCTCACCATAGGCGGACTTCTGAAGTGCGAGGTGCCAGAGGAAATCCACGTGATGAGGAAGACTGTTTTGGATGGTTCAAACACTTCCGGCTTCCAGAGGACGGCGATTGTTGGGTTGGACGGAAAAATGAAAACGTCTTTCGGCGAGGTCGGCATAGAAAACCTGTGCCTCGAGGAGGAGAGCTGCCAGATAATGGGGAGAGAGGGGAACCGCGTGTTTTATGGCCTGGACAGGCTTGGCATCCCGCTCGTCGAGATTGGCACTTCGCCCGATATCCGCTCGCCAGAACAAGCGAGAGAAGTCGCTGAGAAACTTGGCATGATAGTGCGCTCGACCGGGAAGGTGAAGCGAGGCCTCGGCACGATCAGGCAGGACATAAATGTTTCCATCGCGGGCGGCGCGAGAGTCGAGATAAAGGGTGTGCAGGAACTGAGGATGATTCCCAAGTTCGTCGAGAACGAGGCGCTGAGACAAAAGGCGCTGCTTGAGATAAGGAATGAGCTGAAGAAAAAAGGCTTCAAGCCGGTTAGGCCGAAAGTTGTTCATGTTTCCCACATATTCAAAGGTTCTGAATCGAAGATAACGAAGGACAAGGCAACGTATGCGATTCTCATTCCAGATTTCGCGGGCTTCATGAAAAGGCAAATCACGCCCACGAGAACGCTTGGGAATGAGATAGCGAATTACGTGAGAGCGCATTCCGACCTGAAGGGCATAATCCACAGCGACGAGGAACTCGAGAAATACAAGCTGGGCAAGGAATTTGGGAAACTCAGAACGGCGATGAAAGCGCATCATGGCGACACGCTCATAATCGCGGTCGGCGAGAAGGAAGCAGTTCAAAGGACCATGGACGTCGTTGCCCGGAGAATAAACCAGCTTACTGAAGGCGTTCCGAAGGAAGTGCGAAAAGCGCTTGAAACGGGTGAGACGGAATACATGCGTCCCCTTCCGGGGTCGGCCAGGCTTTACCCGGAGACCGACATACCGCCGATACGCATCACCCGCAAGAAGCTCGCTGAGATTCGAAGAAATCTGCCCGAGCTGCTCGCTGAAAAGGAGGAGAGGCACAAGAAAGAGATAGTCGAGAAGTTCAGGCTAAGCGAGGAGATAACCAAGCAGCTGGTAAAGGCCGGCAAGAAAAAGCTTTTCGATGCGCTTGTGCAGACGGGCGCTGACCCGAAGGTGATAGCCACCACGCTGACCTCAACGCTGCCTTATCTGAAGAAGAGCGGCGTCGCAATCGATAAGCTCGAGGAACGCCATTTCGCCGCGCTTTTCGTGAAATTCAGGGAAGGACATCTGACGAAGGAAGCGCTTCCTGATGTTCTGAAAGAGCTTGCCGCCCATCCCGGCATCGACATAGAGAACGCAATAAGGAAAACGAAAATTGTCTCGCTCAAGCTGGACGATCTTAAGAAGATAATCCAGAAGACCATTGAAAAGAACAGCGAACTGGTCGGTGACGAGCGGGGCGAGAAAGTCTTGCTGGGCCTGGTCATGCAGGTGGTCAGGGGCAAGATCGACCCGACCATCGTAATGAGTGAGCTTGAGATTGCATTAAGAAAAATCAAACAAAAATAATCAGGCGATTATCGTTTCTTCCCTGCCCGGGCCGATGGAAACGATGCTTACCGGAACGCCTGTGCGCTCCTCGATGAGCTTAAGGTATTTCTGCGCGTTTTCAGGCAGGCCCCTGATGCCTTTTTTCACGATGGTCTTCGCTTCCTGCGCGCTCCATTTCTGCCAGCCGTCTACTTCGATGTAAACGGGCTTCGCTTTTTCAAGCGCCTCGAAGGATGAGGGGAAGCGCTCTGTGCGCTTGCCGTTGATTTCGTATGCGACGCAGATTTTCACTTTCTTCATGCCGCAGAGAACGTCGAGCTTTGTTATCGCGAGGTCGGTTATGCCGTTGACGAGTTTCGCGTATTTCAGAATCACCAGGTCCAGCCAGCCGCATCTCCTGGCGCGGCCCGTCGTCGTGCCGTATTCGCTGCCCGCGTTTCTGAGGGCTTCGCCTGCTTCGCCGTGGAGCTCGGTCGGGAAAGGGCCTTCGCCCACGCGAGTCGTGTAAGCTTTCGCGACGCCGGTGACCCTGCTTATTTTTCCCGGTCCGACACCCGCGCCCGTGCACGCGCCGCCTGCGCAGGAGCTGGAAGAAGTGACGTAGGGATACGTGCCGTGGTCTATGTCGAGCAGCGTGCCCTGCGCGCCTTCGAACAGGACGCTCTTGCCTTCTTCCATTGCCTCGTTTATTATGTAGACGGTATCGGAAACGTAAGGCCTTATGATCTCAGCGTATCCCTCGTACTCGCTTATCAGCGAGGCCTTGTAGGCATCGAAGTCCTTCTGGCTTTTTATGATTCCGGCCTTTTCAAGATCATGCCTTTTGCTCTCGAGTATCTTACCAATTCTTTCCTTGAAGCCGCTGCCGACGAAGTCGATGACGCGGAGAGCCTCGGTCCTTTTGGCCTTGTCTGAATAAGCAGGCCCTATGCCCCTGCCCGTCGTGCCTATCTTGTCCATCTTGTCGGCGACTGAGTCGAAAAGCCTGTGATAATGCATTATCACATGCGCACGGTCGCTGAGGGCTAGGTTCGGCTCGTAGCCCATGCCCCTCAGCATCTCCATCTCCTCGAGAAGAATTTTCGGGTCGACCACGACACCGTTGCCTATTACGACCATCTTGTTGCGCACGACGCCTGAAGGCAGCAGGTGCAGTTTGTATGTCTTTCCCTCTACGTTTATCGTATGGCCGGCATTGTTGCCGCCGTTGAAGCGGACGACAAGGTCTGCGTTCTCGGCTAAGAAGTCGACTATCTTCCCCTTCCCCTCGTCGCCCCACTGGGCGCCGATTACCACGACAGCATTTCCCATAAGGACAAGATTATTATAAAGCATCGGAGATATAAGTTTTTGTCAGACGTCGGGCGGAAAGCTACAGATAGCATTTCATCTTCTCGCCGCTCACGCCTGCGTAAAGCTCTATGTAAGGCTTCACGGGGCTCGAATTTATCTTCTTGAGCAGAACTTCCTCGACCTGGAAGAAGCCGACAGGCGAGTCCATCTCCACCGTTATCTTTATCGGCCGTTTCTGGCCTTTTTCAATCGTGACTTTATGGATCGAGGTGGATGAATATTTGTGTATGTCGCCCATCTTGCCCATGGCGGATTCCTTGATTATCATGGGTATGCGCGCGCGGCCTTTCTCCATGTCGCAGCCGTCCGCGATAAGTATTATGCCCGCCTCGAGCGAGTCGATCTTCTGACCGCCCATGTGGCCTAGAATCCCCTCTATCGCCATCGAGCGCACGATAACCTTCTGTTCAACGTCGTCCTTGTAAACGTGCCCGAGAATCCTGTCAAGAATCGGCACTGCAAAAAGGGAAGCCGCATTCTCGTGCTTTTCGCGGCCGACGCTCATGCCTATGTCGTGCAGGAATGACGCCAGCATCACGGCGATCTTGCTGTCCTCGAACGAGCCCGCGCCCTCGCTCTCGAGATTGAGCTTGATGCCTGCCCTGTTCAGCAGGTCGATCATGGCCAGCGCGTTAATCACGACTTTCCTCATGTGCACAGGGCCGTGGTCGTTGTAGCCCAGTCTCTTTATGGAAACCGTGTTGGCGTAGTCCTGCAGGCAGTCGATTTCCCTGTCTTTCAGCATCAGCTCGGCGATTTTCAGCGGCCTGCCTGAAAGCATCTTCAGGATCTTCTCATCCATGACAGTCTCTTTGGGTGATGTCATACTATCTCCTTGTTTTTCACAGAATAAAAATAAACTACAGTTCGTCAGCCCTCGGAGCCGCCCCAGTAATTGGGGGCTTCCTCGGTTATTATCACATCATGCGGATGCGATTCTTCGACGCCTTCTTTCGTCACGCGGATGAACCTCGCCTTCCTTTTCATCTCGTTTATGCTGGCGCAGCCGCAATAGCCCATCGAAGAACGCAGGCCGCCGACCATCTGGAAAACCATTTCACCGACGCTCCCCCTGTAGGGCACGACTCCTTCCACGCCCTCCGGGACGAATTTCACGGCCTCGCTCTGGCCGTACCTGTCCTTTGAGCCGAGCTGCATCGCCTTTACAGAACCCATCCCCCTGTACTTCTTGTACTTCCTTCCGCCCATGTGAACGATTTCGCCCGGTGCCTCCTCGGTGCCGGCGAAAAGGGAGCCAATCATCACCACGCTCGCGCCGGCGGCAATCGCCTTGGCGATGTCGCCAGAATTCCTTATGCCTCCGTCGGCTATCACCGAGATTTTGCGTTTTTCCGCTGCATCGGAGCATTCCTGCACCGCGGTTACCTGCGGCACCCCGATGCCGGCGACGATTCTCGTCGTGCATATCGAGCCCGGCCCGATGCCGACTTTAACAGCGTCAGCGCCTGCCGCTATAAGATCACGGGTGCCTTCCGCTGTAGCCACGTTCCCCGCTATCACGTCAATGTCATGTGCCCTTTTCAGCTGCCTGACCATTCTTATCACGTTCTCGCTGTGGCCGTGGGCCGTGTCGACCGTCAGGATATCAACGCCGGTCTTTATCAACGCCTCGGCCCTCGCCGTGTCGAACGGCCCTATTGCCGCTCCCACGAGAAGACTCCCTTCCCTGTCCTTGGATGCATGCGGGTACTTCTGGGTCTTCTTAAGGTCAGCGAAGGTTATAAGGCCTTTGAGTCTCCCTTTCTCGTCCACTATCGGAAGCTTTTCCACCTTGTGTTTGTTCATGATTTCCACGGCTTCAACCAGGTCGGCCCTTCTTGTGATTATCGGATTCTTCGTCATCATGTTCCTTACCTTCTCGTTCGGGTCGTTTTTGAACCACATGTCCCTGCTGGTGAGAATGCCGACGACTTTCCCGTTCTCCACAACTATGAAACTCCCTACGCCCGTTTTCTTGGAAACTTCCCAGACCTTCGCAAGGGTGTCGCCCGGAGCAACTGTCAGAGGATTGCGAATTATCCAGGACTCGGATTTCTTTACCCTCCCGACTTCCTCCGCCTGCTTCTCGACGGGCATGTTCTTGTGTATTATGCCCATCCCGCCTTCCTGCGCCAGGGCGATGGCCATCTGAGATTCAGTGACAGTGTCCATCGCAGCGCTCATGATGGGTATGTTGAGAGAAATCCTTTTCGTCAGCCTGGTCTTGGTGTCAACGTCCTTGGGGATGACGCTTGATCGTCTTGGTACTAGCAGAATGTCATCGAACGTCAACGCTATCTTCCTTCTGAGCCTTTTCATCCGCGCACCTTTCCTCCAATCCATGTACTTCCGTCTGGGTGTTGCTTTGAGAAGATTATTGACTCGTGGTTTTTAAAGTTTTCCCCTCCCGACTGGACAATTGAAAACGTTTTATCTGTCCTCAGGCAAAAAAATAATATGATAGGTTTCTTTTTCACGGCCTTGGCTTTCATTATTCTGGTATTTTTTATCGCAAGACCGGTTTCAATAAATGTCCCAGGCCTTGGCCGGAAGCTGAAGTTAGACTACGCCGCAGGTAGCGTAATTGGCGTTTCCCTTTTGCTGCTGGCAAGCGTCCTTGCGCCGCATCAGGCCTTCGCCTCGCTCATCGGCCGGCCGGGCTTCAGCCCTTACACGATAATCATCCTTTTCATGGCCGTCGCCTACATAGCGATTTCCCTCGACAGCACCGGCTTCTTCGAATACCTGGCGCTCAAGATAGCCAAGCGCTCCGGTGGCGACGGGCGCAAACTGTTCTTCTATTTCTACTTCCTAAGCGGCTTCATCACGCTTTTCACGTCCAACGATATCGTAATCCTTACGCTCACGCCGATCATCTTCTACTTCGGCAAGCATGCGAAAATCAAAGTCCTGCCGTATCTCATCGCCGAGTTTTTTGCGGCAAATATCTGGAGCATGTTCCTTTACGTGGGCAACCCCACGAATATAATCGCGGCTTCAGCGAGCGGCATAGGCCTGATAGAATACAGCGTATGGATGATACTTCCAACGATAGCAGCCGGTCTCTCCTGCCTGGTACTGCTTTACTTCGTCTTCAGGGAACAGGTAAGCTTCAAATTCAAAGTCCCTCACGTTAACCCAGACGATTTCCTCAAGGACAGGCGCTGCGCCTTCGTGACCTTCACCGTCTTCTGCCTGACCCTGGTCACCCTCAGCCTTTCGCCTTTCATCGGTGTTGAGATGTGGGTGGTATCTCTGTTATTCGCCGTTGCGCTGTTCATTTACGACACGGGCAGCGCCTTCAGCGAATACTACAACGAGAAGATGACCTTCTACCACGTGTTCAAGCGCTATGTGCTGCGCCACAGGACGAAGATATACCAGTTTCGCCTGCACCTCATAGCAGAGAGGATGCCGTGGAAAATCGTTCCCTTCCTCCTGTGCTCCTTCGTGATGGTCGAGGCGCTTGTCGTGAGCGGCGTTACCGATGCCGCAGCGGCATTCTTTTCTTCGATATCTGCCAACATATTCATGGCGGTCCTGTCCATGGGCTTCCTTTCCAGCCTAGCGGCGAATCTCGTCAACAACCAGCCGATGACCGTCCTCTTCACGAAAATCACTGAGAGCAGCCAGTTCGCCATGCCTGCAAGCACAAAGCTTGCCTCTATATTCTCGCTTATAATAGGCAGCAACCTCGGAGCGAATATCACGCTCATCGGCGCCCTCGCAGGCATAATGTGGTCGAAAATCCTGAAGGACAAGAACCAGACGGTCACCTACCGCGGCTTCGCCGAGCTCGGCTTCCTCGTTATGCCTTTGGTCATCCTTGCCGCCTGCGGCGTGCTTGCGCTGGAGTTCTTTTTCTTCGGCTAAGCCATTTTGCGGGTTGCATGTTTGATGTCCCTTGGGACAGACCTGCGTCTGCGAAGGTTCAAAACAAAAAGAAAAAGAAAAGATTGTATCGTTGGCCATCTCTGCTTTACTTTGCTTTTGTTATCGTGTAGACTTCCTTGAGAGCCACTATCAGCGCTGCACCTGCTACGAAGGCGACGAATGCGGAAAGCATCCCGCCCACCATCGTACCAAGAGTCGTGTGTAATGCTGAACCGACAAGCATAAGCGCGACAGTCCCCAGAAGGAACTTCTGCACTTCCCCGCCTGTGACGTTAAGGAATCCTACAATGATTCCAAGCACGGCGAGGGCTGGAAGTCCGTAAACTCCCAGGTCGAAAAACCCTGCAATCACTGAAATTACTATTCCAACGATAAATGCATATCTACCGACTGTTTCCATGTTCATATAAATCTATATTTGGTTGCACCTATATAAATCTTTCTCTCTGTAACTGTTAACTGTTATAATATTTGTTGAATATTCAGCTTCTACGGCCGCGAAAGCACGAGTCTAACCTTTATAAAGGTAAGTCCCATATTAATCAACTAAAAGCGAAAAACGGCGTTAGGGATCATGCGCCTCTTGGCGGTGAATGCTAATTCTGTTTTTTGTCTATTGAAACGTGTAAACCGCAAGTAGACAACGTTTACTTCAATAAAAGTTTACATGCTTTAGAAGGAGTGATAGAGATGTCATTTGAAAAATTAGGAATAGAGCCGAGGATACTTGATATTCTCAGGAAGGCGGGTTTTGAAAAACCGATGCCCATACAAAGGGAGTGCATACCTCTCGTAAAACAGGGGAAGGACGTCATAGCCCAGTCGGAAACAGGGTCGGGCAAGACGCTCGCTTTCGCGATACCCATAATGGAGAAAATCGAGCAGGGCAAAGGCATACAGGCCCTTGTCGTCACGCCGACTAGGGAACTTGCGAACCAGATAACAAAGGAGTTTCTCAAGCTGACGGCGTACAAGATGGCCAACATAACGAGCGTTTACGGAGGTGTGTCCATCGAACCCCAGATAAGTTCGCTTAGGACGGCGGATGTCGTCGTCGGCACGCCGGGCAGGATACTGGACCATCTAGAGAGAAGGACCATAAATCTCTCAAACGTGAAGTACCTTGTCATCGACGAAGCTGACCGCATGCTCGACATGGGCTTCATAGACGACGTGGAGAGGATCGTAAGCTACACGCCGAGAAGCCGCCAGACCATGCTGTTCAGCGCGACCATACCCGGGCCAGTGTATGGCATAAGCCAGCGCTACATGAAGAATCCAATAGCGATAGAGACTGAAAGGCATGTCAAGCCGGAGTTTCTCCGCCAGATATATTATGACGTCATGGAGAACGAGAAGTTCTCTGTCCTTGTCCATCTTATACAACAGGAAAAGCCGAAGCTCGCGATGATTTTCTGCGGCAAAAGATCGACAGCGGACGCAGTCGCGAGAAACCTGCAGATGCAGGGCATAAACGCGAGGGTGATACACGGCGGGCTCGAGCAGAACAAGCGCGAGCGCATAATAAGCGACACGCATGCTGGCAGCGTTCAGGTGCTTGTTGCAACGGACGTCGCTTCGCGCGGCCTCGACATAAAGGGAGTGACGCACGTCTTCAACTATGACGTTCCAGCGAAGAAGGACGATTACATCCACAGAATAGGCAGGACCGCGCGCGCCGGCAAGTCTGGCATCGCGATAACCATCCTTTCAGACTCGGACTACGACAACTTCCGCAGGATACTCAGGGACAACATGGGCCTCAACGTCGAGGAAGGCGCAAAAGAAGACTTCAGGCGCATCCCGTTCAATCCGCGCGCAGGCCGCGAGTACAGAGGCGATGGTTATCATCAGGGAAGCCATTACGGAGGCGGGGGACAACATGGCCATCGTCATGCCCGTGACAGCCACAGAAGCTACGGACATCGCAGCAGTGAGCATGAGCATCGCAGCAGCTGGAGATCCCGCAGCCGTTAGGTTTTTTTGAAAAAGATTATTCTGGCGGGTTTCCCGCCTTTTTTTATAATCACTACGTCGCCTTTCTCTAGCCTGCATGCCTGCTCTTCCTGGCCGTCAGAGCAGACTTCGCCTTCCTTGCTCTTGCAGGTTATCGTAACCTTGCCCTTGGCCATCGTTATCGCGCCTTTTCTGAGCCTTCCTTGGTAAGGAGCGACTGCCACAACGCCAAACCTGCCCGGCGTGTCGAAAGGCTTCGCGCCAGCCGCCTTTGCGTAGGCGTAGGAGCCGCTTGGCGTGTAAACTATTATGCCTGAATTCCTTTCCCTCGTTTTCCTCCCGTCTATCGCCAGCTCCGCTTCCATCAGCCTTCTCACGTATATCGGTGAGACCAGCACCTCGTTTATGGACTGGAAGGGCATCTTCGTGTTGCTTATCACGGTTTCCAGCCTGGTGAACTCGCGGATGAAATAGTCCTTCCCTTCCCTGCCGCCGAACAGCTTCCGCGCCTTATTTACGAAATCCCTGCCTGTCGCCGTCGAATAATGCCCGACCGACTTGCCGGGGTTTATGCTGAACATGGGGCACTCGAGGAACGACTGGTGCTTCAGCATCGTACCATCGCCGCCGACCATTATGGCGAGGTCGCAGTCCTGCGGCTCGTCGAAGACGTATGCGATGCCATGCTCCCTGAGAATGGAACAGAGCTTGAGCACTATCTGCTCGCCGTATTCCCTTTTCCACGTTATGTAGACTTTCGAGAATTCCATGCTTTCGCCCGTCGTCCGCGCCAGATAAACTAATTTTGTCCGCGGTTCTATATATTCATTTTATAGAGTCCTGCCTTTGCCCCGGCTGCCGGCAAATTACCCAAAATTAAGTAAAATTAACCACTATTCGATGACAAAAATATTTATAAATATATAATATAATTAATTAGTAACGATTCGAAGATTTCAACTACCAGAGGTGTTTGTGGATGGATTTCGGCTTTGAAGGCTTCGACTCCGGTTTCACCGGTTTTGACGTGGATGTAGAAGAGTTTCAGGTCAGCAAAAAGAAGAAATATGACAGGATATGGAAAGTCGGTTTCGGCGGAAGCGTGTGTTCAAAACCCGTCATACTCAATGACGTAATATACTTCGGCTCCCTCGACCACAACGTTTATGCTATTGATATCAAAACGGAAAAAGAGGTCTGGAGATTCAAGACCAACGGCATAATATTGGATTCTTCCCCGACGATACACAATGGTGTATTGTTTATAGGATGTTTTGGCGGAACCATTCATGCAATAAACATTCGGACAGGCAGGGAAGTGTGGAATTACAAGGCAGGAGGAGAGATAAACTGCAGGCCGCTTGTCTGGAACGGCGCGGTTTATTTCACGTCGAAGGACGGTTTTCTTTACGCCGTATACGAAACGGGAGGGAAGGAAATCTGGCGCTTCCGGACAGGAGACGAAATGGTTTCATCTCCCACTGTCCACAAAGGCAAAATATTCATCGGTTCTTATGACGGCAATCTTTATTGCATCAAGGAGGATACAGGCAAGGAGCTGTGGAGATTCAGAACAGGGGCGGAGATAGAGAACGATGACCAGTTCCTCATACACGAAGACATCATCTACTTCGGAGGCTTTGACAATTTCCTTTATGCGGTTGATATCGAAACCGGCAAGGAAATATGGAGGTTCAGGACCGGCAAGTATGGCAACAACAGCGTTCCAGTGATTCATAACGATGTTCTTTACCATGGAAGCAGGGACGGCATTTTTTACGCGCTTTCGCTTGAAGGCAAGGAGATATGGAGGTTCAAGGCGGGAGCGGAGATAACGGACAAGGGCCCGCTCGTATACAGGGGCAGGATTCACTTCGGGTGTGGCGACGGGAACGTGTATTGCTTGAGCACCGAAGGAGAGGAAATATGGCGTTACAAGACGGACGGAGGCGTGTACACTTCGATAGTCGAGCATGAAGGGGTCCTATACTTCGGCAGCTGGGACTGCCACCTGTATGCGCTGGACGCGGACACAGGCAGGGAAATTTGGAGGTTCACGACAAGCACGCTAACAAAAGCCCCATTACCTCCTGCATACGAATGCTTCGAGATGGAAATCAAAAAGGAAACGCACATAGAAGAGGCCATGGGAGACAGCAGGTACAAGAAGAAAAGGGAAGAGACATCGTCCCTATCAGATTATCATATTACAAGCGAATACCACACGGAATCGGAGTACAAGCAGAAATCAGAGTACGATACGAACTGGGTCATGTTTGAAGATGTCATGGAAGGAGAGGAATTATGTCTTTTGGATTCGAAGGTTTCGCATCCTCGGATTTTGAGACCGAGCTAGAGGATTTCAGCGTGAAGAGGATCGGCAAGTTCGACAGGATGTGGAAGATTACCGAAGGCGGCAGCATAGCCCATTCCATACTGCACGACGGCATGGTTTACTTCGGTTCTTGTGACAGAAATGTTTACGCCGTTGATTGCAAGAGCGGCAAGGAGATATGGAGGTTCAAGACCGGAGGACCTGTAACAGCAATGCCCTTTTTTAAGGAAGGCGTGCTTTACATAGGCTCGCATGACGGCAAATTCTATGCGCTTGAAGCAAAGAGTGGAAAGGAGATGTGGAGATTCAACGCAGGCAGCGAGATATTTTCCGGTTCATTCGTTCATGAGGGCATGATTTTCTTCGGCTGCAGGAGCGGTTATTTTTACGCGCTGAACACCGAAGGCGAAGAGCTCTGGAGGTTCAGGACGGGCAGCGAAATAGTCTTCAATCCCGTCGCCGCAAATGGAAAGGTTTTCGTGGGCTCGTTCGACAGGAACCTTTATTGCTTGGACTTCGAAAACGGCAAAGAACTCTGGAGGTTTAAGACAGGAGACATCGTGCACGCTGACATCATGCCGCTGGTTCTGGAAAATATGATTTACTTCGCTTCTTTTGACAGCTATCTGTACGCAGTCGACGTTACAAGCGGCAAGGAGATATGGAGGTTCAAGACAGGAAAATACGGAAATGCAGGAAGTCCCGTGTGTTACAGAGGAGTCATCTACCACGGTTCCAGAGACGGAATTCTTTATGTCCTGACTCTTGAAGGCAAAGAAATGTGGAGATTCAAGACGGGAGGCATGCTAGAATCTCCACCTCTAGTCAAGGATGCTTATGTTTATCTGACTTCCGAGGACGGGAATGTTTACTGCCTAAATCTCGATGGGAAAGAGCTGTGGAGGTTCAAGGCCGGAGGAGCGATTTACACCTCGCCTAAATTCTACAAAAACGTTCTTTACATTGGCTCATGGGACTGCCATCTTTATGCGCTGAATCTCAGGGGGGAAGAAATCTGGAGATTCGCAACAAGCTCTCTCGTTCCAGCACAAATACCGCCGGCCCACGAGGCCTTCAAGATGGAGATATCAAAAACGTTTGAAAGCGATACCATTGAAGAAAAGGACAAATACAAGGCGAAGAAAGACGAGACAATCTCGCTTTCCGACTATCACGTCAAAAGTGAATATCACACGGAAAGCGAGTACAAGCAGAAGAGTGAATATGAAGCCAACTGGGTTATATTTGAAGGAGTTCTAGAAGGTGAACAGATATGGACTTCGGATTTGAAGATCTTGACACCGGCTTCTCGGCTTTCGACGTAGACGTAGAGGAAGTCGTGGTGAAGAAGACGAAGACTTACGACAGGGTATGGAAGACAACCATGGGCGGGAGCATAGACAACAACCCGCTGATGCATGAAGGGATTATCTACTTTGGCGCGTGCGACGGCCAAGTCTATGCGGTTGATGCAGGAAGCGGCAAAGTCATCTGGACGTTCAGGACGAGCGACACCATAGTCGGCTCCTCGCCCGCGCTTTTCGGGAACTCGATAATCATAGGATCGTACGACGGGAACCTCTACAGGATAGATTTGGAAAAAAGGGATGCGGTCTGGGTTTTTAAAACCTCGGGCAAGATATTCAGCTCGCCGTTTGTATACGGGGAAAACGCCTATTTCGGCTCGATGGACGGTAACGTTTATGCGGTCAACTGCGAGGTCGGCAAGGAGACCTGGAGATTCAGGACGGGCGGGGAGATAGCGTCATCGCCGCTGGTTGAGAACGGAAAGGTGTACATCACATCTTACGACCATAACATGTATTGCTTGGATGCTGAAACAGGAAAGGAATTGTGGAGGTTCAGGACAGGGGACGAGATGATAAACAACATACCCTTCATAGTACACAGGGGAGTTCTCTATTTTGGCAGCCTAGACAATTATCTTTACGCTGTTGACTGCAACACAGGCAAGGAGCTGTGGAGATTCAAAGCTGGCAAATACGGCATCGGAGGCAGCATGCCAGTCGTCCACAAAGATGTGCTTTACTTCGGTACAAGGGACGGGGACTTTTTTGCCCTCACTCTTAGAGGTAAGGAGCTCTGGCGCTTCCGCGCGGGCGAGCCGATAATCGGACAGCAGCCAAGGATTTACAATGGCATGATAATTTTCGGATGCGAGGACGGCAACATTTATTTCCTTGATATCAAAGGCAAGGAAATAGGAAGATTCAAGACAGGCGGAAGACTTTACGGAAAGTTCCTTTTGCATGAAGGCAAGATATACATCGGCAGCTGGGACTGTTATCTTTATTGCATAGATACTGAGAACAGGAAGGAAGTATGGAGATGCCCGACGTCGACAATGGTGCAGGCCTACATACCGCCGGCACACGCCTCGTTCAGCGTCGAGATAAAGAAGGGCGTGCATATAGAAGACGCTGTCAGCGAGGACAAATACAGGTCGAAAAAGAAGGAAGAAGTTGTTTCCCTTTCTGATTATCACGTGAAAAGCGAATATCATACGGAAAGCGAGTACAAACAAAAATCAGAATACGATACTAACTGGGTTATGTTTGAAGATGTCACGGAAGGAGAGGAATTATGTCTTTTGGATTCGACACTTTTGAATCCGGTTTCTCGGATTTTGATGTAGACGTTGAAGAAGTGACGATGAGGAAGACCAAGAAGTTCGACCGCGTATTCCGCGTCGGCTTCGGCGGCAGCATAAACCAGAAGCCGCTTATTTTGGGCGATATCATCGTTTTCGGCTCCATGGACCATTACCTTTATGCGGTTAATCTGGAGACCGGCATGGAAGCATGGAGGATGAAGGCGAACGGCATCTTCATGGAATCGTCGCCCGTGACAGACGGCGAGACGGTTTTCATTGGCAGTTATGATTATTGCCTTTACGCAGTTGACCCCGAAGACGGCGGCATCAGATGGAGGTTCAGAACAGGAGGCGAAATCCTAGGCACGCCCGCACTGGACGAAAAGCATGTTTACATAGGTTCAAGGGATGGAAGCTTTTATTGTCTGGACAAAGAGTCGGGCAAAGAACTTTGGAGGTTCAGGACAGGAGACTGGGTTGTAGCGAGCGCATTTGTCGATAAGGGAAGGGTCTACATAGGCTCCTTTGATGGCAATTTCTACTGTCTCGACAAGCGCACAGGCAAGGAGATATGGCGCTTCAGGGCCGGTGCGGAGATATACGATGTCTACCCTGGTAATGTAATGAATGGCAGAATTTTCGTTCCATGTTTTGACAACAACCTCTACTGCATCAATGCGGACAACGGCAAGGAAATATGGAGGTTCAGGGTCGGCAGATACGGCACTGCAACTGCGCCAGCCGTCTACAAAAACGTGCTTTACCAGGAATCAAGGGACGGCATCCTTTACGCCCTGACGCTTGATGGCAAGGAGATCTGGAGATTCAAGACAGGCGGCCTCATAGGGATGCCTGTCATAAAAGAGGACAGGATCTATGTCGGCTCGGCTGACAAGAATCTTTACTGCGTAGATCTGCATGGAAAAGAGCTATGGAGATTCAGGACTGACGGAGATGTTTTCTGGTGCCCTGTGATAAAAGGCAACGTGATATACTTCACCTCTTGGGACTGCCACCTTTACGCCGTAGATTTGGAAACGCGCAAAGAGTTGTGGAGGTTTGCGACTTCCACGTTGTCGCAGGCCGAGTGGCCTCCTGCGTACGAAGGCTGGGAAGCAGAAATAAAGAAGGGAATGCACATAGAGGACGCAATAACAGAGGAAAGATACAAGGCCAGGAAAAAGGAGAACGTGGTTTCACTCTCCGATTACCACGTTGCCAGCGAGTATCATATGGAATCTGAATATAAGCAAAAGTCTGATTACAGCACTAACTGGGCTATGTTCGAGGAAGACCTGATTACAGGGTTCATTCAGGCAGAGAGTATCAACATTCTGCAGAAATTTATGAAGTAAAAAAGCCTGACCCTAATCGGCGACATGAGGCAGCAGGTTCGCTTTTTTCGTCAGCCACCATACAATTAAGGTTGCCACTATCGTACAAATAGCAAGAACCGGAATGTACCAGTAGACGTCGTCAGCAGTGAACTGGAACATGGGATTGCCGGCGATGGTCGCGATGGTGTTCGGGACCAGCAGCGCGGTGCCTATTATCGCAAGATACGCCGCCAGCAGCGCGAGGCGGTTGTTGAGAATCTGGAGCTGGTTATTGTATATTGATTGCAGCACTTCGAGGCCGCTGGCAAGGACCTCGCTCAGGTGCTCGGCAAGGCCGATGTGCGAATGCACCTCGCCGACCAGGCCGCTAAGCCGGTCAAGTATTTTGGAATCATCCGTGAGCAAATCAGGGTCGCCGTAGCGTATCGAGTTCAGCGCATCCACGGTTGACCACATCCCCCCGAGATAGACGATGAGCGCGTGCTTCATCTGGTGTATCTTGGGACCCAGAATCTGCCGCGGCGTTTTGGGATCCGAAAGTTCCTCGCTCATCTTGTCTCCCAACTCTTCTATCTCCCTCAGGTGGTCGAAGTTGCGCGAGTTATTTTCATCGATTATGCGAATCAGAAGCATCGTTATCTTGTCGTTCTGCAAAAGACCTTCAGGAAGCTTTCTCAGCAGGGTTTCAGCGTATCTTCTCACGCGGAAAAACCTTTTGGTTTCAATCGTGTGTATCGTGAAGATTACGTTCTGCTTTATGAAAATCAGGAGAGGATCTATGTCCACTTCGAAGCCCTTGACTTTCAACGCGGGAAGCAGAATGCCGACCTCGTTGCCAAAATCCTCGTAGCCGCTTCGGGAGGATTTAATGATTTTCTTGGCAAGCTGCTCGGTAAAGCCCAGCGATGTTGCGACTTCAACGCTTTCAGTTTCAAAGTCGCTCACAACGTAATCTATCCACGCTACGGTCGCTTCTTTTATCAGCGGGCAAAAATCCTTTACGTTGTCCGACTCCTTGCACCTCGTCTCGCCGCTTTCGTAAAGCGCTGCGCAGAAGCCGCGGTTTTCAAAAACCGAATCCTTGTTTTCCCCTTCATTCGCGTTTTCCATATTTTACTATCGTTTCGGGAAATATAAATCCCTTTAAATGCCCAGAAATCTTTCGGCGATTTTTTTCACATCCTCGAATACTTCATCCTTAGTCCTGTCGCCGTTTACCACGAAGAAGCGCTCGTCCTTCGCCATTCTGTGATACGCGTCCCTAACCTTGCGCAGCAGCTCGACCTTCTCGAGCCTGTCGTCCGGTCTCGCCCGCTTCCGCTGCAGCGAAATCTCGGGTGCGATATCGATGAAAATCACGAGGTCCGGCTTCCTCACGTTCTCATGCAGCTTCCTTATCCATTCCGGCTTAACGCCGAATATCGCCGATTCGTAGGCGATTGTGGAATAATAATATCTGTCCGAGACGACAGTCTTGCCATCCGCCAGCGCGGGCAGAATCGTTTTCTTCAGATGCTCGAAGCGGTCGGCCGTGTAAAGGAGAGCAATTGTCTCGCCACTTTTCAACTCGAACTTGCCCGCGAGCCAGTCTTTCACGAGCCTGCCTGCCGGATTATCCGGGCTCGGCTCCTCCGTGTAAAGCACTTGCGCGCCTTTCTTGCGCAGATGCCCGCACAGCAACTGTGCCTGAGTCGCCTTGCCGGATTTATCGATGCCCTCGAACACGATGAACTTGCCCTGCATAAAGAACAATAATATTTTTACAATTTAATTAATAAGGCACATTCTTAAGATTCAGAAGATACGCCACGAAGTTCGCTGACAGATGGATTATCGGCGTCATTACCAGAAGTATAACAATCCATTCCCATTTTAATGCGACCACAAGGCTAGCGAAGACAAGCATTCCAGCTATGAAGTCGAGTTGGTCCAGCAGCGGCGCCGGCCTGCCGCGTGCGATGCCAAGACGTCTTTTTATCGCTGAGCCTCCGATGTCGCCGAGCATCGCGCCGAGGCCCATCACGAAGCCGAGCAGCGGTGTCATGGGAACGATATCGAGCAGAACAGGCGACAGGTTCCATGGCAGAAGCGGAGCGACGAACATCTGGAACATCGCGACGAGCATCGCGACAATCACTCCTAGCGCCAGACCTTCCCACGTTTTGCCTGGTCCAAAAATCTGCTTGCCCCGCCACGTGCGCCCGCCATCTATCGCTCGTTTTCCTTTTGCAAGCATGCATAATCCGTTCGCTCCGTAGGCAGGCCACATGAGCCAGACGGCTTCGACGAACGTGTAGATGTCTATCATAATGCCAACAACCCAGCGAGTTTATCTATGTTTTCAATAACATATTTTGGCTTAGCTGTCTTTAATTTACCGGCGAGTTTAGGGTCGGCCAGTGCCTTTTCATCAACAGGCATCGAAACCCCGTCTATCGTCCTCGCGTCAGCCATGTGCAGCGAGCCGAGAGGAACGCGCGCCAGCTTGCCGGACGGCGTCTGTGAAGGGTCGATGCTCAGAACCTTTGGAAGCTTTTCATGGCCTCCCATTACGTTTATTTTCAGTTCTTTCTTTATCTGTTCTGCCCATCTGCCGGTGAAGCTCGCGAGTGGGTCGCTCTTTGAGAACATGAAATATTTGTCATAGAATGAGCCAGGCCTCGGTTTGTCGAGCATTATGTAAACATGGAAAGAGCTGCCCGTCCAGGAAACGAACGGTTCGGCTTTGCCAATCAACTTTGCCAGGTTCTCGTCTTTCCTGACAATCTCGCAGAAAGCTTTTGTGACCTTTTGTGCCGTTTCAAGAAGAACGCCTTCACCTCTGTCCATGTCGAAGAATATGCGGTCTATCGGCTTTCCTGCGCCTTCGCAGTTCGCCGCATAGAAAAAATCCATGAGCTTGCGCGGAGGGAAGTAGGACCATACCAGTTTCTGCTTTTCAGTAAGCTGATTCTCAACGTCCTTGAGATGATGCTTGCCGCGAACTTCGAGGAACTCCGGTGTTATAGCCTCCACGAAATCTTCGATGAACAGCTTCGGTTTGTTGGAGCCGCGGTTCAGGAAATATTTTATGTTACCCTGCGGCAGCCATACTTTCGATGCGAGTTCCTTGCCGTGCAGGAATTTTTTCAGTTTCTCGCCAGCGATTCCATAGAGCAGGAGGACGTCGATATCTCCGTATGGCCTTACCACGTCCTTAACCTCTTTTGCTAGGCTTGAAAGTGAATTCATGGTCATAATCTAACCTTGAAAAACAGCCAGTTTTTCGCCCCGGCTTTCTTGAATTTCAGCAGCACGTATTCGCCGCGCAGCTTCTTGCCGTTCATTCTGACGACGATTTTGTCATCAGTTTTTTCAACAAGGTCATACGTCCCCCTGTCCCAGATTTTCACCTTGCCTGCGCCATAGCTGCCTTCTGGTATCGTGCCCTCGAACTTCGCATACGCCAGTTCATGGTCTTCGACCTGAATGGCCAGCCGCTTTACATTCGGCTCGAGAGGCGGCTCTTTCGGGACAGCGAAACTCTTCAGAGCGCCGTCCATCTCAAGGCGCAGGTCCCAGTGGAGATGCTTCGCATGATGCTCATGCACGACAAATACGGGCATCTTTAAGTTTTATATAATGAATATAAAATAATCGGTATTATATGGGCTCGTAGCTCAGGGGTAGAGCGCTCGGCTCGCATCCGAGAGGCCTCGGGTTCAAATCCCGACGAGTCCATATATTTTAAATAGACGATTCAAAGTTAATGGAAATCAAGTGGTTTTTATGACCAAATTCCTTTACGTGACCGATGTACATGGCACCGTAGAAATCTATGAAAGGATGTTCGAGCTGGGCAAAGCGAAGGACATCGATTTCCTGGTTTTCGGCGGGGACATAACCTCAGGCAACGACCCGAACGGCCAGAGATTCTTTCTCGGGTTTTACCTAGTGAAAAGGCTGAAGGAGTTCACGAAGCAGAGGAAGAAGCCGGTTTTCATAATGATGGGCAACGACGATTTTTCATCCAATGCCCGCATGCTCAAGAAGGCAGGCAGGCAAAAAATCGCGAACATACTGCACAACAGGTTTTTCAGGGATGATGGCATCAATATCGCAGGCTACCCCTTCATAAACCCCACGCCCTTCCTTCTGAAAGACTGGGAAAAGAGCGAGAAGGAGATTGCGAGGGATCTTGAAAAATTGTCCGCAAAGCTCGAGCCCGAGAAAACGATTTACGTATTTCACGCGCCGCCTTACGGAACGAAGCTCGACATCCTTTGCAACGGCCAGCACAAAGGCAGCAAAGCGGTCCTGGGCTTCATAAAGAAGAACCAGCCCGTGCTGACGCTGCACGGCCACATACACGAAGCTCCCGAGGTTTCCGGGACGATGAAAGAGAAGATAGGCAGGACGCTCTGCATCAATCCAGGCAACGGGAAAATAATATCAGTCGACCTCGATGGCATGAAATTAAAAGAAATGCAGTGAAAGATAATTTTTTAAAGCGTTTTTCCAATTTTTAACGGGTTGATTTGTTGTGGTGAAGATGTCTGAGTTGATTGAAAAAAGCATCTGCAGGAAATGCGGCATAGTTTTCAAACGCGCCAGCGAATGCCCGAGGTGCGGCAAGAGCGACGGGCTCGATGTTTACTTCGAGGCGAAGGAATAAGGTTTATTTCTGGGTAGCAATATAATATAATAATGGTATTCCAGACGCTGAACAAATTGAAATGGACTGGCAAGCTTGACAGGGCCGTTATAGTTTTCATACACAGGGGAGCGGAAAACGACAGGAAAACTATTCATGGGCATCAGCTCACAAGCATAAAAAAGTCGCATTTCTGTTACAAGGATAGGGGCCGCGAAACCCACATACCGAACCACAGGGTCCTGGAGATACGCCTGGATGGCGAGATACTATGGAAGAAAAGAACCATTCCAAAAGGATGATAACCTGCTTCAAATTCCCGGAGGAGGGCAGGTCGCTCAGGAAATGGAAGAAGGTCCGCCACCCGCTGAGGGTCCTCTTCAACTACATGGTAATAACCGCGTGCAAATTCCTTCCCGACATCGAATTCAAGAACCGTCTTTACAGGAGGACGGGCATGAAGATAGGTAAGAACGTAAAGATATACGGTTCCAATCTCGACGTATTTTTCCCCGAATTGATAGAAATAGGCGACAACTGCACCATAGGCTCTTTCACATCCATCCTGACCCACGAATTCGTCAACGGCCATTACACGAAAGGGAGAGTGAAGATAGGCAGCGATGTTCTCGTGGGGACGATGACTCTTGTACTCCCGGGCGTTGAGATAGGAAATCGCGCGAAGATTGCCGCATACTCGCTGGTGAACAAAAGCGTGCTGCCCGACGCCTTCGTAGGCGGAGTGCCCATAAGAGAGATAGCTACATGAGATTCGGGAAATTCTCGGAGCTCTCCGGAAGAATTCTGGGCAACAAAAAAATTCTGCTTTTTCTTGCAATAGCCAATATCGCCGGCTTTTTTGCAGGCATCTATTTTTACCGGGAGCAGTTGGCGGGCTCGAACCCGCTGCTCTGGATAGTCATAATGGACTCGCCGATCTCCGTCCTCCTTTTTGCCGTTGTCTGCATGCTCCTTTATTTCAACAAAAAAATACCCGAAGCGCTCAAGCTTTTCGCTTCCGTATACGTGATAAAATACGGCATCTGGACGATGCTTACGCTCTGGCTCTACCGGAGCAATTACGTCATCCCGGTAGACCAGATTATAGGCGTTGCGGATTTCATTCTTCACTTCGGCATGGTGCTGGAAGGCATTGTGCTGATCCCCAAAATCAGGCCGAGAATCCGCGATACTCTGGTCGCGCTCTTGCTTTGCCTCACAAATGATTTCTTCGATTACTTCCTAGGGACAGTCACGAGAATACCGACGACGTACATAGACTTTCTTATGCTGGAAAGCTTCGCGGTGAGCATCATTTTAACGCTTTCTATTTTTATCTGTCAAAGAACGGCAGGCTCGAAGGCAAGCTCGAAATTGTAGAGCCGCTGGAGCCTGGGACTGAATTTTAGCAGATCCCTGCTTCCGTCTAGGATGCTTTCCAGAACTTTCCCGCTTATCGGGATGTAAGAAGTGTGGCTTCCTGACACTAGCCTTCTTGTCTTTATCTGCCTCTCGTTCAAGCCTATTTCAGGAGTTGAAAAATTTACAAGCTGGAGATTTTTTGCCGCAAAATCCCTTGCCTCTTCCGGAGTAGGCCGTGACAGAAAATTCAGCACCCAATATTGTTTTGGTATTTCGCTATCAGGATTCGCTTTTGCTGAGAAAAGAACGGCTGTTGCGTCACGCTCAAGCTTCTTCACTTTTGCCACGTCTTCATCCTCCAGGACCTCGTCGCATGTAGCTAACCTAAACAAGTCTGTCCTGTAATCCGGCATTTCAAGAGTTTTCGCCTTCGCCTTACGCCCGCATGACCTCGGTAGACCCATGCACTTCAGAAGCCTCGCCATGTATGCCCCGCCTTCTTCTGCCATGGACAGCACCGACCCGTGATTTCCCTTTGTCGGCTTTATCTTTGTTTTCAGACTCAGTTTTTCCATTATGTTCTTTTCTATGCGCTCAAGCGTTTCTTCATTGCCCGATATGTTAACGTCCTTTCTCGCGACGCAGCCGGAGTAGAATGCGAAATTGGCCAGGACGTTAAGGAAACTGAAATTCCCGTCAACATAGAGAGGGAGCAGTCCCCTTTCTTTGAGAAATTTGTAGCATGCAGTGGCATATTTACAATTGGGCCTGTCGTAAGTGCCTTCTATGACATCAAAGGGTGAAACAAGCGAATAATTTCTCAATTTCATTAAAAGACGTTTCGTGCAAGTTTTAAATTCCCATCATTTTCCAGAGCAGGAAACCCTGAAGTTCTCGCCGTGCTCTCTGACAGCGAATTTCGAGCCCAGGAATTTCTCGCACAGCCAGATGTTGGTCTTGACGTGCTCCGTGAGGTCGGGTATGAGGATTTCGGATTTGCCGTGGGCGAGCGCCATGAAAGGAATCAGCTGGTCGGCGAGATGAAACCCGACCGTCGAGCCGTAGTCCATTTCTTCCTTAAGCTTGAACGCAGCCTCCTCGCCGACGACCTCCGCCGGCTTCCTCTCCTCGCCGACATGATCGCCCGAAAGGATGCAGCCCGTCGAGGTTTTCGCCCAGACGACGAAGACGGAGCCAGGAGATTTCGCTTCAACATAAAGCGGCTTTATCTCGACTCCCTTCTCCTTCCTTATTATCCTGTGGTAGCCTGCTATCTGGCGTTCTGCAACGTTCCTGTTTTTCAGCGACGAGCTGGCGATGGAAAGGCCGTCTATAGTCTCCACTTTGCCAGGCTCGGTCATTACCAGCGGCAGGATTTTCTTCGCCGGGCTGATCTCGAACTGCACGTCGCTGCCGCCTTCTGGATAGAAGCCGTGCCTTTTGACTGTGAACTTCGCCTCGATGCCCATCCTTTCAAGGATTGGAAAAAGCACGTTCTCAAGATAATAGATGGGTGGCGCCCAGAGACTCGCTGTCGAGCCGCCTTTTATGCTGAGGACGGTTTTGCCGCTGGCCAGAAGCGCGGGGATCATTACAGCATAACCCAGGAGGCCGATGGAGCCGGCGGTCTCGATGTTGACATCGAAGCTGCCGTGCTTTATTTTTCCCGGCCTGAATTCGATTTCCTTCGAGCCGACTTCGTCGCCTTTCAGGCTCGCCGAGCATATCTTTGCGATCGTCCTCACGGCCTCGAGATGCTGGTGGTGCAGGCCGGGGCTCGGCCGTTTCGCGCGGATGTCTGTTATCTTTATCGGTTTTCCGGTGAGCGCTGAGAAAGCGACCGCAAGCCGAACTATCGTTCCAGAACCGCTGCCGTACTCGCCGGGGATTTCAAGCATGATTATAATTTGTCTTGGGAATTAAAAATAGGTTTCATTTTCGGCGTCTCATGCAACCTTGAAGGTTTCGCCGTTTTTCGGCGCTTCCGCGTCGAAGCCCTTCGCCTTCAGCTCCTCGGCGAATTCCGCTGTCTTCTCTCCGTGAACCAGAAGGATTTTCCTCGGGTTGACTTTTTTGTAGAATTCAATCAGATGGTCGTGGTCGGTGTGCGCGGAGAAATCAAGGAACTCGATGCGCATCCTTGGCCTGACTTCCAGGTCGCCAGCGACGAACTTGCCCGTGTCGAGAAGCTTTCTGCCGCCGGTTCCCGGTACTTGGTATCCCGTGAGAATAAGGGTGCAGTCCTCCCTGTCGTACAGGTTGGACAGGTAGCTGACGACAGGCCCGCCGTTGAGCATCCCTGCCGTGGTGAGAATGGCGCACGGGTTCTGTATTATCCTCTCCCTTTCGCTCGCCCTCGTGACCTTCCTTGCCATGGAAAACGCCTTCTGAAGTTTCTTGTAATCTCTTATGCTTTTCGGGTGGCGGAGAATCGCCTCCGTCGCTCTTGCGCCCATGCCGTCTATGTAAAGGGGAACGCCCAGGTCATGCAGGATCATCAGCAGCTCCTGCGTCCTTCCCACGGCGAAAGCGGGAATGATACAAACGCCTCCCGCGTAAACAGTTTCCTGCACCTTTTTTCTGAGCGCGTCTTCAATCGATTTCCTGTCCGGGTGGTTCATGTACGAGTACGTGGATTCGGATATGAGGACGTCAATGTCCTTGAAGTCCGTGTACGCGCCGTTCATAAGATGCGTGCCGAGGAATTTGATGTCGCCCGTGAAAAGCACGCGCTTGCCGCGGCTTTCGAGAAGCGTAGTCGCGCTTCCGGGAATGTGGCCCGCGCTCTGGAAGCTTACCGAAGAGAGGGTGAAATCGTCTTTTTCGCCCGGCTTGAGGAAAACCGCGTTCTTTTCGAGCTGGCGGATGTCGTCCATCGTGAAATCCAGGTTGTCGCATTCCCTCTTCTGCAGCTTCAGCGAGTCGCGGAGGAGGATGGAGAGCAGGTCGAAGGTCGCCGGGTCAGCGGTTATCGCGCCCCCATATCCGAGATTGTAAAGCTGCGGAAGGAGACCTGAATGGTCGAGATGCGCATGCGATACAAATACGCGGTCGAAATTTATTTCCGGCTGTATGGGTTTTCCCCAGGATTCCACGTTGATGCCGTATTCCCAGAGGAATTTCTCGGCGCCCGTGTCTACCAGAATGCCCATCCTGCCTACTTCCCTGCAGCCGCCCAGAAAGCGCAGTTCGATCATACAATTACCAGTCAGTTAAGTAGTTTAATGGTCAAGCATTTTAATAAATGTCTTTGCATGCTATTATTTTTTATCAGCTTTCTTTGTGGCTGAAAACACGGCTATAAAACGCTTTCGATAAACCCCCTCGTCATCGCCTTGACGGAATTCCCGCGCCAACCCTTTTGGTCAGCAGATAGCCTACGTCAAAACTCAGCATGCCAAGGAATATTATCCATTCTCCGGTTAACAGGGAAACCATAAACGCGGTAAGCTCGAATACCAGCCTGTATTCGAAAACTTTTTTGAGGAGGCCTTTCATTTTTCCCTGGTCGGCCCTGTCGTTCCCTATTTCATCTACAAGGCCCGCGGCAAGGAAAACAGAAATCATGACGATGTCTATCTTGGGGAAGCCCCATATGCCCAGAAAAAGGAACATGGCCGCAATGCCTATGTTATGCGGTCGCTGGTCTATTTTCTTTGTCAGCAGGACCGCGAGAACAGCTGCAAGGCCAAGCGGAGCGAGAAGGGGATGAGTCGCAATTATGTACGCTATCATAACGCCGTACACTATGCCGGTCAGGTATGAGAAGGCTCTCCTTATTTCCAAGCCTTCATCCGCTATAAGATCGGCGAACTTTGTGAGAACACCTGCTATGAAAACCGGTATAAGTATTAAAAAATCCATAGCAAAACCTCACAGAAACTCCGAAATCAAAAGCGGAAAAACGATGCTTGCGTCGCCGTCGATGGTGACATGATTCGCGCGCTTTTTTATCTTGCCCCACGAAATCGCCTCGTTCGTTCGAGCGCCAGACAGCGAGCCGTCCCATGGCTGCGACGTCGTAACGTAAACCGCATAATCCAGCCCGCCCCTGATGAGGTTGACGCCGAGCACGTGATGCTTCGATATGCCTCCGCCGAGTATTATGCCTCCGGTCTTCTTCGCGGTAAGGACAATGTTGGCCAGGCTTTTCATGTCACCCGTCACGTCGATGACGAAATCCTTGTGGTCCTGCTTGAAAAAATACGACTGGAGCCCTATAGCAGAATCGGTTATCCCGGGAGAGAAAACAGGGATTCCATTTTTAGTCGCCCAGTAGAGGAACGAGTTCTTGTCTCTCGTCATCCGTCCGAGTTCCATCGCTATTTCGCTCGGGCAGGTCGCCTTGTTTTTCCTGTACAGCCTCGTGAAAAGCGGCTGGATTTTCTTTTCGAGGAAAACGTAGCGCTCTGTCGGGACGATTATGTTGCCTATCCTGTTCATCCCCTTCCTGTGCAGCTCTTTGTCGTCAAGATTGAAATCGCCGAGCAGGTAAGGCCGGAACGAGCGGATGAAATCATGCTCTATCGCGCCGCCCGTCGTGATTATCGCGTCCACCAAGCGACGCTCGCACATCCTCGCGAAGAGCGAGCGCATGCCGGAAGCAACCATGTTGGCGGTGAACGCAAGAAAGACGGTTGCTTTATCCTTGCGCATGCGCCTCATGATTTCCACGCCCTGTGCGAGGTTGGTCGCCTGAAAGCCTGCCAAGCGCATCTGCGCTATTAGCTTGTTCAGGCTCACACCTTCAAGATCGTAGTCCCTTATCTTGTCCATGCTTCTCAATTGGAGCAACGTCTTAATAAAATCCTATTCAGGGCCTGCGAATTTCCAGAACTTCCACGTCGGCTTGCCGAAGAACGAGAGGAACAAGACCATCACCATCAGGAAGAGCACGATGATGAATATCGTCATCGCAATGTAGGTCATCGCGAGCGCCGCGCCTTCGCCGAGGGAAAATACGAAAATGAGCGAGGCAAGCAGAATCGCTACGATGAAGAAGGCGATCCTCTCGCGCCTCCTAGGCTCGCGTTTTGCCTTCCTTCTGAAAAAAATGACCAGGAAATAATACACGACGATAAAAATCAGCAGCGCAGCCAGCAGGCTGAAGAAGCCGACAGACCAGAGGAATCCGATGCCCGCCTCCCATGGACCCATAATTAATATTTGCGTGGGAATTTTAATAAGACTTCCAGAACAACAATATAGTATAGTGATGTAATGGATTTGCAGGAAAGACTCAGGTTGATTTCTCAGGTTGGCGAGGAAATCGTCACGCATGATGAGCTCAAAGAACTTTTAAAAGAAAAGCCGCATCCGATCGCCTACGATGGCTTCGAGCCGAGCGGACGAGTTCATATAGCACAGGGCATACTGCGCGCCATCAATGTGAACAAGATGACCCTCGCTGGCTGCCGCTTCAAGATGCTCGTCGCGGACTGGCACGGCTGGGCCAACAACAAGATGGGCGGCGATCTCGAGAAAATCCAGACGGTCGGCAAGTACCTGATAGAGGTATGGAAGTCCTGCGGCATGGACCTGGACAACGTCGAGTTCGTATGGGCATCAGAGCTCGTAAAAGACGACGATTACTGGAAGAAGGTAATGCAGGTCGCGAGAAACACGACCGTCAGCCGCATCGTCCGCTGCGGCCAGATAATGGGCAGGGAAGATGCGGAAGTCCAGCAGGCTTCGCAGATACTTTATCCGTGCATGCAGGCCGCGGACATATTCCAGCTGAAGGCGGACATCTGCCAGCTCGGCATGGACCAGCGCAAGGTCAACATCCTCGCTCGAGAGATTGGCCAGAAGCTAGGCTACTGGAAACCAGTGATAGTATCGCATCATATGCTGATGGGTCTCGGCGAGCCAGCCAGCAAGGAAAAGGATGCTGCCGAGCGGGCGATAGATCTGAAAATGTCAAAGAGCAAGCCGGAAACTGCGATATTCATGACGGACACGCAGGAGGATGTTGAAAGGAAAATAGGCAAGGCCTACTGCCCGCAGAAAGAGGCAAGAGACAACCCGGTGCTCGAATACTGTAAGTACATCGTTTTCGAGAAGTTCAGGACGTTGGACATCAAGAGGGCTGAGAAATTCGGAGGCGACATCACATTCGCCAGCTACGCTGAGCTAGAGAAGGCTTACGTTACCGGCGTGCTCCACCCGATGGACCTGAAGGCGGCCGTCGCTTCCAAAATAAACGAGCTGCTAGACCCGGTCAGGCAGCATTTCGAGAAAAACGCGAAGGCGAAGGAGCTTCTCGAGAAAGTGAACAAGCTGGAAGTGACCAGATAAAAAACGGGATGCGCGGCTAGTCCAGAATCCATTCCACGTAAACGGCAACTTCCCTGATGCCGAATTTTATCTTGCGCAGGTCAGCGCCTTCGATTTCCTTTTTGGGATATATCCAGTAAGCAGAAAGCAGGACGTCGTAGCCGATCTTTTCATGCGTCCTTAAGTAGCAGCGGAGCTTCTTTATGTAATCGCATATGTACCATTCCCTTGTGCGGGGCTTTTTGTATTCCTTCCTCTTTATCGACATCAGTATCTCGATCCATCCCTTCGCGACTCTTCTGTGGCCTATCTTCAGCATCGCTTCTATGTCTTCCTTTATGGACTTTATGTCCCCGTGCGAGAGGCGGACGACATCGTACGGCGGCGTATGGGAATGGTAGCCTCCGACTATTTCCGCCTCGAAGGAGTCAATCGTCCTCAGCACGCGTTTGAAGGCCGCTATGTTGCCGTGCGTCACTTCCGAGGGCGTGCGCCTTTCCATCTGGAAGGGGTAGACGTTCTTTATCGACACCACGTTCTTCTTCTCGCCTTTTATTGCCTTGAAGGTCTTGTGTCCCAGCAGAACGCCGTTGGTCTCCCTGTTGTAGACCTCTATCGCAGAAGTAATGAGTTCCTTGAAGGCATGGCTTTCTATGAAGATGTCACGCATATCGTTTTCCTGTTTTCTCTTTGTTTTCACCGACTTCTTTCTGCGGGGCTTTTTTTTCATGTTTTATAATTCGCTTTACCCGTTAAATATCCTTCCCTTGCTGCCAACTCCAGAAAATCCTGCACACAAGGTTTATAAAAATAAGCCGCCAAGTAATTGTCATGATGAATGAAGCGATACCTGGAAACGCGAATGCGAATTCTTTACTCATGGGTATCGCAAGAAAGCACATTTATTTTTGGATGAAGCTCTAAGCTTCATCCCAAGCTTCTGCATCTAATTCCCAAAGAGGGGTTTGAGGATGATTCTGCAATATTACTCCGGGCTGAAAGAGGATTCTTGCGAACTGAGCGTCAACGAGATTTTCAGCGTTGCGCTGCGGCTAGCCGGCAGGTGCCTTAACGGCAAGAGGATCGAAATCCTCCGCATGATAGCCGAACAGGACGGAGCGAGGACGATAACCTCGACCGTCGACCACATATCGGAAGAGCTGGGCTGCCCGAAATCGACCGTATGGATCAACGTGAACATGCTTAAAGAGCTCGGCCTCATAGAGAACGGCCGCGGCAATCCTGTAAGAGTGACGAAGGTGGGCGAAATACTGCTCAGGCAGATTGAAGACGACAAGGGGAAAGGTAAATTTGCTGAAAAGGCAATTACGAAAGGTGCTGGCGTATGAAGCATTATACCAAACACATGGCTGGGAAAGATGGCGCAAAAAAATATTCGGAAGAAGGGGCTCCTGTTGCGGGCTCTCGAAGACGGGATGTTAAAAGCGATAGAACTTTCAGCAGCCGGCATTGTAATCGGCCTCGAGCCGCAGGTGATCTTGGTTTCGTCCACTGCGGTCTTCGCGGGCTCCCTGGCCTACAAGGCAGTAATGCTGAAGGTCTCGGAGAATTCGGAAAAGAAGCGAGTGCAAGTGTTAAGGAGGTAGGAGCATGAGGAGAATTGTACTGACTTCACAGTATGGAGGTCCGGGCTCGGTTATGACAGAAAGGGGAGGCTCTTATTTCGTCCCTAGCAGTTACGGCAATGAAAAAACCACAGTAGGCAACGAGCCTTCCGATTCGATGAGTCCGTTGAAAAACCTGATACCTGCGGCGGACATGGTTTCGGCAGATAGCCAGCAAACTGTGGCGTAGGGCAGGCATTTGTATCATAGGAGGTGCTAGTATGAGAACGCATAGGGAAAAAGAAGAGAAAAGCAAAGGTGGTGAACTCTGGCTTCAGAGTCGATTTGAATGAGAACGAAATGCCCAGGCATTTCTACAACATTCTGCCAGACCTGCCAGAGCCGCTGCCGATGCCGCTGAATCCGGCGAGCGGTGAACCAATAAGACCTGAAATGCTGGAGCCCTTGTTCTGCAAAGAGCTGATAAGACAGGAATTCGCTGAAGAAAAGTTTGTGAAAATACCCGTAGAGCTGAGAGAGCTTTTTCTGAAGATAGGAAGGCCTCGCCCTCTGTGCAGGGCAACCAGGCTCGAACACGCGCTCAAGCTGCCTGGAGACGTGCGCATATTCTACAAGCGCGAGGATTTGTCGCCAGTCGGTTCGCACAAGCCGAACACAGCGCTAGCGCAGGCTTATTACGCGGCCAAAGCCGGGGTGGAAACGCTCACGACGGAGACGGGCGCGGGCCAGTGGGGTTCGGCGCTTGCGATGGCCTGCGCTTTTACCGGAATGAAATGCATCGTGTACATGGTCAGGGTGAGTTACGAGAAAAAGCCGTACAGAAAATTCCTCATGGGCCTGTTCGGCGCGGAAGTTCACCCTTCACCGAGCGATACGACAGCGATAGGCAGGAAGATTCGCGAGCGCTTTCCAGACACGCCAGGCTCGCTTGGCATAGCGATTTCCGAGGCGATAGAAGTCGCGGCGAAAAACGAGAAAGCGAACTACTCGCTGGGCAGCGTGCTCAATCACGTGCTCATGCACCAGACGGTGATAGGCCTCGAAACGCAAAAGCAGTTTGAAATTATCGACGAGAAGCCTGATGTCGTGATAGGCTGCGTTGGAGGGGGGTCGAATTTCGCCGGTCTCGCCTACCCGTTCATTGCTGAAAAGCTTGCGGGGAAAAACGATTGCGATTTCGTCGCCGTCGAGCCGGACGTCGTCCCGAGCATGACGAAAGGCGAGTACAAGTATGACTTCGGCGACACCGGCAAGCTTACGCCGCTGCTCAAGATGTACACGCTGGGATGCGAATTCATTCCTGACGCGATACACGCCGGCGGCCTGCGCTACCACGGTTGCGCGCCGACGCTCAGCCTGCTGAAAAAATTGGGCATAGTAAAAGCGGTAGCCTACGGCCAGAAGGAAACGTTCGAGGCAGGCAGACTTTTCGCAAGGAGCGAGGGCATCATCCCCGCGCCTGAGACGAACTTCGCTATCAAGGCGGCGATAGACAAGGCATTGCAGGCGAAGCAGGCGAAGGAGAATAAAACGATTGTATTCAACCTGAGCGGCCACGGCCTGCTCGATCTGCAGGGCTACCACGAGGTGCTGGACATATGACTTAAAAACGAGCAAAATAAATACTGAGCAGTTCAAATATAGAATATTAAAGAAGCTTTACAGGTGCCAGAATGAAAATCGAGATAAACCCATGGGGCTCGACGGATGTCAAGGACTACGACAAGATGTGCGAGGAGTTCGGCATCCAGCCTTTCGCGCCTCTGCTGAAGAGAATGAAGGAGCCTCATCTACTCATGAGAAGAGGCATCGTTTTCGGCCATCGCGATTTCGACAAGATTCTCGACGCGCTGCAACGAAAAGAGAGTTACGCGATGCTCACGGGTCTCATGCCTTCGGGCAAATTCCATCTCGGGCACAAGATCCTCGCCGAGCAGATAATCTACCACCAGCAGGTGCTCGGCGCGAAGGTGTTCATCTGCGTCGCCGACATCGAAGCGTATAACATGCGCATCGACAACATGGAAGAGCTGAGGAGGATAGCGATAGAAGAATACCTGCTCAACTACATAGCCCTCGGCCTCGAGCCGAAGAATTGCGAGTTCTATTTCCAAAGCGCGCGTTCGAAAAACCCGGACCAAGCCAACGCTTTCTACCGCCTCAGCGGCATGGCCGCGAGAAAGGTGACGTTCAACGAGATGAAGGCCGTCTACGGAGAAATCACTCCCGGCAAGGTCATGTCGGTCATGACTCAGGTCGCGGACATCCTGCATCCGATGCTCCCGCAGTTCGGAGGCTACAAGCATGTAGTCGTGCCTGTCGGAGTCGACCAGGACCCGCACATCCGCCTGAGCAGGGACATCGCCTCGCGCTTCTATAAGGAATTCAAGTTCAATCTGCCAGCTTCGACTTATCATGCTTTCATAAAGGGTCTCAAGGGCGGGAAGATGTCGAGCTCTGACCCGTATTCCTACATCGCCCTCACAGACGACCCGCAGACAGCGAAAACGAAGATAGTGAAATACGCCTTCTCCGGCGGCCGCGATACGCTTGAAGAACACAGGAAGAAGGGAGGCGTGCCCGAAGTCGACGTCTCATATCAATATCTTTATTCCCAGTTCGAGCCGGACGACAAAAAGATAAAGCAGATTTACGACGACTACAAATCCGGCAGGCTGCTTAGCGGCGAACTGAAGCAGATGCTGATAGAGAAGATGCAAGCCTTCCTCGCCGAGCACGCCAGGAAGAGGGAGCACGCAAGGAAGCAGTTAGACAAGTTCTTAAAATAAAGCCGCCTAAATATTCTATGCGGGGGTTCCCGAGTGGCCAAAGGGGCAGGACTTAAGTCTGTTTGGCTTAAGTTATGAGGTCTTCTGACCTGTGATTAAGCTCTTTAAGAAATCCTGTGGCTTAGTGCCTTCCGGAGTTCGATTCTCCGCTCCCGCATTCTTCTTATTTTTCAAATTTCGATAAACCTTTCTCTGAAAAAGGTTCAAAATAAAAGAAAAAGACAACGAACTGCTTCGCTGTTTACTTGACCAGTTTTATGTCGATTGTTGAGACATTAAGCTGCATGTTGTTTTCTGCCTGTATCCTTTCTGTCCCTATGTCTATCGAGTGCTTGACGTTGTTGACGAACCTGTTCCTGACGACCTCCACGACATCGACTGCCCTGGAAATCGCCCTGCCTCTTGCCTTTATGTGCACTTCCTTCGCTCCCTGCGAGAACTGTGTTATCACTGCCAGCACATAAGACATCGTCGGTTTCTGCCCGACAAACACTGTGTTGTCATCCGCTCTTGACCTCACTCTTTCAGGTCTTTCGTTTCTTGGTTCGCTCTTTGCCTCACTTCTTGCTTCCTTGGTTTCCTTCTTTTCTTCTGCCATGCTAAGCACCTCCTAAATCACTTGGTGTTTGTTTTCGCTATCGTCCGCTAGCTTTCTTGCTAGTATTGTTAATTAAGTTTATGGAAAGAGTATTTAAAAGTTAAGGTCATGCTCCGTAGAATTCTTCAAGGCTGCCAGTTATCGCTTCTCCTATCCTTTCCTGTTGCGTCGGGTCGTTGAGCAGATTGGCTTCCTGCAGGTTGCATATGAAAGCGGTTTCTATCAGCACAGCAGGCATCCTCGCATCCATGAGGACGCCGAGATCAGCGCCTCTTATGCCCCTGTCGGCGGTCCCCAGCGTGTTGACCAGCAGAGGTTGTATGTCTTCGGCGAGCTGCCTACTGCTCTGAAACATTGCATTGGAGCTGTAGCAGTTGCCTACGTTGCATATGTCAAGCACACGATTGTTTTCGGCGTCAGCCGAACACAAGCAATAAACAAAGGTCTCAGTTCCCACGCCATTACAGTTTTGGTCGCTGTTCGCATGTATGCTTATGAAGATGTCCGCGTTGTTGTTATTTGCGACCGCCGTTCTCGCTGCGAGGTCAAGACTGGAGTCATCGTTTCTCGTGTATATCACCCTTGCCCCTCTGTTTGTCATTTCTGCGCCTATCATCCTTGCTATCTGGAGGTTCACTTCCCTTTCCACTATGTTTGTTCCGGATGGGCCCAGAGCACCCGGATCCCCTCCGCCATGGCCGGGGTCCAGCACGATTGTCCTGCCGGCGAGCGTAAGGCCAGGAGCTGTCGTGCCTCCTGGCGGCGTGGTTCCGCTTGGCGGAGTAGTTGTCCCGCCTGTGCCAGAAGGAGTCTGGCATAAAGACCATTTTGACTGCAGCTCATTGCCAACATACTCAGCCAGGGCCTTGTAACCGTCGGAGTTAAGATGTAGATGATCTCCGGCATCGTATCCTGCTATCAGCTTGTCCGTATCGCCTTCCTCCGTTTTTTCGTAGGCATCAATGACATCATAACCTGAACCTTTCAGCCATGTGTTAACCTCATCAATTTTTTGCTGCTTCGTCGCATCCCAGTTGGCGGAGTCTTTGCAGGGAAGAAGTGTGAGATAGACGACATGCACCTTCTTCTTGTCTGCCTCTTCGTGGATTTTTTGGAGGTTACTAATCACGTCATTCGCGCTTGCTCCGCCAGCTATGTCGTTGACTCCGCCCAGAACAACGACAGTATTATACTTACCGTTCTCAGCGATGTCGCTGTTTTTCGT
Source organism: Candidatus Aenigmatarchaeota archaeon (assembly GCA_041489155.1). Lineage (GTDB taxonomy): Archaea > Aenigmatarchaeota > Aenigmatarchaeia > QMZP01 > QMZT01 > JBGPQP01. Next base: position 96,880 of record JBGPQP010000003.1, read on the forward strand.
TATGTTGTCCAGCATCTGCGCCGTGGTTCTGCTAACCTCAGCGTCGCTGAAAATCACGTTTGGGCATATCGGTTTGTTGACCAGGTAAGGAGAGTACCCCATCGTGAGGGAATCTCCTAGCAGCAGGGTTTTGCCCGCGCTGCCGGCCGGGGCGCAAGATTTTCCGAAGTTCACCAGGAAGACCATGCTTATCGGCTCGAAGGCAATGCTTGCTCCGTTGGCAATAGGGAAAGTTTTTGACGTATCGGTTACCTTGACAGTCACCGTGCAAGGTTCTGTTGCGTTGTCAGAGGTGGCGACGATTTCATAGCTGCCCTCTTTCGTGTTCAGCGTGCTTGTGCAGCCTTTTATCCTCCCGGCGACATCTATCGCCTTTTCATGCAGGGAGAAAAAGTCGAACCCGTACACATTCTCCATCTTTGATGAAATTTCAACCATTATCGTTTCCCCGCCGACGCCATGGCTGGCGGTCTCTTTCAGGTAAATTGTCCTGTCACCTTCGGTGCTGACGTTCATGCCGGAGGCAGTTTCTGTGATGTTCATGCCCGGTTCGCTGAAGTGCGGCAGGACGACGTCCTTGCCCATGAAACTGTAGAAAGCATTGGTGCCGCTTGTGTAGCCGTTAAGGTTTTTCAGTATCTCAGTCTTGAGATTCTTTTCAATCTCGTTTTTATCCTTAACGAGCTCACATGCGCTTCCTCCGCTTTTTTTGCCTAGGTCGTACATCGCCTGGTAAACAGAGTAGGTCAGTGCGGTTTTTGCATACACTCTTGCGAACTTCAGGGCGTATTCGGCAGTGTAGACGTTGCTTTTTGCCTGTATTTCTGTTTTCTTGCTCGAACCTATTACAGTGCCAAAGAGCGGCAAGGAAACGGACAGCGCTCCCACTACCATTATCAGAGCTATAAGGAATCCTATTATGTAAATTATACCTTCCTGTCCTTTCATTGCCATGTTATCATCTCTACATATCCGGTTTTCCCGCCAGGCATCGGGATGGTGCTCTTCAGCAGGGTCGATGCAGGCGGCTCGCCTGATTTTTTGACAAGTTCGCCTGAGCTCTTCGCTTTGACATAGTAGTTTTTGTATGTCGCAAGCGTCTCGTCCATCTGCCTGCTCAGCTCAGGAGGCATGTTCGTCGCCTCGAACATGCCTATCACCTCGGCGTTTGTGTACTCGCCTTTCCTGGCGTTAAGGAAGCCGAGAATCGAGCTTCCCTCGTCCTCCATTTTCAGGACTATGTCCACATCGCCTCTTATTTTTATGATGTTGCCTATGTTGAAGATGTACAGCAGAAGGATGACCAGAAATATACCTCCGCCTACCACAAAGGTCAGCGCCACGGCTTCCAGGGGTGAACCTCCCTTAAATTTCGACATAGAGACCCCCCACGCTTACTGTGCCATCAGCGTGCTCTATAGAGACAAATATCATGTGGTCGTAGTCGGATAAAGTGTCGGTATCAGCGAAGCCCCATTTCCTCCCGCTCCCGAAATCCGTCACCGCCGCGTCTATCGACGGCTTTTCTATGCCGCACACTTCCTTTATCTCCTTGTCCCTGTTGCTGTCGAGGAAGTTCTCTGTTATGAAATAATCCTTGTCGCCGCTAAGCCTGACGAAGCAGTATGCGACAGAATGGGCGGCCTCGACTTTCTTGATGTCGTCCATCGCCGTCTTTACCGCCCCGCTGATTTCAACGTTGCCAATCACTATAAGTATGAGGCCAGCTATGCCTGCGGCGAACAGCAGCGATTTGTAGACGTTCTCTAAATCCGTATACCCCAAACCTTTCTTTGTCATCAATCCACCTAACAGAACATGAACTGCTCGTAATAGCCGTTCACGTTTTTAACGTAACTGACTATGCGGCTGTTGACTCTTTTTTCAAGCACGTCCCACGTGCAAGGGTATGTGCCGCCGCTGCCGCCCGGAACGCAGTTGTTTATCACCACGCCTGGCCCTCCGTTGTAAGAGCCCGAGACCAGCCTGATAAGATTTTTATCGTCAATGTACGCGTACTGCTTGTCCTGTATCATCTTTACAAGGTACTCCAGATATTTTACCCCGTATTCTATGCTCGCCTTCGGGTCATACAAACCCTCCGGTTGTCCTGTGTACTTCATTTCCACCGCAGTCGTATAAAGCGTCTGCATCAGGCCGTAGCTCGCCGATATTCTGGTTTGGGCGATGTATTTGGTATAATCCCTTCCGGCCTCCTTTTCACCGCTCCTCGCGGGATTCTGCCTGAACCACTCCTCTATCGTCATTCCGTTTGCGGCCGTCATCACGTATTTCTGGTCATAGTTCTTCAGTTTCCCGTCTTCCTGCAGCTTGTAATCGTAATTTGGCTCGTATCTGTAGGCGTTCTTGTTCCAGTTGCTTTCCTGCTCGATTATGGCTGCCACGAGATTTGCCGCACCGGGTATCAGGTTTTGCAGCTCGCTTGCTCCGAGCACCTCGAAGAGCACGCCGCTATGTGCGTCGGGAATGCAGCCGCCTGCCTGGGAAAACGAAGAAAAGCCGCTTATCTCGACCAGTCCGCCCGGCACCTTTTTCAGCATGATCACCCTCACGTCTGGGAGCGCCAGCTTGCCTGTCGTCTGGTCGACCTTCACGTCGCCTATTATGGGTACCTTGTCGCCGCTTATCTTGTCGCCGGTCCCGTAATACTTGAGCTGCACGTAATAATTGCCTATGGTCTTGAGCCCGAGGCTGGAAAGGAACTTCTTTATCGCGCCGTACCTTTCTATGTTTATATCATACGTATCGTTCAGGTCCTTGATTATCGAGCCGCTGTCCATCGACGACAGGAAAGAGACGTAAGTCGCTATGTCGTTCGCTATCAGCGCCATCTTCCCCTCAGGGCTGCTCTGGAGGGTCGCCTCGGTCTTGGAGTAGAGCGTTGTGACGAGCACTCCGACGAGCAGGATTGAGCTTATAAAAACTATCATTATGCTTACGGCGAGCGAGGCTGCTTTCATGACCATATTCATGCACATTCTGTTACAGAGCGGATTACTTCATCGCTGCTGGCAGGTGACTTGAGATCTATCGTCTTTATGCCCTTGCTGTCCGTGAAGATTTGATACCTGAAGCAGTAGGATCTTCCTCCTTCCAGCACAAGGTGGTTCCCGCCCGCCGGCAGCTGGAATCTGTAGGGTATGCCGATGCAGTAAGGGTTGTCCGCGACAGCGCTTTCGGTGCTGAGCCATGCGTAATCGAAGACCACGAGTATGTGCGAGGGCTTGGTGATGTCGCATTTAAGATTGCCCAGCGAAAAGCCGCCTATCTTGCTCGCCTCCATCCAGTTGTTGGTGACGATTATCTTTTTCACGCAGCTGCCCGCTATCACCGGCTGGTATCCGCTGTCCTTGTCCTGGCCGAACTGCCTGAAAAGCGAATGGAAGGCCTCGTTGACATCGAGGCCGCATTTGTCGTACTTGATTGCGTTTATCGCATAGAGAATCGAAGGCAGTACGAAAAGGCAAATCATCACGATTACGAAAACGAAAATAATCTTTTCCTCTATGGCCAGCGTGCCAACCCTGCTCATAAAATTATTTTATTTCCGGAAACTTAAAAACCAATGAAGTGCCGTCAGGGTTTGAAGAGGAACGGGAATATCTTGCTAAGCACAGCAGTCCAGCCGCCTGACATGTAGACTATTAAGGCTATTGCCCCCATGAGGAGGACGAGGCCGATCAGCACGTCCAGAAACGGTAAGGAGCCTTTTTTCATGCCAGCATCACCATCACATCACGCCCATCAACTTCAGCGAGGCCAAGATAGCTATGACCACCATCAGCAGCGTAAGCATCTGCAGACCATGCGCCGCAATCAAGTCCCCCAGACCAAAGCCTCTCATGATATCTTATTGGTTTTGGGATTTTAAATCCGCTTCAGAGCATAACAGAAGCGGATATGTGAAGGCTGGATATTCTAGCATTTAAGAAAGATTGTTCCAAATATTAATCATGAAAGGCCTCGTTGACGAGAACGGCAAAATACTGGTTGAGGTCCTGATGTTCATGGTATTTTTCGCCTTCGGCGCCGCGATGTTGCTCGGCGCCTCGAAGCCTGTCGCAGGCTCGCAAAACTGGGTATGCAGCATCATACCCTGCCCCTTCGACAAGACCGCTTTTTACACGCAGACCGCGAACGAGTCCGCGGAAGCGGTCTGGTGCGCGATAAACTCGGTGGCGATGGGCAAGACCGACGAATCAGAGAGATGCATAAAATACGTCGAGGGCAAGGCGCCGCAGCAGTTCGCGAAAGATGCGAATGACAAGGTCATAAAATCGACCGCGGCAACCTTCAGCTGCAGCGTGGGCAAAGTGGATAAAAAGGTGGATGAAGCAAAAGGCAGTTTTTCCTGCGTTGTGACACAGTTCGAGCTGCCGCAGGACGTCTCGAAAACCAACAAGCTATTGCCCGGCTACGGTGACCCCAAATATCTCGTCTATTTCAACGAGTTCCCCGACGGCGAAGACGAGTCTTGGTCAACTTGGGCTGCCGTAAATGTCTTATTAACAGTCATACCAGTGGGTAAAATCCCTATTATAGGCAAGTTTGCTGAAGGCATTATCATGAAACCGCTTAAACTTTTAGGGAAAGGAGTTCTCAAATTAGGGAGTAAAACAATCGAATGGGCGGGAGGAAAGCTCGCTTTGAGAGCCGCTGAGTTTGAAATAAAAGAAAACGGAGAAATTTTCGTCAAAGGAATGTTAAAATCAGCTGCAGGCAAAATTGTTGGCAACAGTGTTATATGGTATGACGGAGCAGAAGCGGCTATTGAAAAAACATTAGTCAGCGATATCGAAAGGGCTGCGGTGAAGGAAGGAATAGAAAAGACAGGCGTCGGCATCGCTGGCAAAACCAGATATTATGCGCTTACATGGCTGGCGAGGGCTGCCGAGAAAGGGAGGCTGAAATATTTCTCAGATGATATAACCAAGATGTGGGTCAAAGCCGCCAACAAGGCAGGCCTTCTGACCGATGATGCCGTCGAATACCTTGTTAACAACAAGATAATCGAAAACAAGGGTCTGATAGCCTTCGTTGCCGAAGAGGAGCAAAAAGTCTTGGCAAACGAATTTACTCCGCTTCTGCAGAAACTATCAAAGAGCGGAGTCGCACAGCAGGATATAGATCAGATTGTAACTGTTCTGGAAAAAAGCCTGAAATCAGGCGGCGTTTCACCCATGACAGCTCAGGACCTTATAGAGCTACAGAAGGTCGCCGCTCCCAGCCTGGCGCAGAAGCTTGTAACTGCAGGAGTGGTGAGGCCAGGCGTGACTGCTTTCATACTTACGCCCAAATACATACTCGTTGGAAACACGGTAGGAGAAGGTCTCCAGTCCATTGATGAAGTACTGGGCCAGAAATATCTTGCTGAAAACATCAAGGAAAAGACGCTGTTATTCAAGGACGCTGACCAGAGGATTGCCAGGCAGTTGCCTTTCACGCAACCAATCTCCTTTTTGGAGACGGTAAAACTCAGAAAGCCAGTGCTGGAAAAGGACAAAAACTTTTATCTTGCAAGCCCATGCAAGGCCGATTTGTATGTATGGAAATCAACCGACACAAATATATGCAAGGACGGCAAAAGAAGTTGCGTGTTGGTCAACGTCGACTTTAAAGATTATGGCAAGAACATGGACGCCAATTTCTGCTACACCATGGGCGGACCGATAGGTGGAGGATTTCTAGGCCTAACACCTTGGCCGTGTCACGGCGTTGCATATCTAGATCAAGTTCCTCTGGTCAGCGATTTTTTAGACTGGATAGGCGTCGGTGAAAAATGCTAAGATTGTATCGAGAAATGTTTTTAAATTTCATCACATTTTTTGTGGATTATACAACACCGTTATTATAAAGATTGTTTATAGAAGGTAAGAAGTTCCCACCTCTAGTAGATATTTTTAAAGAATCTCTCATGCTTCCGTTTATATTTAAATCGGCTTGCATCATCTCAACTGAAGAATTACTCCTAATATTAATGATTGTCACATTACTTATATCTTGGGGGTATTTTTCTAAAAGTCTTCTGGCCTGTGTTCTAAATTGATCAATGCTTCTAAACAAACCTAAATCCCCCCTGCCCCCTAGGTTCGTTCCCATTACTTTTAAAAGGTCTTCCTCTTTTCCTGGATTTGTTCTAACATGCTGAAGCATGTCGTAAAAGGCATAAACAGCTTTTTTGGGCGTGTTAAAATCGTATGACGCATCAGGAATTCCATCGACGTAAAGAGTTTCGCCGATGCCGTAATTGCCACCGGCCGCGGCCGAGCCAGAAGCCCCATTCGCTTGAGGAGTTTTGCCGGTGCCGTAATTATTGCTGCCAAACGCCTTTCTTCCCAAAAGCAGCGTACCGGCAGCTGTACCCAATCCTAACCCAAGAAAATGCCTTCTTGTTATGTTTCCCATAATTCCACATCCTTATTTTTAATTATGGCTTTAAGCTTAATTTTTACCACCTTTAAGTGGTTTTTATATTGAGCATAGCCAATGCTCATGTCGTTATTAAAATTTTGAATTTGGGGGTTTAAAAACCTTTTTGACCCCCTACCAGCCCTGAAAAAAGCCCTTTTTGGCTGCGGAGAGGGAATGTGGCCGGTAGATCACGGTTTCCACGTGTTGAACGGGCACTTGGATACTAAGACTTTGTTGACCTCTTCGCATTTGCAGCCGCCCTTCGCGGCCAGTATCTGGGCGCAGCTCCTGGTCTCGCCCGTCACCTGGTTCCTGTACTTGGGTACGTTCCAGGTTCCCGGCTCTTTGCCCATGGCGGGGCAGAAGGTGTTGAACTCGGCTATGCACAGGTTTTCTTCCTGCGTGAAGCCGGTCGTTATGAAAATCTGGTTGCTGAAGAAGACTATCACGACTGCTGCGCAGACCATCAATACGATGGCGACAACAAGAATCTGTATTGGCATCTCCATATTAAATAATTGGGAAAAGGCAAATAAAAGATTTCGGCTTCATTCGCCGTTTATGGCATGGCAGGTACGGTGAAACCGCAGCTTTGGCACGTGGTGCTGCATGTACCGCCTATCAGGGCCTGGCATGACATAGTTTTTACTTCATTCGAGCCGGACTGCCTGACGTTCTTGGTCGCGACCGACCACGTCGGAGACAGCTGCCCGGTTGCCCTGCATGACGCGCCGCCCTCGTTGGCGCACTGGCTTCTTGCCGTGCTCATATCCGCAACTCCTATCATGCCTGTTCCAAAAATAGTCAGCATCACAAGCGCAACAACCAGAATCACTATCGCAGTGACCACGAGCTCAAGCGACATCCTCGGCATAAAAACACCTCAACCCCTCAATATTTATAGTTTGATTAAGGTCATTTATAAAGTTTGGTTTTTGCTGCGGAGGACGCGTTATCAGCCAGTTTTGATGGGCACACCCAGGTCTTTGAAGAAGTTGAATATGCCCTGCAGCATGTCGTTGGATTTGCCCGACCAGGCGCCGGAAAGGGCCAGAAGTATGACCAGCGTCACTATCATCAGTAGCATAACCACTACAATCTTCATCGGGAATTCCATGCTTAATTATTCCTCCAGCGCGCTTAATAATCTGCATTCCCCGCGCGGCGTTTGTGACGTTTCAAATATAAAATTTGGCAGCACAATATTATAACATGTCGAAAAAACTGATTGAAGCCGCACTATTCATGTCCTCAAGGCCGATGACGCACGAGGAAATCGCCAAGATAACGGGCGTCCCTGTCAGAAGCCTGGAGAAGCATCTGGCCCAGCTGCAGAAGGAATACGCCGAGAAGGGCGTCGAAATCATCCGCGGCCCCGAGGGATGGTATATGAGAGTCAAGCCTGAGCTGCTACCCAAGGTCGCGCACCTCACGCCCTATTCCGACCTGAAGGACGGCCACAAGCGCACGCTCGCGCTGGTCGCGTACAAGGAGCCGGTCAAGCAGAGCGACGTCGTTCATATCCAGGGCAACAAGGCCTACGCTTACGTCAAGTTCCTGCGCAAGAAAGGCCTGATAAAATCCGAAAAAGAAGGCAGGACAGCGAACCTCATGATCACAAAGGAATTCGAGCGCTATTTCGGCCTCGGGCGCGCGAAGATAAAAGAAATGCTGCGCCAGTCGATGGAAGCGGAGAAGGCGAAGGCGGATGAAAAACCAAAAGCCGAGGCGAAGCCTCTGCCGGCGGCAAAGCCGGAAGCTGCCAAAACGCCGCCCACGAACGTGCAGTATATAGAAGTAAGGAAAGAACAAAAGCAAGAAGAGGACGGAAAACCTGAGGAAAGGAAAGTCGTAATAAGGAAATCCAGGAAGACCACGCCTGCCGGAAGAATCGGCACGCGAAGGCCGGCCGTCAGCTAGAATTTTTTCCTGCGGGTCCTATTTGTTTGCGAGCAAGTCAAACATAAATTAACCAATATAAGATAGCTCGCTCAACATTTAGTTATGAGGGCATGGGTTTTGTTTTTAGCGGTTGCAATATTGTTATCATTCTCGCCTTTCCAGGCGGAAGCGGTGAGCCAGAACTGCGCGCCTACAGCGGGCGACTGGTTCGTTAACGAAACAGTCTTCTGCGAGAACGAGGACATCGTGTTCAGCGGCAGCCTGCTCGTCAACGCTTCGGGCAACATAACCTTCCTGAATTCGAAGCTTGGCTTCAACTCGAGCACGGACGGCGAGTTCGGCATAGAGGTGAACGGCTCATTCTATTTGATAGGCTCGAGGATAGCGAACAGTTCGGATACGAACAAGGCTTACACCTTCTTTTCAAACGCCGGCGCGCAGGTAGAGATGCGCGATTCCGTGATATATCACTGCGGCTACGGCACAACCGACAGCAAGAAGATGGGAGTTTATCTGAAATCAGACGGCTCCAACATCACCAACATGACCTTCACCGGCAACAACGCAGCGCTTATGGTCGTTTCAAACGGCAACAACATCTCGGGCAGCCGCATGAGCGCCAACAAATACGGCCTCGATATCAGAGGGTCGGGCAACACCATCACCAACAACACGATATCGGCCAATAGCATCTATCCTCTTTATCTTTTTGGCGGGAGCGTCGTTTTCAGCAACAACGTCATCGAGGACAACACAATGGATGACTACATCTTGTTCGAGCTGAACGCCTCGCTGATAAGCGGCAACCGCTTCTCCCGCAACTCGGAAGGCATCAAAATAACGGGAAGGAACGACAACGTGACCGGCAACCTTTTCAGCCTCACCAACAGCACTGCTGGCAGCGCTGTTTATTTTTCGGATGCTGAAAACATAAGATTCACCAGCAATACGCTCCTTGATAACAGCGTCTATGGCGTCTACTTCCAGCGCACCAAAAACACGGTGATGGAAGGAAACCACATAAACAGGACCAGCAGCATGGACTTTTACCTGCTTTCCGCTGCGAACAACATCATGAGCAATAATAACTACACCAAACTGGTGAGGAAATGGAGGCTTGACCTGCGGGTGTTGGACAACAACAATACCGCTGTCGGGCTCGTGAGCGTCACAATAAGGAATAATTTATCAATGTCAGTTTTCAGCGGTTCTACAGATACGCAAGGAAGGATTAATTATCAAATCATCACGGAATTCATGCAGAATGAGTCCGGTGCCTGGAATTACAACCCGTTCTCAGCGAATGCGAGCAAGACAGGGTATTACGGGAACTCGACCGCCTTCAACCTGACGAGCGACCTCTCGCTTGTGATGATAATCACCCCCGTTCCGCCTCCGCCGGAAAACGAAACCTTCAACTTCACGGTAATCTCGCCTCTTAACGACACCTACACGAAGCGCAACCTTACGACTACTGGCATGCTCCTGCTCTCGGTAAGCAGCGAAAAGAATATGAGCTGGTGCAATTATACGTTCGGCAACGCTTCAGCCGAGCTTACCAAGACGGACCCGAAAGATTTCCGCGCCTACATAAACGTCAGCGCTTTCGAAGGCGCATACGCGGTTGGCTTTGTCTGCAGCTCTGTCGACGGGATAACGAATTCGACGGAGGCGTATTTCTCGATCTATCCAGCATATGAATGCACCGACAACGACGAATGCGACAGCGACCAGAGATGCCTCCTTTACACGTGCGTAGATCTCGAATGCGGCTGCGGCTACGCATCGAATCATGCATGCATCGATTACGCATGCTGCAAGGACAGCGACTGCAGCGGCAACCAGACCTGCGACCTGGAGGGACACGTGTGCGCCGCGGTTTCGTGCGGGTGCCCTGAAAAAATATCCAATCACCAGTGCAGCATACCGCTCGGCTACTGCTGCAACGACCTCCTTTGCGAGGAAAACGAGACCTGCGAGGACCACGCATGCGTGGAAAGGACGCTTTCCTTCAGAATGCCCGAAACCCTGGTTTACGGGGAAAATGTCACCGTACTGGTCTTGGACCAGGACGACAACCCTGTCAGCAACGTGGGCATAGACGTCAAATACCCTGACGCCGACCCGCCAATAATAGAGTCTTATTACACCGACGTGAACGGCAAGGCCGAGATCCCGATAAAATACTGGGGCAGGGTCAATTTCATTGCCCGCAAGGCGAAATATTTCACAGGCCTTTCTAACGCCCAAATCCCCGAGCCCATGAACTGGCTTTTCGTGCTTGAGATAATAGTCCTCATAGGCGCTGTAGCGGGCATAGCTGTGATAGCGCCGAAGTTCATAAAGAAGGGCGGCGTTTCGCTCGGCGGGCTCGGCGGAGGGCCGTTCAAGCTCGAGAAAACGGTTAGCGGTAACCGCGTGATGCTCACGCTGGTCAACAAGACCAAGAAGAAGCTGCAGGACATAACGGTCCGCGATTCCGTCCCCAACGGCGCGTTCCTTGACAGCAGGCTGATGCCCAAGGTCGAGCCCTTCGATCAGGCAAACGTGATGCTCACGTGGGAAATTCTCGAGCTGGGGCCGAAGGAAGAGGTGACAATCGAATATGAAGCCCGCGCCACCAACAAGGGCTTCTCCGTGCTGTGCGACAACAAGGAATACAGGGCCTAGATGCTTATTTCTTCTTTTGCAGTCAAGCGAAGCGGAAAACTTTTAAATACTATATATGAATATTAGATACTATGCCAACGAGAAGCAGGCGATCAAGGACGTTCAGGAAAATCAAGGTAAGGACGCCCGGCGGCAGAACGGTCATGCATTACGGCGAGAAGAAAAACGCCTTCGCGAAATGCGCCGTGTGCAAGAAGCCTTTGTCAGGCGTGCCCATCGGAAGGGATTCGGACATAGCGAAACTCTCGAAGTCCGAGCGACGCCCTGAACGGCCGTTCGGAGGACATCTGTGTCCGTCATGCTCGCGCAGGGAAATCAAGAAGAGACTCTTCGAGTCAGTCCAATAGGCGACTATTAGGAGGTAAGGTTTATGTTCGATATAGGAAGAATATGCATGAAGACCGCCGGCAGGGAAGCCGGCAGGTATTGCGTCGTTGTGGCGAAGGAAAAGGACAAAGAGTTCCTTTTGATAACCGGGCCGAAAGCAGCGACGAAGGTGAGGAGAAGGAAGTGCAACATCAATCACCTTGAGCCGACGCCTTTGAAGATAGAGATAAAGGAGAACGCGCCGGACGAGCACATTCTTGAAGCCTATGAAAAGGAAGACATCTATTCGAAGCTCAGGATTCTGAAGCCGGGCGAGGTGCCTGTCGAAAGGCAGCGCAAGGAAGAAAAAGCGGAAGAGAAACACGAGGAAAGCAAAGAGCGCGAAGAGAAGGCCGAGCACGCGCATGAGCACAAAGCAGAGAAGAAAGAGCACAAACACGAAGAACACAAAGAGCACGAGCACAAGGCTGAACACAAGGAAGCAAAGCCCAAGAAAACGCGCGCCAAGAAAGCGAAGAAAGAGTAAAGCCTTCCATTTAAATTTTATTTACGCTTTTTATCAGAACTAATGGCTAGAATAATCTGCTTTTTATGTAGAGACCAGCATGCCGCCGGCTCCCATCGCAGCGTAGGTGTGTATCAGCGACGCGAGCGAGTTTAGTATGCCCTGCGCCTCGCCGAAATCTATCTTTATGCTCCTCGGCTCGATTATTTCAATCGCCGAAGGCCCGTAGTTCATCACGATGTAAACAAGCCTGTCGAAGTTCTCGGCGACCATCTCCAGGTCGACCACCTGCGAATATCCCTTCGGCACGTTGGGCAGCGGGGTGTCGACTTCCTCAAGCCCCCTGAAATCTTTTTTATAAACCAGGATGTTCTTTTCCCTCTCCATTTTTTCCAGGTGTTTCCTCAGGGCGGAATCAGCGGTTTCACCGGATATCGCCAGCGCTTCTATCATCATGCCCACGCGTATCCAGCCGTCCTTCACCCGTCTCTTCGACTCCTCTTCCTTCTTTTTGTCGAGTATCGCCTTTTCTGCCATGCAATCACAATATAGTTCTTTTGTCACCACTGCTATTTAAAACGTTTTGCCTTCCTGCTCCACTCCATTCCCTTCAGGTCGATTTTCGTCCCGCACTTGGGGCATTTCTCCTCGAGCGAGAGGACAGAGAAGCCCATCCTCTCGATTGCCTTTGCGCCGCATTTCCAGCAGTACGTGGATTCGTATTTGTTCCCTAAAACGTTCCCGGCATAGACCCATCTCAGGCCGGCCTTTCTTGCGATGGCGACGGCTTTCTCCAGCGTAGCAGCCGGCGTTGGCTTCGCGCTGGTCAGCCTGTACTGCGGATAGAACGCGGAAAAATGCAGAGGGACGCTTTCGCCGAGATTTTCCGCCACCCACATCGAAAGCTTTTTTATTTCTGCGGGTGCGTCGTTGCGGCCGGGTATTATCAGGTTCGTGACCTCCATCCACACCCCGTTTTTTACGTATGCCTTGAGCGCGTCGAACACGGGCTTTATCCCGATGCCGCCGCAGACCTTCCTGTAGAACTCGTCGTCTCCTTTAAGGTCAACATTAACCGCATCCAGATACCTTGCCATCGTCCTGATCGGCTCGGGATTCGTGTAGCCGTTCGAGACCCACACGTTATACAATCCTTCATTTTTCGCGAGCTTCATGATGTCAAGCGCGTATTCGTAGAAAACGGTCGGCTCCGTGTATGTATAAGCAATGCCTTCGACGCCATGCTGCTTCGCGAGCGCTATAATCTCTTCGGGGTACATCTCCTCGCCCTGTATCTCTCCGTATTCCTGCGATATCGAGGAGTTCTGGCAGAAGCTGCAGCGCAGGTTGCAGCCGACCGTCGCGAGCGACAAACACCGCGTCGCCGGCGCGAAGTGGAAAAGCGGCTTCTTCTCTACCGGGTCTATGGCAATCGAAATCGCCTTGCCATAGACCAGCGAGCAGAGCCTTCCCTTCACATTTCTCCGCACTCCGCAGAAGCCCGTCTCGCCTTCGGCGATCACGCAGAAGCGCGGGCACAGCTCGCATCCGACCTTCGAGGTAGCGAGCTTCCTGTAGAACATCGCTTCTTTCATAGTGCTCATTTCAAGATTGTTTCGCCGTTTAAAAAGTCAGCTTCTTCGGGTCTACGCGGGCGCGACGAAGCCGTCGACTATGACCTTCCCTCCGAACTCCTTGGTCACTTCCTCCGCCTCTTCCGTGAGCCTGTTGAGGGAGAATTCATTTTGCCTGGCCCCGACGATCAGGATCAGGAACGGCGTCTTGCCTGCCTTTATCAGCCTGCCGAAGCCCTGGCTGCTCGTTGCCGCGGTTAAGGTCAATGAGAGTTCCTTCATCGCGGTCTCCGCGTCGCTGTGATAGCGCCTGCTTATGACGAACGCTGGCGGCAGCCCGATGACTTCGAGCTTCGAGTTGTCGAAGCTTCCGGTGCCATCGTAGACTGCCAGCCTCGCCATGTTGAAATGCGGCAAAGCGAGGATGTGACCCATGTAAGGGATGTTCGCTTTCTTCGCCATTCTTTTCGCGTAGAACATGCCGTAGTTGTCGGGGTTCTCATAAAATTTTTTCATGTTTTCGCTGAGGTCCTCAAAGGCTATGGCTGCTGCGCTGCAGCCGGTATGGCTGTATATGCCTTCGGCGCGCGCCCTCCTGAGCATGTCAACGCCCTTCTCCTCATCCATCAGGATTACGGGCCCGGCGGCGTGCAGGCCGCCCGGCGTACGGTCGTCTATGCAGCGGAAGCACCTGTCTTCCAGCCGGAAGATGTCTTTCAGCGTCGCGATGCTCTCGAAGTGCAGCCCGAGGCCGCCCCTTTCGTGCAGCGCGTAAAAATTTCTGAGGATACCTTCCTGCGCCTGGAAAAAATCACGTACCATCTCCCTCCTGTCGAAGAAGTCGCTCATACGCATCCGTCCATGCCGCAGCAAAAAGGCGTCTTCATTGTGAAGAATTGAAAAGGAGATTAAAAAATAAAAAATGCCGCCGCAAAAATCGCGCCGGTTCAAGCGGGTGCCGTGAAGCCGTCGAGAACGACTCTGTCCTTGTAGTTCCTGACCAGCGGCCTCAGCTCCATCTTCAGTCTGAACTGCGAGAACTTCACGTCCCTGGAGTTCCCTACCGCTATGACGACAAGCGGCTCCTTCTGCGTCACCAGGTCTCCGAAGCCGTGCGCTCCGAGCACGATGTCAAGCGCTATTTTTGTCTCGTTCAGCGCGTCCTCCGCGTCCCGGTGGAAAAAGCGGCTTATGACGAAGCCTTTCGGGAGCATGGCGTTTCTCGACGGGTTGAACTTCCCGGTCCCATCGTAATAAATCACTCTCGCCACGTGCATGCCGCTCGGCCTTTTCATCTGGCTGATATTTATGTGTTCATGCCTGACGCCAAGCTCTTCGGCCATTTCCTCAAGCATCACCCTCGCGTACTGGTCGGCCCTTGAAGAATCCTTCCCGTTCTTCGCGGCGAACAGCTTCGCCGCCCCGCACTCGTCGTGGCTCGTTATGCAGTCCAG
>JBGPQP010000004.1:0-95029 GCA_041489155.1 Candidatus Aenigmatarchaeota archaeon
CATCGTCTACGGCATCTCGATGGAAGACGGTGAATCGAAGGTCCTAGGCATAAAGCTGCCCGGCCAGAATAACGAGGACATGCTGCATCAGCTGAAAGGAGAAAACAACTAAAAATCCAAGACGTCCCCGGTGCTTGTTTTCGTTTCGCTTGTTTTACCTGCGTTCACTTCGAGGACCCATCTGCATTTTTCCTTCGGCAGGTAAATCTTCCACGTTCCCGGATTTCTCGAAAGCGGCCTGACGTTTTGCTTCACGTCAACGACCTTTTTGCCAGCGCTTATGAAAACCAGGTCGAGCGGGAAGCGCATGAAGGGCATCCAGATGCTAGGCTTCGTCTCGCCCGAGAATTCCATGAGCAGGCCTTCGCCTTCCTTCAGCGAGGCGCGGAACATCAGGCCTTTCGTTTTCGACAAGGGCGTTTTAGCGACTTCCACGTATTCAGCGAGAACGGTTTTTCTTGTCGCATTGAGGATTTTCATGTGTATAATTTCCGCGTCAAATCAATATATATGAAAAAACAATTAGAAATTATGAAAGGGGCAAAATGCTATGAAAGATATCCGTACTGGGCGATACTCCTTTCAAACCTCGTCTCAATCGCGATTTACCTCGCGGGAGCGTTCATAATATACCAGTTCGGCCTCGTCTGGGCGGCGCTGTATCTGCTTTACGTCCTGTATCTGGAGATAAGGCTGATAAAGTGGCATTGTGTTGACTGCTATTATTATGGCAGGACATGCGCCTTCGGCAAGGGAAAACTTAGCTCCCTGTTTTTCAGGAAAGGCAATCCCGATAACTTCGCCAAAAAGCAAGCGACCTGGAAGGACATAATCCCGGACTTTATGGTTACGGTGATTCCCATGGCAGCCGGTGCAATAATCCTTATAGGCAGCTTCGACTGGATTATTCTTTCAGCGGTAATCTTGCTGTTCATCCTTGGTTTCATCGGCAACGGCCTTATAAGAAGCAGGGTGGCATGCAAGTATTGCAAGCAACGGGAACTCGGCTGCCCTGCGGAAAAATTATTCGACAGGAAGAAAAAATAAGTTTTGAAGTCGTACCTGTTTATTATTTATTTTTGTGGGGGACGGTCTCTATGCCGACTTCTCTGAGGATTTTTATGCCTTCGTTGTCAGGGTAAATCTCGACGTAGACGACCCTCTTTATCCCTGCGTTGACGATCATCTTGGCGCATATCTTGCAGGGCTTCGCGTTGACGTAAAGCGTCGCGCCGTCCATCCTCAGCGGGTCGCCTCGTATTATCGCATTCTGTTCGGCATGGACGCCGCGGCAGATCTCATGCATCGTCCCTGACGGGATTTTCAATTCGTCCCGCAGGCATCCGATCTCTATGCAGTGCGGCAATCCCCTCGGCGAGCCGTTGAAGCCTGTTGAAACTATGATGTTTTCCTTGACAACAACAGCACCGATATTCCTTCTCAGGCACGTCGAGCGCTTGCCAACCTGCTCGACGATGTTCATCCAGTACTCGTCCCAGCTCGGGCGGTTGTTTTTGGGATGCGCGTGCTTTCTGGATTTTTTCGGCTTCATAGAATCATCAAAACCTATTATATATATTATATTAATAAAACTATCCGCAATTCTGTCTGCCGGATGAAAAGTTTTTATATAGGAATTTAGCATAGATAGATTGTATGGCCGGGGAACTCATACCAATCGATGAACTTTTGCAAAACGAGTATTTCATAGCCTTTATGATCTTCGTAGGGTCGGTCATTATTGCCCTGATCGTGAATTTCATACTCAAGACATACGTAAAGAAACTGACCCAGAAAACGCAGAGCGATTTTGACGATCTCTTATTGAAGGCCTTCACAAAACCGTTTTCCATACTTATAATTTTCGTCGGTCTTTACCTCGCATTCAAGAGAATATCGATGCTAGACCCGCACGCAGTTTTTGTTGACAACGGCTTCCTGGTGCTTTGCACGTTCACTGTCGCTTACATAGTCTCGCGGGTTTTCAACGTGCTGATAGCGCACTGGCTGCACGTGCAGAAGAAGTACGAGCAGACGCCCAAGCTCATAAGCAAGATAGTCGCCGTCGTGTTTTACCTCATAGCCGGCATGGTCATACTGGCTTACTTCAAGGTAGAGGTGACGCCTTTAATTGCGACGCTCGGCCTTGGCGGCCTTGCGGTCGGCCTCGCGCTGCAGGATACGCTGTCCAACTTCTTTGCCGGGCTGCACATCATCACCGACAAGCCCATAAGCGTGGGCGACTTCATCGAACTGGAAAACGGCGCGATAATGGGCACGGTCGAGGACATAAGCTGGCGCTCGACGAGAATAAAAACCGCCGCCAACACGATAGTCATAGTGCCTAACGCCAAGCTCGCGGGCAGCACGATAGTCAACGACTCCCTGCCAGATCAGGAGACGGAGATAGTCGTCCAGTGCGGCGTCGGTTACGGCGAAGACCTGAAGAAGGTCGAGAAGGTCACGCTCGACGTGGCGAAGAAGATACAGGAAACCGTCCCCGGCGCTGTCAAAGGCTTCGAGCCTACCATGAGATACCACACCTTTGCAGACTCCAACATCAATTTCTCCGTTAGTCTCAGATTACAGAACATAAAGGAACGTTTCAATGTGAGGCACGAGTTCATAAAGGCCCTGAAAGAGCGCTACGACAGGGAAAGGATAGATATCTCGTTCCCGGTCAGAAAGATATATTACGGCGAAAGGCACAGGAAGAAAAAATAAAAACTTATTTCAATCTGTTTTTAAAATTTGCGGAGAAGTAAATAAAATGGCAGCAGATAAGATAACCTATTACGAAATGGTAAGAGAAATAAATGGGTCACCTGAGTGGGAAATATTCATGCATGTAGTTAGTGATGCTAGGAGACTACTAGATATTATTAGACCCGACGAAGTTTTTGTACAGCCAGTTGGAGATATTCTTGCAAAAGCTCGTTTAACGAAGGTAGATGATGAAGTTCCTTCTTATACTGATGTTATAAAAGAACTTAGAGGATATGTACAGGCAGGCCATTCACCAGAATATATTGGCGGTATTTTACAGGAGTTAGAGGAAGGGCATCTTGCGTTAGAAAGAATGATGCCAAAAAATCACAAGAATATACCTAGAATAATAATATAATGAAAATATTTTTGTTAACAAGCGATTTTAGATTTTCCCTGCTTGAACAATGCACTAAAAATCAATCGTCTTCTGCTCGTCCTTCATCTCGTTCAGCTGGTTCTTGATGTCCTTCGCTATCGTTGGGCCGATGATGCGCGACAGGCTTTCCATCGGGACTTTGCGCAGGTCGGCGAGCGTGCGAAGATTCGAAGTGAAAAGCAGCCTTGCTCTCACGCGGCCTATGCCCTTCAAGCGGACGAGGGTCAGCAGCTCTTCTCGAATGCCGTATTTCACGCGGATGCGCGTCTTCCTTATGTGCTTAAGCAGATCCTTGTGGCCGGTGAGAAGAGCGAGTTCCTGCGTCGAGTAAAGCAGCCAGTCCGCGTTGGATAAGCGGACATGCAGCTCGCCTGGCGCGACGCCGAAGCTTTCGAGAATCCTGTCCTCGCCCAGCTCGTCCATCCACTCGGAGAAAAACCAGGCCGTCTTCAGCGAGCGGAGGTAATCGTCGTATTCCATGTCCCACGGGTTCGGCGGCTTCTCAAGCAGAATGTTTTCGCCGCCCGTCATGAACTCGTTTATCTTTTCCATGTCGTTCTTCCTCAGCGAAAGCGAGGGCCGCATCTCTATCGTTCTCGAGAGCAGCTGCATAAGCGCAAAGGAATGGATGTAGTCCTTCGCCTTCGCGATGTTCTTTATCAGAAAATCCGCGGTCAGCGGGTCGATGTAGAGCTCGGAAACGCGTTTGCCTATAAGCGTCGCCTCCAGTTTTTCATCTCCCTTTGCAATGTCGCTCGCGCGGCGGAAGGGATTTTCCTTCGCCATCATCTCGCCTTTAACGAAGCCGAAGCCCTTGAGCATCTCTATGACGTCCTCGAGCTTCGCGTTCAGTTGCGAAAGGTCGGCGTACTGATGCGCGTAAAACGTTTTTGAGAAGAACTCGAAAAGCCGCTGCTTCGAATGGGCGAGGCCTGACGCGATCAGCGCCAGCGAATGCATGCGCAGCACAGGCTCGACGCCGAGCTTCGACTGTATCTCTTCCGGCTCGCCCATGATGTAGTTGTCGTAAACATATTCAGCTTCACCCTCGCTCTTCGCTATGAGAATCGCCTCTCCCTCGCTGTCGTATTTCGGACGGCCGGCGCGGCCCATCATCTGCTGTATTTCAAGGACCGGGATATAGTCGCTGCCGTACCCGGATGAGAAGCGCTTCAGATCGCGGATGACGACGCGATACGCCGGCAGGTTGACGCCCCACGCGAGCGTAGGCGTAGCAGTTATGAATTTTATGAGGCCTTCCTTGAAGCCGTCTTCGATTATCTTCCTCTGGTCGTTCGTAAGACCGGCGTGATGGAATGCGACGCCGTTTAGGATCTGGTTGGAAAGCTTCTCGCACTGTAACGTCGGCCTTTCCACCGCCCTGAGAACGGAGTCTGAAATTTTCCTGAGCTTCGCCCTTTCGTCAGCGCCAAGATTTTGAGAGATGACCTTGCCCAGATTCCCTGAAAGCGCCTCGGTGCTGTTCCTAGTGGAAACGAAAATCAGCGCTTGCTTCCTTCGCTTAAGCGTGTCTCTCGCGATTTCGATGTCGGGCGTATGCTCGTCGCCTATCGCTTCAGATGCCTTTTTTGGATGATAATGAATCTTCCTGTCGACGCAGACGCCCTTGTAAAGCTTCACCGGCCTGTAATCCGAAGCGACGGCCTCGGCTCCCAGCCACTCTGCGATTTCCTTGTGGTTTTTTATCGTCGCGGAGAGCGCGAGGAGCTGGGGCTTTGCGAGCTGGCGCAGCTTTGTAATCGTGATCTCGAGTGTCGGCCCCCTTTCCGGGTCGTTTAGCAGGTGGATTTCATCGATGACCAGCAGGCCGATCTGCCCGACCCACGGGATTCCATGCCGAAGCAGCGAGTCGAATTTCTCCGAGGTGACGATTATCAGGTCCGCGCGCGAAAGCCAGGGGTCGCTCGAGTCCAGATCGCCCATGCTCAGGGCGATGCGGAAGCCGAGCGGCTCGTATTTCTCCTTGAACTCATGGTACTTCTCGCTCGCCAGCGCCCGCAGCGGGACGATGTAAACGACCTTCATCCCTTTTCTCAGCGTGTTAAGCGCAGCGAACTCAGCGACGAGCGTCTTGCCGCTCGCCGTCGGAGCTGCAACTACCAGGCTTTTGCCGTCTAGGATGCCTGCCCTGAGCGAGGCTTCCTGCACGGGGTTCAGCGCTGGAATGCCTGATTTCTCGAGAACTTGTTTCACCACCGGATTCATAGATATAAAATAAGCAGTTAACATTAAATATGGTTTCGAATGTCTGAAAAAGACAATCGGAATGACTGAGTGATATTATGATGGCGCGCATACATCTGCTGATTTCGGGCGAGGTGCAGGGAGTCTTTTTCCGTGCGGCCACGAGGCGCGCAGCGGCTGAAATAGGCGTGACGGGGTGGGTACGAAATCTGCCAGATGACATGGTTGAGGTCGTCGCCGAGGGCAGGAAGCCGCAGCTGGACCGCCTCATCGACTTCTGCAGGAAAGGGCCGGAAGGGGCAAAGGTCGATGAAATCTCGATAGAATGGGGAAAACCAAAGAACGAGTTCACGAATTTCTCGGTTCATTCCTGATGCCGTACCGGGTTTGTTTTTTATTGCAATGATGACTTCCTGTGGTTCCTGTTCTGGGCTTTGTCTCCCTTTATGCGGGCTTGAATGTACATATCGTTAAGCGCTTCCTTTGCAGCACCATGATCTTCGACACCCAGCAAAGCCCCGATACCAGGATAATGTTCCAAGAGTATGGCATAAGGAAACAGGATGTTTCCTCTTTTCATTGACTCAAGTGCGTAGCCTATTTGCAAAAATTTAGCGTCATCTCCGTCTATTTTTCTCAATCTTAACAAAAAGGCATCATGAGTGTCTGTGGCCTTTTTTCTGGCTATTGAAGTTCCTTCCTGATAAAAGGGATTGCCGAAGAGCCTTACCAGGCTTTCTGCATAAGCACGTATGTCTGTCGTTTTTGCAGATGCGCCACCGTCTGATGCTTGATAAGCCATGTTGTCCACTTTCAATGCCATTAAAAAAAGCGAAAAAAATATTTTGTTTCGAACGTATTTAAAACTTATGTGTTCAGAAGCGGAAAATGTTGTCCAGAATGACTTCTCCTGTGCCAAGAGGGACAAATTTCTGGATTTCAGAGGCTGGGAGCGCTTCAATGAATGGCCTGTCACCCTCTTTCGCTGCCTTGGCGAGCATGCTTTTTATCATCCTGGCGACCTCTGACGAACTCTTTTCTCCAGGTTTGACGATAATGGAATAATCCGCATTCGCCTTCACCGAGGACACGGGGCCGGCGAGCGCCGCTACAGTCTTGTTCTGCCTGTCTATTTTCACGCCTATCGCGATTTTCAGCTCGCTGTTCCTGAACCATTCCCTCTCGCCGTAAACCATGAAAGCGCCTTTCGCAAGGTACTCGCCAGGCCTCGGTTGCTTAGAGACCTGCTCCGACTTTATGCAGTAGACATCCACCGTTCCCAGGCTTGACCTCCAGGCGCTGGAGTACGTGCCGGCGAATTCTGCAGCCTCCTTCTTCGTCGTAGGGGGGATGTCCCTGCCCTGCGCCTTTATCACAACGAAGGGCGAGCCGTAGATGTCGGCGTGGAAAACCAAGTCTTTCGCTTCGGCGTATTTCTTTATCAGGACCTCGTTCGAAGTCGCATCCTTGCCTCCGACTACAAGGAAGCCGTCGCTCGAGGTGAACCACCTGAATTTCTCGAACCACTTCTTCTCCTTCTTCTCGATTTTAACAAACTTTTCTATCTTTTGGGTTTCTTTCGGCTTCTCCTCCAGCTTTTTTCTTGTTTTCTCAAGCGCCTCATGCACGCCTGCGATTTTCCTCTTGGCTAGTTTGGATTTCTCGTAGTATTCGGCGGCATTCTCGACGATGGATTTGCGGAAGTCGAGCTCTATGGGCTGGCCTTCCAGCTCAAGCGTAAGCTTCCCTTCCCTTTCGTTTATTGCCTTCACCACCCTTGCTTCGGGAAGCTCCTTCATTGCGGCTTTTATGGCGCTCCATTTCATGCCCGCTGTCTTCATCCTGTTCACAGCGTCGAGGACTTTTTCGACCCTCTCATAATGCGTGTAGATGAGATCGGCCTGCGACTTTTTTTCTACGCGCTTCTTTGACCATTTTTGCAGGGATGATTCCTGATCCTTGATTATCCGCTCGAACTTGTCCCTGTGCTTCTTGTGAACGCCTCCTTCAAAATCCTCGGCCATCCTTACCTGCTGCTCGGAGAAGAACTCGTCAAGCGCCTCGGAGAAATTTTCCAGCTGCCTCTTCTTCTCCCCGGCCTCTGGATTCTGGAGCGGGAAGGGGGAAATCAAGTTTTCGTAAAGCGTAGGCTCGAAAGAGAAGGTGTCGATATCCCTTATCTTGTTGAAAAGCTGCACCGCCAGAGCGGAGCTGAGCCTTTCGGAAGGGATGGTTTCATCTATCATAGAGCGCACGCATACCTCCTTCGCGTACGCCGGGCCGAAGCCGAAGCCTGCCGCGAGGACTGCGATTATCTTCTTTTCCGACCGCGCAATGAACTCCCTGAAATACTCGAAGCTGACAGAGAACGGGTTTATGCGTGGAGGCGGGTAAACGTAAGGGATTTTCGGCTTCACCTCGCGGTCCTTCCATTCCTGCGAGTACAGGGGCATGACTATCTTTTTCCTGCTGTCGCAGAGGATGACGTTGCCGTCTGAAAAAAGCTCGATTATAAGGACGTGCTTCTCCGCGGAAATCTCGATTATCCTGTCGAACTCGTGCTGGCGGATTTCAAGGATTTTCGAGCCCTCAAGATGCTTCCTCAGCAGCATGCAGAAATCGGGCGGCTTCATGGGAGATGGCTTCTTGTATTTGGTGATGAATAATTTGTTCTTGTCGCAGAAAAGCCAGAAGTTCCCCTTGTTCGGGATGAAGATCTCGAAAAGGAACTGGTGAGTCTTCTCGCCGGCTTCGTACTGGTAGATTTTCCTGAAATAACCCCCTACCAGCATCTTGTTGAGCTCCTTCACAAGAAACCTGTAATCGAGGGAGGACATCTCGTAGCTTTCCATGATTAATAATTAGCGGAACTCTTATTTAGTTTGTTTTGCCACGCCAAGCACGAAGGGAATCAGTTCGTTGCCTTTTAAGAAGAAGCCCTTTTCGCACGCCTTCTCGTCGAATTTTTTCACCGAGTCTGCTTTTATGCCTGTGCCGGATATCAGGACGGGGACGGGGTCGCAGGTATGGCGGTAGAACTTGTAGGCCGGGTCGCTCGCAGTCCTGTGGTCGGAGGTTATGACAATCGCAGTGTTCTTCATATCCATTCCTTTAAGCAACTCGCCAAGATTTTTGTCGATTTTCTCTATGAACCTAGCCTTCTCCGCGCGCTTCGCGTCATGGGAGAGTATGTCAGTTCCGTTTATGTGGAGCATCACGAAGTCATATTTTTTCAGCGCCTCCTTCGCCTTTTCGAACTTGCCCTTAAGGTTCGTGTCAGGATAGCCATTCGCCCCGTGCACCAAGAGTATGTCCATGCCCAAGAAGGAGGCGACACCCCTTGCTATAGGTATCCCGCAGATGCAGCAGGCTTTCATGCCGTATTTTTCCTGAAAGGTTTCGCTTTCCATCTTGCTTGAGAAGCCGCGCATGAGGATGACGTTGGCCGGGCATTTTCTTTTTTTGTTTATCTCGTCAGCTGAAAGTATTTTGTTTGTCCTCGTGACAAACTTGTTCAGGATGCTCGCCGTGAATTTTGCCTCTGGTTTTTTCGCTTTGAACTGGAGGACGGGAGCGCCTTCCTTCTCCGGGTCGTTGGAGTCCATCTCCGTCGAGAGCTTCACTTTTTCGTTAAGCGGCCTGAGGACGATAACAATCCTGTGCCCGGCGGATTTTCTGACGAAGAAATGGATGCCATCGATTTCGATGCCGTCGATGCGCGAGACCAGGTCTTCAAGGCCGCTTTCGTCGCGTCCGGCGCGCCTGTCAACCACATTGCCGTCCGCTCCAAGAGTCGCGAAATTGCCTCTGATGCACAGGTCCTTTTCCTGTATGTCATGCATGCCAAGGCCCAGCGCCTCCAGGTATCCTCTCCCGGGGTAGGTTTCTTTTTGGTAGAAGCCCAGAAGACTGATATAGCCAAAATCCGACTGGGCGGTTCCTCTCTGGCACACGTAAAATATGTCAAGGAGCCCGCATATGCCTTTCGCCGCCAGCGCATCAATGTACGGCTTGCGGGCGGTTTCGTAAGGCGTTTTGTCCCCCACATCTCCGCCTCCGTCGAGGATTATGAACAGAATTTTCATGGTTATAATTTATACAAAAGTACAATAAAAGCTTGCCCTGCCCGGACCCACCCCCCTTCCTGGAACATTAACCGTTTGTTAAAACGCTCCAAAAAATCTTCTAAATTTTATACTAATGTACTATGTGATATAACAACAATTATCAGAGCATAAACATTTCTCTGATCATCTTTCGAGAATGAAGTAACGCTCTTCCTCCGGCGCAGGCAGTTCCTCGAGCAGCATGCCCCTCTCCCTCCCCACGCCTATGACATTCAGCTTTCGCACGAGCTCGACGGCGCGGCTGAACTTGTTCGTTTTGTCCGCATACAGCTCGAAAAGTATTTCGCCCTTGTGGACCTTGTCCCCGAGCTTTTTCCTGAAGTAGATGCCTGCCCCCTTGTCCCTCGGCGCGCCGGCCTCCCTGGCCGTTATGTCGACGGCCTTGTTGCTTATCCACAATACTTTTCCAGACTTGCTGGATTTGAATTCAGCCACCTTGCAGCCCGGCGTGAGATCGTCAGGCTTGATGTCCGGGTTGCCTCCCTGCGCCTCTATTATTTCGCGCAGCTTTTTGTAGGCTTTCCCCGTTCTCAAAATCTCGAAGGCGACCTGCTTCCCGTTCTTCGCGCCGGCGAATTCGAGCAGCTCGCCCGCGAGGGTCGTTGCTTTATCGACGAGGTCAGGCGCTCCGTGGCCTTTTATGAAGGTCGTCAGCGCCTCCTTCGCCTCGAGCATCGGTCCGACGCAGTTGCCGATTGGCTGGTCGGCGAAGGTCGAGATGCATTGCACTTTTATGCCGAGCTTCTTGCCGAGCTGTATGAATTCATTGGCGAGATTCTCGAACTCGTCTTTCGTCCGTATTTTGGTTTCCTTTCCCGTCGGCACGTCAATCACGACGTATTTCGCGTTGACAGCCTTCTTCTTCGACATGACAGAAGGCAGAAGGAAGGGGTCTATCGAGAGGGGATATTCGATGCGTATGAATATGTCGTCCGCCGGCGCGAGGTCGACCGCGCCTCCCCAGACGAGGCAGGCGTTAGTTTTGTTGACCACCCTGCGGACTTCCTCGAGCGAGAGGTTTACGGGAGCGATGCATTCGAACCTGTCTGCCGTCCCGGCCGGCGACGTTATGGCGCGCGAGGATGTTTTGGGGATCGTAAGACCAGCGGCCGCGACTATCGGGACTACGACTATCGATGTTTTATCCCCCGGGCAGCCGCCTACGGAGTGCTTGTCGTAAATCGCCTTAGAACGGAGCTTCAGCGTCTTCCCTGTTTTGGCCATCGCCTCTGAAAGGCTAGCGGCCTCGTTCATGTTCATGCCGCGGTTGTAAAGGGCCGTGACGAACGCAGTGAGCTCAATTTCAGAAAGCCTGCGGTTAACCGTGTCGTTTATGATGGCGTGGAGTTCCTTCGACGTGAGGGTCTGGCCCAGAAGCTTCTTCTTGATGAACACGAGCGATTTCGGCGGGCTGGCAGGTTCGACGCGGATCCTCTCGTTCGGCCTGACGTCGAAGCTTTCCTGTATCTCCTCGTAAAGGCCGACTTCGCCTTCCCTCACTATCCTTCTCGCGACGTTGACTATTGCAACGAGTTTCTTTTCCTTGAAGCACAGCTCAACCCTTTCGAGCGGTCTTATGCCGAGCTCTGCCGCATCCTCCTTGTTCAGGATGACGACCGGCTTTTCGGCCTCGAGCTGCAGAAATTTTGCACGCAAAAACATTGCCTTGCCCTCTATTATTTCTTGACGCCCCATGCTTTTATTGCTTCCGAAAGCTCGCGGTGGCTCGCAGCGTATTCGCCCACAGGGATGCGCAGCATGTAAGCTTCAAGCGCCTGCCTCATCGCTCTCGCTCCTGCCCTGCTGCCCTTCGGATGGCCGTGAACGCCTCCGCCGGCCTGTATTATTATGTTCGTGCCCATTATGTCAAGCAGCTTCGTAACGTTGCCCGGATGGAGGCCGCCTGAAGCGACCGCAAACGCGGGCTTTATGCCGTACCAGAACTGCTCGAGCGAATGGCCTTTCTTCAGCTCGGTGACGAACCTGCCTTCTATTTCGTCTTCTATCTCGCTCGTCTCGTCGCCGGCCATTTTCCCGACATTCGCGGTCCCCACGTGTATCTGGTCCACGCCGATGAGGCGCGCGAGCTTCGCGACTACGAGCATCGAAATCCCGTGCCTCGGGTTTTTCGTGAAAGCGGCGTGGCCTGCCCTGTGCGCGTGAAGTATAAGGTTCATGTCATTGTTTGCCTTTCTTATCGTCTGCAGCGCGGACCAGCCTGCCGAGACTATGTCTATCATTGCATACTCGCAGCCATGCCTCTTTACGAAATCCATGCGCCTGAGCATTTCAGACGTTTCAGACGTAACGTTAGGCATGTAGAACTTGCCCTCGCCCGTTTCCTTCTCGGCGGCATCGCGCATCTTCAGCGTTTCGACAATGCGCCTTTCGAACCTGTTGAAAGCCATGTTCGTCAGGTTTTCGTCGTCTTTCACTATATCGATTCCGCCTGCCCATGCCTCATACGCAGATTTCGCGTGCTCCTTCTCGTTAAGGCCAAGCTTCGGCTTTACTATTGTTCCGATAAGCGGGCGTTTCTTTATGCGGAATTTTTTCCTTATGCCCGGTATTCCGAACTTCGGGCCTTCGAAAGAGCGGATGTATCTTTCCGGCAGGCGTATGTCGAGAAGGCGGAGATTGGCGACGGACTTCATGCCGAATACGTTGCCGCCGATAGAGCTCAGCAGCTGCGGGACGTTTCCCAGCTCAAAAAGTCCCAGGGGATAAGCTATGCGGATGATTTTTTCTTTCCTGTTTATCGAGCAGACTTTCGGCCTCAGGTCGCGCCATATGCGCGCGTTCATCGTGCCGACCTCGGTCCAGGTCCCTATCGAGCTCTCGCCGGCGATGTCGTTGCACGCGCGCTCGAAAGAGATTTTATTCGGCTCGAGATAGAATTCGGCGATGACATCGTCTTTCGCCGGTATGTAATCGAGATCAACATAGTCTTTATTCTTGCCTGCCATATCCAAACACCCCGCAATATAATTAGTTTGTTTTTATTATATTTTAGATTTCCGAAAAGCATAAACAGGGTTTGCGGCATTTAATTCCCGTAATCCTTCTTCGTCGCGTAGGTCGTCTCGACCACGTATTCGCTCTTTACATTGTAGACGTCGCTGCCTATCCGGCCGGAAAAGTCCAGGTCGTATCTCTCGTCGCTTTCCTCTTCCTCGTCAAAAGATTTTTTCACGACCATCTCGAAAATCTTGTAGGGCGGGTCGATCTTCGACATCGTGCTGTCGCTTGATCTGAAACGCCATACCTCCTTTCCGTTAAGGTCGATGCAATAGAAATGACAATCCCATGAACCGTCATAAAGTCTGTCCTTCCACACCGCCGGCGGGCTCCATATATGACCTCCGGTTTTGAAGCGCCAGATTTCCTTGCCGGCAAGGTTTAGACAGTACATGTTGCCGTCCTCGCAACCAGTGTATATTCTGTCTTTGTGTAAAGTTATTCCCACTCCCACCAACGCACCGGCATTGAAGCGCCACAATTCCTTGCCTTCCATTGAAACGGCGTAAAGTACGCCATCCCTTGAGCTGATGTATATGATATCTTTGTAAATGGAAGGCGAACAGCAAATACCATATTTGCCGGTGTTAAACCTCCAGAGTTCTTTTCCCGTTTCGGCGTCCAGAGCGTACAGATTGTTGTCCATCGAACCAAAATAAACAACTCCCTCATGCAACAACGCGGGCAACTCATTCAGAATTTCGTCTCCGCAGCGGAAACGCCATATTTCTTTTCCATTGACGTCGATGCAGTAGAAATTGCAATCACCTGAGCCAAAATAGAGCCTGCCTTTCTCTGTCACAGGCCCGTGAAAAACAGCGTCACCAGTTCTGAATCTCCATACTTCCTTGCCTTCCTTGCTGATGCAATAAAGATTGCCGTCAAGGGAGCTGAAATAAATTCTACCATCATGGAAAAGAGGTTTGGAGGTAGCCCCGCCGCCAGTCTTGAATTTCCACTGCAGACTGCCGGTTTTGGCTTCGATGGCATAAAACGAGCCTGAAAGTGCGCCCATGTAAATTATTCTGCCCTCGTCATCCGATTCTGCAGAGTTGCAGGCAAGTTTCCCGTCAGTTTTGAATTTCCACACAAGTTTTCCGGTTGCGCAGTCAAGGGCATATATGTAAAAATCCATAGAGCCGAAGTAAACTACGCCGTCTACTATTTTAGGGACGCTGTGTATGCTGCCGCCCGGCCCGACGTTAAGCGCCCTGGTGACCAGCGATTCCCTTTTCCTGACTTCGAAGTCCTCGAGCTCCGTGTCGAAATCGGAAAACCCGATGGCCGTCCGTTTCAGAGCCATATTAATTAAATTGAAAGCAAATATAATTATAAAGGGAAGAGAGGGTTTTGGGGTAGAGTAACATGGCTGTTTGCGAGGCGACGTATGACGAGGAATCGAGGCGGCTGAAAGTCGACTGCCTGGGCTGCGTGTACGGCGCGTCGGTCGAGGACTACGACAACTGCATGGGCATGGTCATAGACAAGCTGCTATCGAACAAGAACGTGGACTCCATCGTCCTCGCCAAAGAGAGGGAATACGAATATTCCGGCGAGCAGGTGAAGATGCTCGTAGAGATAGCGAACGTCATCGAAAGCATAATCAGGGAAAGACTGATTTCTTACTCGAATCTCAAACCCGACACCTGCGGCAAATGCTACCCGAAGTTCCCTTCGAACATGCAGAACATAGCGATTAATCTCATAAGAAGGGACCCGGTAGGCGCTTACGTAGAACTTATCCGGGAGGGAAGGGAGCTTCTCGTGAGGATGGCGAAGAAAGACGCATGCCACCGATGCTACAGGCATTACAAGGAGGACATCGTGGATGTGCTCATGAAAAAGCTCGAGCCGACTAAAATGATACAGCTGGCGAAACCGAGGCTTTCAGGCTACCACGTGGGCAACCGCGAAATCTACCGCCAGGTTTTCACCCCCAGCGTCAGGCCGAACTTCATGCTCACGCGCTACATGATCGCGCCGCCGGAGAATGGGAAGTCGGTGGACCGCTATAACGTGGGGGACATACAAGTCGAGATCTACAAGGTCCCGCACGATACCAATTATTTTTATCACGCCACTCCCCCGGAGTTCAACCTCTCGGAGGAGAAATACGCGGTCATGGACGCGGCGAGAAGGTACATGGCGTCGCACAGGCCGAAAACCGCGGAGTTCGTGAAGTCGGAGAAAGTCAGGGAGATTTTCTACAACATCGGAAAGGACATGCTCCGCGAGGTCGCCGACAAGATGGGCATCTACCTGACGTCGAATGACATCGAGCAGATGGCCGCGATACTTACAAGATACACGGCGGGCCTTGGCGTTCTCGAGGTTCTGCTGGCGGACGAGAGGATACAGGACATATACATAAACTCGCCCATCGAGAGCAAGCCCATCCTCATTTTTCACCAGGACTACCAGGAATGCCAGACCAACCTCATTCCCACGAGAGAGGACGCGGAATCCTGGGCTACCCGCCTGAGGATACAGTCCGGGAGGCCGCTTGACGAGGCGAATCCCGTCCTCGACACGGACATCGGCGTGCCGGGGGGCAAGGCAAGGTTCGCGGTCATAACCAAAGGCCTGTCGCCGCTGGGTTTCGGCTTCGCGATAAGAAGGCACAGGGACAAGCCCTGGACGCTGCCCCTGTTCATAAAGAACGGCATGATAAGCCCGCTGGCAGCCGGCCTGATTTCATTCCTTGTCGACGGCTCGGTTTCGCTGCTCGTCGCTGGAGGCAGGGGTTCAGGCAAAAGCAGCATGCTCGGTGCGATGATGCTCGAGCTGCTGCCCAAGGTAAGGATAGTGACGATAGAAGACACGCTCGAGCTCCCCGTCGACCAGCTGAGGGATCTGGGTTACAACATCGAATCGCTCAAGTCGAGGTCGGTTATAACTAAAGTGGAATCTGAAATGCCCGCTGACGAGGCGCTTAGGACTGCGCTGCGTCTCGGCGACTCGGCGCTCATAATAGGCGAAATCCGTTCGAAAGAAGCGAGCGCGTTGTACGAGGCGATGAGAATCGGAGCGCTTTCTAACGTCGTCGCCGGGACGATTCACGGCGAGTCGCCATACGGCGTATACGACAGGGTCGTGAACGACCTTGGCGTTCCCCCGACGAGCTTCAAGGCGACTGACGTGATCCTAATATGCAAATCGCTCAGGTCAGCTGATGGCCTCCGCCGCTCCAGGAGGATGACGGAAATCACGGAAGTGAGAAAGCACTGGGATACGAACCCGCAGAAGGAAGGGGGTTTTGTCGGCCTGATGGAATACAACGGCAAGGAGGACACGCTTAAGCCGACTGATACGTTCGTCAACGGCGAATCGGAAATTCTCAACAGGATCGCTTCCTACGTCAAGGAATGGTCAGGCAACTGGGAAACGGTCTGGGAGAACATAAAGCTCCGCGCCAGGATGAGGGAAAATCTCGTGAACATGGCTGACAAGCTCAGGATGCCAGAACTCATGGAGGCGGAATGGATTACGATGTCGAACAACGAATACCACATCATCGCCGAGAAGCTGAAGGAGGATGTCGGGTCGGTCGACGCGAAAATCGCCTACGATGAATGGGAGAAGTGGCTCAGGCTGAAAATAAAGTCAGGAAGTAAAGATTGATTTTGCGCGGGCTTGTCGGCATACTGAAGGGAATAAGAATGGGCAGGAAATTAAGCGTGCGCTACCTTGTTACAACAATCGTTGCATCAGCGCTGATTGGCGCAATCGCCGGCTTGTTCGTGGAAAATGACTTGAGATTCGCGATACTTGCAGGCTATGTTGGCGGTGACTTCATAGAAAGCTTATACAAGGTGCGGTTCCGCGAGATATACAAGCCGTCAAACAGAAAGGTGAAAATACCATAGGTGAAACAATGAAAGGATTCATGAAAATAAATCTGGCCGCGTTTATTGCGTTAATGATGTTATTATCAATCATACTCTTTCCTAATGCAACCATGGCAACAATTTACTGCCCGGACTGCTCTAATACGTGTTGGAACCCATACTGGTTAACCAACTGTCCTGGGGGGTCAGCTGATAACTGCGGTGACTGTGGATGCACACAAACTTGTGACCAGGGGTGTGGTGCATCGTGCGATGATAACGGCGATTGCCCGAATTATTGTGCAGACGGTGACATATTGCAGGAGAACCGTGTATGTCAGTCAGGTTGCACATGCGACAGCGGCAGCTCATTTAATTGCAATAACTATAACTTTTACCTGTGTGGCAGCGGAAATGTCAGGTATCTTCGTAATTATTATTGTTCTGGTGGGAATTGCAACTCATACAATGATGATTGGATAGATGACTGCGACGCAGTATGCGACGGCACCTGGATGAAGAAATGCAGCGGCGGCGATTGCGTCCTTGACTATGATTGCCTCGCCACCTGCACAGGCAAGCAGCGCTACCACGGCTGCTACGGCGGCTGCAACAGCCCCTATTGTGACACCGGCTACGGGAACCCGTGCGGAGCCGCATGCGACCAGAACGACGTGCAGGAAGGGGGCGATCCGAATTGGTGCCAGGCCTGCTCAAACGACGCGAACTGCGCGTGGAACAACATAAATAACGGCTATCAATGCAGCTCCGCGGATTCGTGCTCCGGCAATTCGGTGTGCACACACTACGATTGCAGCAGCGGTGCGTGCAGCGCCCAGGATGGCTGCACCAACTGCGACATTTATGATGGTTGGTATGGCGGCGGAGAAAATGGTTGCGGTGTCTATGATGACCCAACATCATATTACCGCGATTATTACTGCTCTAGCGGCTCGTGTACTTATTCTAACACGAACTCTGCTGACTGCGACATTTATGATGGTTGGTATGGCGGCGGCAACACGGCTGGCTGCGGTGATGACCCAACATCATACCACAGGGATTATTATGTAATTGCAAATACCGACTCATGTGACTACTGCAATGCCGACTCTGCTGATTGTGACGGTTCTGATGTCTGTTCTAATGTATGTTTAGGATCTTACATATACAGTTACTTGGATTATTATGTGACTGCAAACACAGGCTCGTGCACATATGCATGGGGTTCATATATTGAAGACTGCGCGACAAAAGCGAGCGAGTGCACGAGTGTTTCAAATTACAGGGACTACGTGGGCTGTTCGGGCGGTGCGTGCACTTATAATGATTATGATTCCGACTCGGCACAAGGTTATTGTGATGCGTGCAAGGGCGCTGGTTACTGGTACCTTGGAGGTGAAACTTCGCCAACCACGTGCTGCGAGGATTCTGGAGAATACAAAAGAACTTTTGTAGATTACGCAGGGAATTCATATGGTGTCCAGGACTGGGGCTCCAGCCAGGCAGCATGTTGCGATGCATCAACTGACCATATAAATTACAACGGCCAGTGTGTTACATCCGGCTCAGGCGGTTATGCAGTAGCAACAGGATATTCTGTTCATGACCAATATGCTTATCCTTACTACTATTCCGGTGATCAAGGATGGCTCGACCTGGACGGTCATTCGTCCTGGCCAGCTGCATTCGGAGCAAATGTATGCGGCGGCAGCGGCTGGATATACATGTATGGCGATTCTACCGGAGAGAAATGCTCCACCGCAGGGGGCAGCGGCTGCTGGGACGCAGGACAAAACAACTATGGCTGCTGCGGCGATGATTCAGGAGAGAATTATCTTTACAGGTTGAGTTATTCGGACCAGGTTGGAGGGCTTACAGCAACTAGTACATCCGATTACGCATGCTGTGATGCTTCAACAGATTGCGTGTATAATGGAGCGTGTTATGCTCAAAGTACTTGGTATGATTTAGATAGTAATGGTGTATATGATTCATACTGTTATGGCGTTAATGGCTGGTTAAATGCAGATAGACATACTTCATATTGTACAGCAAATCATTGGAATATTGGCGGAGATGCGGATTTAGAAGGTGATTATTATCAGGTCGGCGGAGGACGAACTGATTTTTGTGATATAGGTGCAGCCGGAACTCCAAGTACACAATGCTGCTGCGGCGACGATACTGGGGAAAATTACAGGACATGCACCGATTCTTCAGCGAACGGCGACTGCGGAGCAGATACAACAGCGTGCTGCACTGCTACAACAAAGTGCATTGACCACAACGGCGCATGCCAGTCGACTGGTTCATGTTATACTTTTGGTTCAGGTGGGTTGAAATCATATTGTAACTCCGGAACATGGGAAGACCCTGACGAAGCGAGTGGCTATTGCACAGCATCCGGATGCGGATACACATGGATGACAAACGTGCCCACTAGCGGAACACAATGCTGTGCTGATGATTCAACATCAGATAATTCATATTATTATTCAGCTAATCCTACGACTGCAACATCGCTTTCCTGCGAGCGCTGCAATGCGGGCAGTTATGTTTCACCTGTAACTTATTATGGGAATGGTTATTACACGGGCTCACTGACCACTTCAACAACAACTAACTGCTATTATGGTGACATTACTTGCAGTGCCGCGAACGGCGCGAACGGAACCAATGCTAACATATATGGCAACGGCTGGACGACAGGTTCTGTAACGACGTCTACTTCGCTTGTATGCTACTACGGCGACATGGGTTGCAGCGACGGATCACAGAGCAACGGCACTTCTGGAACGTACTACGGCAACGGATATTCTAGCGGCAGTGGGACTTCAAGGACATGCCATTATGGCGATATAACCTGCAGCGATGGCTCTGCCTCAAACGGGACATCGCAGAATATTTACGGCTGGGGCTACTATGAGGGAAGCCTGACGGCATCGACGAGCGTGAGCTGCAAAAGCGGCGCAGCTACATGCGCTGACGGCAGCGCGGCGAATGACAGCGCGACCACTCTTTATGGTAATGGTTACATGCCGGGAAGCGGGACGACGAGGACATGCTACTACGGCGACATCACTTGCGCTTCGGGCAGCGAGGCGGACGGGACGAGCGCGACGGTCTATGGGTGGGGCTGGTACAGCGGAAGCCTCACGACCTCAGCGACGGTGACGTGCAGGAGACCTGCAGGCACGTGCTCCGACGGCAGCTCTGCGAACGGCTCTGCCAGCACGCTCTGCGGCAACGGTTATTTTTCGAGCTCAAGCTCTTCCTGTTCTTCCGCTGACCAGAACACGGCAACAAGCGGCTATTGTTATTATGGAGACATGGCATGCAGCGATGTATCGGAGGCGAATGGCGCTGTAAGCAGCCTGCTCCGTGGCAACGGTTACACGATAGGCACTCCTGCCACAGACGTGACAGGCACATGTTATTACGGCAACATTGCCTGCGGCGACGGCAGCAGCGGCAACGGAACGAACGCGACTGTTCACGGCAATGGTTACGAAAGCGTGGGCGCATGTTACTACGGCGACTGGGCATGCGGCGACGGGACTTATGCGAATGGCAGTTCCTGCGCCCTTGCCTGCGGAGGCTCGGGCAACGCGTGCTGCACCAGCCAGGGCATATACACGGACAGCGTCTCTTGTTCTGTTTCTGGTTGCGGCCAGACCAACCACGACAGGGACAGCGCGCAGAGCTATTGCACTGCTACGGCGTCCGGCTGCACCGCATACGACTGGAGCATCGGCGGCGAGATAAATGCGACGGTCTGCTGCGGCGACGACACGGGCGAAAACAAGCGCCTGAGATTCTGCAGCTCATGGTGCGTTTCCAACGCCAGCGACGACGCGTGCTGCGGCTCATCGGACAAATGCGTTTACAACAGCGCCTGCTACGGCGCTGGCTCATGCTACTCGGATGACGCATACTGCGATGCGGGCGCATGGCACGACTCTGACGACGGGCAAACGTACTGTGAGGCGTGCAGTGGAAGCGGCAGATGGAACGCGGGCGGGGAGGTCTCGCCGACCTTGTGCTGCGGCGACGAGGCAGGAGAGAATTATGATTACAGGATCGCCGACGGAGGCATGGACAACAATTTCGCCACCAACTCGAGCGATGACGCGTGCTGCAGCGCTGCGAATGACTGCGTCGCTGGCAGCGCATGCTACAGCAGCGGGAGCACGGCGAACGACATCGACAGCGACGGGGACAACGACTACTGCAACGCAGGGATGTGGTATGACTGCAGCACGGCTGCGCAGTGCCCGTCGGGCTACAGCTGCTTCGTAGGCGACTGCGTGGACGTGATAGACCTCATGTATGTCATTCCCACGCCTGCCCACGGCTCAAAAACTCCCAATAGTTCTGTCACCATAAACCTCACGGCAAACGACACGGTAAGCATGAGCATCGACACGTGCACGCTCCAGTGGAACGGCGTCAACGAGACGATGACAAAGTCAGGCAGCGGGACGTATGCTAATTGTTATGCGACTAAAGCGGTTGCCGACGGCTCGAGCTACAGCTTCAGGGCTTATGTCAACGACAGCGCGGGCAACCTGGAAATGGAAAACGAAAGGAACTTCAGCGTGAATACGGCGCCGTCGCTTCCGGGCGTTTATCTCAACGTTAGTTTCGCCAAGAGCGGTGACCATGTTCTTGTTGCGACGACGGGAGCGAATGACAGCAACGGCGACGAGTATTATCTCAGGTGCGGCAACACGACAGGCCTCTCGAACCTGTGCAATTCTTCCCAGGGAAGCGGGCAAAGAAACTGCTCCTTCGCCAGCGGATGGGACGATAACGTCCAGCACATTGTCTACTGCAGGCTTGACGACGGCTATGAATATTCAACCGAAGCGCAGGCCAACCTGACAGCGGACAACCTGCCTCCCACGCCCAATCCTGCGCAGATAGAAGCCGCAGCAATGGCTTCTACCTCCGCGACCGTCACGGCAGTAGCCGCGAGCGACGCGTCTGCTGGGCTGAATGCGCTTGCCTACCGTTTCAACGACTCCGGCACATGGAGCGAATGGCAGGCCGGCAGAACTTACATAAACTCTTCGCTGCAGCCCAACACTCTTTATTGTTTCAACGCGCAGTACAGGGATACGCTTAACAATACGGGTTCAGCCAGCAGCCAGGTGTGCAATTACACCCTTGCAGACCAGCCGTCCGTCGCATCGGTCAGCTGCTCTTACAACGGCACGCATGCATGCCAGGCCAACTTCAGCATGGGTTCGAATCCATACGGAGTGGAATATTACATAGACGAGACTACCGGCAGCGCAGGCGGCAGCGACAAGAACTGGACCGCGTGGGCCGGCGAAACTTCTTACAACGACGTCGTGTCCCTGCCGCACACGTCATATTGTTACAGGATAGTTGCGAAGAACCAGAACGGGACATCGACTCCGTTTTCGTCTCAGGTATGCGACACGTCCTATAACAACGTGCCTTCTGTCACCAGGCCGGTTGTATATGACAGCACCATGGCAGAGAAAAGTCAAATAAAGGCCGGCAGGGACATGTACGTCAAGGTTAACGTCAGCGACGGCGACGGAGCGGATGACATAAGCTCGGTCAGAATAAAGATAACGGACAACAACGGCCAGACCAGGGTGAACAGCGCTGATATGGCAAGCATAGCATCAATAACAAACGGCTACGTTTATCAGTACAGCTATCGCACGCCTTCCGACGGCGAGGGCACATGGACCATCGAAATCACCTGCGTCGACGACGGCAGCGCGCAGGTAACGAACTCGACCACATTTGCTATTCTCTCGCTAAGGCTGGGCATAAGGCTTGTGCTCAACGAAACCGCAGCAAAAATTTATGTCCCCGGAGAGGGGGAAAAGGCTTTTGCTGATTTAACGAATGCTTATTATCCGAGTCCTGAACATTACTACATCGCTTCTTACAAAAATGCGTCGCTTTACGGCCTTGTTTTCCAGGACCGCGACGCTTTAGGCTTGCTAATTAACAAGACAGCTGACACGTTCTCGGTGGGGCTCGACCTGAAATATCCGAACTCCGTCGTGTTCCTCGTCCATTCGAAAGGCGACTGGAGGACTCTCAACAGCAGGATCGGCCTTATAGAGAACGGGGCCTTCGCTGATTATTCAGAACCCACCTTCGCTTTCGGCCTGGGTGGCAAGCAAAAGATGAAAATACTGCTGCAGTACGAGAACGTGGACATTCTCGGCGGAAGGAGGGATGTCGGGAGGGGCGCGACTTCGCTTTCCATAAAGCATGAGGGCCTTTTCGGGCAGAACATCGGCCTCAACATAACCAAGCCGCCGTAGGCTCCGGAAAATATAAGCGGCCGGGAGCAATTAATAAACATGGCCAGTCTTTTCGGCAAAAAGAAGAAAGAGCCGCCAGAAACAACCACGACCGAAGGCTATATGCAGCGCTACCAGCAGCTTTCCTTCCCCGACGAGAGCCAGCCGGTTGTGACCTCGCGCGAGTTCAGGCTTTTCAAGAAAAAAGAAGACCAGCCGCTGATATGGTTCGAAAGGCTCGCCCGCATCGCCGGCAAAATAATTTCTGCAAACCCGCCGGACGAGAACACGAAAAAGGAGCTTGAAACCTCGATTGCCTTCACGAGCATCCGCGTCACGCCGAAAGACGTGATGGCGCTCGTTTACCTCACCATGATTTCTTTCGTGATAGCAGGCATATTTGTCGTGGTCCTGGGAATCGTCCCTCTTATGGGCGTGCTGTTCATTTCAATGGTCGGGGTCGGCCTCGGCTATTACTTCCTGAAATACCCGCTCAACCTCATGAAGGCTTACAGGATCGAGGCGTCGTCGCAGGTCGTGCTGGCCGTGCTGTACATGGTCGTCTCGATGCGCGTCACCCCCAACCTGGAGCAGGCGCTGAGGTTCTCCGCTGCGAACGTATCGGGCCCGCTCGCATGGGACCTTAGAAAGCTGCTGTGGGACATAGAGATGGGGGGCTATTACTCGGCATCCCAAGCTCTAACCGACTACATAGCGAAATGGAAGGCAGAGAACGAGGAGTTCGCTGAGGCCCTGAGGCTCGTGCGCGACTCTCGCACGCATACGCCCGAAAAGGCGGAAATCATCCTTAACGAGGCGCTGGACGTCATACTCAACGGCACGAAAACGCGCATGAAGCACTACGCGCAGGACCTCACGCT
Organism: Candidatus Aenigmatarchaeota archaeon; assembly: GCA_041489155.1. Classification (GTDB taxonomy): domain Archaea; phylum Aenigmatarchaeota; class Aenigmatarchaeia; order QMZP01; family QMZT01; genus JBGPQP01. The sequence continues at coordinate 23,503 of JBGPQP010000004.1, forward strand.
TCCGGTAAGCATTATACACATGATGGGCATCGTTCTTCCGATCCTCGGCAGCATAATGGCTCCGATGGCGGCGGTCTTCCTTTCCGACATCGCCAGGCCGGAATATTTCTTCATAGGCTACGACGTCGTCCTGCCGCTTTTCATAGTATGGTTCATAAACAGCGTGCTCAAGAAAAGGCCTACGACCTTCTCCCAAGTGGACACCTCGCTGCATCCCGAGCTGCCGCCGAAGGGGAGCTTTTTCATCAACATGGGGAAAAAGAAAGTCGCGATGCCCGTCCTGCCGTTTTCGCTCATCACAGCGTTGGTTTTCATCGTCCCGGCGGTCCTGTTTTTCATGAGCGACCCCAGAGTATTTTTCTCAGGCGAAGGCGTCCACGACATGTTCTCGATGATAATGTCGCTGATGGTTATACTGGGCATCGCCCTGGGACTGGCGACGCATTTCATCCTTTCGAACTACCAGAGGATGAAGATACAGACTGACGTGCTGAAGACGGAGAGTGAGTTCGAACTCGCGCTCTTCCAGCTCGGCAACAGGATTTCCGGCGGGACCCCGATAGAACTCGCCCTTGAGAAATGCGTTGACGACGTTAAGGACCTCAGCATCGCCGGCCTGTTCACGATAACCCTGCGCAACATAAAGAACCTGGGCATGACCTTCAAGGAGGCGCTGCTCAACGAGAAGTGGGGGGCCATAAGGTTCTACCCGAGCAGCCTGATAAGGAACATAATGTACATGATCGTCGACATCGCAAGGAAAGGCGTCAAATACGCGGCGGAGGGCATGATGACGGTTTCGAAATACCTGCGCAACATACGCGAGACGCAGGAGTACATACGCGACCTCCTGCAGGAATCGGTCTCGTCGATGAAGTTCCAGGCATACCTATTGACTCCGATGGTCACGGGCCTGATAGTCTCCATGGCCCAGGTGATAATCAAGGTCCTTTCCATCCTCGGCAAGAGGCTCCAGGAGCTGAGCGCCGGCAGCAACCTGCCGATAAACATAAGCAGCGGCCTGTTCACCGGAGGCGGCGCGGGAACAAGCTCTGTCTCGCCTGAGATGTTCCAGATAATAATAGGCATATACCTCATCGAGGTGATAATCATCCTCGCCATGTTCATGACCAAGATTTCGCAGGGAGAGGACAAGGTTTACATGTGGTATTCAGCGGGCAAGATGCTGATTGTCGCCGTGACCATGTACTTCCTAGTCGCCATCGGCGCATCGATGATGTTCGGCGGCCTGATAGAGCAGGCGGTAAGCAGCATCGCGGGATAGCATCATCTTTTTCTATAGCCTACGCTCAAAAGCTGGTGAAATCAAAAATTAAAAAGGGCCACGGCCGAGATTTGAACTCGGGCTAAGGGATCCACAGTCCCTTGTGCTACCAGGCTACACCACCGCGGCCATGGTTTTAATTTGTGAGAAGCTGTTTTAAATGTTTTACAAGCAGGCAAAAACGTCTATTTTATTTTTACGTGTTCCCTTACCTTGTCACCGGGCTTGCCGGATTTTATTTCATAAATAGGTTCCCTCTTGTCCTCGGGAACATGTATGCCTATTTCCTCTGCTGCGCCCAGTATGGCCTCGCTCCTAACTCCGCGTATTTCAGATTCTTTTGCGGTCATCAATTTGCCCGAACCTTTCCAGTCAAAATACTTTGAGCCCGGAAGGATAACGGGCACGAGCATGCCTTCCCTTGCATTAGAGCACGTGGTAAGCGAAACCACCTTTTTGCTTCCTATGCTGACTTCGCAAATCTTAAGATTGTCGGCATTGGGATGTTTCTTTACCTCGTCTATTCTTCCTACCACGAGGCTGTCCTGAGCAAGCACATTTTCAGCGGTTTTGCCGTCAGTCTCCTCGGCGCCTTCGGTTTCCGGCTTCATGAACGGGAAGAAGATGACGTCACGTATGCTGGGCGAGTCCGTGAGCAGCATTATCAGGCGGTCGACCCCGAGGCCTATCCCTGACGTAGGAGGCATGCCGTATTCCAGCGCGCGGACGAAATCGGCATCCATCCTCTGCGCCTCTTCATCTCCACGCTTGAGGTCCCGCTCAGCCTTCTCCCAGTAATGCCTTATCTGCTCCGGGTCATTCGCTTCGGAGTACGAGTTGATGATTTCCCATGCGTTGACGAAGCTCTCGAAGCGCTCGGCAATCCTATCGTCGTCCTGCCTCCTTTTCGAAAGGCCTGAAACGTCCGACGGGAAATCGTAAATGTGAACAGGCTGGATGAGATGCTGCTCGACCTTGCTCTCGAAGACGTGCGCGACTATCTCGCCCCACGACATGCCCTTTTCGACTTCGGCGCCGAGCTCCTTCTCGGCGGCAAACGCCTTCTCCGCGTCGAGCTTGCCGAAGTCCTTTCCGGTGTATTGCTTCACCGCGTCCAGCATGCTCATCCTCTTCCATGGCGTTTTGAATTCCAGGACCTGGCCCTGGTAGACTATCTTCGTCTTGTCGCAGACCTGCTTGACTATATGTTCTATCATTTTCTCCGTCAGGTCCATGCTGTCATTGTAATCCGCGTAGGCGCACATGGTTTCCATCATGAGGAATTCGGGATTATGCGTCTTGTCTATGCCCTCGTTCCTGAAGTCCTGCGAGAATTCGAATATCTTTTCATACCCTCCTACGATGAGCCGCTTGAGATAGAGCTCGTTCGAGATGCGCATGTAAATCTTCATGTCCAGCGCGTTGAGCTTCGACTCGAAGGGCCTCGCGGACGCTCCTCCGTAAATGGGCTGTAGTATCGGCGTTTCGACTTCCTTGAAGCCGTGCGTCTTTAGGAACTCGCGTGTCGCTTCTATCGCCTTTGCTCTTTTATCGAAAACGTCCTTGACCTCGGGGCTGAGTATGAGGTCCACGTATCTCTGGCGGTAGCGCAGCTCCTTGTCCTTGAGGCCGAACCAGTCCTTCGGCAGCGGGCGCAGCGCTTTGGTGAGCAGCTCAAAATTTCCTGTATGAATACTGAGTTCGCCGCGCTTCGTGCGGAGCACGTGGCCCTTCGCGCCTATGATGTCGCCCGCGTTAAGCATGGCATCGAAGAAATCGAATTTCTCCTTCCCGATGCCCGCCTCGTCTACAAGCAGCTGGATTTTGCCAGAAGCATCGTTGAGGTCGGCGAATATCAGCCTGCCGTGCTTCCTTATCGACCTTATCCTTCCCGCGACTGAAACTATGAGCTTCTTCATCTCCTTGCCGTTCCCGAGCTTCTCCGCCTTCTTGGCGATCTCGCTGACGAGATGCGTCTTGCCGTAGCGCCTCTTGTAGGGTTCTATCTTCCTCTTTCTCAGCTCGGAGAGCTTTATGCGCCTTTCCTCGATTTCGGAGAGCGATTCCTTTTCGGTCATGATTCCAACCAGATCTTTTCGAAGTAGGCCTCGAACTGCTCTGCCAGCGGCGGCGAGTTTATCGCGACGCTGGCCTCGTGGTTTTGGTCGAGCGCGCTGTAGCTCCAGTTCGTGGAGCCTATGATAATAATCTTCGAATCTATTATTATAAGTTTAGCGTGAGTCCTCGTTTCCTTGGAATCGAACTTCGCGTTTATCCCCCTTTCTTTGAGCAGCGTTACAAGCGGCCTGTCTGTCGCCTCCTCGTCCACCAGAACGCGCACGTCCAGGCCGCTCTTCGAAGCGGCTTCCAGTTTTTCAACGAGCAGGTTGGCATTGCTGTCAGGATAATCGGCGTAGTAATTGAGGCTGTACATCACAACGTGTATGCTGCTGTTCGCCGCCTCGAGCAATGCGCTTGCCTCAGGGAAATAGCCGCGGTCCGCGAGCATCAGAGCCTGGTCAGCTTCGAGGGAGACAGGCGCATACGTAACAGGACCTGAAAGGCTCAGGGCCAGGAAGGCCGCCAGAACCAGCAGAAGCAGAATGAGCGAAAGCATCTTTCTGCTAGAAAAAGGGAAGGGTAGCGGGCTCGCGCGCATAAATATATTATAAATCATATAGAATATTAAATAGAGCCGCAGTATAATTTCAGGAAAGACCAAAAGGGGTGTTGGATGTTCAGAAGGGACGTTATCTTGTTCGGTGCCTTAGCCTTATTTTTGACGGCGCTTGTTTTTGTTCTGCCGGGCTCTGCGTTGTACAGCACCTACGGGAATTTCTCGGTCACGCCTGACGAGGTTTCCTTCAACTGGACGAATGTGAGCATAATTGTAACGTCCAATAGTAGCAGCCTTATAGTCGTGGTGAACAACACGGCAACAGAAATACAACCCAGGTATTTCACTTCAGGCGAATATCAGGTGTCCAGTCCCTGGCCCACGGATCCTCAATGGAGGAACTGCTTCAGCGTGATAGGCGGGCCAAGCGGCATGAAGTTCATGGCGGAGAACGCTACCGGGACTTATGCCGTCCTTACGTACAGCGGCGAGCTGAACAACACAAACAGCACGACCTTTAACCTCACGGCCTACCAGTACTGCCCGCCCGGCTTGTACTCGGGCTATCTCTATGTTTTCAAGAACGGCGCTGAAGCCGACAAGGCCAAAATCGCCGCTAACGTCAGCATACCCATCAATCCCCAAAACACGTTCAACTTCACCGGCCGCTATTCTTCCTTCAAAGGTTCGTTCGTGGAAAGCGCTCAGAATTATCATTCATTTTATTTAAACAAAAGCCATATCGTGAACTCGACATGCGGGACGCTAAAACTGACCGGCTTCACAGGTGATATTGACATATTCCTTTTCGCTAATGCGAGCCTTCTTTATAAATCAATAAAAAGTTCTGGAGAAGACGAGGAAATAGAATGCGTTCCTTGGCCTGGAGAAGCCGAAAAGGAGATGATGGAAATAAGAGTTTACGGCAATGTCACGTCCGCTTATTCAGGTTATGTTTACTTCACCCCCCTTGGAGCGGCAAACACCAGCAACCCGAACCAGAAATTCAACGCCTCGAGTCCCATAAATTTGGGCGTTCTTGACCCCAACAGCACCTCGCAAAATGTTCCAGTAAACATATCCAACATTGATGACCAGGCAGCCAACAGTGTAAAAGAAAGCGCGGAAGTTTACCGCGTTGATGCCTGGACCAACAAAAACCAATCCGGAACATACCGTTTCCTTGTCCCCAACTTTGCTGAGAAAGTGAAGGTCAAGATAGAGTGGACGAGCAACACGACTTATAACCTGTTCCTGAGTGACGTGAACGCCTATCTTTTCGGCAATTCGAGCCAGAAATACAAAAACGCCAACAAGACCGGAAGCGTGAAAGAAGAGTTTGTAATCACTACTTCACCCCTAAATGAATCAAACGACGGTTACTGGAACATAACCGTATTGAACACAAGCGCGATATACGGCAGCTATAACGTTACAGCCTATGTGTGGATGCCGGAGGATGCATGGTTCGAGAGCAGCTACACGCTAGGAGGCTTCAGCTTTGCTCCGATGGGAAGCGAGAACGACTCCCTTGGCTTTTCCTTCAATGTAACCGTCCCTGAACTTTACCTCACAAACGGAACATACGAGGGTTTCCTGCGCTACAACAACACCGAAGGATGGAAACTGCAGGTTCCGTTCAATTTCAAGGTCAAAGCCGGAATGCTGCTCATGGACAACGAAAACATGAGCTCCAGCACCCATGTGGTAAGAGACAACATCGGCTTTGACAGGCTTGGCGCGGGAGCGATCCCCCTTAACATAACTTACAATAACACGGGAGACTATCCGATATACTACACGGAAACCAATAGCAGCAACAAGCTCTATCTGACCTCGAACACTTCGAATTATATAGATTTTGTTGTGGACGAAATGCCTGAGGACGGCTCGAAGATAAACAACAACACCGGGGGAACAATGGACATCCGCCTGCTTTTAAACACGTCCCTGACAAACGACGTGGCGGGAACCTATGAAGGCAACATGACCTTCAACACCACTAATACGACCGTCACTTCATCTTCCTATCCCTTCAAGATCTATACCCTTGTACTGAGGGTCGTCCTTACTAACGACCTTAGCGTCAACATAACGGATATCACTCCGTCGACCATAAACACCGAAAACGCGACTAACATAACAACGAAAGTAAGCGTGAAGCTGGAGAACGGGACGGTCATATCATACTCGAATCCCGCACTTATGAACATAAGCGACTTCACCGGCATGATTCTTACAGAGGGCAACTACAGCGCAACGGGCAAGATTTACGACCTCACCCAGAACAGGTCGCAGGCCGATACCTTACTCTGCCCCTCGGGAGGCGAATGCCGCATAAACTGGACTATTCCGGCCGGAGCCATAGGTGGGCAGTACTTCACAAAGGTTACCGCGCAGGTAAACACCAGCCAGATACCGAACGGCAATGGGAAAAAGATACTGACAGGGCAATACGAAACGCCCAACACGTCCGTCGTGGTAAACGACACAGGCCTCTGGCTGCACATTGTTGACGACGAATGGGAGGATAACCTTTACGAATCAACCTCCTCCATTTACAGCGTGCGGGTCAAGAATTTCGGCCCGGCTACAGCGAACAAAGCACAGATTAAATTCTACAAGAACACGGACTGCCCCGTTTCAATAAGCAGGGATAGCGTTAACTGCTCAGAGTGCGGCGGCACCTACACAAGCACCCAAGTGCCTTCCGACAGCTGGAACCTCACCACCCTTCCTGGCTACAAGAGCGACTGCCTGTGCAAGCTTTCATGGGAGCTGACTGCGATTTCTGTTGATGAAACCGAGGAATGCGACGTGGACGTACGAGTGGTGACCAGCCATAAAAAATTCGAAGAGGTGAGCGCGACAATATATATCCGCACCAACGCCACCAGCAACCAGGGGGCCCAGCAGACAACAACATGCACGACCAACGCGACCTGCGGCGACACGCAGTACTGCAAGAGCGGGAGCTGCATATCAGTTTCCTGCCCGTCCGGGCAATATGCGAAGAACCACGCGTGCAACAAGCACGGACCCCAGATAAACATAACCGCCTACGCCACCGAAAAAATATACGTGCTGCAGGGCGGCTCGAACTCGACTAAGGTGACGGCCAAGAACACGGGTGGATACTCCTACACAGCGAAACTCGAAGCGAACTCGACGGTTGCGGACTTCAATGCGAGCGTAACGCCGGCAAGCTATACGCTTTCGCCCGGCAACTCAGGCATTTTCACGGTTGACTTCAGCGTGTCTGCGAGCGCTGAAATAGGCTACTACACGATGACGGTCAAGGCGTATGCCAGCGACAACGCAAGCGTTTACGCAACGAAAGATATAACCCTTGCGATAGAGCCGCTCGAGCAGACGAAGGCACTGGTCAACCAAACGTATGATAACATCAAGACTTTGTTCGCTTCTGTAGCGACCCTGTTCAACCAGCTTGCACCCAAGACAGACGACGCGAACTACACCCTAGCCAACAGGACGTATTACAGGCTGCTCAACATGCTACAGGACATAGAGAACAACATAAAGCTGGGCAATTACCTGGAAGCCAGGAGCCTCATGGATGAGGCGAATTCGTCTATAACGACTTTCAGGCAGCAGGTGGAGCAGCTTTCCGCGGCAGGCGGGCTGCTGTCTTTCCTTGGTGACAGCAACATCCTTACTCTGGTTGCGATTCTTGTGGTGATAATAGTGATAGGAGGCTTCCTCGCGTACCTTCTGCTGCCGCCGAAGAAGGGCTACCATCCGATTACAGGATACCTGCCGAAAGAAAAGATCTCAGTCACGCACAAGCTTGCGTATTTCTTCACCCACATAAAGCTCAGAAAACCGAAGATGCCGGGCAGCCAGAGAACGCTGCAGACATACGAGAGGTCGGCTCCGGCCGCGCCTGCCCCGGTCCAGCCTGACAGGCGATACGCCGAAGGCTACCACAGGCTTGATGAATTCCCGCTGAGCTACGATAAGAGGAAGTTAAAGGAAAAGAAATAGCGGATGCAGGCGGGTTTTTATTTTTAACAGGACAATTAATTTAAAGGGAGCAGTGTTTCCATGACTTTAAGGGCAGCCGGTCTCTCGCTTTTTTTCATGCTTATCTTCACCGCCATAGGCTGGCTGATAGGCGTAATCGTAGGCATGATATTCAGGACCGCGAACGTCATGCTATGGGCCTTCGTCTTCTTCGTTCTGTCCGCCCTGATGATAGCGATAGGGCATTTTTACGCGCCCAGAATAATCCTTTCGAGATACAAGGCGAAAATCAGCGAGAAGAAGGAGCTGAACGACATGGTTGACAGGATGGCGGTGAACGCGAAAATAGAGACGCCGAAAGTCTACATTGCTCCGCTCGACGTCCCCAATTCCTTTGTCACCGGGAGAGGCAGGGAAGACGCTGCGATATGCGTCACAGAGGGCCTGCTGAGCCTCAACAAGGGAGAGATAGAAAACGTAGTGGCGCATGAGATATGGCACATCGCCAACGGCGACCTGCCGTCGCAGAACCTCGCAGTCATAATCGCCGACGTGCTTTACCACACGGTGATTTTCATTCCGCTTGCGATTTTTGTTGTAAAGATCACGCTTTCCGGGAGGCGGGAGTTCAGGGCGGATTACTATGCAACGCGCTACTCGAAGAAGCCGAGGGACATGGCCTCCGCCCTCAACAAGATGAGCGAGATCGCGAGACAAACCCCCATTGGAGGCTCGCCGGCGATGGAAAGCCTGTGGGTGGTTAATCCTTTCAAAAGGGAGGGCCTGGGCAGGTGGCTGTCCACGCATCCGCCTACCGCCAGGAGGGCGAAAAGGGTGGAGGATATGGCGCACGAGGGCATGCCCGAAGCGCCGGAAGCGACGGAGGTGGACTGAATGGTGAAAAAAATAACGGAGAGCATAGACAGGGAGCTGGCTTCGCTGCACAACCAGATCGAGTCCGGCGGGCCGGATATGCACACCGTGTGCGGAAAGCTTGAGCAGGTAATGCGCGACCTGAAGGTCTACGATCAGAAAAGGCACAAGACCGACCAGCTTTACGACGACGTAAACAAGCGTTTCGAAGCGCTTGTCCTCTCAATGGAGAAGCTGATAAAAATCCTGAAGAACAATGACATGGTTTAGTAAAGTTAAGCGTTTTTTATTTGCTCATTCTTATCGGAATCCATACGCCGCTTTCCGTGTAGTGACCTAAACCGCCAAAATCGTAAGCCCTGATCCTGTTTTTGCCGGCTTGTTTCGCTTTGAGCATGGCATTGTCAGCATAATGGACAATCGCTCTTGCGGCTATTTCCTCGAAATCCTTTCCAAGATCAGGAGCCTTGACGCCTGCCGTCTGCTGCAAACGGATGAAGTCGTATACATTCTTAAGCATCACAAGCGCCTTGTTTTTATCTGAACCTGAACGAGAGCAGTATTCGTTTATTCTTGCCATCGTTCTTTCAGCGACGCCGTCACTGTCCAGGAAAGCAGCTATGGTGTCCCTTCCTCTCTCCCCATAAAGCATCGGGACGCCTACAACATCGCTTGATGTGACGCCGCCGCTTATGGTAAAAGCATAATCATCGGCTATCAACCTTCTTATTTCATCTGCTGTCATGTAAGCGCCTCTCGTGCTCGTCGATCTCAAAAGGGCCAGGAATTCATCGGCCTTCGTGCTGTTCCTGCAGACAATGTCCGAGGTTCTTAGATTGTTTTTTAATGAGAGGGCCGTGTTCCTTATGGCTTCGTCGCCTTTCTGGTGACCTTCGTCGTCATTTATGGCTTTGAGGTTGTCGTTGTCAACGAAAAGGATGGCATGCGGCTGGCCAGCCCTGGCCGAGGCTGAGAGCTCGATAGGCAGTATCCTGTCAAAAAACTTCCTGTTGAAAATGCCCGTAAGAGAATCATCATACAGAACTGCCTGAAGGCAATCAATGAGATAAGCCGCCTTTTTGCCGCCAGTTTCCTTTATGTGCTCTTCCAGCGCATGCGCGGCTTCGTCTATTTTACTATTATCAGGCATATTTTATTCACTAATAGATAGTTACGTTATTAATTTATAAAGCTTTTTTGCCGCTTTCGAAGCGGCGATGTTTGTCGCTTTTTGGCAAAATTAGCCTCAAAAATGCGCCTGGCAGGATAACGATACCTTTATATATATATTATATAGTATATACAGTACTAAACCAAAACGGAGGGATAAAAATGGCAAACGTAACATTCGAAACTGTAAAAGCAGAAGAAGTGAAATTCGGTAGGAACAACTTCATCGAGGTCGCAAGAAAGAAAGCAACGACCGACCAGGGTGAAAATGAGTTCATAGCAATTTCTCGCGGGTTCTTCCTTCCAGACGGAACGAAGAAATTCAAGAGATCGATTGCAATACCGGACGAAAAGGAAATAAAGAAATTCATATCGGAAAGAATACTGGAATACTGATGCGGTTTGGCTAAAGCTGAACCAAAGGGATACATTGTTCTTTCTTTCCCTTTATTTTCATTTTATTTGATTTAAGCAGCTGTTATTCTAGCTTCCTTGAAATAAAAAAATTAAACAAAGCTCCAAAAACAGAATGGGGAAATTAACCTATGTAGACGTCTTCCTTTCCTGTCACGACCTCGCTCTTCTCGACCTTCTTTAGCTCCTTGGGTATCTTTATCCTGCCGTGCTTCTTCTCGTAGCCCTCGACCGATTTCTTGAGCGTCTCAAGGAATATCTTCGCAAACTTCGCGTCCATGATCATGACCTTGTGCTTGACGGCGATGGTCTGCTGGGATTTTCCATGAATCTGGTCTATCCTGGGCGTGTTCTGCTTGAAGTCGAGAATGAACTTCGAGGGGTTGTAGATTATGCTTATCGCGTCAGTGTAGAAGCCTTCGTCCCTGTGGTCTATCTGGACGTTTATGTTTCTCTCTTCCTCCATGTTGCACCTCCAAATATCAAATTACCTGAGCAGGTTTAATAAAAGCGGCGATGCGTTAACCAGCATCAAACCCACTATCAGCATTATTACCGCGTTCACGAGCAGCTCCTTTGTGCTCCTCCTGATTCTGAATTCCGCAACTAGCTCCTCGAACATCTTGCCACCGTCGAAGGGGACGATCGGCAGGAGGTTCACGAGGGCGACGTTGAAGCTGAGGAAGAATATCCAGAAAAGCGTAGGCGTGAAGAAGAAGACGGCTTCCGCCTGAAGCCTGTACTTCTCCCTGAACTCGTCCTTGAGCTTGGAGGTTTCCTGCAGATCTATGCCTATGTAGCCCCTGCTTGCGTTGTCCGTCCTGGATGCGACGGTCAGGTTGAAGGTGCCGTTGGACGTGACGAAATTCACCTGCTGCCTGGGTTTTATCTGCGAGACGGCGAGATTGAAGGATTCGACGTCAAGCGTGGGCATGCCGTTTATTTCTTTTATCACGTAGCCCTTATCGAGGACGCCGTAAGCCGGCGTGCCGTTAGCAACGTTAGTTATAATCATGCCGGTAGGCTCGGTCATCATGCCAAGCGCCGGCCCCATCACGGAGACCAGCAGCAAGAGAGCGATTAGCGCGACTATGAGGTTGGTGAAAGAGCCTATCGCGTATATCCTCATCCTGCCCCTGCTCCTGTAAAGCTTCATGCCCTTCTCGTCCGGCTCAACGAAACCGCCTATGGGAAGCGGCCCCGCGGTAAGGATGCCTGCCGACTTGAGCCTTATCTTGTGCGACCTGGTAAGGACGCCGTGCGCGAATTCGTGCGGCACGAGCAGGCATATCATCGCTATCAGAGCCTGCCAGAAGGGGATGAAAATCCCTGTCCCGGGGAAGAAGAAACCCGGCCCTTCGCTGCTTACCGTGGGCAGCAGCGGCGATACGCCAGGGACGCTGCTCTGCAGCAGGATAATTTTCAGAGCCTGCGAGAACAGCAGGCTGATGAGCAGCGAGGGAATGCCAAACACGCCGACGAGAACCGAGACGTAAGGCTTGAGGAAGCCCATGTCGGAAAGCATGGGGAAAATTTCAAACGCTATGACGCCCATGACCACGGCAGCAGCTGCCAGGTGCATCAGTTTTCTTTCGCTTCTCCTCAGCAGATAAACGCCTGCAGCGAGCACGCAAACGCCGATTACCGCAGGCAAAACGCCGAAGGAAAGGTACGTGAAAATCAGCGCTGCTGCGCCGAGCACGAGGGCGACGGACCATGTGTTACGGTATTTCGCGACGTAATAGCCTCCGACCCCTCCGAACGAAACCACTATTGCGATGTCGCCCAAGAATTTCCAGAAATAAGGCGAAAGCCTAGCGATGTTGTCGACGAACCTGAGGCCGTGCCTCGTCTCTATCATGAAGAAGACGTTGAAGAATCTTTTGTAACTTGTCCTGCTTAGCAGGATGAGGCCTATCAGAAAGGCGGCGATGCCTATTATTATGTAAGAATCAACAAATTCCATACAAATATTTTGTTCTCAGAAAGTTAAATAGCACGACGCTTTTTTTCGGGCAGGGCCTGAAATTCTCGTAGGATTTTTCCAAAAACTTTTTTCATCTCGGGCGTTTGTATGTTCTGCCGCCCGTCCTCGAAGAACTCGCTGAAATCGATTCTAGGGTTCGTCGTCGCGTACGCCAGCGCCTGCATACACATCTCCAGCTTGTCCAGGTCCCTGACGAACTGCGCCTCCTTCGTTTTCCGCTCTTCAAATTCCTTCCACAGACCGGTGATTTCCTTCGCCGTTTCATCCGGCAGGAGCGAAACGATTTTTTTCATGCCTTCTTCCTCGAGTTTTTTCTTCATCTTACCGGGCATCGTCCTGTCCTCTTTCCTGATCCTGCTGGGGATGTCGCCGGAATAGGCCTCGCACAGGTCGTGGACAAGCGCGAGCTTCACGCACCTGCCGGAATCCAGGCCCGTCTGTTTCGCATAGACGTAAGCCAGAACAGCCAGCATGAAGGAGTGGTCGGCAACGCTCTCGGACGCTTTAACGCCCTTGAGAATCCAGCCTGCCCTTTTCAGGTGCTTGAGTTTCAAAACTTTTGCCGCAAAATCCAGCAAATCCATAAAATCAATATTGTGCAGGGTTTTTTATAGGACTGGGCACATTATTTAAAATCCAGACACATAATAAACACTGCAAATAAATAGATGCGGGGGTACCCAAGCGGTCAAAGGGGCTAGGCTAAGGTTCACGGCTTTGTCGTAATCTGGCCTGAAGAGAGGGTTAATCCCTTGATGATTAGAAACCTAGTGCTTTAGTAGCTTCCAGGGTTCGAAAGCGCATGAAGTAGGTAAAACCTGCTTCGCTCGGAATTCCCTGCTCCCGCATTAAATTTATATATTCGCCTGATAATATTTAGAGATAATTAGCACAATGGTGATTTGTTTGAAAATCAAGGTCATCAGCAAGAAGGGAGAGAATTTCAGGTTTCTTCTGGAGGGGGCGAATCCCGCCTTCGCAAATACGCTCAGAAGGATAATGATATCGGAAGTACCGAACATGACCATCGATTCTGTCGAATTCCAGGACAACACGTCAGCGCTGTTCGACGAAATAATCGCGCACAGGATGGGCATGATACCTTTGCAGTTCGATCCGGACAAGTTCAACGTCATGAAGGACTGCAAATGCGAGGGCAAAGGCTGCCCGTCATGCCAAGTTTTCTTCGCGCTGGAAAAGACAGGACCGGCGATGGTTTATTCATCCGACCTGAAATCATCGAACAAGAGCGTAAGGCCTACTTCACCGGATTTCCCGATAGTCAAGCTGCTCAAGGACCAGCACCTGAAGATGGAAGCGACCGCGAGGCTCGGAACCGGCAGGGAGCATGCCAAATTCCAGTCAGCCAACGTGGCTTACAATTATTTGCCTACCATAGAGGCTTCAAGCTCAGAGGATTTCAAAAGGGTCGTAAGCGCCTGCCCCAAGGGCGTGCTGGAAGTAAAGAACAGGAAGCTTGTTCTGGTCGACCCCTACGCATGCAACGAATGCAAGATGTGCGAGGAAACGGACGAGGGGGTAAAGATGAAGGGGGATCCGACGAAATTCGTGTTCAAGGTCGAGAGCATCTCGGGCCTTGAGCCGGAGTACATAGTCGAGAGGGCCGTGCAGATTCTCGAGGAGAAGGCGAAGGACTTCAAGGAACAACTGAAGGAAGTGTAGCATGACGCTGAAGCTCATCGTCTCCTGGATTTTCGGAGGGGCGCTGATAGCAGCGGCCGCGTGGATTCTTGGCCATCTCGACGAGACACTGGGCGTTTCGCCTGCATCGTACTGGACCGCGTTTTTCCTTGCCTTCGTGCTCATACTCATAGGCGGCCTAGCGTGGATAAGCGTCGCCACGGCGACGTCGAAGCACTAACACGGGAATAAATTCTGAAAAAGCGGTCTGATTCTTGGAAACATTCGCAAGGAATAAAAAGGGGTTGCGACCAATAATAAAGCATGTTGAACGAAAACGAGATGCAGATACTGGGAGTTTTCAGCCAGCGCCTCCTCATCAGAAGGGACGAGCTGAGAAGCGTCCTTGCTGAGAGCGGCGTCAACGACGGCACGATGACGATAAACAGGCTCAGTAGCCTCGGATACCTGAAGTTCATCGAGGCCGTGGGCGCTCCGTGCTACACGATAACGCAAGAGGGGATCAGGGCACTTAAAAAATAAGTTATAAGCCCCTTCTTTCTTATTATAAATTACTTAGCACAACGTAGATACGCTGATGCAGGTTGAACCTGCGTCTTTTGAGACGTTAGCCCCGTGTTGTAGCGGTCAAGCATAAATTTAAACATACAAATTCAACTATATATATGAGGGTAAAACTTTTAGATGGCAAACAAAGAGCATTAATAGAGCAAGTAAAAAATAAAAATAATTTTAATTTTAAAGAACTTTCGACATTTCTACGCGTCAATGGAGCAGCATTAAGAGAATGGTATTATGAAAGATGTCTTTTACCTTACAATATTTTTAGAAAGTTAGATGAAGAAAAAAACTTCGAAAAATTTATAATGGAAATTAGAGAACAGAACTGGGGTCAAAGAGATGGGGGTAAAAAATCATATGGGAACACAAAGAAAATAAAAAAACCGCTTTTCGACGAAAGATTGGCAGAACTCGTGGGTATTTTATTAGGAGATGGCAACATCTATTCGTATAGAAATGTGAAAAACGGTAAAGTAATATCGACGCATAGTATAAGAATTTGTGGTGATTCCAGAAATGATCACGAGTATGTAACGGAACATGTTTCAAATTTGTTACAAAATCTTTTTGAAATAAAAACTCGTTTGTACAAAAGTAAAAAAAGAAACGCAGTTTATGTAATAGCTGATGGAATTGAACTAGTGAAATTTTTCAATTCATTTGGCTTGAAACCCGGAAATAAGATAAAAAACAATCTTACGATTCCAGAATGGATATGGCAAGATCCAGTATTTTTGAAATCTTGCATACGTGGTTTATTTGATACGGATGGTTCAATCTATGAATTAAAACCGCATTGGCCGGGTTTGATTCAAATATCGTTCAGAAATTATAATAAACTCCTCCTGAAAGATGTAGAAAGAGCCTTGAAACAATTAGGTTTCATTACATCGAAAATACATGACAAAAAAATTTGCATAACGAAACAAAATGAAGTTGATAAATTTTTTAAGGAGATAAAACCTAATAATCCTAAACACGTTAAGAAATATGAAAAAATCAGAAGCCCCGTGGTGTAGCGGCCAAGCATTTTTCTGTATTTTTGATTGCAGAAAAATGGGCTAGGCATGCAGGGCTTTGGATTCACAAAGCTTCCAAAGCTTTGAGAACCCCCCACTAAGGGATTTCCGTGAACGCTTTGGCGGACGCGGAAGCTCCTTCAGGGGTTCTGTGAAAGAAGAAACCCGGCGACGGCGGTTCGAATCCGCCCGGGGCTATCCTTTCTCAATCAAATGTGATAAAAAGTGTAAGTTCCCCTCGTGTCCCTGCCCTGGCCGGAGACTGCGATGGTGATGGTCAGGGGATTGTTGGGCGGGGTTTTGCCCCAGTTGGAGCAGTTCAGGGCATAGAGCATCTCTATAGAATACGTCCTGCCGTACTCCTCCTGGAAAGACGTCTTGAGGTCCTCGAGCCTGTTCTCGAAGCTGTCCTTGGTTTCGTTGCAGTAATAGGTCTCACGTATGGTCTGGTTGAGGCCGCTTAGTATGTTGTTGAAAATCCGGACGTCCATCGCCATGAAAGGCTCGGTGATGTCGACCTCGGAATACTGGAACAATGCCTGCTGGACGATGAATATCATGCCTACGAGGAAAACGATTGCGACAAGAAACAGCTGGCCCTTTTTCTTCCCCATGAAAATAATTTGCGCGGCTTAAATAAAAAAACGAAAATGAAAGGAACGAGATAAGACAGAGTGCGACGGAGGGGTGAGTCTCGCTATCGCCCCTGTTATTCCTGCCCCTTTCCCCTTCAAGCGTCGTCCGGGTCTAAGCAAGCAAGGGTATGCCGAGTTCCATGTGGATGTTCCTCTCCGGAACCGGCAATGTGTGCGTGACTGCGCCGAGCGGACCCATTACGTATGGCGATTTGACGCCCGTAACAACAGTGATGACCTTCAGCCTGTTTTTGTAAGCCGGGTCTATCCTCGCGCCCCATATCACCGGAGCGTCGGGATCCAGCTGCTTCGAGACGTACTCGCCTATCCTGCTTACCTCTTCGAGTTTGAGGTCGTAGCCGCCGGTTATGTGTATGAGCGCGCCTGTCCCGCCGTGGTAATCCACGTCAAGCAGCGGGTGCGACATCGCCCTTATTATCGCTTCTTCGGCTCGCTCTTTGCCGTCGGATTCGCCGAAGCCTACGGTGGAGACACCACCGATTTGCATTATCGCCTTTACGTCGGCGTAGTCCAGATTGACGAGCGAAGGCTGCGATATCGTCTCGGTTATGCCCTTTATCATGTTCGCAACCAAGTCGTCGGCGACATAGAACGCTTGTTTCAGCGGAAGGTTGCCTGCTATCTTCAAAAGCCTGTCGTTCTCTATCGCTATAACAGTGTCAGAAACCTGCCTCAATGCGTACAAACCGTCCTCCGCCTTGTTCATTCTAGCGCCCTCGACCTTGAAAGGCATGGTCACGTTCGCTATTACTATCGCACCCATCTCCTTCGCTATCCTCGCGATCACAGGCGCCCCGCCTGTTCCCGTTCCTCCACCCATTCCGGCGACAAGGAACAGCATGTCTATGCCTTCCAGCATCTTCTTTATTTCCCTCTCGCTCTCTTCTGTCGCCTTTTTGCCTACTCCCGGATATCCTCCTGCACCAAGACCCCTCGTTACCTCCCTGCCGAGCAAAAGCTTTTCGTGCGCATTGGTCATGCCAAGGTGTTTCGCGTCCGTATTCATCGCCACGGTCTTCGCTCCCAGGATGCCTATGTCGGTCAGCCTGGATATCGTGTTGTTGCCGCCTCCGCCCACGCCTACGACCAGAATCTTCGCGCCCATCATGTCCAGGTCGAACTCCTCCTTTATCCTCTGGTAGCAGTCTGTTGTCGAGCCACCTCCCTTGACCGGCTCAGCCTCTTGCTTCTTGGCCTCTGCCGGCTTGGCTTCCGTTACGGATGCCGTTTCTATCGCCGCCTCCATCGCCTTCACGGCGGTTTCGGCCGATTCCTGCGCTTCCGTTGCTTCCATGCTAACTCACCCCTCATTGAATCTTGCACCCCGCCGCCGGAAATTATATGCTCCATCATTCATTTTCCAGTGTCGAAATGCTTTTATGTTCTTTTCTCAATTATTTTCCAAGAACTAGCTTATACTCAAGGATAACACCAAAGAACCAAATTCAATGAACTCAATTCGTCGCCAAACGAACTGGGTTCGCACGAAGGCAACTTCGCCAAAAGTTGCCTGTTAATTCCCTTTTTCTGCGCAGTTTAAAACGTTGTCAGTAAATAATTCCATTTTTGCTATATAAGCTTTTGCTACCCCTTCCGGCGAAAAGGAGGCTTTTTAGGTCTTTTTTCGCTTGCTTCAGGAGGCTCTTTCCCGGCAAAAACAGCGGCGACATATAGCGAAAAGTCCCTGCAGAAAGCTTTATAAAGCATGGATTTAATTACTTATCAGAGATAACACAATTAGAGGTTAAAGGAAAGGGTGTGTGGGATGAGAAACGCATTCAAAAAATATCTCAAAGGTGAAAGAAACATTTTCATAGATCCAGAAATAAGCCTTGGAGCAAGGCAGTCCTACGTAAACGAAGGCCCTGCTTACAATTCGCTTGCCGGGCTCTTCCTTGAACTCGGAGGCAAGGTAATAAAAGGCCTGATAAAAGGCCTCACCGAAGAGGATCTCACAGGAGGCAAATACTACGGGCCACTCCAGATAGGAAAGAAAATATTTCATCTCGCCAACAGCGCTTACATAGGCGAATTCCTCGATAAAAACGGCGGCAAGTCGGATGAGATAAACCTGGGCGCGCAGCACGAAGGCGTAAAGCTCATGAACCCCTTTTCGGCAAAATACGGAGTTCCACCGGGAGAGGTAGCCATACACGAAACACTGCACGAAAAATTCCCGAATGCAAGCGAAGCCGAAATAACGCAGGCTGCAAGAATGCTTGCGCAGAAATACGAAGTGGCTCTAAACTGAAAGGTGTAATTGAAAATGAACGCGCTCTCAACAAGACTTTTTGAAGACGGTGAGATAGGAATAGGTATAGCTGGAGGGAAACCCGTCACTCTTAGAGCGCAAAATGCTTCTGCCGGAGGCGGCGGGACGAACTACGACAACAACTTTGTTTATCCCGGAGTTGGGCGTCTTGCCTACAACGCTCTTGGCATGCTGGGCAGCTTGGCTGGCTATAAGGCGCTTGAGGCAATTAAATTTCCGAGAGATTCAACAAGAAACGCGCTTAAAGGATCATTCGAAAAGGTCTTTAAACAATATTATTTTTTCAAGGCAAAAAATGAATTTCCTTTCCTGTCCCAAAGATATGGATTCTTGCAGGGTTCCAGTATTGTTGACAGATATTGTACAATAACAGTCAAGGAGAATGGCGAAGAGAAGGAAAAGCCTCTCTTGATGCTGCCTCGGGGAGCAGATATAAAAAATGTAAAAGAATTTGGGAAACAATACCTGTTAACTTATTATCAGAATCCCGGACACAGCGAAAACTACAGCGATGAGCTGAATGATAGACTGAGGGGTATTTTCTTTAATCATCTGTGGGCGCAAACCGGTACCGATTCAAGATACATGAACGGTGATCTCAGGGAAATGGAGGAATTCAGCAAATTCCAGGCAAAGCTTGCGAGCATAGATATACGCAACATCCATCAGTTGGGCAAATGCGAGGAAATATCCATAGCAGTACCAGTACAAGGCGGAGGCACTGTAAATAGCACGATAAGAATTTATCACAAGCCATACGGCCTGATGACTTATCTGCCAAACGAAGGCGGAAACTTTTTATCGGACGTGGTCGACAGGTATCTTTTCAAAATCGTTGAAGCGATAGCAGGAAGCAGAATTGCAAGACAAATATCCGAAGAGGAGCAGTTGAACGCGCACGTAAAACTTAGGGCCAACGTCACAGCGACCCTTGGCGGAAGGAAACCACTGGAACATTACACGTAATAGAAAAAACTTGTTCGCAAGCCCACAAATTTAAACTTATTAGCCCAATAAATTAACATGGCCGTGGACATATTCGAGATGCTGGTCGACATACTGAAAATCAACCAGAACCTCGTAAATGAATACTCGAGCCAGGGCCCGCTTTACCAGCTGTTTTACCTGTTCTTCTTCCCGATGGTTTTCATAATTGTTTTCATCTACCTGCTTTCTAACGCTGTAATGAAGGAGCACAAAGGCCTGAGGATACTGATATCAGTAGGCATCCTGGCCTTCATAATCCTGCAGGGCTATTACAGCTGGTTCGTCACCATAAGCAAGTTCTGGTTCTTCGGCCTCATATTCCTGGGATTCTTCTATTTCATAGTAGCCAGAAGAGGGGGAGGGGCGAAGGGCATGACGCTCGGAAGCGAAAAAGGAGGCAGCGCGATTCACTTCGTCGAGGAGCTGACCGGCAAGTCTCTGAATCCAATGAAGGCGCTTGAATACAGACAAAAAGCGGAGAGAACGCTGAAGAAACTCCTGCAAAGGAAAAATGTCCTAGAGGACAGGATAAGGCAGGTCAAGCACGACCCGAAGGCCGCGGAGCAGGTGTTCATGCAGGTAGGAGAGGTCGACCAGGCGATAGCGCTGATAAGCGAGTTCATAAAGAGCGGCGCCTGGCACGATTACGAGGACTGGGTCAAGATCAATTCGAGCAGGTTCGGTCTGTAGTGATGTTTATGTTCCCTTTCGATTTCCTTGGGATGGAGACGCTTCTTCCATTTTTCCTCGTGCTCGCGATAGTCTACGGCGCGCTGGAGGTTTCGAAGGTCTTCACCAACCGCGGCGTCAAGGCGATAATAGCCGTCGTCTTCGCCTTCTTCTCGGTGATGAACGCGCAGGTCGTCGCCTTCATAAATTCAATCCTCCCTTACGCGGCGGGCTTTTTCGTCGTGATATTCATAGCCTGGATAGTGCTGAAGCCGCTGAGAGGCAAGGGTGAAGGAAAGAAGGGGATGGATCCCGTCCTGCTCGTGGTCATACTCGTGCTCGTCCTGATACTCCTCGCGAGGATGCAGACCACGGATTATCTGCCCGAGAATAGCATATTCTCGAACACGAACTTGATCTGGATAGTGGGCATAATAATCGCAGTGGTCGTGCTCTATAAGGTTTACAAGATAGGCTCCGGCCAGGGCCCCGGACCATGATGATGAACGCGTCTTCTGCCCTTTTTAAAAAGCGCTATCTGCCGAGGAAGATATACTTTTATAAAGGTTCTATTACAATAAGTTAATATGGCAGACGGAGCATTTGCAACCTTATTGCAGAACATGTCAAGGCTGGGATTCTTCCAGTTCTTGTTTCCGTTCCTGCTTGCGCTAGCGATAGTCTACGGACTTCTCAGTTGGGCACTCAAGGAACAGTTACCGAAATCGGCGAGAGGCGTGATAGCGCTTATCATAGCGTTCTTCGTGATGGTTTACTCCAGCTGGAACTCTATGATCGTCACCTTCTTCGCGGAAATGTCAGGCATGTGGCTAGTGGTAGCGACAGGGCTGATGTTCATAGTCATACTGCTCGCGCTTGTGGGCTTCGACATCAAGACGCTTACTGCCGGAAAAACCAGCAAGTGGGTAATCGTCCTGCTACTGGTCTTCATCGGCATAGTGATCTTCTTCGGAGCCGGCGGGGCATGGCTGGTGAACATACCAGGATGGACTTGGAGCTCGGACTTCTGGACAGTGCTGTTCTTCATAGTAATACTGGCGGTAGTGATATTCTGGCTAGGGCAGGAAGGCGGAGGCGGGGCACCAGCTGCGGCACCAGCCAAGTAGTTTCCTTTGCTTTTTGCTTTTATTTTGAATAGTTTTAGCTGTAACTGCGTATTTTTTATTCCAGAAAACAAAGCTGTTTCAGGATAGAACGGGGATTGCCATGAGAAGCGAAAGCAGGAAGAAGCCGGAAGCCTGGACGAAGATAGCGGGGGAGAGGATTCAGCTGCTGTTCGAGCAGGCGGAAAACGAGTTCAGGAAACATCCGGAGCGTGCGAAGCGCTACGTCGAGCTCGCCAGAAAAATCGCCATGAGATACAACGTCAGGCTGGCGCAGCGAAGCAATTTCTGCAGGCAATGCAACGCCTATCTCAAGCCGGGCGTCAACTGCAGGGTCCGAACGAGAAAGGATAAACAGGCAGTCGCCGTCACATGCCTCGCGTGCGGCCACGTGTCGAGGCATCCTTATATACGCGAGAAGGAAATTAATAAAAAGAGGGGTAAAGGCAAATGAAGCTCGTCCTGATGCTCGGCATGCTGGTAATCTTCATCTCGTGTTTTTTCATATTCTTCACCTTCGATTCGATGATAAGAAGCAAGTTCGTCTGCGAGTACCGTGAAAAACTGGTATGCAACGTCGGCCAGCTGAACAGCACCATAGTTTTCGGCATCCTCATCGTGGGCATGTTCCTTTTCGTGGACACGCTGGTTGTTTACGTCATGATGAAAACCTGGGTGCCTGACCTTTTCGTTTACGGCGGATGATGCAAGGCGCATTCCGGAAAAATCACTCGACGCCAAGCATCTTTCTGGATATCCACATTGCCGGGAATGAAATGAGTATGTACCATATCACAAGGCTCATGTAGGTCCAGCCGAAAAGGGGGACGCGGAAAGGCAGCGCCACTGCCAGGTTCATTTGCGTTTTGTTCATGCCGAGCGGTTCGACTGACCATCGCAGGCTGCCTGTCTGCAGGAGGTCGTCCTTGGAATACGCCATGTCGTCGGAGAAATCGCCGTTGCCGTTAATGTCTAGCGTGATTTTTATCTGGTCGTTTATTTTCTCGGCCCTCACTGGATAGCTGAAACCGGCGTAGGAAAACTGGCCTGCGCTGATATTCTCGCCGTTCGGCTTCATTTCTATAGCAACGCCTCCGTATGACTGCAGGATGTAGCCGATCAGCAGGAGGCCTATGCCCATTGTGACAAACATGGGTTTCATCGTGTTGCGCATCTGCTTCTGGCTCAGCTTCATCATTTCGCTCATGTGCTCATTCGCCTTCTTCATGTCCTTCTGCTTTTGCGCTTCCTTTGACTTCTCCCTGTAGAATTTCATGTCCTTCTTTATCTGGCGCATCTCCGCCGGCTTGGTCAGAAACCTGTAGAGGAAACTGCTGAATATAAAGAAGCCAAGCGAGAAGAGAAATATTTCCTGGTATGGAAGCATAAAATCACAATCCTCGAAAATCCTAGTGCCTCAGCACGTCGCCCAGCTCCTCCACTGCTTCCATCATCTTACTTTCCCTGAACTTTATGAGCTTCAGGGTCGAGCCGGTGAGCGACGCGTAAATCGAACCGAAGTACCTGTTTATCCCCTGCTGCTCAAGCGTCCTCGGGTCGAGCCTCTCGTTGATGTCGGCCTGCCTTTCAAGTATGACTATCGTGTCAGGCTTGAAGGAGCGGAAAAATCCCTCGGGCACCGCGCCTATGTAGCCGTGGCGCGTGTCGAAGGTGAGGTAACCGTTTATGAGCATGCTGCCCTTCTGCTCCTTGAGGTCGGCTATGACGGTCTTCTCCATGTCCTCGTAAAACTTCGTGAGCATCTGCCTCGCCGTCTCCGACTCGGCGGCCTGCTCGACGTCTTCGGCGACTTCGCTTATCTTGTCGAAATCGACGACCGTGAACTCCTTCTTTCTGCCGGACCTCTGGAGCGCAAGCTCGACTATAGTTTTCCTGTCCAGTTCCCTAAGGCCTGTGACGAAAATCAATTTCATGACAACACCCCGAAAATTTTGAATATGCAATTCCGCCTTTTTGAATATAAATATTATCCGAAGCCTTTTAAAATAGTTTTCAGTTCGGATATGAGGCTGTCATCGCCCGGGTCCCTGCCACGCAGGAGGCCGAGGTAGACAGTGGTGAAGTCGAGGACGTACAATGTGGACAGCATCCTTGAAAGCCCGTAGGGGTAGATGGACCACACCTCTGTGACGGACCTGGCCGATTTCTTCAGCAGGCCCTTTGTGAATTCTATGCGCTTCCTCATCTTCCCGCTTTCCTGGTTGTCTCTTATTATGACGACGGAGAAATTCTTGCCCATGGCAGCGTCGTCCCAGCCGAGGATAGAATTGTGGTTGAGCTCCGGGAAGATCTCGCAGAACGAAGGCGTCTTCGAGTTCTCGTTGAACTGCGTCCTGGCGCGGTAGACGACGGGCTCGTAAACACCGAAGCCCTGGATGACGGGGATTGAACCGAAAAGCTTGAAGGCTATCCTTTTCGCGGGATTGTCCTTCATGGGATTCGAGACCTTTATTTCCTCCCTCGTCTCTTTCAAATTCTTCACTACCAGCTCCAGGTTCTGCTTGCCGATGAATCTGATTTTTTCGAGTATGATTATTACAGGGAAAAGCAGGTAGCCAAGGGCGAATCTGGGCTTGATGCCATCGACCTTCGGTATCTTGACGCAAAGGAGCGAGCGCTTCACGCACTCCTTCTCGAGCTCCCCTCCGGACGTCACGGCGATTAACTGGCATTCTCTTTTGGCAGCTTCCTTCAGGACGCTTAGCGTTTCCTCCGTGTTGCCCGAATAGCTTACGGCAAAAACGAGGTCTTTCCCTCCCACATATCTGGGCAGGTCGTACCCCTTTATCACCCTTATCTCATTGTCCGGGAAAATGCCAGCAATTATGTCACCCACGATGCCGGAGGCTCCCATGCCGCAAACGAAAACCCTCTCGGGCTTTTTTATCCCATTGACGACGAATTTCCTTCCAACGGCGATGGCTTCCTCGCACTGCTCCGGGAATTTTTCAACAATATTCACTACTTTGGACAAATCGAGTTTTTCGATTTCCTTCGGCTCGTCAAGAATCATTTCTTCTCCCCGTGCTTCCTGCTCTTTATCTCGTCGAAGCCCGTGTATTTCTTCAGGGCCTTAGGGATTTTTACGCTCCCGTCCTTCTGCTGGAAGTTTTCCAGGATAGCCGTCATTGCCCTCTGTGTCGCTATCGCCGTCGAGTTAAGCGAGTGGACGGCTTCTGTCTCCCCGTTTTTCTTTGCAAACTTTATGCCCAGCTTCCTTGGCTGGTAATCCGTGCAGTTGGAGCAGGAAACCATCTCCCTGAACATGCCCTGCGCCGGCATCCATGCCTCGAGGTCGTATTTTATGGCGGCGTTGTCGTTCATTTCGCCTGAGCAGATTGACATTATCCTGTACGGGATCTCGAGCTTCTGGAAAAGCTTTTCAGCGTTGTCTATCAGCCTCTCGAACCATTGCTGCGAATCCTCCGGCTTGCAGAACACGAACTGCTCGACCTTGTCGAACTGGTGGACGCGAAATATCCCTTTCGTGTCCTTGCCGTGCGCTCCCGCCTCGCGGCGGAAGTTCGTGGAGAAACCAACATACGCCTTCGGCAGGTCCTTCTCACGGAAGGTCTCGCCCATATGGTACGCGGCGAGCGTCTGCTCCGCGGTGGCGATGAGAAAAAGATCCTCACCGTCGACCTTGTAGAGCTGGGTTTCGAAATCCGCCAGCTCGGCAGCACCTGATATCGCCGCCTTCTGCAGCATGAACGGCGTCCACATCGGCGTGAAGCCTTGTTTTATCAGGAAATCGAAAGCGAAGCATATGAGCGCAAGGTTAAGCGTGACCATCTCATTCTTGAGATAATAGAATCTCGCCCCGACGAGCCTCGACGCCCTTTCCATGTCCGCAAGGTCGAGGCTTTCGGCAAGCTCTACCTGGCTTCTGGGCTGGAAGTGGAGGTTCTCGAATTGCATCGTCCCCCTCGAATCGCGCCTGAAGTTTTCCATGTCCTTCAGCACAACGAGAGGCTTGCCCCACGCGCGAATGAACTTGTTCTCGTGCTCGCCCCTCCCGACATTGACTGACGCATGAAGGATGTTGCCTATCTTGTACCTGTACAAATCCCTCTCGGCAAGGTGCTTTTCGGCCTTTTTGTCGCTCTCGGCGATTTCCTCGTTTATCTGCTTCATCTCGTGTATCTTCGCCTTGGCCTCCTTGTCTCCCTTCTTTAGCTCGGCTATTTCCCTAGAGATTACGTTTCTCTTGTGTTTCAGGGACTCGACGTGTTTTAAAACGTCTCTCCATTTGTTATCGTGCTCTATCACCTTTTCTATCGCTGCCGTATCCTTGAACCTTTTCTTCTCGGATTCGCGGATAACGTCGGGCTTTTCCCTGAAAAGCTTTATGTCGAGCATGCACCATCACTCCTCTTTGTCATAATTAATCACCGTGAAGACATCATAACCTTTTAGTTTCTCCCTGCCATTCAGGAAGCCGAGCTCTATGAGCATGGTTATGCCCACTATTTTCCCGCCGAGCTTCTCTATGAGCTTGGTGGCTGCCTGCATGGTCCCGCCGGTCGCGAGAAGGTCGTCGACTATAAGGACATTCTCTCCGTTATCTACGGCGTCCTCGTGCATCTCGAACGCGTCTTTCGAATATTCCGTGGCGAATTCCTCGCGTATCTTCCTCCAGGGCAGCTTGCCCGGCTTGCGCAGCGGGATGAAGCCCGCGCCAAGTTCATACGCTATCGCCGAGCCGAAGATGAAGCCGCGGCTCTCAGCCGAAACGACCTTGTCTATCCTCTTGTCCCTGAAGTGCTTGAGCATCTCTTGGATCGCGTAATGGAACGCCTCGTGGTCCTGAAGCAGGGTCGTTATGTCCTTAAACATCACGCCTTTCTTCGGAAAATCAGGCACGGTGCGTATCTTCGCCCTGAGGTCAATCGCCTTCTTCATGATATCATATTGGCGCGTCTGCTTAAAAATTTCTGCTGCGTCCTGCGCTTGGCGGTTAAGGCGGGCTTCACACGCTCTCGCTCTTTTCGAAGAAATACGCTCCAAGGAAGATCATGACCGCGGAGAAACCCAGCAAAACAGCGAGATCGGTCATAATGCCGAACGCAGAGAAGCCGATCAGAGAAGCGCGCATGCCGTCGATGCCGTATGTCAGCGGGTCTATGAATGATATCACTTTTATGAAAGCGGGCAGGTTGTCAAGAGGGAACAGCGCACCTGACAGGAAGAACAGCGGGAAAATCACGAAGTTCATTATCAGGTTGAAGCCCTGCATGTCGCGCATCTTCGAGGCGAAGACCAGGCCCAGGCCTATGAATGTCGTCGCTATCAGCAGCATGAACACGACTGCTGTAAGGAATGCAAGAATGCCGGGCACCCTGAAGCCTATTACCATGGATATCAGGAGAATCAAAACGCCCTGGATAAGAGCGGTGGTCGCGCCGCCCGCTATCCTGCCCAGCACGATGGAAACCCTGTTGACCGGCGCAATCATTATTTCCTTGAGGAAGCCGAACTCCCTGTCCCATAAAACCGAGATGCCTGCGAACATCGAGGTGAAGAGCATGCCCATGCCGACTATGCCGGGCACGAGGAAGCTTATGTAGCTCACTCCCCCGCTAAGTCCGGGAATTGCCATGCCCGAGAAGCCCATGCCCATGAACGACAGGAACAGCAGCGGCATCGCGAGCATGCCTATTATCCTGGATTTAGCCCTTACAAATCTCTTCATTTCCCTGAGCCACAAAACATAAATCGCGTTAGGGTTTACCAACATAATATCAATCCCCGAATCACATGCCACGCCCGGCTCTCCTTCTCATCATCTCCCTGCCGAACTCGCCCTGGGATGATTCGTGCTCCCTGATGGTCTTGCCCGTGAAGTGCAGGAATACGTCTTCGAGGCTCGGCCTGTGCAGGTCGACCGAGCGGATGTTTACGCCCATTTTCGGTGCGTTGCAGACAAGCTCCGGAATTCTTTTCTCACCATGGTCCATGGTGAGGCAAAGTTCGCCGTCATGCATTTTCGCGTTCTTTATCCACTTGAGCGCCTTCACATATTTCATGTATTTTTCCATGTTGCCCTCGATTTCCAAGCACACTACGTCGCCTCCAAGAACGTCTTTAAGTTTTTTCGGCGTGTCGAGTGCGACGATCTTGCCCCGGTCGATTATCGCTATCCTGTCACAAAGGTAATCCGCTTCCTCCATGTAATGTGTTGTGAGTATGATGGTGACATGCGCTTCCTTGTTCAGCTTTTTTATGTATTCCCAGATGTGCCTTCTCGTCTGGGCATCGAGGCCGAGCGTCGGCTCGTCGAGGAAAAGGACCTTCGGCCTGTGTATCAAGCCACGCGCGATTTCCAGGCGGCGCTTCATGCCGCCGGAATATTTCTCCACAAGCATGTTCGCCTTGTCCGTGAGTTCAACAAGCGCCAAGACCTCATCTATCATCTTCCTTCGCTCGTCAGTCGCCATGCCGTACATCATGCCGTGGAACTCGAGGTTCTCCCTGCCGGTCAATTTGTTGTCAAGCGCCGGGTCCTGGAAGACAATGCCTATGCTATTCCTGACATCGTTGGTGCTTTTCGTGACGTCAAAGCCGGCGACCTCGGCATAGCCCGACGTCGTCCTAAGAAGCGTTGAGAGGATGTTTATAGTCGTGGTCTTTCCGGCTCCGTTAGGTCCCAGCAGGCCGAAAAGCTCGCCGTTCTCGACAGCGAAGGATATGCCGTCGACTGCCGTGAAACCGTTGAACTTCTTTACCAGGTTATCTACTTTTATTGCCGGCATAGGCATCACTTAGCATGTTAAAGAAAATTAAATGCCTTAACAGGTTTAAATAGGTTTTATACTTCTAAAGAAAGGCATCATACGCTCCCGAAGAGCGAGTATATCAAATCCCCTGCAAAGTGAGCCGCTATTATCACGAGAACAGCGACCATGAGATGCTCAGTGATGACGCCCCACCTTTTTTTGCTGCCGCCTGCAATCTTGAAGTTCAGGCCGGTCAAAAGGGAAATGCCCCACAGTATGCTTACCCACATTGCAACATCCAGCTCAAACAGCAAAACAGGAACTACGAAAGTTGAAGCCACGAAGAGCTTGGACAGGAATGTGTAAAGAGTCGATTCCCATATCTCCCTTGACGAATGCGTGTTTTCCGACTCTTCGGAAATGTGGATGCCGAGCGCATCGGAAAAAGCGTCGGCTATCGCTATGGTAAGTATGCCGCCGAGCACAGCGAGTTGCGAATGCGTCCCCGAATTCAGCCCGATCATAAGGCCAAGGGTGGTGATTATGCCGGAGGTCGTGCCGAAACTGAAGCCGACTTTTTTGGAGTGCTTCATGAACAAAAAGTTAGTCTGCCGTGCTTAAAAAGCTTTTTTCGGGAGGGAAAAAGAAAAAGATGGCGCAATTTCCCGGGATTGCTGCGCCCACTAATTATGAATTTGTTTTTTCAACAGCTCAGACCTCTTCTTCCTCGCTCTCTTCCACTTCAGTGTCTTCATCATCTTCTTCCACTAGCTTCTTCTTGGCCTTTTTCTTGTCCATCGTCCCATCCTCCTTCTTTCTTAAAAGTCGCTCCAGTTATTGTCCTCTTTGCCCCCTGTTCTGTTCTACGGTGGTTCGCCCTTTGATGATTTCAATATACAGAACCAGAATATAAAGCTTTCCTTTCGCTGCCACAGGAAAGTTAATATAAAGCTTTTGCGCAAATATAGAATTTAACCCGTATCGTTTTTTGCGCGCCAGCATTTTTATGGAGCCTCTCCCAATAGAAAATCATGAAAATATTTCTCGGCCCTGCCGGAATACCTGTCACGGCGAAGGGCTCGTCTACCATCGACGGCATTAAGAGGGTCGCTGAGCTCGGGCTCAATGCAATGGAAATCGAGTTCGTTCGCGGAGTGCATATGGGCATTCCACTGGCGAAGCAGGCGGGAAAGGTAGCGAAGGATGAGGGCATTCTGCTCTCGATACACGCGCCCTATTACATCAACCTGTGCAACCCGGAAAAAGCCGACGCTTCGAAAAAACGCATACTCGACTCATGCGAGCGCGCGCACCATCTCGGCGCATGGGTCGTCGTCTTCCATCCGGGCTATTACGGCAACGCGAAAGAGAGGGCTTTCAATCTCGTCCTCGAAGCCTGCCATGAGATGAACGACAGGATAAAGGCGAGCGGATGGGACGTGAAACTCGGCCTCGAGACGACAGGGAAGGTGTCGCAATTCGGCACGCTCGACGAGAACATCGCGATTCATCACAAAATAAAAAATTGCATCCCCGCCGTCGACTTCTCGCACATCTTCGCCAGGAACGCCGGCAAAATCGACTTCGCCGAAGTGCTGGAAAAAATGGAGGCGCTCGGCCTCGCGTACCATCACTGCCATTTCTCAGGCATCGAGTACACGCCCAAAGGCGAGAGGCACCATCTTACCATCGACAGCAGGAAACCCGACTTCAGCCTCCTGGCCAAAAGCCTCGTGAAAAGCAGGCTGAAGGTGATAACCGTAATTTCGGAAAGCCCGGTGCTGGAGCAGGACTCTCTCAGGATGAGAAATATACTGGAAGGAGCGGGATATCCATGGAAAAGGTGATTCGCATTTACACGGACGGAGCCTCGCGCGGCAACCCGGGACCGGGCGCGATAGCATACATAATAACGGACGAAAGCGGCAACGTGCTCAGGCAGAGCGCGAAATTCATAGGTGCCTGCACCAACAACATCGCCGAGTACAGCGCCCTTATCTTGGCGCTGGAAGATGCGATGAAGCTTGGAAGCGAAGCCTTTTGCTTCTCTGACAGCGAGCTCGTGGTGAGCCAGCTGCAGGGGAAATACAAGGTAAAGAAAGGCCACATAAAGGAGCTTTTCGAAAGGGTGAAAACGATAGAAAAGAACTTCAGTAAAATCGAATACAACAGCGTCCGCAGAACAGATGCGATGATACGGAAGGCCGACGATATGGTGAACGCAGTTCTGGACAATGTTGAAAAACTGCAGGCAATAAAGAGAAAATAATTTCTAAAATTTACTTCTCCACCAGCATTGCGTCATCGATTATGTAGAAGCCTCTTGCGCCGTCCCATTCCTTGTGCGCCCGCAGGATGCGGATTTTCTTTTTCATAATCGGCGCATCCAGCACGAAGGATTCGTATTCGCCGCCCTCGCCACCGATGTGTATGCCGTGCTTCTTCTGCAGTTTTTCAAGGTCTTCGACGGTTTCGTGATTTATCTTTCTGCCAAGCCATTTTGGATCGAGGCCCTCGGCTGCGACGGCGGTTATTATGACAACGAAGCCGGAAACTATCATTTCCTCGAGGTAGTCTTTCATGCCGCGGTTCCAGTGCGGTGAAATCGACTTGAAGCCGAGCTCCCTGCACACGTTGTCTATCCTCGTCCTCTGATATCTGCTCGCAAGGGCGCCTGAAACCACGCCGTCTATCTCGTTTTTAAGCGATGCAAGAACATCCCTGAGATCTTCCATTTCCCTGCCCTCCTCGCCTGACGTCTCCTTGATTATCAGCGGGATGCCCATCGCCTCGGAATGCAGTTTCGTCCATTCTATGTTGGGATGATGGAACATATAAGAGTCCCTGTTCTTGGGATCGAGGGTCACCAAGAATTTGACGTGCAAACCCATGTTCATGGCTTTGTATATGGCGAAGGTCGAATCCTTCGCGCCCGAAAAAAGCACTGCCACGTTTTTCGGCATAATTATCCCGGTCCCTCTTTAATCATTCTGGTAAAGATAGTATTAAACTTTTGGTTAAATAAAAACATTTTGCTTCTCAGGATGTTTTCATTGCATCAGAAAAGATCCTTCAGCTCGCCGAGGAACGTTCCGTCAAGAAGGTAAATTTTCGATGTCTTCATTTTCGCGGACCTGAAAAGCGGGCTGAGGCCGTGATACCTGTCAATTTTTTCGACCGGCATGTTCATCGATATCCCTCCGGAGAGCCTGTTGAAAACAGGGACTACTATCAGCTCCGGGAGGTTCGCAGGCAGTTTCCTGTATTTCTTTTTCAGCTTCTCCCTGTCGAATTCCATGCGCATCCAGACAGGCTCGGTGTAACGATATCCAAGCGGGTCGCGGAATTCTATCTGCGGGTGCTCGTGGCCGATGAAGACGTATTTTTTGCCGAGGAAGTCTGCCGGCGGCCAGGCATGGCCATGGGTGAAATAGCATTCCTTTGCGGAGAAGCCGATGCCTGGATGCAGGCGGATGTTTGCCGGGACGAATTCCTTCAGGCTCGCATCATGGTTTCCATGCACGACCTCTACGCTGATTTTGTTCCCCAGCGCATAAAGGAAATCAGGGATCTCGCGCAACTCCTGCCTCGTAACGCCGGGAACCTTGTGTTTCACGTCGCCGAGTATGACCAGCCTTTTTGCCTTCGTGCGGCCGATGAGGGCCTCGATTTCCCTACGCATGCCTTCCATGTGCGAAGGGATTTTTATGCCGGATTTGTAGAAGTCGAATTCGACCCCGAGATGCAGGTCGGCGATGACGAGCGTATCGCCTACCAAAACCGCAGGATGGCTGGTGACGAATTTAGGCTCCATGGTCATCTATTCGCGGTTGGTTTTTAAAATATGACTACAAAAATAAAGCGATGTCCAGAGAAAAGGAACTGAAGGAAGAGGTCGAAGCCGCGAGGAAAAAACTCCGCGAGGAAATAAAAGCGAAGGAAAGGGAGGCGGACGAGAGGCTCGACGCGCTGCTTTCGCCAAAGAAAATGGAATTCTGCCCGCGCTGCGGCAGGAAGATAAATTCACGTTCTGAATGGGGAGGCCGCTGTCTCCACGACGGCTGCGAGGCAATGGTTTGCATCGAATGCTGGGCATCCGAGGAAAAGCGCTTCTGCGGCAAACACTCTGGCGATTTCGTCAGAAAGGAAGAGCCCACCGAAGATGAGGTGAAAAGCCTCACGCTGAATTACATGGAATTCATAGAGCAGCGCATGAAAAAACACGGCCTCGACTGGACGCCGGAAGGCTTCATCAGAAAAAGCAAAACCGGAACCAGGAAGAAAAAATACAGGGATTTCGAGATGATGGTTTATGAAAAGCATCTTTTCTCGAAAAGGCCGAGACTCGGCATCATAGTCAAGCCTGTTTCCCCTTCGGCGGAAGCGGATGCGAATGACATCATAGAAAGCACGGGGGAAGGGATGCATGCAGTTATAGTTTTCGTTGGCAGCGCCAGTTCCGTGACAACCAAGCTGAGAAAATTCGCCGAGGAATTTTCCAACAAAAAGGTTTCGCTTTTCATGGCTGACATGGAAAACGGGGATGTGCATTTCAACCGGAAGGAAAAAATAACAGAGAAATATTCTTACTGGTTCGACCCGACAAAAACGCCGCTGAAATTCGCTGACATCCTGAAAGCCTTTTCCGAAAGCGTTGCCGGCAGGAGAATAGTTTCCGTGAAGGACTTCGCCGGCGGCATGGGTCTCGGAAAAGACGAGGCTGCAAGCATTCTCAGGAAGAGCGGCCTGCTGGAAGAGGTGAAGGGCGCTGATTCTTACATATTGAAGGAATGAGGCCGGCGGAAGAAACTTATAAATTAGGAATTGCTCTAATATGGATATAACCCGGGTCAGGGCCCGTGGCTCAGCCTGGTCCAGAGCGCCCGACTGATAGACCTGCATTCCGTGCGGAGGTATCGGAACCGCAGGTTCTGATATCGGGAGGTCCTGGGTTCAAATCCCAGCGGGCCCATTTCATGCTCAGGAGGTCTTTACATGCAGCAGGGAGATTTCGTTGAAATCGAGTATGTAGGGAAGGTAAAGCTTACAGGGGAAATATTCGACCTCACTTCGGAGGATACCGCAAAAAAGGAGAAGATATACAATCCGAACGCCCCATACGGGCCTGCGCTTGTGGTGATGGGCTCGAACATGGTGATAAACGGCGTGATGCGCGAGCTGGAGAAAATGGAGGTCGGCGAAGAAAGGCAGTTCGAGGTTTCGCCGCAGGACGGCTTCGGAACGCGCGATCCTCGGTTGATAAAAATTATCCCCATGTCAAAATTCATAGAGAACAAAATCAACCCAGTCCCTGGCACTTATTTTGACATCGACGGCATCCAGGCAAAGGTGCAGAGCATCTCAGGCGGCAGGGTGCGCGTGGATTTCAACAACCCGCTCGCCGGCAAGGCCCTGAATTACAGCGTTAAAATAACAAGAAAAATCGACGGCGCCAAGGAAAGGATAGAAGCCCTTCTGAAATATTATAGGGTGGATTTCTCTCACGTAGTGGTCGGCGAAAGGGAAGTTGATATCAAGGCGAAGAACGCCATCAACCCTCTTGCAAAAAAAATCGTCAGCGACATGGTCACGAAGTGGGTAAAGGGTATGGAGAAGGTCGAATTCAAAGAGGAAATTGGAAATAAAAAAGCAGACAGCGACGAAGCGGAAAATTCTGGAAATAAAAAAGTTTAAATAACTTATATACATAACTTCTTTATAATTGCAGCAAGTTATGTTTCGCAATTTGTAAAGGAGGGATATTATGGGCGTCAGAAGCGTTGATATTAAGGATGAAATAAAAGAGGTCGTGAAGAGGAAACAGCACCCTGAGGTCGACGAGGAACTCAGGAAGATTCTTGAGTCCAAGAAGGCCGAGATCAAGGTCATAGGAGTCGGAGGCGCAGGAGGCAACACCATCTCGCGCATGACGCAGGTGGGCATAATCGGCGCCGAGACTATCGCGATGAACACCGACGCCCAGGACCTGCTTTATACTGATGCTGACACCAAGGTCCTCATAGGCAGGGAACTTACCGGAGGCCTTGGAGCAGGCGCCGACCCGAAGGTCGGGACGGAAGCCGCGAAAGAGTCGAAAGAAGACATCAAGAAAGCGCTGGAAGGCGCCGACATGGTGTTCGTGACCTGCGGCCTTGGCGGCGGAACCGGGACCGGCGCAGCGCCGATAATCGCGGACATCGCGAAGAAAACCGGCGCGCTAACCGTGGGCGTTGTCACGCTTCCGTTCGGGATGGAAGGCAAGCAGAGGATGAGGAACGCGCAGGACGGCCTTGAAAATCTGCAGTCCATTGCCGACACCCTCATAATCATACCCAACGACAAGCTGCTTGAAATCGTCCCTGACGTATCGATAACCACGGCGTTCAAAGTCGCTGATGAGATACTTGTAAACTCGGTCAAGGGCATAACGGAACTCGTCACCAAGCCCGGCCTTGTTAACCTCGACTTCGCGGACGTCCGCGCGGTGATGGGTGCAGGCGGCCTTGCCATGATAGGCATGGGCGAGAGCGACACGGAGAACCGCGCGCTTGAATCCGTCGAGAAGTCGCTGAACAATCCGCTGCTTGACGTGAGCATAGAAGGCGCTTCTGGCGCCCTGATAAACGTCGCCGGCGGCGAGGACATAACCATAAAGGAATGCCAAGAAATCGTGGAGGCCGTCACGACCAAGCTCAACCCGGACGCGAAGATAATCTGGGGAGCGCAGATCGTTAAGGAGCTCGGCGACACCATAAGGGCGATGCTGATAGTGACCGGAGTGAAATCCTCGCAGGTTTTCATGACCGAGAAGAAATTCACTTCAGCGAAGCAGAAAGAGATAGAAAGGGTTCTCGGGATAGACTTCGTGGAATAAGACCGCGAGACGAGACCCTTGCCTTACCTTTTTAAGGTAATTTATTTAAACAACGTATATTATACAGATTATAATACAGGCAGGTCAAGGTCCAAGCATGGGATTAAAAGAAGCGGTAGGGAACTGGAAGAGGGTGATTCAGGTAGCCAGGAAACCGAACAGGTTTGAGTTCACCTCCACGAGCAAGATATGCGCAGTGGGCCTGGTCCTGATAGGCTTTATCGGCTTCGTTATTTTCATGGCCGCGATTGTAATGTGCTGGGGAGGCTTCTGCTTATGACCATATACACCATCCGCACGACTTCGGGAAGGGAGCAGATAGTAATAGACATGATAACCAACAAGATAAGGGCCGACAACATCCGCATAAAGAGCATCGCCCATCCCGGCGAGCTGAAAGGTTACATCTTCATCGAGGGCCCTGAAGGCGAGGTCAGGAAGGCGACGCAGGGCATAATGCACATAAAGGGCATAATAGAAAAGCCTGTCATGCTTTCTGAAATACAGCAGTTCTTCGAGACCAAGAAAACGAAGATCGTCGTCAGCGAGGGCGATATCGTCGAAATAGTGGGCGGGCCCTTCAAGGGCGAGAAAGGCAGAGTGCAGAGAATCGACAAAGTCAAGGACGAGATAACCGTCGAGCTGCTCGAGGCGAGCATCCCGATTCCCGTAACCATTTCGGTCGAGCTTCTGAAGCTGGTGAAAAGGGAGAAACCGGAAACTCAAAGCACGCTTTAAAATCAATGTTTTTAATGATTTGAGTGAGTTTGCCTCAGCGTAATTTTCTTATCATGATTTTATTGTACAGCCTTTTCAGCCTTATGTATTCTTCGCCGGCCAGTTTCCTTTCCTCGTAAGAAAGCGAATTGTAAATATGATTGGCCTTTTCATACGCATCCTTAGCGCCGTCCATATCGGTTTCAACCAATGACTCTCCTATTCTCAAAAAGCCGCGCATATTATCAATCTTATCTTTGGCATCTGCGGTTCTGTCCCTCCGTTGCGGCGGACCTTCTTCATTGTAGTCAGCGTATCCAATCTCTTTCCTGAAAATAGCTTTTAGGTTGTTTTTCTGCTCCTCCAGATGGGCAGCCCTCAGCAATTTCGATATCTTTTTATTGTAAAATGCAATCATAGATAAGGCAATCAGCACGACGATGATTATTGAAACTATTACTGTGCTCCGGCTCAGTTCCTTGAAATATATTTTTTCCATCAGCTGTTCGAGCAGCTTTTTTGCTTCCAGGAGAGAGACATACGCATCGATGAATCTGTTCTCCTTTTTTAGCGTAATGCTTCTGAAAACCATCTCGTTCACAGTTTTAAGCACATCTTTTTCTTCCGAATATGCTTCTGCCTTAATCATGTCAGAACTCATGTCTTGCATGATTCTGAAATATTCAGCATTCAGAACTAATTCGATGGTCTCGGTCACGTAGTCGTATCCGTTCATTGCCTGTTTTGATTTTTCCATGGTTCCGTTGTAATCACCGGAGGCAAACATTTTCATTGCGGCATCGAGAGCAGAATCAAAGTCGGACATGTTTTTTTCAGAGCCTGGCACTTCCAATCCGAAGTTATTTGTCCAATTCAACATCGCATGCGTCTCTGATTTTCTTCTGACAGCCTCTTCGAGCATGAATTTCGCGCGGTTTTTTGTGCTCCTTGAAACCCCTAGCGCAACCACTTTCGGCACTTCTGATGTGCCGGACTTGGCAACAAGCGAAAGGCTGTATAACTGCTCGATTGCGCTGTCCGGAAGCTTGATCGCAACAAAAAAATTCTTTGATTCACCAGTTTTGATGTCCTGCTGTGTGGGGGCTACAAGTACCCAGTTGGAGGTAATACCATACACCTGAAGGGAGGTGTTATATGCCGTGGAATTGCCCGTGTTTTTGACCTCAACGCTGAATTTCAATTCCTCTCCTGGGAACGCTTCGAGATAGTTCGGCGATATTATTGCAAAATCGGGCCTGGGCAGTTCCTGCGGGATAATTGCGCCCGAAGTGCCTCCGCCGCCATTTCTTGGCGGCGGCGAAGAAAGAACATAAAATAGCGGGCTGACGGCTCGTTTTATGTTTTCGTCGTTGGGATACTTTAGGGCAGCGATGAAATAGTATGAACCCGTATTCTCATTTACCGCAACGCTCTTGGTGTAATTCAGCCATTCTGCTATTGCTTTCCACGCGCATCCGTAGTTGTTGTAAGAAGGACCGCAAAGATATGCAGGATCACTGTTTATGCAGTAACAAATCTGGACATCGGTTGTTTCAAGGGGGGTAATCTTGTGTACCGAAATGTCCGCTTCGATGACCTGTCCTTGGTAAAGTGCTGAGGGCCTTATGCCCGTGATCTCTATATCATCGATTGGATTTGTTGTGTTGACGTGGATCTGCAAGCTGGTGCTGTTCAAGCGATTGTCGTCAAGCGAGTATGAATAGAAAGTAATGTCATAAGTCCCTCCGTCATATCCGCTGCTTGGAGGAACATAGATGCGCAAGGTGACATTGCGGTCGCCGAAACCGGGCAGCAGGAATGCATAGTTGTCCTGGTAATAACTCATGCCTCCGCTCTGGTTCTGGAATTTAACGAAGCCGTTGGTATCGCTCTTGTTCAGGTATACGAGGACGTCAAGCGGATGGTTCTGGTAAACGGTCAGGTTCAGATAAAAGTAGTAGTCTTCAGGCACAAGTACGTTGCCATACTGCGGGAAAACGCCAAGCATACCCTTGACAGTGGCGTTCATATTGGTACTGCCGCCGGCGTACTGGGCCGATGCATTTGATGCCAGCAGCAAATAGAAAACTGTGAAGCAAAGAATACTAAGGGAACTCCTCATGTACAAATGATTGAATCGTTTCCATATAAAACTACTTTCCGGATTTCTTTTTATTGCGCTTTTTCAAAACGAAGATTGCAACCGCCAGCGCCACGATTATCAATACGGCTGCCGAAAAAATAACGGGCAATATGCCAATGGGCTCCACTTGCACAGAAAATTCATATGGCTCCTTTATCGTGGCTACCCCTATTTTTATGCTGTTAAGGATTGCACCATTGTAGACGACCTTTTCGGGGTTAATCTGGTAAATGATGGGCGCAGAAATTTCAAGGCACACCACCTTGCAAGATGGGTTGTCTGGGGACATGCACTTCTCGGAAATGCAAGATCGCCTCAAGTTCGTTTCCTGCGGGCAGTCAATCGGCGTTAGAGTAAAATCGTTAGGCGATATCTTTGTAGTGAGGGTGCTTACATCACCCGTGGTTCCTATATGATACGTCCCGCCTTCCTGGGTGGCGTAAATCCAGACGTCGCAGAAGTTGGTTTTGCTTCCGGATGGAAGTGTAATGCCGCCCTGTCCAAGAGAAATGCCTGCCTCAGCATTTGGCAAAAGCGATATTAAAAACAAAACGGCCACGAGTGTCGCTAAATAAAGTCTCATGTGATTTAATTGTGTTATTGTTTAAAAAACTTATCACTTGAAAGGACCTGCTGGAAATCCTCGTGATAGCGAGAATACCTGATCACAAAAAGCTGTAAGTTGTGTGCTGCGTGAGAGACTTAAGCGCACGTTCCGCAGTTGCTCTCAGAGGTTCCTTCTTGTCTTCCGCACCAACAGTATCCGGTTACATATACGCCTGGCTGCTGGCCGGCCGGTACACTAAGGAAGTATGTTGCCCAGCAGTTCGAATTAATCGAGCTGCTTTCGCACGTTTCCATTCCAGACCACCCGTTGGTCAGCGATATCGCAGTGCCGTTGCTGAAAATGTTGGTGCCGTTGTTCGCGGTGCTGTTTGCATGATAAGTGACGTTGCCTATGCCGATGTAATAACTTTCGGTCGTGAGGTTGGTCCTGTTGCTCGCATGTGAGAAATTGATGCTCACCGTAGATGAAGCGTCGACCGTGAGGTTAAAGGTCGAGCCTCCGTTGGCGGCGTTGTTGTTGCAACTCGCGTTGTTGCCGTTGCTGCTCTGATCCTGGGTGGCGAATGTAATGCCGTTCGTGAGGCAATTTGAGATTAAAATCGACACCCATCCGCGAACCGTCACGTTCATCGTTGTGCTGCCGGTCGCGTAGTCAGCCGAGTCTCCCAAAGGAGTGAAAACGCTTAACGTAAGCGCAAATAAGCCGAATACTATGAATATTCCCAACGCCCCAATTCCAACTCTCATAAATATTTATTAAGGCACTAGAATATAAATGTTTAAACATTTTTATTTTAAACTTCTTCCTACCCCCTTTCTTCTTTTATGTAAATCGTTGTGTTGTACGAGTTCGGGTCCTGTCCCTGCGGAACCGACAGCCAGAAATACAGAGTAGTTATGTTGCTCTGGCCCGCGGGAACGTTCGACCTTATCAACTGATAGCCAGTTGAAAGCTGTATGACCTGGGAATCTGGCGACGTAGAATTGACAGTTACGTTACCTATGCCTATGACCGAACTCCCGTTTACCAGGTCACCTGTCGCCATTATCGAAACGTTGACTGTCCCGCAGCCAGCGGTGGACAAATCGGTTATGTTGTAGTTCCCGTTGTCCACCGCGGAAACGTTAACCTGATCCGGGTCCTGCTCAGCGAAGCGAATGCCTGCCTCAAGCTGCGAAGTCATTGCGAAATCAACGTTGCAGGCGCTCACGCTCAAATTCAGAACAGTCGTGTTCGAATTAATCCTTCCGGAAGAATCGTTCACGTACGTGGTGTTGTAAAAGAACGTCCCGGCCGAATCGCCCACGTTAACATTCACCGAATACCAGCCGTCGCCAGCCGAACCTGCGCAGCTGCCTGTGTCGGACATCGTTATATTGAATATGCTCCCGTTGGATTGCGTTACCGTAGTCCAGACAGCATTTACCCCAAAATTATCAGAAACTCCTGAAACGTTCAGGCATACAATTGTATTCATGCCCACAGAGCCTGAGTTGTTGATATGTTTGCTTCCTATTTGTGGGTTTGTTAAATCTACCGTGAACGTCCTGTTCACGTTGGACCAGTCTGCCTGATTAATTGTATCATTACACCACGCATCCCACTTCCATGTCCCTTCTGGTATGCCGGAGACGGTCACATTCCACCAACCGTTGTTCGTGGGGCTTGAATTGGTCTGGTTCGCGTGCCAGCCTGACCAGTTGCCGTAGAGCTTGAGCGTACTCACGCCTATATTATCAGAACACTTCAAATCGAAAACTATTGAGCCGTCGGAGTCGTTATAATAGGTGACAGGATTCGTTCCCAGGGAGGCGGTTGGGTCGGCATCACTTTCTTCTTCTATCGTTATGTTGTGTTCCGAACCCAGCGTCAGGGTGAAGTTCAACTCTCCGTTAGCCTGCGATGTGAGATTGCAGTTCGCATCATTACAATCATTTCCGTCCATCTTTGCGGAATAGTTAATTGTCGTGTTTGGCATCTGCACTGTCAGATTTGTTGAGCCTGTCCCGTCCAAATAAATAGTTGCGTTATTTGTATCAGATGCAGGCGAGGTTGCTGATAAAATAAGGACATCGGTGTTTGTGTTGTTCTTTATTTGAGGGGTTGTTGTGTACAAGTAAGATATGTTTACATAAGAAGGATTTGTTTGATTAGTATACCATGTTGGATGCGTTCTCAATTTAACAGCCAGCCGGTACCATGATTTTACATAATCCATTGACCAGTTCACAGTAAAGTTTCTGTTAATCCATGTATAGACAGTTACAATGGGGACACTTTGATTATAATCGCTGTTACTATCATAAGTAGTATATCTTTCAACACCTGTATAACTATCTGATTCAGCTTTATACCAAAAAGACATGTTCATATCTTTAATAAAACTGGGGACAGTTACCGTTAAATCATCAGGAGATGCTTGAACCCAACCACTGCAGCTCCAATATTCTTCTGTTGTTGGGGGCGTTAAAAGCAAAGATTTTGCATCGGTGCCAATACCTGTTGGCTGACCGTGCGTTGGGTTAACATCCCTGAAATAGTAATCCACTTTTGCTTCTGTTGTATTAACAAGAAACGCATAGTTTCTTATTACATTATTGTTGTTGGTGGGTTCTGTTACATTTATTAGCAAAGAATATAACCCAAGCCTTGTTGCCGTAAAATTCCCTGTAATGCTATTCCCGCTTTTTGACATACTAACTGTTTCATAAGGCCTTGTTGTTATGTTGTATGCGCAATTATCGCAGGCTCCTCCACCTAGATAATACAGAGATATATTAAATCCAACCAAGTCATTAACATTAGGCGTTTGATTAGTTGTTGAAACCGTAATCATGGTGTTATTAATATTATGTATAAATTTATTATTGGAATAGATATTGTTTGAACTACTCATATCATATACATTATTTGATATAGTATTCCCAGTTAGATGGGTATTAGACGAAGACTGAAGATAAATACCATACCGAATGTTTGAATCGGCAGTGTTATTCGTAAGGTTGTTATCATAAGACGAAGAATCAAT
Source organism: Candidatus Aenigmatarchaeota archaeon (assembly GCA_041489155.1). Lineage (GTDB taxonomy): Archaea > Aenigmatarchaeota > Aenigmatarchaeia > QMZP01 > QMZT01 > JBGPQP01. Next base: position 64,850 of record JBGPQP010000004.1, read on the forward strand.
ATAAATCCCGGCATAATAATTCGAATTAGCAGTGTTATTCGTAAGGGTGTTATTAGATGAACCCTGAAGATAAATACCAGAGCCCATGGACCAAGTGTTCGAATTGGCAGTGTTATTCGTAAGGGTGTTATTAGATGAAGAAGAAAGATAAATACCATGAGAGTTCATGCTCAAATTGACAGTGTTATTCGCAAGGGTATTAGATGAAGAATAAAGAAAAATACCCGCGTGGACACTCGAACTAATAATATTATTGGCTATAATGTTATTATCAGAATAAGAATAAAATGTAAGTCCACGATAATTATTTGTTATAGTATTTCCTCTAATTTCTGTTCCTGTTGCATTAATCTCCAAACCATACTTACCGTCTGTGTTAGACCATCCAGCCTCGCTCAGCAAGGAATTCTTCATCGCAAATGTTGAGCCAGAATCAACTTTAAAGAAGAATTCACGTGTTGTATTGACTGCTGTGATATTGCTTGCATCACTTGTTGTTGATGCGTCATCATCATTGTCATAGATGTAGAAAGCCCCTCCTGACTGTACTTTGATTCCGTACTGGCCATCACTAGAAGAATTCATTTTAGGGGTGACGTTCCTGAATGTGAGATTGCCGCCGTTCTGTATTGTAAGATTGCCAGTCATTGTCATTATTCTATTGCTGCACATCTGTGTATTGCTAATAATCCAATCATCACCACTGCCAGGATATGCACAGGTTGTATTAATACTGAATGAAACATTTGTTATGCTATTAAGATTTCCCAATGTGTCATTTGCAAACAAGTATAATGTGTGCGTTCCTTCTGATGTGTCGAATGTTGTGTTTGCGCAGTTTGCCAATGTCGTGTTGGCGCCTTTGTCAAGGTTGTACCAGCACTTATCAACGCCTGTGTAATCCGTGACAGTGTAATTCAAGTTTATTGACAGATTTCCGTATGTTCTGTTTTTTGGAGCAACTATTGTGATGCTTGGCGGTATGTTATCCGCTTGCACTTGCAGAGAGCCAGTATTATCTAGGTTTGCTGAACCTGCCTCTATGTAGGTTGATGTTCCTACTGCACATCCTTCAACTGTCCAGTTAATAGTGCCAGCAGGATTGCTTGCGGGAAGGATAGAGCAAGAAACGTTGCTGGCGTAAATAGCGCAATAGGAAGCCATGGTGCCAGTCGTTTGTATCGCTATAATTCGTATCTGGTTTGAACCGCATGCATTAGTTATTGTCGCGCCACCTGAAACTGTTAAGGTGATTGTTCCGCTCCATGGGTCGCCAGTTTCATAGTGCACAACCGAGAAGGTTGTGTTCTGGCCTAAGCTTATTGGTGAAGTGACAACAGTAAATGATGAATCATAAAGCCTTGCTGGCGCGTCGCTTGCAATCATCCATTGTCTCGACTCTTTCCAATTGCCGATTTCAAGCGGCCCGAGGATGAAGAGAGAGGGGGAGATGTCGGGCGCATCGAATTCGTAACCGATTTCATAGGTTTCGCCCGGGGTCAGCTTCTTGTCCCATGACAGAATCTTGGCATCCCCCGCGTCTGTGACCGTCATACCTTCATTAGGCGTTATTTCAAAGCCTGAAGGCACGTATTCGTTTATCAGGCCTTCGTAATCCTTGTTAGCCTTTATGACGAAAATCATACTGTATTTCGCCGGCGGATATATTCTTGTCGGACCATTTCTTGCGACGTCGAAATCCGTTCGCTTTTTCACCTCGAATGCGTCTGTCATGCTCCTTACGCCGTTCATTGTAATAGCTGTCAGATTCATGGTATATGTACCTTCCTTGTTCACGATGTAAGAGGCATAGTAATCGGGAAGGTTGGTCACTCCGTAGAGTTCGCATTCAGGCGAAACGCTTATAGTGCCATCGGACGTTCCCAAGGTTGTTGTTACGCCTTGCGAATCTGTTATTTGAAGCGTTACGTCGGCGTTGCAGACCATGTGACCTTGGTCGTCCAGAACGGCCATTCCGATGAAGGCCTGCTCGTTTTCGAGATAAATCGATTTGTGGGTGTTTATGGCGAGCACGCCCCAGAGGAATTCCCCTTCTTTTTCGTATGTTTCATTCCCCTCCTTTACCTCCATCCTTATCTTGTACAAACCCGCCCTGAACGCCCTTCCTTTCGAAAGCTCTATTTCATACTCCCCACTGCCAACCTTCAAAACATCCGCTTTTACCTCAAGCAATTTCCGGTCAGGGCCGTAAACAAAAACATTCAAAACCTCCGGCCATGTTCCCTCCTCGATTATCTTTCCCTGCTCGGAAAATACATTTTTCGAGATCAGCCTGAATCTCGGTTTTTCGTTCATCCCGAATCTCTCCTTTACTGGCGAGAATCCCACAACTTTTTCCAAGAATAACCTTGGGAATGTTTCGTTGGTTTCCGTTACGTTCAGGTCGTGTTCAAGGAATGACCTGTTCTCGCTTGTTTTGTTAAACTCCTCTTCAAGAACAGTCCTATTCATAGCGGTTTCATTTTTCAGGAATGTCCTGTTTTCTGCCAACCCAGAAATCAGTTCCTCTCTCGTGACGTTCGATTCAACGCAGTCCCTGCATGTGCCCCACAAATATTTTCCCGTGGTTTCGTAGCCTTCACTCACATTATCGAAGGTTAAATCAGGAACATATTCAAGAATTTGGACGATTGTCACGCTCGCGAAGAGCACTAGCAAGGCAAGAATGATAAAACCGGCGTTGATGCTGCACGAGGATTTGGCCCATGCACCTCTGGGGAACCTGTGGCCGTTTTTCGTTTTCGGATAATGCAGCTTCGCCTTGCCTACGTCCCTCACGATAATCTTGCCCGTTGCCTGAAGGACGACGAGATATTTAGAGGCAGTCATCCTGTTTATGGCTAGCGCGCTGGCTATTTCCTCTATTGTAAGCCCGTAATCGTGTTTTGCGACAAGTTTCAGAATTTTTTCCTCAGTGCCGTTTCCGCCCATCAGAAACCTCGCCAGCCAAAAACCATGTTTAATTATTTATACGAGGTCATATAAATTTTTTAATCATTGATGATTATCATTGATGATTATTTATTTCATCACCAAGTGCAAGATATCAAAAAAAATCCCCTAGCAAGCGACATGGTATAATGGCAACATTTAAATAGCCGACATATAATAATGTGATTATTATGCCAAAAGAGAAAGTGCAAGTAATGGTTGAAGGCGGCAAGGCAACAGCCGCTCCTCCGCTGGGACCAGCCCTTGGACCGCTTGGCGTCCCGATAAAGAAGATAATAGACGAGATAAACACCAAGACCAAGGACCTTGCAGGCACACAGGTTCCGGTGACCGTCATAGTTGATACCTCGACCAAGAACTTCGAGGTAAAGGTCGGCACGCCGCCGGTCAGCGCGCTCATCAAAAAAGAGCTCGGCATAGAGGCCGGCGCCAGCGAGGCGGGAAAGGTAAGGGCGGGCGACCTCACCGAAGAACAGGTTGTCAGGATTGCTTCTGCAAAATTCGGCTCAACCGATCCCCGCTACGTGAACCAGATAAAGGGCTCGGCGAGGAGCATGGGGATAACGATAGGCAAAGGCCCGCTGAGCGAAGATGAAATAAAGGCCTACGAAGACGCCAGGAAGAGGGCGACTGAAGCCAAGATGGCAGCCGCCGCCCCTGCAGCAGCGCCGGTGGAAGGAGAAGCACCGGCCGCAGCGCCCGTCGCAGCCGCGCCCAAGAAGGAAGAGAAACCCAAGGAAGAAAAGAAGAGAAAGATCAGAAGGGGCAAGTAAGGCTTGAAATTTTAAATTGAAAATTATTCAGTAGTCAGTCGTCTCTATCTTTTCCGCCAGGCTTTTCTTTATCAGGAGGTCTGCGTTGGGCTCGGGCAGGGTCGTGATGTCGCCTTTCTTGAAAGGCCCGTAGTTTTTCATGTTTATGCCGACGAACTTCGCGACGTCGTCGAGCAGCGTGACCATGACCAGCTTTTCGGCCTGCCTTTCCAGCTTCTCCTCCCTGCCCTTCTGGAAGCCGTTTATGCATTCGACTATCTTTTCGAAAAAGCTTCGCTCCTCGGCTGCCATGTTTTCGGGCACCACGCCGGAGTCTATGAAGCCGTGCGCGGCATTGAGAATCTTGCGCTCGCGCCGCTCGAATATCGTCTTAAGGCGGCGTTTCACCGCTTCCATGGCCCACTGGTCCGTCTCGTCGCGGGACATTTTCCCTTTCTTTTCCAAGTATTCCCTGACCTGCTCGAAGAATTCCTCTGGCAGCTTGGTCAGACCAGCGGAGTTCCTCTCGTCCTCGAATATGCGCCTTATCGTCTCGTCGGTGAGCATGATTATTGGTTGGCGGGTGGGAATATAAAATTAAAAGCCCGGGCACGAGTGAAATCTCTTATAAAGCCGCGCAGGAAATAAATCATCAACATGATTGAGAGGGATAGCCATGGCAGTGCGACAGCCTATAATCTCGGTGCTGGGTCACGTGGACTCGGGGAAGACGACTTTGCTCGACCGCATCAGGGGAAGCGCTGTCGCGCCTGGCGAGGCCGGCGGCATAACCCAGCACATCGGCGCTTCTGAGGTGCCGATAGAGAACATAAAGACATCCTGCGGCCCGCTTCTCAGCAGGATGAAAGTCGACGTTAAAATTCCCGGCCTGCTTTTCATAGACACGCCCGGCCACGAGGCGTTCACCACGCTGCGGAAGCGCGGCGGGTCGATCGCTGACATCGCGATTCTTATAATCGACATTAACGAGGGCATCCAGAAGCAGACCGAAGAAAGCATCATGTTTTTGAAAGAATTCAAAACTCCGTTCGTCGTCGCGGCGACGAAGATCGACAGGATTCTCGGCTGGCATTCTGAGGCGAATGCGTGCTTCCTGACGAGCTTCGCTGCGCAGGATGCGAGGGCGCAGGACGAGCTTGAAGAGAAACTCTACAGGATAGTCGGCCAGCTCGGGGAGAAGGGCTTCCGGTCCGAGCGCTACGACCGCGTCGAGGACTTCGCGAAGGCGATATGCATCGTCCCCGTTTCCTCCGTGACTGGCGAGGGCATCCCTGACCTGCTCGTGCTCCTCACCGGCCTGGCGCAGAAATATCTTGAAAAGCGCCTCGAGGTCACGGGAGGCATGGGGAAGGGGACGATACTCGAGGTCAGGGAATACCGCGGGCTCGGGTCGACGATAGATGTAATACTTTATGACGGCGTCGTCAGCCGCGGGGACACCATGATAATCGGCGGCGCGGGCCTGCTTGTGACGAAGGTCAAGGCCCTGCTCAAACCCGAGCCGCTGAAGGAGATGCGCGTCGAGCGAGTCTTCCAGCCCATTGAAAGCGCCTCGGCTGCGTCCGGCGTGAAAATTTCCGCACCTGACCTCACCGGCGTGGTCGCCGGCTCGCCCGTGAGATTCGTAAGGAACGAGAAGGACGGGAAGGCCGCTATAAAGGACATAGAGAAGGAAATCGAGGAAGTCGAAATCGAGACCGAGAACCAGGGCGTGATAATAAAGGCTGACACGCTCGGAAGCCTTGAAGGCCTGCTGAAGACGCTGAGGGGCATGAACATCCCGATAAGGAAGGCGAAGGTCGGTAATGTCGTGAGGAACGAAGTGATGGAAGCCTCCAACATGAAAAAGCCCGTCATATTCGTGTTCAACGTCGAAGTCCTTCCGGACGCCGACGAGCTGGCGAAAAAGCTCGGCGTGAACGTTTTCAAATCGAACATAATTTACAGGCTCATCGAGGATTACCAGAAATGGGAGGACGAAACCAAAAGGAACTCGGAATCAAAGCTTATCGACAGCGTTACCCATCCCGCAAGGATGACGATACTCCGCGGTTACGTGTTCCGCCAGTCCAAGCCTGCGATATTCGGCGTGGAAGTTCTCGGAGGAACGATAAGGCCCGGCTACAAGCTGAAAAAAGGCGAGCATACCATAGGGGAAATCAAGGAACTGCAGGCCGAGGGCGAGAAGGTGGAAAAGGCGAAGATAGGCGACAAAGTCGCTGTCTCTGTCGACGGCGTCACGATCGGCAGGCAGATAGACGAGGGCGACACGCTGGAAACAGTTCTCAGCGGCAGGGATTTCGAGATACTCGAGCGCTTGAAAAGCAAGCTCCCGGAAGATGAGAAGCGCCTGCTCGAGGAGTTCCAGGCCGGCTAGGCTGAACCAATTTAAATACGGCGCTTCTAATTGATTGTTATGCAAACATACGAGAAATTGCTGGACATGGCGTTCGAAAGGCTGCCGAAGAGATCGGAGGACAGCGACCGCTTCCAGATGCCACGCGCGAACATCCAGCCCGCGGGCGCCCGCACGATCATAATCAATTTCATCGAGATAGCGAGCACGTTCAGACGCGAGCCCGACCACCTGCAGAAATTCATCCTGAAGGAGCTCGCGACTTCAGGCGAGCTGCAGAGCGGGAGGCTGGTCGTGCAGGGCAAGTTCAGGCCGGAAGTCGTCGACAAGAAAATCGAGCTTTACGCGAAGGAATACGTTCTGTGTCCTGACTGCAACAGGCCTGACACGAAATTCGTGCGAGAGGACCGCTTCCTTTTCCTCAAGTGCGAGGCATGCGGCTCCAAGCACGCGCTGAAAAAGATCTGATTTTACTTTTGCCTTAAGTCTTTAACGGCTGATTTTGTTCCTGTCAACGGCCACCATGAAGCCGGTCGTCATCCTGCTGAGCTCCGGGATTTTTATGCAGTCGCAGAACGTATCGGCCGTTGAAGAGCATATCTCGGCGTTCTGCATTATGTCGTCGTTCGTTTCACCTTCCGAGACGTTCATGTCCCTCGGGAAGGTTATCGAGAGGATGAACTCCTTCCCCTCATAAACTGTCGTGTACATCATGGCCACCTTTCTTCCGGTCTCTCTTTCCACCATCGCCATCACGCTTTCGTCCTTGAACGACGTATCGCTGCCGACGATGTTGACACCCTGTTTCATGAGTATGCGCACGGTCGAAACGCATCCCGCCGGAAGTTGCTGGTTCCCGATGAGGGCGTTGAACTGCGCCTCGTCCATGCCCATGAGGGAAGCGACGCCCTCCGCGAAGCTCGGCAGCGAGCGGAACGTTAGGACCGATAAAACGACGAGGGCGATTATCATGCAGATCCCGGCTATCATGTAAGGATCCTTCGCTCCGAGATGCTCTATTTTCTTGACTTCGCCCGTGTATGCACCGAGGATGGCGAGCGCCTGTTTTTTGTCCTTTTCTAGAAGGATTTCCCATTCAGTGTTTTTCAGGCTCGCCTTCTTCGCGCTGAAGCCGGGCAGGAGGCTTTCGGCTGTTTTCTTTACCTCATCCTCTTTCAGCGTCTGGACCTTTTCCTTCAGCAGCAATCCTTCCAGCAGTTTTACGCTTTCCTTGAGCTTGGCTATGGTCCTGCTTTCGTCCTCGTCTTTCCTGTTGCGCGTTATAAGGTACAGGCCGACCGCGGCGATTATCGCCGCCATTATGCCGCCTATGAAGAGGTCGAGCTGTATCAGGTTAAATGGCGCCCCCTGAAGGAAGAAGAGATATTGCCTTATGCCCGCACCGAACAGGAGGCAGACGAAGCCCGTCGCGAGCATCGCGGGTATCCTTATGGTGAAAGCCATTTTCCTCTGCATGCCGCGAAACGCGACAGAACCGAAGACCCACGCGAGAACGACGTTCATCACTATCTGCGCTATGAAAAGCAGCATGGGCAGGGCGTCCATGATGTCAGCGACGGAGGCGAAAGCCATGAATAATATTTGGCAGAATTCGTATAAAAGAACCGTAAGGTTTCCTATAAATTGGATATGCTGAAGAAGCCGGATTCCAGTATTTTGAGCAACTTATCTTCCTCTGAAATGTTCATCTCAAGCAGCGTTTTCACGTCCCTGAGCGCCTCGGCGTACATGGCGCTGTTGAAAGAATTGCTGTCGCGCATCTCCCATTTGTTTTTCGCCGACTTCGTGTAAAGAAAGAACGTCCTGCCGTCCGTGGTTATCTTGTGCGTTTTTCCCTCGAAAAGAGTTTTCAGCATGATGTTTAAACATATGTTTAAACATGGATTTAAGGCTATATTGCCCCAGCTTCAGCTTTTAAATATGCGCCTTCACTATATTCACAAGAACAGGCCAGTTCCTTCGGGTGCTAGCTTGTATCGCTTACAAGAGGCTTGTTCTTAACTTCGAAAGAAGCATACTGCGTATGCTTCATAATAAAAGGATTAAGGTGGGAATATCGCTAAGGCAAAAATAGAAGACGCAAAGCCGGCGGTCAAAATGGCCGGATGGATAGACTACAAAACGAAGGAAGTCGAGGACCTCGTGCTCAAGTACGCCAAGCAGGGCATGCAGAGCGCGCAGATAGGCCTCATGCTGAGAGACCAGTACGGCATCCCTTCCGTGAAGGCGATAACCAAGAAGACCATAGCGCAGATACTCAAGGAAAACAAGGTCTATGCCAAGCTGCCGGAAGACCTGATGAACATCATGAGGCGCGTCGTCGAGCTCCGCGTGCATATGGAGCGCAACAAGAAAGACTACCAGTCATACCGTGGCCTCGAGCTCGCCGAATCTAATATCAGGCGCCTTGTAAAATACTACATAAAGAAAGGCGTTCTTCCCAAGGGCTGGAAATACGACGCAGAGCAGGCAAAACTTCTGGTCAGGTAAAACCGAAAAGGCCAAAAAGAGAGCGGATTCTTTATTTTCCGCTTTTGTTTTATTTTTAAAATCAGTTTACCTCTTGTAATTCTCCCTCACTTATTCCTCGAGACTCTTTAACGACTCTTAAGGCAAGTAAGCGTATTTTTTGCTTAATTTTATGTTTTTATTATTTTCAATGGCATTATTTTCATGAGAAAGCTTCATGCGCTGTTCTATCTTATTTGCATGGAACTGAAGAGGAGCGCCCTCGGCGTAAAATATTTCGCCGAAGTTGACGTGACGGATAACTGCAACCTCAGGTGCAGGCACTGCTACCATTTCCACGGCAAGAACAAATTTGAAAAAAAGGAACTGCCTTTGGACGTGTGGGAAAAGAGGTTCAGTGACCTTCACGGCGCCGGCGTAAGATTCATCCTGCTGGTCGGAGGAGAGCCCGCGCTGCGGCAGGATATTCTCATGCTCGCCGACAGAATTTTCCCCTTCGTGTACGTCATCACAAACGGTACAATTAAGATACCGCGGCAATTCAACCACACATTGTTCGTTTCATTGGATGGCATGCAGAAAAGAAATGACTCGGTGAGGGGAATGGGAGTCTTTTCAAAAGTAATTGAAAATTATTCTGGGGATGGTCGTGTCGTTATCAACATGACGCTGCAAAAGGGCAATTACAAAGACCTTGAAGGAGTTGTCAGGATAGCGAAGGAAAATGGCTTCCGCGGCGTCGTGTGCAACATATGCGCGTCCGGGACTGATGCTGTCATACCGATGTTTGTAAAGAAACAGGAAAGAGAAGTTATAATGAAAGAGGTTGAACGTGTGAAGTCATTATATCCGAAAGACTTCCTTTTGAGTAAAACCATGATAAAATGGTACAAATGCCCCGATCACAGGGATTCGTGCTTTTGGGGCGATGAAACATTGCATTTCGATGTGTCATGGAACAGGAGGCGGTGTTTTGGAAGTAATGCTGACTGCTCAAACTGCGGATGCCTCGCCGGGTCATTTAAAAACCCGCTGATAACGGTGTTAAGGCATCCGCTGGGGACGAAGAAAATATTGGTTTAGCAGTTCCCCTCCGGTATTCCGGCGATTTACTTGTAGTTCTCCCTCACGTATTCCTCGAGTTTGTTGAGCGATTCTTCGAGGACGTTCATGGGCGGGAGGAAGACGATTCTGAAATGGTCTGGCGTTGGATAGCCGAAACCCGTGCCGAAGACTGCAAGGATTTGTTTTTTGTAGAGGATGTCCATGATGAACTTCCTGTCGTCCGTCACGCCGGGAAGCTCGAATTTCGGGAACGCGTAAAACGCTCCTTTCGGTTTCGTACATGAGAAACCGTCGATTTCGTTGAAGCGCTTGTGTATCAAATCGCGCCTCTGTTTTAATTTCCTGTTCATCTCGGGTATGTGGTCCTGCGGTCCTTCGAGCGCGGGCTTGACAGCGTACTGGAACGGCCCCGGTGCCGAAAGCCTTGATCTCGCCAGGCGGAAGACGGTGTCCTGGAAGTCCTTCCTTGCCTCTTCCGGCCCGCTGAAAATCATCCATCCCGTTCTCCAGCCTGGCACGATGTAGTTCTTCGAAAGGCCGTTGAAGGTGAGGATGGGAATGTCGCTGGCGAGAGACGCGGTTGAAACGTGCCTGTCGTCGTCCAGCAGGATTTTGTTGTAAATCTCGTCGGAGAAAATGACCAGGTTGTGTTCTCTGGCAAGGTCGACTATCTCCTGCAGCGTCTTCTGCGAGTAGAGCGCGCCAGTCGGGTTGTTGGGATTTATGAGAATTATGCCTTTTGTTTTGCTGTTGATTTTTTTCTTTATGTCGTCTATGTCAGGCTGCCAGCCATTCTCTTCAACGCACTTGTAGTGGTTGTGGGCGGCGCCGATCTTGTTGACGACAGCGGTATAAACCGGATATCCTGGAACGGGCGTAAGGATGTTTTCACCGGGGTTGAGCAGCGCGTTCATCGCCATCTCTATGCCTTCGCTGACGCCGGCGGTTATGAGGATATCGCTCTTCGTTACGCCCTTTATGCCGTCCCTTGCGGCTTCCTTGACTATCGCTTCCCTCGCCTCGTCAACGCCGGAAGAGTCGGCGTAGCCGTTGAGGTTCCGCGCCATGGCCTTTTCCACGGCTTCTATGATATGCCTCGGAGTGACGAAATCGTAAACGTTCGGGTCCCCGATGTTCAGGTTAAGGACTTTCTTGCCCTGCGCCTTCAGCTTGTTGGCCTCGACTACGACGTCGCGTATGGCATAAGAAACCCTGCCTGCCCTTTCGGCCGGAATTATCCTGTTCATGGTAAGATACTCTATTGTCTCCGGCTTTTTAAATTATTTGCCCTATCGGATTCGTCAGAAAGCGGATTTTATGCGGAATACAACTCCTGCATTCTTTTCTCGAGCCTGTCCATCGCTCCCTGGAGAATGTCTTCCTTCGGAAGAGTAACGATTCTTATGTGCGTTTTCTCATCCTTCGGCCAGTCGAAACCAGTGCCATGGACGACAAGGACATGTTCCTTGCCAAGAGCATCGAGAACGAACCTCTTGTCATCATTGATTGGCGCATCAATTCCCGGGAAAACGTAAAAAGCGCCCTTCGGCTTTGTCACATGAACACCCTTCATTGCGTTCAGCCTTTCCACGACAAGATCGCTCCTTTTCTGCAGCTTGGCGTCCATTTCCTTTATGTGGTCCTGCGGTCCTTCGAGCGCGGGTTTTATGGCATACTGAAAAGGCCCGGGAGCGCACAGCCTTGCCCTCGCAAGCCTGTATACCGCTTCCCGATAGTCTCCTATTGCCTTCTCCGGTCCCGTGAATGCCATCCAGCCGATTCTCCAGCCGGGCACAAGATAATTTTTTGAAAGGCCGCCGAATGTCAGGAGCGGCGTCTCGCCTGCGAGGGAAGCAAGGGGCGTGTGCTTCCCGCCGTTGAAAAGGATCTTGTTGTAGATCTCGTCCGCGAATATCAGGATGTTCTTTTCCCCTGCTATATCTAATATTTCAAGTAGGGTTTTGTCAGGATAGACAGCGCCAGTCGGGTTGTTGGGGTTGTTTATGAGTATGCCGCGCGTGTTTTTGTCTATCTTTGTTTTTATGTCCTGCAGGTCGGGCTGCCAGTCATCTTTCTCCCTTGTCATGTAAAGCCTTGGTTTCACGCCGAGCTTGTTGAGTATCGCAGTATAAAGAGGATATCCCGGCGCGGGTGTTAGGAAGTTTTCACCAAGGTTCACGAGCGAGGCCAGCGCAAGCTCAAGGCCCTCGCTCACGCCGGCGGTAACGAGAATCCTTTCCCTGTCTGCATTGACTCCTGTTCTGCGGTATTCGGTTTCAATCGCATGTCTGGCTTCGGGTATTCCCAGAGAATCAACATAACCGTTCTTGTTCTCCCTCATCGCCTTGTCAACGGCATCAATCATGTGAGCAGGCGTGACGAAGTCGTAGACGTTAGGGTCGCCGATGTTCAGGTAAAGTATGTCACCTATCCCCTGTTTTTTGAGCTCGCCTGCCGCGACCGCCAGATCGCGTATGGCATAGGTGACGTCTTTTGTCCTTTCGGCCGGCCTTATCGGTTGCATATCATTTCACAATTGATTAAAAATTTTAAAAGCCTTGCCTGCGCCAGTTTTTGGCTTATTCCCACACGAACTCGAACTTTTCGAAGTTCGTCTTTTTCTCGCGGCTGCTGATTCTCCATACGGTCATGATAATCAGGCCGCTGAGCACGCCGCCCACGTGGCCGAAATTCGCCACGCCCGGATCGAGGCCCATAAGACCGAAGAACGTCTCCTCGACCAGCAGGAAGACTAACATCACTGCCGCCGGCATGGGAAATAAGCCGAGCATGTAGACCCAGCTGGTGGGATAAAGAAACGCGTAAGCGGCCAGCACTCCGAAGACTGCGCCTGATGCGCCTATCAGGCCTGCGCCTATCGCTCCATAAAGCCAGGACATGACGCCGATGTAGAACAGGGCTGAGCCTATGCCTGATAAAATGTAAAGAGCAGTGAATTTTTTCGTGCCTATGCTCTGCTCCAGCTGGAAGCCGAATATGGCGAAAACGAACATGTTTATGACCAAGTGGCCGGGGTAGATGGTAACGCCGGCGGCCGTCTCGGCGTAGGTTGCGTGCAGGAACATGTAGGTGAAGAACTGATAGAAACGGCCTGATAAAGCCTCGCCCGGCGTCAGCGCAAAAACATCGTCGACTACTGGATAGGTGAACAGCTGCAGCAGCCACACTATAACGTTGGCTAGTATAATCGCGAAGGTCACCGATTTCGTGAAAGGCTTCCTTGCTCCCAGCGTCATTTTATCACTTTCTTTGATTTGTTTGATTTGATTTCAGTATTATAAAAGTTGCATATCTTTTTCAGTTCGCATATTTCGCATTTCGGCTTTCGCGTTATGCATATCGCCTTGCCGAAGCTGACGAGGCCCAGGTTGACGATGTATCGCTCCTTCGCTGGCACGAGCTTCTCAAGGTTCGCGCGAATCTCTTCGTATCTCGCTTTCTGCCTCGCGAAGCCCAGTCGTTTTGAACATACCTCGACATGCACATCTACCGCGATCACCGGCTGGCCGAAGCCGTATGAAAGCACGATATCCGCAGTTTTCGGACCGACCCCGTGCAGCGCCATCAACTCTTCGCGCGTGCGGGGGAAAGAATTCTTGTAATCCTGCGCAAGGACTTTCGAAATCTCGATTATCTTTTTCGCCTTCTGCCTGAAAGGTCCTGAAGGCCGAATAAGCGACTCGAGATTTTTGCGGTCGAGCTTAACAATATCTTCTGGGGTTGAAACGACTGAGAAAAGACGATTGCTGACAACCTCGGTAGTCTCGTCCTTCGCCCGCTGCGAGAGCACGGTCGAGACGAGAAGCTGGAAGAGGTCGCTCCTCTTCCTCAGGATTGACGTGTCGACCTCATCGCCGTATTTTTTGTGCAGGTAAGCGAGGACGATGCGCATCTTTCTTTTGTTTTGCTGTGGGGTTTTTTCAGACATGAAATTAATAACACGGCAGGATTTTAATTTTCCTGGCCCGCGACGTCAAAAGGTCCGTATAATCTAACCCCGCCGGCATCCCTTCCGTCAAGAACGTAGTACTTGTCTTTGCAAACATATGCATAACGATGGTGCCACGTTCCTTCCAAGCAGGGTTTACTGTGGTAAAAATATTCCACCTTTTCGGCTGTTGCATTGTCATGTTTGCAATAAAAATTCCAGCCATCTGTTTTGTAGATGATATCATTTTCAAAAGTGTCTGATGAAATCATTGGCCCGAAAACCAAGAGTTCCCCGGGTATGCTCTCGTTTTCATTGGCAAACATAAAATAAGAGGGCAGTCCCGGATTTATCCTGTCAATGGGATTGCAATTCCTGCCGCCGGCGTTCATGAAACTTGCAAAAACAATGATTGCAATCAAAACTACAAGGACGGCAACAAGCGGGAATAATTTCTTCATAATGTTATAACTATCTATTGTCATTTTATTAAATTATCGAAATTGTTCGGTCAAGCAAAAATCAGCGGATGGGGGAGTTTCTTTTGTTTTCGTATGCCATCAGAAATCCCCCAGCCTTTTCTGCCTGAGGATTATGCTGTTCTTGACGTATTCATAGACAGATGTTTTCAGTTTCGTGTTGATGTGGGCCAGCGCTTCTTTCAGGATTGCGAATTTCATGGGCGGCTGGCTGAGGGCGTTACGCGTGTTCTCGAGGCACTGCCACACACCAACCGGGATTGTATAGCCCTGGTGGATCTCGCGGAAAATCACGCATCTCGCCTGGCGCTTCATGCGCTCCAGGCCTTCGGCGAGGCCCAGGCGGTTCGCGTAGAAGCCGCCGCCCTGCTGGTCGGCGTAGTCGCTGCGGCCTCCGAAGGGCTCGTATTCGGCTGTGATCTCCGGCTTCTTGAGATATTGCGCCCAGTAGGAGCCGGGCGACCAGCACTCGAAATTCTCGTATTCCCAGCTGCCGGGCATGAGCAGGATTTCATAGTGATTGTCGAGGTAGTCGCTGGTATAGACATGGTATTCGTTTATCGAAGGGCATTGCTTGACCTGTTCGAGCAGGCGGTTGGCCAGCATGGAATGCATCGCCGTTATGCTCCAGCGTGTCGGCACGAGTTTTCTGCGCTCGTGCATGCCAAAAATACCTGACGATAGGATGGTGATGAGCTTGTAAACGTCGATTCCCTGGCTGTACAGGGCAAAGGTCACGTCCGTTGTCTTGATGTCGTCCGTAACGACTTTCTCGACCTTCGGCGAGACCTTGGGATTGCCGGCGACGGCGAACTTCTCTATCGTCCCCGAGGGGCCCATGGGATTGGCGATGTCGGAGAATTCGAGGGATATCTGAGGGACGTGCTTGAAGAGGATCTCGACGTCCGTCGGTTTCTTCGCTATCGCCAGTTCCTGGTTCTGCTCGATGAAACGCGAACGGGAGAAGACGTTTTCCCTGTATTTCGAGCGCAGGAGCAGCGAGCGCAGGCGCAGTATCTCTCCGTATGGCTTGCCGAACCAGGCCTGCGGTGCGTCGATGGTGTCCACGCTCGCCGGGTCTATCGCCGCCATCGGCCCCACATAAACGTCGGGGTAGAAATTATGCCCGACAAAAACCGATGTGGACGGCCCGAAGAATTCCTTCTTGAGCGATAGCCCTATCTGCGGCGCTACGTTGAGCTTGGCCTGCAGCGGGCACACGCGCCAGCCGCAGAGCTTCCTCGAGCCCTTGCACACTATGCAGAGCCTGGCGGGAGAAACCATATAATATCTGTGTAGTACAAAAATTATAAGTTTTATCCCTCTAAAACGCAGGCGGTAAAAACCTTTATATTTATTAATATTAATATAACGACTTCCAAATATCTACTAAACAATACTAGGTAAACCATTTTATAGCCGCATTGAAGCCAAAACAACGAGAGGTTGAGATTGTATGAATCAGGACCTGCTTGAGGAAATCAAAAAAGCGGAAAAGGACGCCAACAGGATCGTCGAGAACGCTGAAAAGCGGAAGAACGAGATAATTCTTGAGAGCGGGAGAGACGCGAGGTCACTCGAGGAAAAAGAGATGGAAAGGCTGAAGAAAGAAGCCGAGCAGCAGATAAGGCTTTACGAAGCAAAGATCGGCAAGGAGCTGGAACGTTTTCTCGGCGAAAAAAGGCTGGAAACCGATAAGATGAAGAAGGCCTCCTCGAAGAAGGTGGAAAGGGCTGTTGAAATCCTGAAAAAGGAGTTCCACGACTTTCTGGGAGAGTGAAACCGCATGTTTTTCCCTACTGAGATGTCAAGGGTAACGGTCGTTTCTCACAGGATTTACATGGAGGACGTGATAAAGGCGCTTTACGAGGCAGACGTCCTGCATCTCAAGGACTACGTCCCCAGGGAAGGCGACCACTACCCGATAGGAGCGCCCCTGCCCAACGCAGAAAAGATATCCGAGCTGCTGCTCACCATAAATGCAGTAAAAACCCAGCTTGTTCTGAAGGACGTTGAAAAAAAAGCGACAGACATGTCGCTGGAGAAGGCGGAAAAATTCCTCAACGCCTTGCAGGAAAGGGTCAGCAGGATAAACAACGCCATACGCGAGGCCGAGGCCGAGATAAAGGCGAACTCATGCAAGAAGGAAGTCCTGGATTTCCTAACCGCAACAATGATAAAGAAGTTCGACGCGCTCCGCGGCTACGGCAGCCTTGAAGTCATGGCCGGGTACGTGCCGGACCTGAAAATCCTGAAAGAGCGCATGAGCACGCTTGACTTCGAAATGTTCAGCTCCGACGACAAGATTAAAAAAGGCTTTCCTGTCGTCGTCTTGGTCAGGAAGAAGGACGCGGAGAGGCTGAAAAGCGCGCTGCAGTTCTCCGGCTTCTGCAGGGTAGAAACCGACCTTGAATGGAAAAAGGCGAATGTCAGCGAGGAGAACGAGGAATTCAGCAGCACGATGAAAGCGCTCGATAAGAAGCTCGCATCGCTCAGGAGCGAACTGGCGCAGGAGACCAAGGAAAACGGAGGCATCCTCCTTAGCCTTGAGTACAACCTCACGGCAGAAATAAGGAAATCCGAAGTGCCCCTAAAGTTCGCCGTCAGCAAGTACAGCTTCATGATACAGGGATGGGTTCCCAACGGCAGGCGGGACGTGCTGGAAAAGCGCCTGAAAGGCATAACCGAAAACCTCTACCTCAACCTGGAGAAGGTCGGCGAGCATGAGGAGGCGCCCATATTGCTGAAAAACAAGGGCCCGGTGAAGCCGTTCGAGTTCTTCCTGCGTTTGTATTCGCTGCCCAGCTACAAGGAGATAGATCCGACCTTCATACTTTTCATGACTTACCCGATCATCTTCGGCATTATGCTCGGAGACATAGGCTACGGCCTCGTCCTTTTCGCGGGCTTCGCCTTCATAAAGTACAAGATGAAAAAAATGGGCTCGGTCGCGTCGGTGCTCATGCTTTCCTCGCTGGTGAGCGTATTGTTTGGCTTCATATACGGTGAGTTTTTCGGCTTCGAGACAATAGGCAGCTTCGAACTTCATCCGATGATAATGAGGGCCGAGGGCATCAACGCGATGCTGCCGATATCCCTCATAATAGGCATAGTGCATCTTAACATAGGCATCGCCATCGCCCTCGTCAATGAGCTGCGCGAGAGGAAGTTCAGGCATGCGCTGGGCAAGGCAAGCTGGTTCGTGCTCGAGACCGGCGGGATACTTTACCTGCTTGAAACGTTTTTCAAGATTCCCACAGGGGTCGAGCCGATGACAAGCCTGGCCATCCTCCTTACGGGCGTCGTGCTGCTCACCATAGGCGAGAGCTATCGCGGCCTCATAGAAATCCCCGCTCTCGCGAGCAACGTGCTTTCATACGCCCGTATTGCCGCCCTGGGTCTCGCAGGCGTGCAGCTCGCTCTCATAATAAACGGCATGGCGGGGGGCATGTTCCATGCGGGCGGCTTCATGATAATCGGCGGCGTTGCACTGCTGTTCACAGGCCATGCGGTCAACACGCTGCTGTCGCTCATGGGCTGCTTCCTGCAGTCGCTGAGGCTGCATTACGTCGAGATGTTCTCGAAGTTTTATCATGGTGACGGCGAACCGTACAAACCGTTCGGTTCAGGCTGAAACGCAAGTGAGAAATAAAATTGGAGGTGCCAATATGGCAGGAGATTGGGCAGCAATCGCTGCAGCAGCGACGATAAGCGTGAGCGCAGTGGCGACGGCATGGGCTGAAAAGGAAATCGGTACTTCAGCTATCGGTGCAATGGCCGAGAAGGAAGGTCTCTTCGCGCAGGGTCTTATCCTGACGGTCATACCAGAGACCATAATCATTTTCGGTCTGGTCGTGGCGCTGCAGATAGTCGGCATGGGAGGTTAAAACGCAAGGAGAAACGTATGGGACTGAACAAGGTAGCCACTGAGATAAGGCAGAACGCGGAAAAGGAAGCGCAGAGGATAGTCGGCGAAGGCAAGAGCGAAGGGCAGAAAATACTGGACGAGACCAGGAAAAGGGTGAAGGATCAGGAAGCGGCAATGACGAAGGAAATCGAGGCAGAGCTCAGGCAGATAGACGTAAAGAGCCAGACGGTCATGAAGAAGCGGACCAGGGAATTCGAGATGAACGCCAAAAAGGAGCTCGTCGAGAAGGTCTACCAGGAATTCCTTGACCACCTCAGGCGCATGAAAGGCGGCGAAAGGGAAAGGATATTCAAGCAGATGGCGAGGCAGACTAAAGGCCAGCTGAGCAACCCGAAAACCGTCTATGCGAGGAAAGAGGACGCTTCGCTCGCCAAGAAGCTTTTCAGAGGGATGCACGTCATTACGAAGGATATGGACGGTGGCTTCGTGCTGGAAAGCGGTGACGGCAAGGAAGCGATAGACTTCAGGTTCGAAACGCTCATCGAGCTTCTGAAGGGCAAGACGCTCAAAAGCGTTTCCAAGACGCTGTTCGGTGGATAAATGAAGCTAAAGCTGAGAAAAAGGAAAGTGAAGAAAAAGGCAGCCAAGAGGATAAAGTTCAAAACGTATCCTTACACCGTCACGAGGGTAAGGGTGATGAAGTCAAAGCTGCTGGGCGAGGAGGATTACCTCAGGATGAAGAAGATGGGCACCAGCGAAATCACCCGCTTCCTCGAGGAAAGCGAATACAAGACGGAGATAGACTCGCTTTCCAAGGACTACAGAGGGACTGAGCTCATAGAGCTAGCGCTGAACGAGAACCTCGCGCATGTCATAAACAAGCTGCTGATGATATCGCTAAAGAACGAGGTGAAGCAGCTCATACAATTCTACTCGCTGAAATGGATACTCAACAACATGAAGCTCGTCCTGCGGACGCGCATGAACAAGCTCGGCGAGGAGGACCTGAAATACGGCATCATACCGATAAACCCGACGAGCTATGAGAAATGCCTTAAGATGTACAAGGACGACGCAGAGGAGTTCGCCGAGGAGCTGAGCGCGATAACGGGAATAGACATAGAAAAGCTGAAGGAGCTCTACAATGCGAACAACCTCATCGCGCTCGAGAACGAGATAGACATTGACTTTTACTCAAAGATGATCGACCTCAAGAACAGGATGAAACTGAGGAAAAACGACCCGCTCAGGCAGTTTTTCGACCACCTGGTAACCCTTATGAACATAAAGAACATAGTGAGGTTCAAGAGGGAGGGCATAAGTGAGGACATCATAAGGAAGCTGATAGTCATTGAAAACCCGCTGAAACTGGATATGAAAATGAGCAAGAGGCTTTTGAGCATCAGACGGAGGCGAATGGGGGACAAGCTCATGGAGGGCATGATACACGCGGAAGACGTCAAGGCGGTTTTCGAGAAGCTGAAGGAAAGCAGGTACAAGGATCTTGCAACGCCCGACGTGCTGGAGAACCCTTCGAGGCTCGAGGGCTCGATAGACAAGTTCCTGCTCATGCACGCCTCAAGGCTCCTGCACAGGAGGCCGCTTTCGATCTCGCCCATATTCGGCTTCCTGCTGACAAAGGAGATCGAGACCAAGAACATCAAGCTGCTGGTGCACGCGAAGGCGATGGGCCTCGATGAGAAAGTGATAGACAACAATCTCATAGTCATACACGATTCGGCGCTGAAAAGGATTGAAGGTGATAAGGCACGCATGAAATAGCTGTGATGGGAAACGAATATTTCGTGCTCGGCTTCCAGTCTGCCGGCGTGAGGCAGGCCTTCGTCGTGACGAAGGAAAACATAAACAGGCAGTTCGAGGAAGTCATGGAGAGGAAGGACGTCGGCATACTCGTCATGAACAACGACGAATTCCAGATGCTGAACGAGCGCCTGAAAGAGCGCGCTTTGATTCAGGTGAAGCCGACCGTCGTAATCCTCTCGCACGACATCTCCGCCGAGGAGAACATGAGGCTCATGATCAGAAGGTCTCTTGGTATAGACCTTTGGGAGAAAAAAGGTTAGGTGGTTATGATGGAAGAAGCTAAGGGTAAGATATTCAGGGTCGCCGGCCCTGTCGTGATGGCCGAAAACATCGATGCAAGGATGTACGACCTCATGCGCGTCGGCAGCGAAAAGCTCATGGGCGAGGTCATCCAGATAAACCCGGACAAGATTACGATCCAGGTTTACGAGGACACCTCGGGCCTTAAGCCGGGCGAGCCCGTGGAGAACACAGGACAGCCGCTGGTCGTCGAGCTCGGGCCTGGCCTGCTCACGAGCATTTACGACGGCATACAGAGGCCGCTGCCCGTGCTGAAAACGATGATGGGCGACTTCATAAAGAGAGGAGCGAAAGCGCCGGGCCTTGACAGGAAAAAGAAATGGCACTTCAAGCCGGGCGTAAAGCGAGGCGATGAAGTGAAGGACGGCCAGATCATAGGCAGTGTAAAGGAGACCGCTGTCATCGACCACAGGATCCTTGTCCCTCCCGGGATTTCGGGAACTATAAAAGAGATAAAGGAAGGGGACTTCACGGTTGAAGAAACGATCGCGACGCTTACCAGCGGCAAGAAGCTCAGCATGATGCAGATATGGCCGGTCAGGAAGCCAAGGCCGGTGAAGGAAAAGCTTACCCCTGAAATCCCGCTCGTCACAGGACAAAGGATTCTCGACTCGCTGTTCCCGCTCGCGAAGGGCGGAGCCGGCGGCATTCCCGGGCCTTTCGGTTCGGGCAAGACTGTCATACAACAGCAGCTCGCGAAATGGTCGGACGCAGACATCGTGGTTTACGTCGGATGCGGCGAAAGAGGGAACGAGATGACGGAAGTATTGAAGGACTTCCCGAAACTGATAGACCCCAAGACGAACAAGCCGCTCATGGAGAGGACCGTCCTCATAGCGAACACTTCGAACATGCCCGTCGCAGCGAGAGAGGCGTCGATTTACACGGGCATAACCATCGCAGAATACTACCGCGACATGGGCTATGACGTAGCGTTAATGGCGGATTCGACGTCGCGATGGGCGGAGGCGATGAGAGAAATCTCGTCGCGTCTCGAGGAGATGCCAGGCGAGGAGGGCTATCCCGCATATCTTTCCGCAAGGCTCGCCGAATTCTACGAGCGCGCCGGAAGGGTGAAGCCGCTCGGCGTTAACAAAATTGGTTCTGTTAGCATCATCGGCGCGGTCTCGCCGCCCGGAGGCGACTTTTCGGAACCAGTGACACAGTCGACCCTCCGCGTCGTTAAGACGTTCTGGGCGCTGGACGCGAAGCTCGCGCACAGGCGCCACTTCCCCTCCATCAACTGGCTTACTTCGTATTCGCTTTACGAGGACATACTCGAGCCGTGGTACACGAAGAACGTGGCGCCCGACTGGAGGAAGATAATAGTGGAATGCAAGAAAACCCTCCAGGAGGAGGAGAAGCTGCAGGAAATTGTGCAGCTGGTGGGCTCTGACGCGCTGCCTGAGAACGAGCAGCTCACCCTCGAAATCGCGAGGATGATACGCGAATTCTTCTTACAGCAGAGCGCTTACCACGAGGTCGACACCTTCTGCGACCTGAAGAAGAGCTACATGATGATGAAGACGATTCTTCACTTCGCCGAGAAGGCGCGCTATGCGCTGAAGGCAGGCGTTCTGGCGCGAAGCCTGCTCGAGATAAAGGCGAAGAACAAGATCGCAGACGCCAAGTTCGAGAAGAACCATGAGAAAATCCTTTCTGACGCTCAGCAGATGATGGACAAGGAGATAGATGATTTGATTAAGGAGATAAAGTAGCGGAGGTGCTCATTATGAGAATGAAAGATTATAAGACGATAACAAGAATCGCAGGTCCCCTGCTTTTCGTTGAGAAGACCCACGCGGTCGGCTACGGCGAGTTGGTAAGGGTCACCCTGTCGAACGGCGAAAAGCGCCTAGGCCAGGTCCTGGACACTTCGAAGGACATAGTAGTCGTCCAGAGCTTCGAGGGGACCAGCGGGATGGACAAAAAATCGAACGTCCGCTTCCTCGGAGACGTCATGCGCCTGAAGGTTTCCGGCGACATGCTGGGCAGGATATTCAACGGGAGAGGCGAGCCCATAGACGGCGGCCCCGACGTAATCCCGGATGAAGAGCTGGACATCAACGGAGCCGCGATAAACCCGTACGCCCGCGGCCCTCCGCAGGACTTCATCCAGACCGGCGTCTCGACCATAGACGGCATGAACACGCTGGTCCGCGGCCAGAAGCTGCCCATATTCTCCGGAAGCGGCCTGCCGCACAACGACATCGCCCTGCAGATAGCAAGGCAGGCGAGGGTCAGGGGTGAGAAAGAAACGTTCGCGGTCATCTTCGCGGCGATGGGCATTACGAACGAGGAAGCCCAGAAGTTCATAAGGGACTTCGAGGAGACGGGCGCGATAGAGCGAGCGGTCGTCTTCCTGAACCTTGCGGACGACCCGGCGGTCGAGCGTCTGATCACGCCGAGACTCGCGCTGACTACTGCGGAATTCTTCGCCTACCAGAAGAACATGCACGTGCTGGTCATACTCACGGACATGACAAACTACTGCGAATCGCTCCGCGAGATCAGCTCGGCGAGGGAAGAAATTCCTGGCCGCCGAGGCTACCCGGGATACATGTACACCGACCTGGCGACGGTATACGAAAGGGCTGGCATGATCAAAGGACGTAGTGGCAGCGTGACGCAGATCCCGATTCTCACGATGATAGGCGACGACATAACGCACCCGATACCCGACCTTACGGGCTACATCACCGAAGGCCAGGTCGTGCTAAACAGGGAGCTGCACATGAAAGGCATCTACCCGCCGGTCGATGTTCTGCCGTCGCTTTCGCGTCTCATGAACCAGGGCATAGGGAAGGGCAAGACCCGCGAGGACCACCGCCAGGTTTCGGACCAGCTTTACGCTGGTTACGCCGAAGGCAGGGATCTGCGCGGGCTTGTGGCGATAGTTGGAGAGGAAGCGCTCTCGCCGAGGGACAGGCGTCTTCTCAAGTTCGCAGAGGAATTCGAAAAGAGGTTCGTACAGCAGGGCCTGAGGGAGAACAGGGAAATAGAAAAGACGATGGGCATTTCATGGGATCTGTTGTCAGCGATACCGAGAGAAGAGCTCACGAGGATAAGCGAAGACTTCAAGAAACGCTTCTACAGGGGCGAAGGCGCTCAGCAGCACCTGACCGTTGAAACGGCCGAGGAAAAGGCCGGGAAGGAAGAGACCAGAAAAGCGGAAGAAACGCACAAAGCCAGACAACAGACGCCGAAGCCTAAGGCAAAGGCTTCCGCCAAACACAGGAAAAGGGCCGGGAGAAGGTAGCTTAGGAATAAGGTAATTATGACTGACGTCAAGGCGACAAGATCCGAGTTGCTGAACATAAAGAGGAAGATAAAGCTGGCGCACGCAGGCCACAAGCTGCTGAAGAAGAAGCGCGATGGCTTGATACTCGAGTTCTTCGACGTGCTGAAGAACGCCAGGGACCTGAGGAAGGACCTCAACGAGAAGTACATAGCAGCGCACGGCAGGATGCTTGAATGCGCCGCGCTCGACGGCATGGTGAACATAAAATCCATCGCCTTCGCGCTCAAGGACAGACCAGCCATAGAACTCGAGGTTAAGAACATAATGGGCGTCACGGTTCCGGTGATAAAGGCGGGAACCGTGAGGAAGAACCTCGTCGAAAGAGGCCATGGTATAATGTCGACCAGCCTCAGGATAGACGACATGGTGAAGGGCTACGAAACGCTGCTGGAGAACATCATAGTCGCGGCGGAAATAGAGACAACCATGAGGAAGCTGCTCAAGGAAATAGAGTCCACGAAGCGCAGGGTGAACGCGCTCGAGTTCGTGATAATCCCGAGGCTCAGGGAGCAGGCTGCTTTTATTAACATGCGGCTCGAAGAGATGGAAAGGGAAAACATCTTCCGCATGAAGAGGCTGAAGGGCGATTGAATGAATTCGACCACAAAACAAAGGATTGTAGCGATTTTCATAGGCGTTGTCATGCTGGCCAGCATGGCGGAGATCGGCCTGCTGCGCAACGTCCCGGGCAATACGCAGGAGGCTGCAAAACTGCCCGATGCCGTGAACAGGAAACTGACGCTGCTCGAAATGAGGGACGCGCTGACGAGCGGCAAGGTCCTGATTGAATATTTTTACAACGAAACGTGCGCCAACTGCACCGCAAAGGAGAACATGTACAAGGAATTCGTTGCATCAGACCAGTTCAATGGCTACGTGATGCTTTCTTACGGCGTGTGGAACGAGACGTCTGACTGGATGCTGGACGCCACAGGCACCCAGACGAGACTGGACAATATAAGCGACACGACCCAGTTAAAAAAATTGATCTGCAGCGATGAGATAAGGATGTTCAGCAAGCCGAACGTCTGCGTGCTGGAGAGCCTGTAAACGGCAAGAAGCGGTAAGAGCGGGCGCTGAAGCTTATAAAGAAGCTTATAAATTAATAAAATCTTATAAATATAACCCAAATTAGTTATACTGTTAACAGGTCAAACGGAGGGCCGTTATGTATAAAATATTCGACGTGAGTGACAAGATAAGAGTCGCGCCAGACAAGTTCGGGCTCAAGCTCGAGGAAGCGGTTAAGACAAGCCTTGAGGAGAAGCTGGAAGGCTCCATAGAGAAGGGCCTGGGCGTCATACTTGCGGTAATGTCGGTCGAGAAGATAGGGGAGGGTACAATCTTTCCCGGCGACGGCGCCCTGTACTACCCTGTCGATTTCAGGGTCCTAACCTACACCCCGGAGCAGCACGAGATCGTGAAGGGCGAGATAATCGACGTGACCGAATTCGGCGTTTTCGTGAGGATGGGGCCGGTCGACGGCATGGTGCACGTTTCTCAGCTCATGGATGATTTCGTTTCGTACGACCAGAAAAACATGATGTTCACTGGCAAGAAGACGAAGAGAAGGGTAAAGGAGAAGGCGGTCGTCATGGCCAGGGTCATATCGGTTTCCATGGCAGAGAGCCAGTACAAGATCGGCCTCACGACGAGACAGCCGGGCCTTGGCGCCCTTGAATGGTTCAAGAAAGAGGAAGAAGAGAAGGAAACGAAGAAAGAGGAGAAAAAGGAGAAATCCGAGAAGAAGAAGTGATGCGTATGGTAGAAAAGGAAAAAGTGTGCAAGACCTGCAGGAGATTCGTGTTGGACGAGAAGTGCCCGGCATGCGGCATGAAGAACTTCACGAAGACCTGGAAGGGAGTTGTCATCATAAACGACCCGAACGAATCTGAAATAGCGAAACTGCTCGGCATAACTGCGCCGGGCAAGTATGCGCTCTGGGTAAAGTAAGGTGAAAAATTATGACGTCTTTGAAGGTATTGGATCAAAAGAAAAATGAGCTGATGGGAAGGGAGGAGCTGCACGCGCTGCTGGAGCATCATGGCATGCCCACGCCCGTCAGGGAGGAGATACTCCCCCATCTCGAAAGCGTGCTGAAGGTCGACGGCGAAAGGATACTGATACACAAGATATTCACGCAGACGGGCAAGGGCGAATCGCTGCTCAAGGTTTACGTTTACGACAGGAAAGAGGACATGCCAAAAAAGGTGCTTGAAATCCTCCAGAAGAGAGCGGCGAAGAAGGGCAAGAAAAAAGAAGAAGCCGCTGCGTCCGAAGCCCCGAAAGAACACAAAGCTGAGCACAAGCAAGAGGCACCTAAGGCAGAACACAAGGAAGCGAAGCACGAGGAGCACAAGCCTGAACACAAGCACGAAGAACACAAGGCAGAGCACAAAGAGCATGATCACAAGAAGGAAGAGAAAAAGGAGTGAGACGAATGTCATCCAAGTTCCTCAAGGTAAAATGCACGAAGTGCAAGAACGAGCAGGTCATTTTTGAGAAATCAGCCAGCGTTGTGAAGTGCCTGGTTTGCGGCGAGGTGCTCGCGAAGCCCACAGGCGGGAAGTCGAGGGTGGAGAGCGAGAGCGTCGCAGAGGCTTAGAGAGGTATTTAATGAAGGACAAGCTTCCGAAGTACGGGGAACTGGTTGTCTGCAGGATAATCAGGATCAACCCCCACTCCGCGATAGCGCAGATTATTGAATATGACACCACCGGCCTCATCCATGTTTCTGAAGTCGCTTCAAGATGGGTAAGGGACATCCGCGAGTTCATAAGGGAAAACGAGTACGTAGTGTGCCGCGTCGTTGACGTGAGGCCTGACGGCATTTCACTTTCTCTTAAGCGCGTCCACAGGGAGGACACGGTCCGCAAGCTCAACGAGTTCAAGCGCGAGAAGCGTTCGGAAAAGCTGCTCGAGATGGTCGGCAAGAATCTCGGCAAAACGCTCGAGCAGACCAAGAATGAAATCGGCGACCACATAATAGAGGAATTCGGCTCCTTCACCAAGCTTTTCGAAATGGCGCTGAAGTCGCCGGAGCTGCTGACAGCGAAGGGCCTGCCAGCCAAGTGGATAGAGGCGATAACGGACATCGCCCACAAGAATTATGCTGATAAGACTTTCATTGTCAAGGGTGACCTCAGGCTCATAACCTACGACCCGAACGGCGTGGAGCTGATTAAGAAGTCGCTGCTCGTCGCGAAGAAGAAAGGCCTCCAGATACGCTACATCTCCGCGCCGAAATACGTCCTCATCGGCGAGGGCAAGAATTACAAGGAAGTCGAAAGCAAAGTCCGCGCCGTAGGCGAGGACATCGTGAAAGAGTTCAACAAGAACGGCGAAGCCAGCTTCGAGCTGGAGAAGTAAGCTATTATATCCGGATTGGCAGATAAGTGTTTTCTACGCCGGCACATTCCCTGTCTAAAATTACAATTTCTTTTCCTCTTCTGTTGAGTTCGGCCGCAAGCCTTCTCTTATTTGTGTCAAATAGCGTTTCAACAGTCGTTAAGTTTTTAGAATGTTGTGTTCTTACGTTGTGTGTTGTTGGCGAATATATAGTTATTTCACCCTTGTATTGTCCTCTGTCGCCGTATCTGTCAATTTTGCGATGTACAATTTCCCCGCGATATCTCACGAAAGCCATATTCTCACACACTTGCTTGCGTTTATTTTATTTCGTATTTTCGCATTGATGACGGGAGTGCATGACCGTCGCCGTTATCATCCGGCAGCTTGAGTGTTCTTGCGTTGAAAATATCGTTAAAATCTTTTAGTTGGTTAAGCCTCATTATTTCGTCCGCTCTCGGTCCGGTGTATTCTGAAATATTAAAAGGTTTTCCTTCACTCTTAAGATTCGCATTGGCTATATCCCATATGCCAAGGCCGTCTTTCATCATAGCTTCGGCATCTACAGAAACTGTTTTTTTGTCAAGCCTCATTTCTATTGGTTGTGGATTTAATATTTTGTTTCTAACATAACTGGTAACAGGGCTGTTAAAAGCGTAATCAGCAACTCCTGCGGCCGCTGCGCCTATTCCCAAAGCTAGATAAAAAGCCTTTTTTACGTCTCTGGGATTGTATATAATTTTCAAGCCTCTCATCATGAATCACCCTCAATTTCATATTATATATTTGTTACTTGATGATAGTTAAATTTTACTTAATTATTGGTTCAGGGGTATATAAAGCTTTCGGCGGGAGTGGCTTTGTGTATAAAGTTATGCCTGTGTAAAAAGTCGTGTTTTTGTGTAAAAAGTGGCGATAATCTCTGGTTTAATTGTTTTATGATCTTTTTCTTCTCCAGTCACGAACAAATTCCATGGATAAGCTTTGCAAAACACTACCCCTATTAGAACCTAATTCTCCGCTATCCACAAGTTCATCTATGTGTTCAATCTGTTTTTTTGTGAATGTTAGTGATACCCTTATGGGAGTTTTTGGTGTTATCTTCCTTCTCTTCTTAGCCATGTTTAATATTATTGTTTGTTTCTTAAAAGCATCTAAATAGTTTCTATTTAGAAAAAAAATTCTCAAATCCGGGGTTAAGCTTTTAAATGCTTAGGTGTCATTATGGTATGAATACCTAAAAGTTGAGGTGATTCGTATGAGTAAAAAAGCTGAATTAAAGTTGCCCTATAATGTTGATTTTGAAATATTTGATAAGATATTGGGCGAGCTTCAACATACCAAAGAAGATGGAATCAATGTAAACACAATGTGGATAAACACAGGAGAAGCAAAGAATGTAAATAAGAGTTATTCCCTAAATATGGCAAAGTTTCTCGGACTGATTGAAATTGTGGGCGACAATGTCAAATTAACTAAAACGGGCAGATTGGTTACCTTAACATCAGAAGGAAAAAGAAATGAAATGTTAGTGAGGAACCTCCCTGACAAATATATTGCTATGTACAAATGGATAAAATTGTCACCGAATCATCAAATGCAGTCAGGTGATCTGAAAGTCAAATATCATGAAACATACGGTGACATCCATTCCCAAAACCTTTTGGAAAGGTCAATTGCAACCTTTATGAAATATATGGAACATATAAGCGTGGCCACACATAGCGGAAAGGGGAAGGGGGCCAAAGTTATTTTAACAGATGCTGGAAAGACAATCCTTGATTCTATACCGACTCATTTCACAGACAATAAAGAAAACACCGATGCACATGACATTAAATCTCATAAGTTAGCTTTCAAGGAACAATCACCATTGGAAGATGGAAGCCACATTATAACTATAATATCACCAGGACGCCAAGACTTTGCTTATGAAATTAGGGCAAAAACCGATTGGGATGTTATAGATAAAGTTATAGAATCGATGAAAAGAGATTGGGAAACGAAGAATAAACCTACGGAAGAGGGTAATTCCGAGTGTGTAGGGGATTAAAAAGGGCGCGACGGGAACCTTCATAATAATGAAGAAAAACTAAGGACGCCCTACGTGATGAACGGATCATGAGCCGAGAGCGTCCGCCTACCTAAGGAGCCCAAATTTCCGTAGGTTTTGAATAGGTATTGGTGGTTAAGCTTAAAAATGTTATTCGTGCCTTGAATTGTCTACCTTTCGTGGTTTATCCCAATAAGGGCTCTTACACTTGGGACATACCTTTGGTTGTTCTTTCTGGTTTCTCGGTACCCAAACGTGTTTACATCTTTCACATTTGTAAGCTGAAACCTGAACTTTAGCCATATACTTATAGTAATATACCAATAAGTATTTAAAGCTTACTGATAATATATACCTAAAAGTAATATACCATAAGGTAAGTGGTTGAAAATGAATCAGGCATATACCCAAAACTGGCAGGCATATGACACAGCCCAGTGCAACGAAAAGACCCTGTTCATACCCCTGCTGGCTGAACTCTGCAAGAATGTTGAGCCGAAGGAATATGGTTTTGGAAGACCAACACTACCAGTTTCTGATATGCTGTTTTGTGCGGTGTTCAAGGTCTATTCAAGCCGTTCCCTAAGGCGATTCATAGGTGACCTGAAGATAGCGAAGGAGAAGGGACATATCGACAAAATGCCATGCTTTGCCTCCATAGGTCACTTTCTCCAGAAAAAGGGAATAACACCAATCTTACAGGATTTGATAATCAAAAGCAGCCTTCCGCTAAGGTCGGTTGAAGCGGATTTTGCGGTAGACTCAAGCGGATTCTCGACCTGCCGCTTCAAGCGATGGTTCAACTTCAAGTACGGCAAGGAAAGCGACTTCAGGATATGGATCAAGGCCCACCTCATATGCGGGGTCAAGACCAACATAGTGACAAGCGTAAGGCTGTCGGAGGCGACAGGCGGCGATTCGCCATATCTGAAAACACTCGTAGGAGAAACAGCCGTTAATTTCAACATAAGCGAAGTGTCGGCGGACAAGGCGTATTCTTCAAGGGGGAACCACGAGCTGGTGGCCGAAGTGGGAGGAACCCCCTTCATACCTTTTAGAAAGAACGCCGGGAAACACCCATGGGGTTCACCGATGTGGAAGAAGATGTACCATTTCTTCATGTATAACCAAGAAGAGTTCATGAAGCACTACCACAAAAGGAGCAATGTGGAAACGACTTTCCACATGATAAAGTCGAAGTTCGGGGATTCGCTTAAGAGCAAGACGAAAGCCGCACAGGTGAATGAGGTACTGTGCAAAATCCTATGCCATAACCTGTGCGTGCTGATACAGGAAATGCATGAACTGCGAACCGCAAAACAATATCAAATTTAAGGATAAGGGATAAGGTGATAATATGAACAAGTTATTTGCAATGATAGACCTTTTCGCCGGGATAGG
>JBGPQP010000005.1:0-81811 GCA_041489155.1 Candidatus Aenigmatarchaeota archaeon
AAAATGTAAAAGAACACATTGGTCAGAAAAATTTTAGACTGGTTAAAATAGACATTCTAAATAAAAATATATTAAACGAAGTTTTCAAAGAAAATAAATTTGAATGTGTTTTTCACTTTGCCGCCAATTCTGATATCTCCAGAGGTTTCAAATATATCAATGTGGATTTGGAAAAAACGTTCATGACAACAGTGAACATTCTTGAATGTATGAAAAATAATAATGTCAAAAAAATAGTCTTTGCCTCAAGCTCTGCAATATATGGGGAATTGAACAAGGTGCTGAGGGAAGACACCGGTCCTTTATTTCCAATTTCATTTTATGGAGCCGCCAAAGTTAGTTCAGAAGCATATATTTCAGTGTTTTGTGCAAACTATGAAATTAAAGCATGGATTTTCAGGTTCCCAAATGTGGTTGGTGAAAGAGCTACGCACGGTGTAGTCTACGACTTCATTAACAAATTAAAGAAAAATCCAAAAGAATTGGTGATTTTGGGTGACGGTAAACAAAATAAACCGTATATCTATGTTAAAGATTTGGTAGACGGCATTATTTTCGCTTGGAAAAATTCCAACAATAAAATTAACTGTTTTAACTTGGGCGTGAGCAGTACAATTACAGTCACAAAAATTGCAAAGATCGTTGTGGAAGAAATGGGTCTTAAAAATGTTAAATTTGTATACACAGGAGGCGCGAGAGGTTGGGCGGGTGATGTCCCAAAATACAAATTCGATTTTTCTAAAATAAAGAAATTAGGATGGAAAGCTAATTTAGAAACATCGGAAGATGCTATCAGAGAAGCTGTTAGATGTGAATTAGATAAATTTTAATCAACTAATTATCAGTTTTTACTACCATCAATTGGATCTGTAAATGCTTCTTCAGAAAGATAGTAAGGAACATCAACAATTATTATAGATTTTTACGAAAAATGATCCAAGATACAATAAAAATTTATGAAGAAGTTCTAAATGGTTAAACATAATGTTATTTTGTTTAAACATTTTCAGTTAAATTTATAAATAAGCTCCTTAATTTAAATTAATGAGAAAATTTTTCATATTTCTGACATTTGTATTTTACTCTTTAACATCTACATTCTTTTTTGCTGTGGCCCTCCCCCATGATACTTCATGGGATCCGGCGTGGAATTACACAAAAGTCATAAACATAACTGAAAATTCCGGGGAAGACCTTACGGATTATCAGTTGTTTATAAACATCACATATGAAGATGAAATGCAGCCTGATTTTGATGATATAAGATTTACTTATTATGATCCAACAACATATCAAGAGACAGAAATTCCATACTGGATAGAGGATAAAATCGACGAATTCAGCGCCGGTTTGTGGATTAGAATCCCCTCCCTGCCAGCAAATTCTAATGCGATTGTCAAGATGTATTATGGTAACGAAAATGCGGCAAGCGAGAGCAACGGCTCAAATGTCTTTATGGATTTTGATGATTTCGAATATTCTGATACACCTGAAAATCATGGATGGAGAATAGCATATGGAAACAAAGATACAATAATAGAAACTTCTACCAATTATGCAAAAACAGGTAATAGATCACTTAAAATATTCGATCCTTATGGGGTTTACGGATCAAAGGCATGGGCTGTTATAGAACGAAATAATTTATATTACGGAATAGCAGACATTTGGTTTAGAGATATTTTTGGTGGCGGAGCACAAGTTTTTAGATATCAAAATTTACCAGATTGGATTTCTGTTGGAATTTTTGAATCAATATCTTTAGATGAATATGTTTGGGGTTTAGTTAATAACAATACTAATTTTGTGTCCAGTAAGGTAAAAAGAACAGAAAATTGGCATAAATTTACTATAAAATGGACAGGCGCGGAGTATAAAATTTTTATAGATAGTATATATGTTTCATCAAAAATTTCAAATCCTCCATCTAAACTAGATATAGGTGCTCATTGGGAAATCGCTACCGGTATTTTATACTGGGACAATCTGGCATTAAGGAAATACGCCGAACCAGAACCAACGTATATCATCACCGATCTGCCGCCGCAAAAACCGCTCCCGCCGCAACCAACCGACAGATCTCTTATTATTACAAACAAGGAATGGAAAAATATTATTTCAGCAATATCTACAAAATTGCCATTGATAGTTTCTGATTCACCGGATGATAACGTCTATAAATTCATAAACGAGTACAACCCGGATTACATCTATACGCTTGGCCTTTCTCTGGGTTTTAACAATTCCTATCAGATCGAGTACAGTCAAGTTCCATCCATATTTTTTGCGAATTCGACCCAGGCCATTTATGCAGAAGACAGGACAAAAGCAATACTTGGCTCCAATCTGGCGTATTATCTTGGTCTGCCGATAATTTTCAATGAAGATTCAAAATACGAACTCATAGACCTAGAAAACATGGCGATCGAAGAAATTCAAGATCTTTATCTCGACAAACTCACAGAGAATGGAGACAATACTAATTACCTGATTCTAACCAGCGCGGAGAACGAAGAAAGTTCACTCGCAGGCTATCTCGCAGGTCTGAGAAAGGGCTTCATAATATTTATCGACAACAAAAGCGTGGAAAACATACACAAGAAGATAGAAGAAAATAACGAATATCTGAAGGAAAGGGGTCTTTTTTCGGGTTCTGTTGACTACAAGAAAGGAGATATCTTATATCTGGCGATCATCGGCGGTAACGATTCTGTTCCTTTCTGGCATTTCCGTGATCCAGCATTCGAGGTTCTTAACAACAAAGATGGCGATATTCTGTACTCAGACCTGATATATGGTGACATCAACAAAGACGGGATGCAGGAATTGGCCGTTGGTCGATTAGATGGAGGCATGACATCAATCGCCCTGAACCTTGCAAGACAAAGATTGCCAAAAGGAAACAAGGCGGTTCTTATAGGTGAATACCGGCACGGCAAAATCATCGATGCCATGAACATGTTTGGCGGCATGTCGCAGGCATGGTTTATTGACAACTTCGTTTTAAAGGGGTTCGAGGTACAGAGAACAGTGGAAAAAAGGATAGAATTCCCAAATCTTAATCAGGATCTTGATGATTTTATCAATGAAATTTACGGGCAACTAGCCCAAGAATGTGTTCAATTATTGCTTGGGCCAATTGGCAAAATCTGGTCATACTCCGACCTTGGAATATCGGCGATGTACTCTGTTTTCGAATTTGACTGGAAAAAGTGGCCAAAGCACAATTTCAATATAATACCGGACCACCTTCCCGTGGTAAGCCAGGATATGAACGAAAACATATCCAAGGCCTCTCTGGTAGGTTATTTCGGCTTGGGAGACAGCTATTGGCTGATTCCTCCGCAGGACAGAAACTGGGTCGAGCTGTATTTCAGACCTTATGATCGTTCAGCAAATTTCACTAGCATAGATTTTTCGGGGTTCCTTTACGACGACCACGACTTGTCGGCTGATTCGGAAATAAAAAAGCAGGTTCTGGAACAGGGTGGCAGCGTTCTCGGCTCATCCGGCGTTATACATGACACTTATACGGCGATTACATCTGCATGCTTCTTTTCCAGCTTGGCATCAGGCAAATCACTGGGTGAATCACTTAAAGATATGATAAACAGTCAACCAGCAGGCCAAGGGATTTCAATAATATATCCAAGCGCTTCGTTTACCAAAAGCCCATACCTTTATATAAAAGATATTTCGGAGAGGATACTTTTTGCCGATCCGGCATATAGGCCGGCATCCAACAAATATTTTTCAAAGGAACAACTGTATTCGATAAAACCGTCCAATTCTTTCACGATTGAGTCTGAAATTGAAAGCAACTATACAATTGACGGTAGGGAAATAACTTTCCATAATGCAGATGCTTATCTTGTCGAAAAGGAAGAACCATTGATACCGATGTTTGTCAGAGAATTCTTGTTGCCGACAAATGCTTTGTTGAAATCGGTGAATGTCGATATCGATTATTCACGAAAATCCAATCTGGATAAAAAAATAATTTACAATGATTCTTATTACTCGAACTATTCGGTGCTATTGGACGAATGCATTCAGGAAATTGGCATCGGAAATTCGGAGCCAACCAGCGAAGAGGAAACCAAGATCTATGAATGCTTGAAGAATAAAGCCGCGCCAAAAATAGACTATCCATACCCAAACGAGAGCTATTGGTACAAGACGCAAAAACTGCTCGACAATAGGACAGTTGTATATGTCTATGTGCCTGCAATTCTGCATAAAAACAGACTGTTATCAAACCTTGTCGAGGATGCCAGAATAACGGTGGAATACGAATCGGCAGTGGAACTGTTTTTAGAAACCGGCGATATAGGACTTGATCAGAATGAAAACATTAAAATCACGCTGTCCAGCAGTGACGGTGAAATATCTGGGGAATTACTATTGTGGATAGAGGGAAACGAATCATGGAATTTTTCTGAAAGCATCACCATTCCTACGAATTCTTCAGTATTGCGGGAGTTTTCTATCACCCCATGCTGCGCAGGCTCATACGAGGTCAGGGCGTTGTTTATATCTAATGATTTGACAATAGGTCCACGAATTTCGTATTTCGAGGTTGGCGGTTTGGATTTTGAAGCCAACAAAAAATTCGCCCCTTCGGAAGTCAGATTTTACAGAAAGGTATACATGCCTCCTGTCAACTTCCCTCAAATAAACATAAAAAACACCGGCATCTTGGATATAACTTCGATAAATATTACTGATGAAATCCCGGCAGGATTCAAAATACCGGGTCACAGGCAACTAGACAGGATCGAGGTCGAAAAGGAATTTTTTGATACGGACGATAAAATCCCGGTTTTCATTTTCCTTGTTACTGAAGAAAACAATCACCTTCTCAAGAAGGGAATTAAGATGTTAAACAGGAAATACTATAATGCGACATTGGCTGGAAATAAACTTCTGATAATCACAGAAGATTTTTCAAAAACAAATTTCGGCAGGGATCTTGATAGAGGCGACACGCTTTTAATAAAATACATAATTTTAAGCGATAAGGTTGATACGCCATTAAATACAACAACCAGCACAATCATTGATGCTTTCTCGGATGAGTTTTATTCGGAAAAAACAATCAAATCCGAACTTCTGATCAAATGAACCTCTTGATCAGGTTTCTGAGAGGCTTTATTCTAATGCCAGTCTTTTCTTCGACCCCCTTCAGTATCATTATGTCATCCTCACCGAGACCCCTGAATACAAGAATCAGCAGAGAATATGCAGTGATGAATATTATGAACATCGGCGTCAGGAGAAACACGTTTAGTTCTGTGAACAAGGTTTTGGTCAGGATAAAAACACCGGTTATCGAAATGATTCCTGCCAGCATCGCCTTTATCATGTCATTGTGGAATGGCGAATAACCTGAGATAAAATAAGCTTCCGCCATTATCATAAACGTATAAACAGAAAAGGTTATAAGAGTAGACAGAGCCGCACCGTTAATGCCATAGATAGGTATCAACATATAGTTAAAAACCACGCTTATGACCAGCGATGTGCCAGCGTTAATGATGTGATACTTTGTTTTTTTATGTAGGTTTATCATTCCGGAAGAGAGAATACTCATGGAATTGATAAAATATGTTATTGACAATATCCTAAGGCACATTCCTGCCTCCAGATACTCCGAGCCGAAAAGTATGTTGATTACGGCATTGGGATATGCAATAAAAACGAGAAGCATCGGCAGGTTGATATACAAAATCCACTTGTTCACGGTTTTATAGACCTTTTCTATTTCGCTTCCTTTGTTTCTTGACAGAAGTTCTGATACAACAGGAATGAATATCGCGGCAAGCGCACCCGGAATGACATAAACAAATCTTGATGTCGGCCAGGCCGTCTGGTAAATGCCGACATCGGTGGATGTCTTGAGAATGCCGAGCATAAAGGTATCCACTTTGTCCATCACATCTAACAAAACCCCTGATACCAGAAGCGGTATCGAAAATGCCAGAAGCTCCTTTTTTGCGGGAATACTCTTCAGCTTGCTGCCCAAAAGAGGAAAAATCCTCTTTTCGAAAAAGATGAACGACAGAATGGCCGAAGTCGCGAACCCGATCGCATATCCTACTGTCGAACCAATCAGGCCAAAGCCAAGAATCCAAAAAGCAATGACAGCGAAAAGCGTAGCCAGCGACCTGCCTACATGCCAGGATAGCATCTCATATTTGACTGCCTTAAACGCCATCGTCGAACAGGAAAATGTCTTGTATATGACGAAAATCGGCAGGGTGAATGAAAAAATTTTTAATATGAGCGATAATGAAGGTTCATGAAAAAATGAGGTGGCTATCTCATCGGAAAAGAAAAAAACCAATATGCATGCCAAGGCAGAGAAGGGTAGTGTTATTTTAAAGGTGGAAAGTATTATTCCTCTCACTCTTTTCTGGTCATTTCTTGCGTTATAGTAAGGGACATATCTTTCTATGCTGCCTCCAAGTCCCAGCATGACAAAAGTCATGAGTACGCTTATGAAAGACAAGCCCAAAAAAAGCAGGCCGTATTCGGATGGCGTCAGTGCCCTTGCCAGGACAAGTCTCAAGAGATAAAGAATTATCTGTGACGAGAGCATTCCGGCAAAGGTTATGCTTGATACCTTTGCAACTGTTTTCAGCGCCTTGTCTTTCGATATTTCATCGACCATAGAAATAATTATTTTTCAATAAATAAAAGCCCGGGACATGCGATGTTTTATAACTTCTTGAACCACTCAATCGTCCTTCCGAGGCCGTCGTCGAAGGCGACTTTTGGCTCCCAGCCCAGTCTTTCCTTCGCCTTGTTCATGTCCGGCCTCCTCTTTTCAGGGTCGTCCTCCGGCAGGGAGTTGAAGATTATGCCGGATTTTGAATTTGTAAGTTCCCTAATCTTTTTGGCGACATCGATTATCCTTCTCTCGTCCGGATTGCCGAGGTTGAAAGGTTCGCCGGCGCAATCGGATTCCATCAGCTTTATCAGGCCGGAGACCATGTCGGAGACGTAGCAGAAGCTCCTCGTCTGTTTTCCATCGCCGTAGACCGTGATGGGTTTGTTCATTAGCGCCTGATTGATGAAGTTGGGTATGACCCTGCCATCGTTTGACCGCATCCGCGGTCCATAAGTGTTGAATATCCTCGCTATCCTAACGTCGATTCCGTGGATCCTGTGGTATGCCATTACCAAGGCCTCGGCGAACCTTTTCGACTCGTCATAGGGAGAGCGCGGCCCGATAGGATTAACATTGCCCCAGTAGTTCTCGCTCTGCGGATGCTTCTCCGGGTCGCCATAGACCTCGGAGGTCGAGGCGAGCAGGAGTCTTGCCTTCTTCTCCTTCGCCAAATCGAGCACGTTCTTCGTTCCGAAAGAATTGACCATCATCGTTTCTATCGGCCTCTGCATGTAATCGACCGGGGAGGCCGGCGATGACAGATGGAAGATGTAGTCGATTTTGCCGGCGATTTTCAGCGGTTTTGAAGCGTCGTGTTTTATGAACCTGAAATTCTTGTGCTTGGCGAGATGGGAGATGTTATTTCTCTTTCCAGTGGACAGGTTGTCTACGCATATTACTTTGTTGTCTCTGACGAGCGCGTCTATCAGGTGAGAACCGATAAACCCTGCCCCTCCGGTCACCAGAATGGTTTTGTTCATAAGAAATGACTTGTCATTCTGTTCTTAAAAATCTAACCGCAGCGGTAGATATAGCCGAACTCGAAGCCGTTCGAGTAAAAGCTTTTCTCCATTTCGCATCCGCTTACCATGTCCTTGAAGTTCTGGGATTTCGTGAAATCCTGCACATCGCATGCAAGAATGCAGCCTTCGATGCCTTCCGGAGGGGAAGTCATGTCAATAAAGCTTACGCCGTCCAGGTAATACGTGAAGGTTTTATCAGTGGAATATGGCTTGCAATCAAGATCGTGGGTCTTGTAGTAATCCGTCATTTCGAGCGCTGTACTGGTAAAATTCGGGCCGACAGTGGGGTAAAACGACTGGACAACCACGAAAAAATTGAAGGCAAGGCCGATGGCGATTATCGGGACGAGCAAGCTTCCATACCTGAAAGAGAGCAGGAACATGACGATTGAAGCTGCGATTAAAAAGATGATGGAATGAATATGTATCGCAAATGGCGTGCTCGCAAAGCCAGAATACCAGAACATCGAGTTTTCGAATAGAAGGCTGGCCAGCATTTTTTTCGAATTGAAGGATTCATGGACGCCATAGCTGTTGAGGGCCATGATGATGACAAGGAACGCGAAGAAAAGGCAGGCAAATCTTATGGCATCTCGCCTTTCGAATTTTTTGGCAAGCAAGGTAATGCTTTTTGATGACAGCATCGCTAGGACGGGGACTGCGGGCATCAGGTACCTTGCCTTCGCCCCTCCTGGCAAAACTAATGTGTAAAAAAGCAAAATCATTGCAATATAGAAGAATAGAATGAAATCCTTCTTCTCGCGTTTTCTGATCAGGAGAAGTGGAAGCAGACAGAGCAATGGAGTGCCGTATTGGAATAAGAATATGACGAGTTTCCCTACGGACAGGATATATGCATAAAGAACGTTCTCGGCGTCTGTGCGCCCTATGTTTCCGCCGCCCCATTCCAACGTGCTGACGAACATCTCAGGAGAATTCGTAGCAAACGAGAATAGCGGGAACAGCGAGAATACCGTAAGGCCCACAGCCGCAAATGCAGCGATGTATTTAAGGTTTCCGAGCTTGTTTGAAATCCAGTCGTATAAAATTATGACGGGGACAAGTAGAATGGCCGGATATTTTGTCAGCATGGCAAGGCCAAAGGATAAACCCGTTAATAAAAGCCATTTTTTATCCCTGCCGCTTTCGAACTTGTGGAAAGAGAAAAGCGTCATGACGGAAAACAGGGTCAGGAGATTTCCGTCGATGTCTATGTATAACGACATCCATACGTGGTAGAATATCACCGACATGAGGAAGGCGGTTATGACTGCAGTCTTTTTGCCGTAAAGCGACTTGGCGAAGTAATATGAAACCGCTATTGTAAGCAGGCCGGCGCAGAGAGGCATCAAACGGAACGCGGATACTGAAACTCCGCCCGCTAGGGCAAACATGCCGTACGCCAAAAAAGCCATAGGCGGATGGAAAAGCGGCTGGGAGCCGTGCAGCATGCCGCCGACCATGGACAGCCAGAAATTTTCATCAAAAAATGGGGCCATGCTCAGCCCACATAGCCTGAGGAGAAAGGCTACGATAATTGCAATAATCAAAAACTTATCCTCGTTTAATGCCGCTTTAAATTTATTCATAACCCAACCTATACGGATTTTTTTGCTATTATCATGTACCTTTCATACATGAATGCCGAGGCGTTTTTAACCGCGCTTATGGAAAAACCGCGCGCTTTGATCATATTTATCGCATCTTCCCTTGCGATATAATTCAGCTTTGTCGTCCTTGAAAATACCATATCATGCGCGTAGTTCCAGAGATACTTCACCAGGGGTTTTTTGTTCATCTCGACCAGCACGAAGATGCCGTTTGGCTTCAGGAACATGTAGGATTTTTCGACAACTTTTGCGTGAAGGCTTCTCGGCATGTGATGCATCACGTCCAGGCAGGTTATGGCATCGAATTTTTCGTTCGTCTGGAATTCAATGAAATCTGAGGCAACAAAATCTATATTGCCCAGGCCACTGGCCTTTTCTCCCGAACTTTGGGCTCTTTTTTTGTCGATTTCGACGCCTGTTATTGATATATTCCTTTTCGTCTTGGCAGCGTATATGGTGAACGTTCCGTGGCTGCTCCCTATGTCAAGAACCTTCCCCTCATTCGGAATCTCTTCAAGAATCTTGTCAAAAGGTATTATGAGAGAGCGCAGTTTGTCATATGCCTTTGATTTCATGCTCATAAAAATCATAAAAGATTTGAAAGTATAATCTTTATCATTCTAAGGCCGACCCTGAAGGCCTTGGTCTTCTTGCCTGTTATTTTGGATTCGCCTTTTCTGGGTTTATAGTTTACAGGTATTTCTATTGTTCTTATTTTATGTTTCAGAGCGAGTATCATCATTTCCGGGGAAAAATGAGAGCTGCCGACCGTGAACTTATCCTGTATTCTCTCAAGCGCCTGCTTCTTGATCAGCCTGTAGGTGCAGCCCACGTCGCTTAAATCGGGTCCGTTGTATAAAAATTCGACCATCTTCGCGAGGAAAACGTTGCCCCATTTCAGAAAAGGCCCCATGTTCGAGCCTTTCCATATTAGCTCCCTTGACGTCCTAGTTCCGAGAACGAAATCGAAGTCCTTGCTGTAGGCCAAAAATTTCAGGACGTCTTCAGGGTCAAACGTGCCGTCCGGTTCAACCAGAATAATATGAAATCCGCTTGCGCTTTTCATGGCGGTCTGGCAGGCGAAGCCGTAGCCCTGCCTCTTTTCCTCGACGACCCTTGCGCCAGCTTTCGTTGCGAGTTCCCTGGTCCTGTCGCTCGAGTTGTTGTCGCATACCACGACCTCGTCCACGTAGTCGAGTTTCCTGAAGTCGGCGACGGCGTTGCCTATGTTCGCTTCCTCGTTGTAGGCTGGCATGACGACTGAAACCTTCTTGCCGTTGAACATAGTAATTATTTCCGCATCTTATTTTAAATTAAGCTTCAGGGAGCTCATGCTCAGCGCACCCGCTATCATACTCATCCAGAAGGTGAAGAATCTTGCCATGAGAACCACCGCGGTGACAGAAGCGAATGGAAGGGAATAGACGCTCGTGAAAAGCAGGACCATAACAACCTCGCTCGAGCCGAGGCCGCCCGGCAGCATCGAGGTCACCCCGATGAGTATGGATATCGACATTAACGCTATCGCCGCGAACTCGTCGATTCTCATGCCCACCGACAGGAAGCAGACGTAGACTATCAGGCCCTCTATGATCCAGATGCAGAAGGACAGGAAGAAATTCTTTGCAAGGAGGGGGGCGTTCTTGTACTGGGCTATCGAGGCGTTGAATTTTTCGGCGAAGCCCTCCAGGAATTTTTCCATCCTTTTTATCAGCGGGAGCCACCTGAAAAGCCCGACCATTTTTTTGGAAAACCAGTATATTCTTTTCCTGTCGGCGCTTATGTACAGCACGGCAACTATTGCTAGCAGATAAGCGATCACGACTGGAAAGAGCAGCGCCTCGACATTGTTTGGAAGCGCCATTACGCTTATGCCGGCCAAGGAAAGCAGGATCATCGAGATTATGTCCGAGATCTTTTCTATGAAAACGGACGGCAGCGTCTTCGAAATCGAGAGGCCCGAGGTCTTCTTGAGCATGTAGCTTTTCACCGGCTCGCCTATCTTCCCGGGAGTGAAGTTGGAAAGCATCATGCCTGACATGTAGACTGCAAAAAGCCTCCGGAAACCGACATGCATTTTTATTCTCTGCAGCAGGATCTTCCATCTGTAAGTCCTTATCAGCATGAGGGCAAGGGAAAGGACTAAAGCGACGGACACGTAATACAGATCAGCGCCCGATATGACCTCAGCAACCTTGCCGATGTCCGAGAAATAAACCAGCGAAAGCAGCATGATGACGCTGAAAGAAAAAAGCAGCACTCTTATCTTCGTCTGCAAAGATGGCATTGGCTTTACCTTCCGTTTTCTTCGTCGTGCTTCCTGACTTTTTTCATCATCCTTTCCCGCTCTTCATAATGCTTGTCAAGGTCGATCACGCCGCGCAGGAATTTTTCGGTCTCCTTCACCGTGTGCCATTTCCCTATGTCCAGGTATCGTCCTTTCAGCACGAAGCCGTTTATTTTCTCCCCGCTTTTGAGGGCGAGGGCCATCGCGTCCGTAAGCTGTATCTCGTTTTTGTGGCCCGGGCGGGTTTTTGCTATGTATTTGAAGATTCTCGGCTCGAACACGTATGCCCCGCACAAAGCGTAAAATTTGCCGTTGGTTTCCAGCTTCGCGGCCTTGCTCTTGGAAGGCTTTTCAAACATGTTCTCTATTTTACCGGTCCCTTTATCGAGCTTCCTGAACTTCGCTATGCCGTAACCTGACACATCATC
Source organism: Candidatus Aenigmatarchaeota archaeon (assembly GCA_041489155.1). Taxonomy (GTDB): domain Archaea; phylum Aenigmatarchaeota; class Aenigmatarchaeia; order QMZP01; family QMZT01; genus JBGPQP01. Next base: position 12,021 of record JBGPQP010000005.1, read on the forward strand.
GACTTCGAAAACCATAACCGTTGCCAGCGGCCTTTCTTTCTTGTGGTAATCTATCATTTCTTTCATCTCTTCCTTGGGCTCTATGAAAGAGTCGCCGAGAAGCGTGACGAAAGTCTTGTCTATCCAGCCCTTACCCTGCAGTATGCTGTGGCCTAATCCCCGTCTCACCATCTGATAGAGATAAACGACGTTGACGCCGAAGAACGAGCCGTCGCCCACGTAGTCCATGAGCGCGCCTTTCTGGTAGCCGACCACCATGTATATGTTCCTTATTCCGCCAATCTTCAGGTTCTCTATCGTATGTTCTATGACGGCCTTGCCGAATATGGGATACATTTCCTTCGGGACAGCGCGCGAAAAAGGATAGAGCCTCGTCCCTATGCCAGCTGCAGGTATCAGGCCGACTATGTCGCTCATCTCTTCACCGTTGGTTTAATTAATTTGTGGAGGCGTTTTAAAAGCGTTGTTTTTATGTTGCCTGCCCAGACGAGCCACAGTATCCATATGGCGAGAACAAGGGAAATGAGGCCCGCCTGCCAGAAGTAGTCGTGTATTGCCAGCGCTGTTTCCAGGCCGTACGCTTTCCAGGCGGATATCACGAGGAGTATGCGCGAAAGGTTTCCTAGGTAAACCAGAGGAACGCCTATCGCCGCCCCCGCGAGCCGCTTTCGCATAGCGACTTTCGGGACCGCAAACATAAGAGCGACAAGGAACAGCATGCTCTTCCAGCCCGTGCAATCTTCTGAAACGAAGAATATTATTTCATCGGCTCTTAACAGAAACCCGTCTCTGACCGCGCCGTAGCCGAGAAAATTGAGCATCGCCATAACGTTCTGGCTGACTATTTCTTGGAGCGGAAAAAGAAGCCCCGGCAGGGACATTATTACGTACAGAGGAAGCGCGAATATCAGCAGCTTTGCAAGGAAGATGAGCGTGTCGAAAAGTTTCCTCTGCTGCCTGTTCAGTTTTATCCCTCCGGTTTTTGCCTTCTTCCTGCCGCCAACACGCTTCCTTTTCATCTGATATAATTTTTGAAGGCTTGGATAAATAAGACGGATGATATTTTTTAAACCGCTTTACATATTGAAATCCATGAGATTCGAATTGGCCAGGCAGGCAGTCCACCTGTCCGGCCTGCTTTTTGTGATAGTGGCGCAATTCGTCAGAAAAGAAATCGCTGTCAGTTATTTCCTGCTGATAGCGCTTTTCTTCTTCATTTATTCATGGTACGTGAGGACCCAGGAAAAGAAAATTGCCGGCCTTCTGGGGAAACTGGAAGCGAGATTCAGGGATTTCACGCTGGGCTTTGAAAGAAAAAACGCCAATCCCTTTACAGGGGCAATGTTCTTCTATCTGGGCTGCGCCATCGCCTTTGCGCTGTTCCCGCTGCCTTTCGCTTCAGCCGCCTGCGCCATGCTGGCGATAGGCGACGCGCTGTCAACGGTGGTGGGAGTGAATTACGGGAAGCACGAGATATGCGGCAAGACCCTGGAAGGGGCAATAGCCTGTTTTTTCGGCTCGCTGGTTGCAGGCATATTTTTCGTCAATATTTACTTGGCTGTAACAGGAGCGTTTTTCGCTTCTCTGGCGGAGCTTGTCCCCAAAATAGACGACAACCTTACTATCCCCGTCTTTTCAGGCCTGGCGATGTTTTTGGTTTCACTTGCATTCTGAAGTAAAACACGCTAACCAGCGACTGATTTCTGCTTTCCTGACGTGAGAAACAGCTCGCTTATCTGCTCCACCAGCTTCGGTTCCGCCGCCATTATCTCCATAGCCGTCACTACGCCTACGAGGACATTGTTTTCGACGATGGGCAGCCTCTTTATGTTGTTGCTCGTCATTATCTCGGCGGCTTCGGCGACCTCGATTTCCGGGGAAATGATTATGACCTTTTTGATCATTATCGTCTCGAGCTTCGCGCTTAAAACGTCCTTGCCGCCAATGGCGATCTTTCTGACGAAATCCCATTCAGTCACGATCCCCAGAAGCCTTTCCTTGTGCGTAACGATGAGGAATTTGGTGTTCTGGTCCACCATTTTTTTCGACGCCTCGTGCAGCGTCGCGGTCGGCTCGATGGTCACGACGTTCTTGTTCATTATCTCCTTCACTTGCATATTAAATAATTGTCCAGTCTGCTATTAATACATTTGAAACAGCCATATGCATAAGAGGTGTGCATGGCAATTAAGCGCTAGAATAAGCGTATGCAGGCCTCGCGAAAGTAGTTTCCAGGAAATTCCTTGCGTATTTTTTTACTGTCGAATAAGCCTCTTTAAGACTATCTGCAAACGTGTAGCTCTGAACCAAATGGGTCGGAGAAGCCAAGCCGCTTGCATCAAGGGCATCAGAAGAGCGCTCCTTGAATCTGGCGTATGTTGAAGGGTCTTTCCTGGCCCTTTCTTTGATCTGGTAATTTGTCTGAAGACCCTTCATCACCTGGTCGGTCATGCCGTCATTCAAGCCTTCAATCATCGGTATTATCGCTTTGTTGGCCAGAAGGCCGGTGAAAGGCCTGATGTATTTAGGCAGCTTTCCCGCGTCAATCATTTCGCTCAAGGCCTCTTTCGTGGCTAGGTAAAGATGGTCGATCAGGTTTTCATCCCTGTCCTTCGCTGCTTCAGGCTTCAGGTCGATTTGCGTGTACTGATGCAGTTTTTCATGCACTATCGTTTTTAGCAGGTTGTAATACGGGTTGCTCATCATTTTGTTGTAAAGATATTGGCCAAACCTGCTGTTTGAATTTTGCAGGTATCTGCCAAATTTATAGAAAAGATTTGTCCCGGGCACAATGTGCTCGTTGACGCCTATCCTGCTGCCATCCCCTTTTATGTAAGCACCTACAACCCCTTCGTCACCGGCTTCTAGGCTTTCTACATAAACAGGTATGGGTAGACCCTTTTTTCTTATGCCGTTTCTGCCAAGATAATCGCCAACAACCTGCTCAGCGCTGTGAACCGCGCTCTGCACCATGCGGTTCGCTGCCGGGTTAGGACCGAAAACGGTCGTCGCTGGCATGGCTGCTATGGTCTCGTCATAAAGCGCTCTTTCAGCTCCTTGCAAGGCTAATGGTAACACACAAATCTACCTGTTTATGCTATCTGTTTGTATATTTATATACTTTTTAGTGGCAAAAATAGCTTCAATTAGCCGCCTTATAGCGGATTTGCAGGCTGTTTTAAGGCAACGTTTAAACATTTCCTATAACATCGTTATCTATTTCTATGGGCTCGGCACAATTATTAAATAATAAGAAGATAGGAAGATGGCCGATATGCTTATCCGTAAGAAGAGCCTCAAGATACAGGAAAGGCTTGGGATGAGAATAGGCGTCGCTTACGGCAGCGCCAAAATCCCCGTTGTGAAGAAGGCCAGCGACGCGCTTAACGTACTGGAAGACCTGTACAAGGTCGGCTTCAAGGCCTTCCTCCTGCCTCGCCAGCTTTTCGACAACGTGAAGGACATGTCCGACCTGTACAAAGACCATTACACCAACTTGCTGAGGATAAAGACCATCGCCTCCAAATACAACATCGAGCTCGCCATACACAACAATGCCATGCCCGAAGAGCCGATGCTCGACAACGCCTTCAAGATATACTGCAACATCGCGAATGTCATGGACGCGAAAACGCTTATAATCCATCCCACCTTCTATTCGCGCATGCCGCATCAGCAGGCGCTCCGCCTGACGGTGCACAAGGTAAACGAAGTCGTGAATGAGATGCGCACGAGGATGAAAATCGGCATAGAGACGACTGGAAAGATCGATGAGCTGGGCAGCGTAGAAGACGTGATAGACATGGTGAAGCGCACGACGCGAACTGAACCGATCCTCAACTGGGCCCACATACACGGCAGGGACCGCGGCCTGCTGACGCACGAATCCGATTTCAGGAGGATAATAGACAAGGTGCGCGCCGAAGTCGGGCAGCAGTGGTTGAACGACGCCTATTTCATTTTCTCCGGCGTCACTTACGAAAGGAGTGGCGCCATACAACACAAACCCATCGCAAGATCCGAAATGCGCCTCGAGCATCTCGTGAAATCCATACAGGCTCTCAGCATAAAGGGCACGCTGATTTTCGAGACGCCCAACAGGGAAGAGGACGTCGTCGACCTGCTGCAGGAGATAGGCGACATGGTCAGGTGACGAGAGAAAGGCGATGAGATGATAATAACGCTTTCTGGCATGCCTGGTTCAGGCAAGACGACGGTCGCGAAGCTGCTCGCGAAGCGCCTGAGGATGAAGCATTATTATATGGGCATGATGAGGCGCAGGATGGCGAAGGAACGGGGGATGACCCTTGCCGAGTTGAATGAACTGGGCGAAAAAGAGGCGTGGACGGATAGGCTTGTCGATGATTACCAGCGTGAACTGGGGAGGAAAGAGGACAACTTCATAATCGAGGGCAGGACCAGCTTTTTCCTCATACCGCATTCAGTCAAGATATTTCTCGACGTTGACCTCACGACAGGCGCGCGCAGGATTTTCATGGACATGAAAAAGGGCGACTGCGAGAGGAACGAGGGTGAGCTGAAAACCCTTGATGACGTCATAAGAAGCGTTAAAGAAAGGACTGCGAGCGACAGGAAGAGGTACTTGAAATATTACAAAAAAGACTTCACGAATAAAAAAAATTACGATCTAGTTATAGACACTACGAAACTGACGCCGCAGCAGGTTGTGGAGAAGATAATCAGAATGATAAAACAGAAAAAGCAATGAGCGTTCAGGTTTTGATCTTGCCCCTGATGATTTTGCCCGCTTCCTTTATGAACTTTCTGACGTATTCCCTGTGCATGAGGATGTCGTTCTTCTGCAGGTCGAGGATCTTCCCCTCCTTCACCAGCTTCTTCATCTTGTCAAGCTCGTTGAAAACCTCGAGATAGGTGTCGGCGACGAGGCCGGGCTTGACGACATACTCCTCGAAATACTGCCCTATCTTCTCCTCGTTCTGCGGCAGCTTGTCCATCGATTTGAGTATGGTCATTATGGTCTCGGCCATTATCGAATACGACTTCTCGATAAGGTTCTCGCGCTTCAGCACTTCGATGCGGACGAGCGTCTTCTGCATCTCCTTCACGAACTTCTTCGACTTATCTATCCACTCGTCCAGCTCCTGCCCCGGCAGGGCTTTCATCTGTTTGTGCTCGATTTCTTTCCTTCTTTTTATGATGCCGTCCAGCCAGTCTGCGTATTCGGGCTTCACCAGCTTCATCTCGACGAGCGTTTTCTTCATCGCGTCCGCGGCGTCGCTGGGTCTCGGCGGGTTCTTGCCGAGAAACATGAGCACGGCCTGCAGGCTTTCCAGCATCGCGTAGTAGCAGTCTTCAGCGACCATGTACATCTTGGCCTGCTCGACCCGCTTTATCCTCTTGGGCGCGCGGTCGATGTATTTCTCGACCGCCTCCTTCGACGGCTTTATCTCGCCCATCTGCAGCAGGCGTTTTATCGGCAGGAAAATGTCGCGGTCGAACACCGGGACGCCTTCGCGTATGAAATTGAAGACGATGGGATGCCCTATTCTCACCATGTTCCAGAATTCAGTCAGCAGGTATGGTTGCTGGACCGAGAGCTTGTCCGACAGCTTCTTCGCTATGACGTCAAGCTCTTCCTCCATCTGCTCTTTAAGAGTGGGCGATATCTTGTGCTTGGTGTCGTCGATGATTATGAATACGTCGATGTCGCTTTCCTTGTGCCATGAGCCGCGCGCGCTAGAGCCGAAGAGCACGACAGAACGTATCATCGAGCCGTATTTTTTGAGAATTTCCTTCGTGAAATTCTTGATTATCTGGACCCTTTTCTTTTCGTCAGCGGCCTTGTCGTAGGCTTCCTGCTTTTTTGTCTTTTTGCCCTTGCCTGCCTTTGCCGCTTCCTTTGCTTCCGTCTTCGCTGCCTTTTTGTCCGCCTGCGTCTTGGCCATATGAATAATTGAATGCCAGAAATTTATAAGTTTAAAATGCAGGCGGCTCAAATAATTAATTATGCAACCCAAACAGGCGGCAGTCGCAGTTTCGAGCTTCTTCGCCTGCTATCTCATATTCTCTCTGTCGTTCGTTTTGGCGTACGAGATCGGGGATTTTTTTAACGGCGGCAAGGTCAGACTGGCGCTGGAGCCGGTAATGAAGATTGTTGACGACATCAAGCCGCTTACCTGCGCCTCTTCGGGTTCGTTTATTCTGCATGCCTATGTCGAAAACATACCAGAATTCGACATAACGGGCATAGACGCATCGGTTTACGAAGCGTCGAACGATGTCTATTACAACGTGACTTCAGCGGTCTCCTGTGGTCCGAGAACCGGCCTCATAAGCAATCAGGAATTCGCCTGCACGGTCAACGTCAAGGAGTTGCTGACCAAGCTGCCGAAATGCCCGATGGAAATGATGGAGAACGCTTTCTACCTGACCGCTGAAATCGCTTACGGCAAAAACAAGGAGAAGGTGACCGAGTCGAAAGTCCTGACGCTCATAAGGCAGGGCATAAAGCCGGAGATGGAAATAGACTTCGCTGTTTCCCGTCCAGCCTACCCAGTGCCTGAAATAAACTGCGTGACTGGCAGCGAGATAGACGTGCCAGTGGTTATACGCAATGCAGAAGCCATGTTCGGCAGCATAGGCTGGTCGTATGTTGCAGGCAACATAACTTCCTCGCAGATAAGCTGCAATAAAATAATGAGCAGGGAGGACGAGGGAAGGGAGGACATATACCTCTGCATCCTGACTGTCCCCAGCACGCTGTTCCCGAAATGCGAGGACGGCACAGAAGTCACGGTCACTATAGGCGCGAGAACCAGCGAGCATAACCTCAACAGCAGCTTCACGACCGTTCTTGTTTCCGAAGAGCTCCAGCTCGCCCTGAAAGTTTCCGGCATGAAAAAGGTCGACTGCCAGATAATAGATGAGGAAGGCACCTGCGTACCCAAAGAGCCGCAGCGCAACGTCACCGTCACCATCACGGGCAACGCGCCTGAAAGGCTGAAGGTCTTCGAGAGCAAGTACAAGCTCGGCAGCGAGAAGGAGAGCACGGTTTCCTGCAGGCAGATAAGCACCAACAGATACGAATGCGCGACTTTCGTGACCATCGACAAGCTGCCCGTCCCTGCAAGCGTAGACGAGACTACAAATGCCTCAAGGGACCTTAGCGTCACATTCGAGGTCAAGTATCTGAATTACTACAAGAGCATAACCTCCTCGACGGATGTTACCATGGAGGGCAAGGCGCTGGACGAGCTGATAAACACGATGAAGACACTAGACGAGGAAAATAAGTTTCTGAAGGCCCTTGAAAAACTTGTAACGGCGCTCAACAATGCGATAAAAGTTGTAGACTTCGTAAGCAAATGCTGCACGTTCCCAAGCATGATAAACCAGTTGGGGCAAAAGGTAATAGGCAAGGGTGCGACCAAAAAAACCCTCAGTGAATTCGTAAAGGATTTTGTTGAAAACAAACTGGAAGAAAAACTGCTCAAGTATTTAGGTTACGATGTTGCCCTCAAAAAAACATTTGGCACCTATGCAAAGAAGATTTTCGAGTATTTTGCCAAGGATTTCCTGAAGAAGCTCGTTCTGGACACCATTAAACAGATAGGCGTCGATAGCATCTGGTGCATAGCTTTGGGCGGGTCAAAGGTAATTGAAGAGCAGCAAAAGAATCTTGACAAGTTCGAGAAAGGCGAAATAAATTCAATGAATGTGCCGCAGAATTTCGGAGACTACGTGTGGGAGATGATTAAGGCCAACGCGCCGAATTGTTTTAAACAGTCCTTCTGGAACCAGTTCAAAGACACCACCAAGTTACTTGCATACCTTTGCATACTCGTGGGCGCTATTGTCACGTACTTCATTCCCGTTGCCATGAGTCTGATATGCAACTACTTGTCAACTGGCGCAGGAGTAATCAGCCTCGTGCTAAACGTAGCAGTGATGCTCATCTCGGTGATGACCGCATGGGATGCCTACCAACGCGTGCACAAGGCAGTCGCCCTCGCGACGGAGAGAATAAACCTGCAGACCAAGGCCAGCAACATCATGCAGGAATACGCAACTGACCTCCAGAACACCATGCAGAACTTGCTCATGAGCCAGGCGGCTGCGGCGATATTCACCGAGGCTTTCAATCCCCCGATGGAAACAACAAAACTCATATTTTATTCAGACAGGACTGGCGTCTTGGGGCAGGGCGATGACATCTGCACCGGGGATGAGATAACCATAGAGTACAATTTCGACAAGCTCAACCAGACGAGCGGCTTCACTTCGCAGTTGGCCATGACCAATTCGCATTCGAAGACCCTGCGCTTCGACGCCCTTAACGGCACGTACGGGCCATACCAGACGGACAAGCTGCTCGGCACTGATCCCGCGAACGACCCTTCCGAGGATTACACCTTCACCCTCTCCTACGGGAGCAGGAGGCTGGATTACAAGCTGCATTATGTTAATCATGAATGCGTCACGTAAACGATGATAGAATGAAATTGAATATCCGAAAGAAAGGGCAGGTGGAATTTGTCGTAATTGCAGCCCTGATAATCATAGCCATCGCTGTCATGATCCTTGCCTCGAGGCAGTTTGTCATCAATCCGCCTGTCACGACCGGCATACCTGACGAGGCGAAGACGATAAAAGACGCCGTAATGAATCTCATAAAGGCAGGCACCAATGACAGGCTGGCACTGATATACAATCAGGGCGGCACCTTCAGACCAGGTTACTCCGTCAAATTCGGCATGTTCGACACGGAGGTGTGGCTGGCATGCGGCAACCAGAAAATCCCTGACGTCTCGCAGGAGATCGGCGCTGCCATACTCGATTACCTCAGGGAAAACCTGCAAGACGAGATGAATTTCTACGGTAAAAACACGCAGTTCGATTTCAGCAAATCAAGATACGAAGTGGAGATTTTCAAGGACAAGATAAGCATCCGCATATATCTGCCGACGCTGGTTGAAGCGTATGAAATGCCGCAACCATATGAAGTCATTGTCGACAGCAAACTTTATGATGTGCTCGAGCTTTCGAAAAACCTTGTAAAAGACGCGAGCGAAACCAGCTTCTTCGAGATGGTAACCCTGGCGACCATGATTAATACCAATCCCGAAAATAAAACTTGGACGCCGCTCGCGGGCGCAAGGGCAGGTTGCGGCAACTACCTTTTCAGAACAAGGACACAGCTGCTGTCCGGCATAAAGGAGGTTGCCAGATACACGGCTTCTCATATCGTCTGGAACAACAGGGGTCTAAGGCTCGCAGAAAACCCGTTCTATCCGCTGACCGGAGTGGGCGGCAAAGATTATTCCGACATGGATGTTATGTTTTCCTATCCCACTTCATGGGACTCAGAAATGGACAAATATTTCACTTTTTCACCGGATCCGCTGCGCGTCATACCAAAACCGCCCATACCCCTCGTACCCTTCTGCATGAGTTCCTATGCCGTGAGTTACAACCTGCGTTATCCGATAATCGTCATGGTGCATGACTCGATCCTCAATCAATGGCTCAAATTCGGGGTCATGGTCAACATAGAAGACACCGCTCCTGGAAACTGCTCCGTGCAGATGGGCAATGCGTCGCAGTACGCAAAGCTTTGCATAAGCAACGCCAAATGCGATGCGGAAATAAAGGTCAAGAACACCACAGGAGACCTGATGCAGGGCGTTGACGTCGGCTTCTACATATGCGACCTAGGCACCACGAACGAAAAAGGCGTGGTTGAAGGCAAAATTCCGTGCATGATAAGCGAGTTGAGCGCCTTCAAACCCGGTTACAAGAGCTATGGCGATTTGGTATCCTCGGATGATTTGAAGGACAAGACTGTGAAGATGACAAGGGTCGCCGAGAACATATCGATATATATGAAAGGCCTTAAAACATACGCCTCAGGCGACGGTTTGGACGGCACTGACGATGACGGCAAATACGCTAACTATGCCGTTGTTGACAAGGCCAAAGACATAGCTGACCTAGGTTATGATGAATTCGACCTGAACCTGACAACCACCATCGCCTTCTCGCCGGCCGACCCGAACTATTTTACAGGTGAGGACACGCCGCTTGTTATACTGAACTATGACAACAACTGGAATGCGGTGTCAGCGGTGAATGTTTCCGGTCTGCTGCCGATAGGATATAACATATTAGTTGCTGTAAACACGGAAGACGGTGACGACAGCCTGCCGGTTGGCTTCCTCAATACATCATACACGCTACAGGAAGGCCAGACATCGCTTTACTTTTACATACCAGTCGTGGTCAAGGGGGACGGCCTTTTTGATCTGGATGCACCCGGCATCGACGCCAGCGAGGCCGACCAGCTGACAAACCTTGCCATAAGCACCTGCGGCGCGGCAATCAGCAAGGACGAAATCACAACTTGCTGATTTTGCTCATTTTTAGACATATTGAAACGCCAAAAAGACATGCCTGCGCCTGTGTGGTACATGAAAAGGTTATAAGTGATACTATGAAATATTATTATATGTATTCCCGCAGGAAGGGACAGGTGGAATTCATAGTCGTCGCTGCCCTGATTGTCATCGGCATAGCCGTCGTCATTCTCGCCTCAAGGCAGGCCATTATCACCCCTCCTGTTGTGACAGGTGTAACCGAGGAAGCCAAGACCGTGAGGGATTCTGTAAGCAATCTGATAAGGGCGGGCGTGAAAGAAAACCTGCAGATATTGTATAACCAGGGAGGCCTGCTTGATGTCGGGCCTTCGATAAGGTTCGGCATGTTTGAGACGTCTATCTGGTCTTTCTGCGGCGAAACAGACATACCTGATGTTTCCAGCGAACTTAACAACGGCCTTCTCGCCTATCTCAACCAGAACCTTCAGGACAATCTCGACAGCAACGATGAGATGGAATTCTCTGGCGTAAAGGCCAAGTTCGATTTCAGCGAAGTGAGCTCCAAAGTTGAGATAATAAAGGACAGAATCGTGGTCAGGGTCAACCTTCCGACGGAAATTGGCACATACCAGGTTCAGCAGCCATACGAGGTTTCGGTGAACTCGAAACTCTATGATATCCTGGATTTCTCAAATAATTTCGTAAGCGAAGTGGGCAAGGACAAGTATTTCGAACTCTGCACGATACAAAACATGCAGCATTCAGATGCGCCGATGATGGGCGTGATTTCCGACTGCGGCAAAATCGTGCACATGACAAGGGCGCAGACCCTGCCCGTCGCTAAGGGTGTCGCGAATTATGTCATTTCTCACACCGTGTGGAACAAGCAGCCTGTGTATATGGAAAGAAATCCGCCCTGTCCGCCGATCAACAGCGTTGGCGACAAGATATATCCCGGCCTGGAGGTCGCCTTTGCCTACCCGCCGTCATGGGATTCCGAGATGGACAGGTACTTCAACATGTATCCTGACCCGGCGATATTCGTCCCGCAGCCCATAGGCTCGCTCATACCCGTCTGCATGACTCCTTACAGCATTTTCTACTCCTTCCGCTATCCTGTCATTGTTATGGTCGAGGACTCGACGCTCGACCAGTGGTTCAAGCTTGCCATGATGATCGAGATAGAGAACAACGAGCCGGGCTCATGCTTCGGCTATCTGCAGGAGGAATCAGAGTACAACAACAGATGCAAAGAAGATGTAACCTGCGATGCCACCATAAGGGTAAAGGATTCCGAAGGTAAACCTGTGGAAGGCGTCGATGTGTTGTTTTCAATATGCAACATAGGCACTACAGACAGCGAAGGAAAAGTCGAGAGCAAAATACCCTGCATAATCAGCAACCTGAGGGTATACAAGGAAGGCTACAGGAGCTACGGGGAAAGCATGCTGTCCTTCGGAGACATGGTAGACAAGAACATAACGCTGCAGAAAACCGCAGGCTCGGTGACAATCCATCTGAAGGGCCTCAGGACCATGGCCTATGGCAGCGAGGGCGGAGGCAAATTCAGCAGTTACCAAGTCACTGAAAGCGCGAAGGATATCAGCGAGCTTAACGACAAGCTTCTGGTGCTCGTCTCTTTCACGCCGGCGCAGCCTGACCAGATGTCAAACATGGATCTCGAAATATACGCTACAAACCTCGAGGAAGAAACATACACTGATACGATAGCTTCCGAAGGCCTCCAGCCCATAAAATACAATGTCAGCGTGAGCGCCGAGGACTTCAGCAATGAAACCTCGACTTCGGTTGTAAGCCTGCTGAGCACCTCATTCGAGCTGAAGGAAGGGGAGAAGGACATTTATATTTATCTGCCGGTCGTGCTCAAGACGGAGACGGGTGATATAGAAGCTCCTGGCATAGACGTCTCGGAAACAGGCCAGCTGACTGATGTTGCTGTAAGCCGCTGCGGCTCGGCGGTAAGCGCTACAGAAAGGTCGTGTTGAATATGAGAATAAAGAATTGGCAGTTATTGGCGCTCCAGATTATAGCTGTATTTTGTTCTTATCTTATATGGAGTACCACGGGCGCCACAGCGCTCGAGATAAGGATATTCACTTCCGGCGGGCAGCAGTCGACGACGACCATACCGAAGTTCTCCGACATGATACAGAAGGAGCTGTCCTACCCGTACCAGCAGAACTACCAGTATTTGGAGATGAAGCTCTCGAGCAAGAGTGCCTCTTATGTCATAAAGAAGATTTATCTCTTCAGATGCAAGGACCTGGACCCGGTCAGCTGCATAGAGAAAGGAGTTAATCCTGTCATATCTGTCAATCCGGGCAGCTCGAGTCTGGTTTTCGACGAGACCTACAAATGGGACGACGTCAGCTCGAACAACGTGGGCAACTTCCTGGCCATGGTGAAGCTCGACATCGCAGGCAAGGAAGTATGGACGAGCAGCTGGGACAAGGTAACGAAGACAGGCATAAGGAATTTCTACAATGAAAACAACGACGTCGACAGGCTTGACCTTTATATCAAGGGTGCTTCAGCGGATGTCGCGACGAGCTATATTGAGAACTATTATGCCATTCCCTCCGACCAGATGAGCCGCTCCATTTTCGAGAGCGTCGGAGGCTCGGGCGTGACGAAGCTTTACGATCTTTCCGGCAACAAAGACAGGCTTGACCCATCCGGCACGGGGATCCCTTCCCTGAAATTCAGCAGTATGTCCGGCAATATTTTCAACAAGAGCACGGACACGTGGGACTTCATAATCGCTGCTGATGGCAAGGCCGGCAACCCTGTCGTTTTCTACTCGACTGAGGCCGGTCCTCCTATCACGGGCGGCGCTAAGCTTGTCATTGATGACTGGTCGCCGCAGATAGTCACGTGCTACAGCGGCGAGGTAATCAAAGCGACCATGCATGCGGAGAACGCCAGTAGCATCGGCTACTTCCAGTCTTATTATTACACTATTGATGGCGTGAAGGCTAACGAGGGCACGATGACCTGTTCGCTCGTGAGCCCGAATGCCAGCATCTATTCCTATCAGTGCTCGATCCCCGTCGAAACCTTCCCGGCGTGCACTGCCCCGGGCACATCGACGATAAAGGTATTTTTCAATTACCAGGGAGGCGTCCAGCTCTCCGGCAGTTTTCCCGTCACGCTTAAAGCGCCGAGTCCATCGATAAGCGTGACTTCTCTTTCCCCAACGCCATTCGACTGCGGCATAGACAACGAGATAACGGCGAAACTGCAGGTTTCAAACCCCGGAGAAGGCGCACCAGAGATGGAGTACACTTTTGACGGAGAAAATTTCAACACCCTGACCTGCACGGGCTCCGGCGGCAGCTACACCTGCACCGTTCCCGAGAGCAGGATATGCGAGCTTGTCCAGGAGAGCCTTTCGCTCGTGTTCAAATTCACTTACGGCGAAACGGAGGTGCTTTCCCTGCCTTCCACGATACTTGTCACCTTCCCGCCTCCCAGTGTGGGCATTGACACGGTAACGCCGCAGGCGATCGACGCGGACAAGACCACTGCCGTGAGCGTCCTGCTGCACGTGAATTACCCTGACTTCATCACGTACAACGAAAACAATTTCAACTACAAATATCTTGACAAGCCTTTCGCGCCCGCCACGTGCACGCTCGAGACTTCCTATTCCAACATAAAGTATTACCGCTGCAATGTCGCTCTTGCAATTCCCAGCGGCAGACAGGGTGTCGAAACTCTTGCGTTCAGGCTGGACGGCTTCGCTGAAGGCAAGCCCAAGCAATTGACAGCCAATGCCTTCTACGAAATCATGCAGCCCCCGCCCGAGCCGAGGTTCACGATAATCTCCACGTCCTCGCCGGTCGACTGCACTGCCGACAATTTCCTGACGGTAAATATCAAGGCAGAGAACGTCGACATGACTACGCTGCACGAAAAGGTGGAGTACACCACGAACAGTTCCGGCTATTACTATGCGCCGTGCACCGCCAGCGCAAATATCATGACATGCTCGTTGCCTGCAAAGGACTTGTGCGACCAGATGCAAAACGTTCTTGGGATACAGTTCAGGCATATGGTCGTAACCGCAGACAAGAACAAGACCTATTACAGCAATTCCCAGAAGGTATATTTCAATTTGCCAGAGCCGCACATGCAGGTTTACGCGGTGAGTCCGGATTCGTTGCCGGCGGGGGCGAAGACCGCTGCGACGGTCAGCCTTTACCTGCAGTATCCTAACATGGTCGGTAGCAGCCCGGCATTCCTGTACACTTATTTAGGCAAAATCAACCAGAAGATGACGTGCACGAAAGTCTCCTCGACCGCCAACCGCGACTTCTACGACTGCGCGAACACGAACTTCGAGATTCCTGCCGACTACTCGGAAAGCGATGTGCCGGTTGTCTTCTCGGTGCAGGGCACGACCATCTCCTTCCCGTTCACTATACCCGTGGTAGCGCTGAGCAAGATAAATCCCTGGCTAGAAATCGTTGCCTCGACCCCGTCCCGCATAGAAGTCGTCCAGGGCAACGAGACTTCAGCTTCATTCTACGTGACGATACACAATGCCGCCGAAAGCGAGCTTAAGCATCAGGCAACAGTCATAACGAACAGCATGATAGCCAGCGGCACCTGCAAGGAGGCGGACGTGGTGTATGACTTCAACTGCGATGTCAAGATAAAGGCATCCAAGACGACGAATGTCGGCGCTAATACAGCCAACCTCACCCTGAGGGTGGAGGGCAAGAAGACATATGATGTGACGAACTCGACCACTGTTTACGTCCTCGGCGAGCAGGCGAGAGTCGACATACAAAGCGCCTCGCCGGAGACGCTTTACTGCGAGGGCAACAAGCAGCAGAACCCGGACGCCGTCAAGATCACAGCCAACGCGAAGAACGTCGCGAGTTTCACGGTCCTTGAGGAGCAGATAAGCTTCAATGAGCTGACCATAGACCACACCGCCAAATACTGCTCCCAGCAGGCGCAGACCATCACCTGCAATATTCCGACAGACAAGCTCTTTGAAAAGGTGACCTGCGGCCAAGACGAGCTTGCGCCTGGCCAGGGTTCGAAGTATTATCCGCTTACCCTGACATTCCTTGTCAGGGCGGGCAACGAGCAGCTGACGATTTCAGGCACGAAGGACATATCCGTCTCAGCGAGACCGCTGGAGCCCTACCTGGACATTGTTGACAACGACATCTCAGGTGGAACGCTTCAGAACCCGATAAACTGCCTCGGTTCCAAGTCGATAAAGCTCGGCGACAGCGGCTACGTCAGGATAATGTACGCCGACCTGCTGCACCCCGAGCCCAAGGAAGACGACCTCGTGTGGTCCTACAAGCTTGAGGCTCAGGACGACAAGGGCAAACTGACCCAGGGCACGGGCGTGTCGCCTGAAGCGAACGCGACAGTTTGCAAATTCATTACCTATCAAAAAGTCGGGACCCATCGCATAGAAGACTATGAATGCTCCCTTTACGTGACCAGCAAGATGTTCCAGAGATGCGAGATGGGCGAAGGCACGATAAAGCTTTACGCTTCTTCCGGCACGGGTAAGAAGGCCGAGGGAGTCTTCGATATCTATGTTATAAGGGACGAGAGCCCGTACCAGATAGAGATGGAAATCCTTGGCACGCCGCCGAAGGACATAAACTGCCAGATACAGACAGACGACGGGCAGTGCACTCTCGCTTCCTATTCGCAGCTCAACGTCAGCCTGAGGATTTACAACAGGAATGCTGACGTCGGCATCCCGGACCTGCAGGTTTACGATTTCGACGCCAACCTCACAGGCAAAACCGTCAACGCCAACCTGAGGTCGCTGGGCAACTGCCAGAAGACTTCGCAGGAGGCCAACAAGTATATCTGCCCCTTCGAGATAGGCCCGACCATAAAGCTGCCGGACACGCCGGAATACAAGATAAACAAGGAGAACCCCGACACGCAGGAGTTCCCACCCATTTCCCTCGGCGCAGTGCAGGTCGCCGTTTACATAAAATACCTTGACAACAAGGTGCAGAAGACGCTGACCGCGAACGACGGCACCATAACCATCCACCCGAAGCTGCTCGACAGCTACATCGACTACCTGAAGAGGCTGAAGGAGGCGCAGGACGCCTACAACAAGACGAAGGCTATCATGGTCACTGCGATAAGGTTCCTTTCCCTGTGCGCGACCTGCGTGATGGTCAACAAGTTCATGAAGGAGATATTTGGCGATGCTCCGAGCATATGCAACAGCGACAATGACTGCACGAAAAACGACCCGAATGCCAAGTGCGTGGGCAACCAGTGCATGGGGACCACAGGAGGTCAAAACAGCACTCAGAACCAAAATTCTGCATCTGCGTTGAAGACACAATGCGAAAATTGCATAAATGGCGGCGGATGCTGGTGCAAAAATGACAACAAATGCGGCAACACTGTCGGTTCTAACTGCGTGCAGCAAAGCCCGGCGCCATTTCTTATTTGCACTGCTATGTCTTGCGGTTCATATTATACGGCCGCTAATTCCCCGTCCGACTACCAGCCCGAGACCAGCGGAGCGAAACTAGCTGGTTCAGCTGTCGCAGCCGATTTCGCCGGTGAGAGCGGAGACGAAGGATTGTATCAGCCTGAGACGAGTACGCTAAACTTTGCATCATCAACCAGCCCCAAAGGAGATTGTGAGCGAACTGGACCCAACCCAGCTAATGGTTGTACAGTTTCATTAGAAGTGGTGATGAATAAACCTTTCGCTGGCGATTATTTTGGTGTATATGCCCGAGCTAAATGCGACAAAATGGAAGAGGTTTCCGCACCTTTGATAAAAATAACCGATAAAAAATCAGGCACAGTCATTGTTGATGCAACTCCAAGTTCTAAATGTAGAGGCCCATGGGGCAGTAAAGACTATGAGTGCATGGTTAAGGTCAACTACCCCAAGTCCGGTGAACAGACGTTGGAAGCACAACTTTATGCTTATGAAAAAGACCAATTGTTTGGCCTAGTTACCATGCAAGAAGAAATTTATAAATGCGAAGGCGTAAACACGAGACTTACATTTAATGTTTTCGAGTCGGTCGATTGCAACACGTATGCGCAGAAAGTTGCAAAATCAAATGTTAAGATCTATGGCTACTGCGCCTCGAATGACGATCAGTGCAACAATGTTTGTGCACAAAAAGGAAAAGAGGCTACTGCATCTTGGGCATGGCCACCAGACGGAAACAAATTAAAGGAATTTACAGAACAAAATCTACCTTGTGGCGATCAAGCAGCATG
Organism: Candidatus Aenigmatarchaeota archaeon; assembly: GCA_041489155.1. GTDB lineage: Archaea > Aenigmatarchaeota > Aenigmatarchaeia > QMZP01 > QMZT01 > JBGPQP01. The sequence goes on from JBGPQP010000005.1 coordinate 29,645, forward strand.
TTGCGCCTGCAAGGACAAGGAGCCCGAAACCTTCGGCTCCTGCGCCGCTCCCTGCGGCAGCGAAAAATGCTATGACAGCACGAAGGACAAATGCCCGGAAGGCAAGGAGTTCAAGGATGACTGGTGCTCCGGAGGGGCGAACATCAAATGCTGCGTTCCAACGGGAACGCCTAACAAAAGCGGAGACGCTACGAACTCGCCGCCCCAGTGCAAGCCGCCGTGCAATAACGTCAATTCCGGCCAAGAATGCAGATGCGAAGGCTACTGTTTGTGCACTGATAGCAAAGGCGTGAAAACTTACATAGCCAAGGGCGTGAAGTGCGACGAAAATGCAGCTCCGAATGCAGCTTTACCCGCAGTAACAGGAAACGCCCCCGGAAGTGCAGGAGCAGCCGCGCCTGCGGCGCTCGACCTGACCAGCATAAAGACCCAGTTTGACAATTTTGGAGATTACTTCAGCTCAGGCAACTGGTGGAAAGTTGTCATAGGTGCCCTGGGGATAGCACTGCTCATCCTGCTTGTCGCTACTAAACTATTCAAGTGGTTTGAGGAAAAGGAAGGAGAAAGCGAATACACCTCGGCGCTTAAATGGGGCATTAAATGGGGCATAGTATGCGGCGCGGCAGCGCCGCTCATCGAGGCAGTCTTCCCGAAGGAGCAGAAAGGCACGGCAGGCGACATAAGCAACGTGCTGCAGAAGATTCTCAACTTCCCTTACAAGGTGTGCAAGTTCCTGATGGACAACCTCAGCACCATAATGATGCTGGTCAACATCTACTTCCAGTACCAAATGTTCGAGTATTGCATGAAGAACCTCGAGGACAGGGTTAGGCAGACGTATAACTATGGGGCGGCGTCTACCACCAGCGCAGCCGCCTCCCAAGCGTATAGCTCCGTCAACATGGCCAATGAGATGATGCAGTGCTTCAGCATGATGAAGGACATGACCTGCATGGCGATGGGAGCCTTCAACTCGCTTACCTTCTCGGGTCAGGGGATATTCAGCGACGGCGTTATGGAGGTAACACAGGATGGTTCAAGGAAGAAAACAGGCGACACCATTTACAACGGGAAGCTGGAGGTAAGGGTTTCCGGCTTCTGCGAGAAGGTCGGCAGAAACGGCAAATACCAAGTCAGCATAACGGCGGTAATGGAGGACGGGACGACCAAGGTATGTAAACCTGCTGATTATAACTGCGGCTCGAGCGGCGTCTATACTCCGTATTACACGCAGTCATATTATCCGTCGTATTATTCGTCATATGGTTCCAGCTATGGTTCCAGCAGCGGCTGCAGCCAATACATGAGCTATAACCCGAGCTCCGTCAACCAGAACATCCTTACCCTTTATATGCAGGACACCAACGACTGGAACATCTGTGAAAGCGGAGGCACGATAAAGAAAGTGAGAATTGAGGGCCCGTGGGACCCGGTTGTGTTGAACTTCGCGAAGAAGGGAGGAACGACGCCCACCACCAAAAAGAAATCCGGCGACACATGCGCAAATAATGTAGACTGTGAATCTGTCGTTTGTTGCTATACATCTTGGAATGACCTCACAATAACCGGTAAAAAAGTTTGCGTCAATGATCCGGTTGCATGTATATGCAAATATCCTGCCACTTCGGGCATTGGGTTATGTAAAGGGGAAGATTATAAAAATGCTACTACGCCAACATGCGACGGAAAAGCGGAATGCCCGAACGAAAAGTATTATTGCTGCCGGTAGACTTTAGAACTTATTTTATCATTCCCAGCTCTTTCAGTATCTCCAGCCATGCCCAGGCCCAGATTATCGTCTCGAAACTGCGAATAAGGTCGCCTTTCTTAGCGAAGTGCTTCGAGTCCTTGACATAGGCCTTTATGTTCGCGACGAAGGACGCGTTCTTGCCGGTGATTTTTGTATCTGCCATTTCTTTCTCGATTTTCCTGGTCCACTTTTTTGTTTCTTTCTTCAGGCTGCCTGCGAGGCTCATAATTCTAATTGCCGGCAGTGATTAAATAAACCGCGCCGGCAATCGGCAAAATAAGAATAAAAAAGGCCTCGCTAATTATTATTTATGTTTGAATTCCTTGGCGCGCTGGGCGGAGACCAGAACATACTGCTCTTTTTCGCGGTTTTCATAATTTTCACCATCCTTGCCTACAAGCTGGTCAAATTCGTTTTCAAGGTGCTGATGATAGGCCTGGTAGCTGCGATATTCCCGGTGGTCGGGAGCATGTTTTTCGGCCTGAACATCCCCATAAACCTGAGCAACATGATATGGTTTGCTGTCACTGGTATGGGCCTGTTCATAGCGTATTCCGCCGTCAGGATGGGCTGGAAAGCGATAAAACTCGCGCTCTCGCCGCTCAAGCTGTTCAGGCGCAAGGGCGGCAAGAAGGAAGCGCCACCGCAGCCGCAGAAATGACGGCAGAGCGCCAGAGACATCTGCTTTTTAAACAGACAGGCAAATAACAATTATGATTGAGGAAGTCGAAAGAATTCTAAACGAGCGCGGTGCGCTCATACAGAAGGAAATCGAGAAAGCCATCCCCCGCGCCGGCATCCAGAACCTCCACGACGCGGTCTGGTACCACCTCGACACCGGCGGCAAGCGCATAAGGCCGGTCTTGGCGTTGCTGACGTGCGAGGCGCTGAAAGGCGACGTGGAAAAAGCGACGTCATTCGCCGCCGCCTGCGAAATCCTCCACAACTGGCTGCTCGTGCATGATGACATCGAAGACGGCGACAAGGTCAGGAGGGACAAACCGGCAGTTTGGGTCAAATATGGCTTGGGCCATGGCATAAACATCGGCGACTTCATGTCGGAGAAGGTCTATGAGCTCGTCACCAAGTCCAACCTCGGCGAAAAGACGAAGATAGACCTGATAAACGAAATCGTGGAGACATGCGTGAAGACGGCAGAAGGCCAGACCATGGACATGAATCTGCGGGACAACAACAACCCGAAGGAAGCGGATTACATGAAGATGATAGGCTTCAAGACCGCCTGGTATCTTACGCTGCCGATGGTCGGCGGCGCGGTAATCGCCGGCAGGCCGGAGCTTACCGATAAAATAAAGCAGTTCGGCATGAAAATCGGGCCCGCCTTCCAGATCGCCGACGACCTGCTCGACCTGACGAAAGGCAAAGGGCGAGGCGAAATCGGCTCGGACATAAAAGAAGGCAAGCGCAGCATCATGGTAATACACTGCATATCCAAATGCACTGAGGACGAGAAGGATACGCTCTTCGAGATTCTCAACAGACCCAGGGAGAACACGAGCCCGGCTGACATCCAGGCCGTCAAAGCGCTATTCGAGAAATACGGCTCCATCGACTATGCCGAGAAGAAGGCGAAGACGCTGGTGAAGGAAAGCAAGGCCGTAACAGCGAAGATGCCAAAGGAGCTGCAGCATGTCCTGGACCAGTTCGCAGATTACATAGTCGAGAGGAAAAAATAACCGCCCTATAGTGAAATTCATTTCTGCAATTTCTTTTTAACAGATTTAAGTAGGGGCAAGACAAATATTTAATATGCCCAAAAAAGCAGATTTATCTTCACCTTTCAGGTCGTCGATGGAGAGGGTTTCCACAGGCATCCCGGGCCTCGACGATGAGATGGAAGGCGGTTTTGTAAAGGGCTCTGTCATTCTTGTGACAGGCGGAACAGGCACGGGCAAAACGACTTTCTGCGGACAATATTTATGGGAAGGCCTGAAAAAAGGGGAAGCCGGCCTTTACATTTCTCTGGAGGAAGACCCCGAGGACATAAAGACCGATCTCAAGCGTTACGGCTTCGAGTTCGAGAAATACGAAAGGGAAGGGACATTCAAGCTCGTTTACCAGAACCCCTTCGAGGTTTCGGATTTGCCGTCGGCTGTTATAAACGCGATAAATTCGGTTAACGCGAAGCGGATAGTCATAGACCCTATTTCGATAATTGCGATGTATCTGAAAGACGCCGCCGTCATGAGGAAGCGGCTGTTCGAGCTCATACGCCTTCTCAAGAAAACGGGCGTTACGGCGGTCGTGACATCCGAAATCCTTGACAACGAGATAGGCGAGCGCGTCGGAGGCAGCCTGTCGAGGGACGGCGTCAGCGAGTTCGTGGCTGACGGTGTTATAGTTCTAAACCTGTTTGGCATAGGCGGGGGTATAACAAGATCAATACTGATAAGGAAAATGAGACGAACAAAGCACGGCATGGACATCTATCCGATAGAAATGGGCCCGAATGGCATCTACTTGAAAACATAGATTTCTTTTCAATTCGACACTAAGAAACCTTTGCACAGAACTGGCAATACCTGTTCCCCTTTGCAATGCATGATACCTCTTGGCAGCAAACCCTTTTTCCGAAAAATTCAGTGAAAAACCCGCCTATCATGCCGGCCAGGATTTCATCGGCATTCTCTTTCTTGCCGAGTCTGACATACTCCGATGCGATGGGGGAGTTTTTGCAATTCACTACGACAGAGCACTTATCGTTGCTTATTTCGATTATTTCCATGTCGCCGAAGCCCGATAAATTGATCATGTTGAGCCAGAATTTCATGCACTCGTCCTTTTCGGTCCCCATTTTTTTGGAATATTCAAAGATGCTCTTTGAGATATCCTCTCCGAATTTGTAAAGTACATCTAGTGAATTCTTGCTCTTAAGCTCTTCCCTGAGCTTCACAAACGCCATCACTGGTCCAAGAAAAAAGTTTTTGTTGAAAATTTTGAATTCGCCGTTTCCCACGTCGACCGTTCTCGAGAACAGCAGTTTTTTGAAAAATGGTGATATCATATTCAGTCATTAGTCAGCTTCAATACAAACTCGCAGAATTCGTCACCCTTCCCCTTGCATTTAGACTCCACCGATTCTATTTTTTTGCCGAGCAGCTTTGCGAAAAACGATTTGAACATGCCCAGTATAAAGAGGCATGACATTTCTTCAAAAACAGGCAGGCCGCAGCATTCGCCGCATTCCCTGAGCCTCAATATCACTTCATTGCCTTTGAAATCGCCAATTTCCAGAATGCCATAGCGGGAATTGAGCATGAACTTTTTGAACTCCCCTACTATTGTGTTACTTTCAATGTCCTTTTTTGTCTTGGCTTTCCTGATATTCTCAAGATTTTTCGATGTTTCAGGGCACAACGGCGCATAATCGCAGTAGGCTTCACCCAAAAAATTGCCTATGAATTCACCGTTTTCCGTCATCTTCTTCCTGCATTCCTGACTTGTCAGTAAAAGAGGAACGCTCATCTGCGAAAAAATAACGTTAATCTCGTTACCCATCTTTGGTCTCACGATGCTCATTTTGTCATGGACTATGTCGTAGTATTTCAGGAGCAAGGCGTCTCTGAAAGAATTTAGATCATCGTTTTCTTTGCCCATTTTATCCCATCCTGATTATCAGTCTCCAACTTCCATCTTCCTTCTTGACTTCTTCGACTTTTGCCCCTATTTTTTTTGCTATTTCCGGAATGCTTTTCAGGGCGTCGCAATCGGTGACTATGACTTCTAGTTCGATTCTTTTTATGCCTTTTTTCTTCAGTTCCCTGAGCTTATTGCTGACAGAAATGATAGGATAGGGACAAACCTTTCCGCTTAAATCCAGAGTTTCCATGATTTTTATTTGTTGCAATCCCTATTTAAATTAAAAGAACCAGCCTGCAATTTTTTCTGCAAATTTCGGATGCCTGACGGACCCGTCCCTTCCTTTATCCCTTCTGAAGTGTCTCTCAACGGTTTTATAACACCAAGGCTTTTCATAAGAACTCAGGCCGTTTTGATGGTTGTACTCCCGAAAGGCCTCCTGAAAACCACGGAAGCCACTGCCATTACTTACATGTTCAGCGAAACCTATCGCAGACTCACTTAGCATTTTCCTCATTTTTCTAACAGAGACTTTTCCGTTGATGCCAGGTAATTTATTTCCACCGAATATATGCCTTATATGGGCATTGTACTTGTCGGTTAGAACATCATTCTGTAAAGTTAACATTTCTCTGTACGATTGTGGATGTAGTTCTGATGGAAAGAACAGGTCGGGAGCGCGTTGATCAGCCTCCTTTATCAGGGCAGCCAGTTTTCTGCTTTTCGAATCATCTCTTTTCATGCCTCCGTAGTTTTTTGCAACAAAATTCACATTGTCCAGTATTTTTTCAACATCATCTTTCGTAGTGTCCCATCCGAGGCTTAACCTGGCGGTTCCTCTTATGTTTTCGCCGGTTATTTCTTTCAGCAGAGGATATGCGCAGTGGCAACCACTGCGCCCCTGTACCCTGTACCTAACAGGTATGATTTTTCCTTCATATTTTCCATCAAGCAACATTGCCAGTTGGTCTGAGTGCATTTCGCCGATGTTTATGGAGAATGTCGGAACCCTGTCCTTTGGATTTCTTGGTCCGTACAATTTCAGGCCCGGTATGCTTCCAAGCCCTCTTACCATCTGCTCTGAAAGGGCCATTTCATGTTCCCTTACCCCCTCCATGGCAATTCTCATGTACTTTCTCCTGTCGGTAGGGTTTTCAATCCTGCCTTTATGATCGTCGCCTGCGATTTTCTGGCCCATTTCAATCAGGAAATCGGTCATTGCGCCAAGCCCTATGGCATTTCCTATGTCAGGCGTTCCGGCCTCGAACCTGTCTGGCACCGGGGCAAGGAAATAGCCGTCGGATTCTATATGCAACGGTGTGCCCCCGCCAATATCGGCAGGGCCCATTCTCTTGAGCAATTCCTTCCTTCCGTAAACTATGCCCACGTTTGGGGCAAACATTTTATGCGCAGACGCGACCCAGAAATCGCAATCCAGTTTTTTGACATCAACAGGCAAGTGCGGGGCGGCCTGTACGCCATCGACAATGACAACTGCCCCTTTCTCATGGGCCATTCTGTTTATCGTTCTTATATCGTCTATGGCTCCGGTAACGTTCGATACGTGTGTTACGGCCACGACTTTCGTGTTACCGTCTATGAGACTTTCTGCTTGGTTTAGGTCAGTGTCATAACCGGGTGTTATGCCTACCCATCTTAATTCATAGCCGTTCCTTCGTGCTTCGTCCATCAACGGCATAACATTTGAGCTGTGATTTATTTTTGAAAGAACAATGTTATCTTTGTCACTGCCATTTCCGTGTTTACTGTATTCTTCTTTGAACAAAGAATGGATTATCTGGTTCAAAGCCGCTGTTGCATTTTGCCCGACAAAAAGAATTTCACCTCTAGGATCGGCGCCGAAAAGATCAGCGACTTTCTCGTGCGCTTTGTCATATCTATCGCTGGCTTCCTGCGAACGTTGGTAAATGCCCCTGTGGACGTTTGCCTTTTTTATCGTGTTAAATTCGTCAACGGTTCTCTGTATGCGTTCCAGCATCGGTGTCGTTGCGGTGTGATCACAATAAATATTGAGCCTGCCATTTTCCGTGTAGTTTAAGTTGCCGGACAATTCCGGTCTTACCATATCTGGTACGATGTCTGTATTGTATTTGTTCAGGCCAGCACTGCCACGTCCGACTTCCAAATTACTTGACATTTTACCACTATTTAATAATAACATTTGGGTATTTAAATACCTTTCTGCCAGCTATCCGGATGTTAGAACGTCATCGTGGTGTTTGCGTTTGTCGTTATCTCCAGGAACTCAGCCGCACCGACTTCCTTGTCCACGACTTCTATGAAATCGCTCATCTTCAGGCCGAATGCAGCCATAGTCGTCTTGCAGGCGTATATCTTTGCTCCCATCGATTTGGCCTGTTTTATCATTTCCTGTACAGGCGGTATGTTCATTTCCTTGAATCTTTGCGGAAGCATTTTTTCGTAGCTCTTGTAATCACTTCCCATCTTCAGGTCAGCGTTTTTCTTGATCGCATTTATCCCGAAGAACGAGAAGAATATATGCGTCTTCATATTCATCGATGCCGCGGTCATGCCGAATATCATCGCTGAATACACCCTTTCTAACGTATCACCAGTTACGATGATTGCAACTGTTTTTGCCATCACACATCCCTCCTATTCCGTCTTCAACAGTTCGTGTATTATTCTCAGTTTTTCGATGTCTATCGGCCATGCAATGTACGTGTTTCCTAGCTTTTTCATTTCAATGAGATCAATGGTTTTGAGTTTTCTGAAATGGTAGAGATATTTGGCCGACAGGCTTTTGTTTTTTCCATTCTCTCCCAATTCATTTGCGACTTCGGTTGGATTCGCTGGCCATTTGGAGCAGATGATTTTGAAGACCCTCAGCGTTAAGTCGCTAATATTCATTTCTTTTCTGTTTCTGTCGCTGATTATCCCTTCTGCTCCGGTTGGCATATTTAAAGAATATTCCAAAACCTATATAAATGTTTATTATGGAATATTCCAAAATAAATTTAAAAAATTAACTGCCATAGCTTAGTGGGAATTATGGCAAAATACAGCATTTTGGATGCGATTGGAAATACGCCACTGGTAGAATTGATTAATTTAAACGGGCAGCCTGGAATTAGAATTTTAGGTAAATACGAGGCACGCAATCCCGGCGGCTCGGTAAAAGATCGCCCAGCTTATTATATGATAAAAGAGGCAGAAGAAAATGGAGAACTCACCAAAGATAAGACAATCCTTGAACCGACGTCGGGTAACACGGGTATCGCCTTGGCGATGATAGGGGCTGCAAAAGGATACAGAGTTAAACTCCTGATGCCGGAGTGTGTTAGCAGCGAGAGGCGCAAGATCCTTGAAGCCCTAGGCGCAGAAGTTATACTCACACCCGGGGAAAAGGGTACAGATGGAGCTATCAGGAAAGCACATCAGATTCTCGAAGAGGATCCGGATAAGTATTATATGCCCGATCAGTTCAAGAATAAAAACAATATCCTATCCCACTATGAAACAACCGGCCCTGAGATATTCTCCCAAACCGATGGGTCTATTGACATATTCGTTGCCGGCATGGGGACAACAGGAACGCTGATGGGTGTGAGCAGATACCTGAAAGAGAGAAAACCGGGAATAAAGATTATTGGAGTCGAACCCCGAATTGGACACAAGATTCAGGGGCTTAAAAATATGGAGGAGTCCATAATTCCTGGCATATACAATCCAAGGGCATTAGATGAGAGAATAAGAATTGATGACGAAGAGGCTTTCGAAATGGCAAGATTACTGGCAAGAAAAGAGGGGATATTTGTTGGCATGTCAAGTGGCGCAGCCGTGGCAGGCGCAAAGAAGATAGCGAGAGATGCAGGCAAGGGCACAACTGTTGTTGCGCTACTGCCTGATGGCGGAGAACGTTACTTGAGTACGACGCTGTTCAGGTCAATCTGTGCGAAGTGCCCTCCATAAATAAACATATGTTTCTTTTTACTGAACGAATTTTTATAACATAAAGCAGAATATATTATCATGGGCTGGAAGGGGAATAGGAAAGCGCAAACTGAAGCCATAACGCTAGTTCTTATATCGGGCATCGTAATCGCCCTCGTCGGCTTCGCCTACACGTGGGGCAGGCCCATGATAGACAAGCGCTCGACCGTTTCGCAGTTTACTTCCGCGGTCAAATTCATGGAGGACCTCGACAAGAAAATCGTCGGCATGGCCGGCTCCTGCTCCTTCGAGGGCGCGTGCGAGGAGACGCTCGTCCTCCCTGTCGCCGGGGTTATAGCGATAGACGAGGCCAATAACACCATCACCTATACCGTCCAGGTCACGCAGCCGCTGATAACGAAGGGCGAAGTCCTGTTCAACACGGCCGACAACGCGTCCGTCGCGAGGTACGGCGAAACGCCCGGAGTCATAAGCCTGCGCGGCGAAAGCCAGCCGGGGCAGCAGGCCATATACAATCTCGTATTCTCGCTGCGCTACAGAGAGCTGGACAGCGACGAGCCTTGGAAAGGGTACAAAATCCAGCTTCTCGAGACCCAGAAAAAAAGCGGCAACAACAAAATCATTTTTTCGTACAGCGGGCCTGAGACGCAGCAGGGCCAGGCCAGGAATAACGGCGACCTCATTGTTTCTAAAATAAAAGTGCAGCCGCTATGAGGGCGAAGGGAGCGAAGCGCATGAAACGCAAGGGACAGATGATGGTTTTCGAGCAGGTCCTGCTCTTCACCATAGGCGTCATCATTCTTATGACGTCATTCACGCTTTTCGCGATGTACCAGAGCTTCTATCTTTCCTCCACATCCCAGGACCATCTCACGGAGGTAAAGGAATATGTGCTTTCCAGCATAATCATGCTTTCGGAGAACAGTGAGGCGAATTCCTCAGTCGTTCTCTCCATACCCAAAACGATAGGCAACAAATTCTACAGGCTGCGCCTCTCGCCCGAAGGCCTCAATGTTACACAGGAACCTGAAGGCCATCTCGAGGCTTTCTCGAGGCTCCACGGGCTCAACACCACCTTTGCTTTCTCGGGGAGGGTCGACAGCGACCTGGGAAAAGTTGTGCTCTACAAATACGGCAACTCAATCGTTCTTGATGCGAAATAAGCGCATGAATCCTATAATTTATAAGAGAAGGAATTCAATTATTATACGATATAACCTTATTTAGCGAGGGGCGCGGGGTTTTATGAAGGTAAAAAAATTCAGGGTCTCGAAAACGCCTGCAAAGAATGAAAAGCCGGGCCAGCCTGCAAGGAAGATAATTAAAAGGCTGAAGCACGGCTACCTCATGCAGAAGGAGATGAAGGGAACACCTTACAGGGAAACGTTCGTTTTCTCCCATACGGAAAGAACACCTTCATCGCCGTCTGCCGTTGCGCCAGTTGTAGCTCCGATAATAATAAAGGAGACGCCGGGCATACAGATGGTAATCCCCAAGGAGCCCGCTCCTCTTACGACGCCGCTTTCGAGCGAGGAAAAGGAGATGCTCAGGAACATAAACATAACCTATCCCCTGATCCCCGACAAGCCTGGAAAGAACGAGAGGGTTTATGCATATGCGAGGGTCAAATGGGAGCCCAGACAGAACGAGGTAGTTTATTCCGTCATAGAACCTTACATCACCGACAAGGACAAGGAAGTAATAGAATACGTCAAGAAAGAGCTTGAAGAACGCCTGGACATCGATTTCATGAGGCTCGGGGAAATCCGCGCCAAAGAGCTGCTGGTCAATGAGATAAGGAACATAATATCGAGAATCAAATATCCTGACCAGGGCAAGGTGGACGTAATCAGATATTATGTGCAGAGGGATATCATAGGTCTCGGAAAAATAGAACCGATGATAAGGGACAAGGACATAGAAGACATATCATGCGACGGCGATAGGATACCGCTTTATATTTACCACCGCAATCCCCTTCTCGGCTCAGTGGTGAGCAATGTCGTTTTCGGTAACACGGACGATCTTGACACGTTCGTGATGAAGCTTTCGCAGAAATGCGGCAAGTCGATTTCAGTCGCCGAGCCGCTCGTAGAGGGCTCGCTGCCGGACGGCTCCAGGGTCCACGCGACGCTAGGAACTGACATCGCTCGTCGCGGCTCGAATTTCACCATACGCAAGTTCACGAAAGCGCCTCTAACGCCTGTCCACATGCTTGAATACGGCACGATGGATTCGACGCAGCTCGCATATCTATGGCTGGCGATAGAGAACAGGAAGTCCATCCTCATCTCAGGAGGGACGGCGTCAGGCAAAACCTCGCTTCTCAACGCCCTGTCGCTCTTCATCAGACCGAGCATGAAAATCGTCTCCATTGAAGACACGCCTGAGCTGAACCTGCCGCACCCGCACTGGGTTCCCGAGGTGGCGAGGACGCCGATATCCGAGGGCAAGAAAGCGGGAGAAGTCAGCCTTTTCGACCTGCTCAAATCGTCCCTGAGACAGAGGCCCGATTACATAATCGTCGGAGAGGTCAGGGGCATGGAAGCTTACGTTTTGTTCCAGCAAATCGCTACAGGTCACGCAGGCCTTGCAACCATACACGCGGCGAACCTGCCGCAGCTTATCGACAGGCTCACAACTCCGCCAATCAGCCTTCCACCCAGCCTGATACAGAACCTTGACATACTGATTTTCCTTCTGCAGGTGAAGTCAAGGGACCGCTACGTAAGGAGGGTAAACCAGATACTAGAGGTTACAGGCCTCAAGGGAGACAAGCCGTCAACGATCGAAATTTTCAGGTGGAAGCCGGTCGACGACAAGTTCGAGGCGATCGAGAAGAGCCAGACGCTTGAGCATATCGCCAGATCCATCGGCCTTACCGAGACAAGCCTGAGGGAGGAGATGAGAACGAGAAAAGGCATCCTTGAATGGATGTGGGAGAGGCGGATGTTCGATTACAGGGAAGTTGCTAACATAATAACAGGTTATTACTCCAATCCGGAGAGGATAATCGGCCTTGTGGAAGGGTTTTAAGGCGATTGGTTCTCCGGTTTTGCAACACATGAGCAAGGGTTCAGCATGATTGAAAAATTATCTCACAGGCTTTTCGGAAAACTGGTTGATTCGTATTCTGACTATTTTGACGCCCTGGGCGCGCAGCTCAAGCAGGCAGGCATGAAGTACACGGTGGAGGAATATGTTTCGATGGTTTTATTTTATTCGCTCTTGAGCTTCGTGGTAGTAATACTAGCCGGGTCGTTTTACATCACCATCACGACAACCCACGCCTTCTATTCCTACACGCTTTCGATAATTTTGTCCTTCGCCGCCACGGCAGGCGTGTTCTTCTTCGGCTACTACTATCCGAACATGAGGGCAAAGGGCCTGCAGGGCAAAATAAACAAGACCCTGCCTTTCACCACGATATACATGTCGACGGTCGCCGCGTCGGACATGAACCCCGCCGATCTCTTCAAGGTGGTTTCGCTCAGAGGAGGGGAGATTGGCAAGGAATGCGAGAGGGTATACAGGGACATACATATGCTCGGCATGGACGTGACGACGGCGATAACCAAGGCAGCCAACCGCACGCCGTCAGCGAAATTCTCGGAGCTGCTGTGGGGCATGCTCTCGGTTATAAGAAGGGGCGGCGACGTCGGCGAATACCTGAGCGACAAGTCAAAGGAGCACATGGCCGATTACAGACGCTCGCTGAACGATTACTCGAAGCAGATAAGCTTCTACACGGAAATTTACATAACACTTATAATCGTCGGAACGCTGTTCTTCATCGTGCTCTCGTCAATAATGTCGCCCCTAGTCGGAGGGGACATACTTATGATGCAGACCTTCCTGGTGTTTTTCTTCATACCCGCGGTTTCATCCGGGTTCCTCGTGCTGCTGAAGAGCCTATCGCCAACGGAGTGATGTCATGGAAAGGGAAAGAAAAATCGTGCTGGTCTCAATCATGGTCGCCGTCTTACTCATAACCACGTTCGCCTTCCTCACCCAGGACACAGGCATCATCGTGAACGTCAGCGTGATTGCAATGTTCATCGTCATCACGCCCATTTTCCTCATAAAATACACGGAATTCCTGTGGATAAAATCCATAGAAAAGGAGTTCCCCGCCTTCATACGCGACGTCGCAGGCCTGAAGCGTTCGGGCATAACGCTTTCCGAGGCCATAAAGATGACGACAAAAAACAACTACGGCAAGCTCACACCCGAAGTCCAGAAATTCTCCAACCGCCTGTCGTGGGGCGTCCACTTCACCCGCGCGCTTGACATTTTCGGGAAAAGATTCAAGGCCTCGAAACTGATAGCAGAGGTTCTGAGCATACTCAAGGAGTCGTATCTCTCCGGAGGCAACATCGCCATCACCCTTGATTCGCTGTCGAGAGACATGGTGATGCTGAAAGAGATAGACGAGGAGCGAAAATCGATAGTCCGCCAGCACGTCATGATAATGTACGGCATATTCTTCATGTTCGTGGCAATATCCATCGCGATAATTATCGTCCTCATACCGATGATGAGCCAGACGCAGACCGGAACAACAGGCGTCACGTCGCCGCTGGTCCTGGCCTTCAACAACCCCTGCGACAAGTTCTACATAATCTTCCCGTGCGCGTATTTCGACGTTGTTTGCAGCTCTTTCTCAGTTGCGGCGGGCATAGGATGCTATTATTTCGCGCTGTTCTTCACCGTCCTCCTGATACAGGCGTTTTTCATGGGCCTGATATCCGGACAGCTCGGAGAAAACTCGATTATCGCTGGCGTCAAGCACTCGCTCATAATGCTGGCAGCGGTCTTCATAATATTCATGTTCATGATAAGAAGCGGCTTTCTCCCCGTCTAACGCCTTCGCTAGCCGGCTTATATAAAAGAGCGCTTCAATAAAAACTATGGACTTCATAAACGAGTATTTTCTGAATCCCATCCTCTCGAATGGCTGGTTCAACCCGGTCAATTCGATAGCATACGGCGTAATACTCGTAATCGCGGTTTATGGCGTTTTCAAGATGCTAAGAAAGATGAAGATACGCATAGACCGCAAATTTCTTTATGCGATTATCCCTTTCATCCTGTGGGGCTCTAGCACGCGGGTCCTGCATGACGCCGCGTATTACGGAGCGCTCACAGGAGCGCTGGGCGACTTTTATTCGCTTCCCGTATTCCCGACTCCAGGCTCGTATTTCATCACGTTCACGCTTGCGCTAATCGTGCTTGTGATATCCATAGCCATACAGAAATACGCCGGGTTCCCTTACTGGAAAATCATGCTAGTCGCAGGCGTGGCGCTTGACATCATAAACTTTGCATTGATGCCGAGATTTTATTTCATCCCCATGCTGATGATTCTGGGAATAACCGCCCTGTGGATTGCGTTGTTCCTGCTACTGTACAAATTCTCGGAGAAGACGGGCTTCGCAATACTGAAACAGGTTTTCACCCTTGAGAACTCAGCAATCCTTTCCGCGCACATGCTCGATGCCAGCGCGACCTATGTCGCTCTCGCTTTTTTCGGCTACGCGGAGCAGCATCCCCTGCCGAGATTCCTGATAGACATGAGCAACCCGGCGGCGATGTTCCTGCTGAAGCTCGTGGTCCTTATTCCAGTGCTTTACGTCATCGACCGCTATTCGGAGAAAGGGGAGTTCAGGAACTTCCTGAAAATAGTGATATTCATCCTTGGTCTGGCGCCAGGTTTAAGGGATGCGATACGCCTTATGGTCGGCGTCTAGAAGCATTATTACGTGCTGCTTGCGTTTCCCGGGTGGGCCAGCAGGTATTTTGCCCAGCATACGTCCCTGAAGTTTATCAGCGTGTCCTTCTCGTCCCATTTGTTGAAAACGTATTCCGCTTTCGCTGAAAGCGTGTAGGTCTTTTTCGGGACTTTTATGTCCTTGAGACCATCAGGATAGAAGCAGAAACTCGCCTTCGATGGCGTACCAAGATCGAAACGCAATACGTTATAGGTTCCTTCTGTCCCCGTCAGCTGTGCTCCCTGGCACTTTTCAGCACCTCCGAATTCACTCGGCACAGTAAGCCACACCTGCGCATAGTCTATGTGGCTGTTGGGGCCTTCCGCAGAGGAGATGTTGAAGCCAAGGTTGAACGGGTTGTTTTCCTTTATCGGCTGGTCGGCCGTCCCGAGACTGAGTTTTGCAGGTGCGCTGCTTATCTTCGAAGGCACCTGACCCCTTACCAGTTTGTTGTCGACGGAGAGCCTTTTCCACTCCTCCTCGCTTATGAAGTCTATCTGCAGGGTCGATTCGGAATCATACGTGTAGGTAAGATTCGCGACAAAGGGTATGTATTTCTCCCTCGTTTCCGAGAGCTCCCTGTCGTTTACCGGGCATGGCAGCTTACCTACGATGAACAAGTCCTTTACATCCTGCCTCTCTATTTCCATTTTGTCGAAATTGATAGTGTACACGAAGATTCTACCATAACCTGAGGTGAAGGTCATGGTTTTGCCGAAAAATGATTCAGGCGTGCTTATGTCTATCTGCCTCTGGACAGGGACCAAAGGAACCTTGTTGTATTCGAGTTCTATGTTATCAATGGTGGTTACTATGTCGAGCCTTATGTTCCTCGCCTTGAAAGTTCCCTTGTTAGCAAGGTTTATCTGTATGGTGAACGGCTCTTCGGGATAGATAGACTGGACCTGGAATTTGTCAATTTCAAGGCCAAAGGCTCCGGCTTTGCTTATATCATCCCCAACGAAATTACCCTCTGTTATCTGCCTCGCGTAGCACGTCGGGCATGACAGCAGAAGCCAGGACTGGCCGAATGTCGACTGCAGCTGGCCGAACATTTCCCCGAAGGGTTTCATCGCGTCGATAACTGTGTTGTGAACGCTGGGCCACCACTCGCCGAAAAGCGCCCCTCCGAGCGTCTGAGAGCCCGGCCCAAGGCCAAACAATACGAGGGCTGTCGCTAGCATAAGTATGCCTGTGTAAGGTCTTGTCTCAGGCGGCGAGAAGAAGCCGCCGATAGCGGATATGAACCATATTGCATAGAAGACATAAAGCGAATCCCCGGTCAGGCCCCACTGGCCTGCCCATGCCTGGAACATCGGGAGCGGTATTAGAATTGTTCCCGTTGTGACCGCAAGGCCCCATATCATTATGCCTATGAATATTATTTTGTCAAGCATTTCCGCGGTTGTCAGCGTTCCTGCAAGGCCGACTCCCATTATCTGGGCGAGATTTTTGGTCTTGGTGGGCGTAGGTACGACTGCAAAGAAGGCCAGCGAAATGAGCGCAAGCGGGAAGGACTGGAAAATGCCGTTAAATATCATGAAGGGTATGACTATGAAGCCTATGAAAAATCTTATCATGCCACCCATCACCTCGTACGGGTATTCGGGGTTGTAAGAACCCGGCAGCGAGAAATAAGAAACGAAGGCGAAGCCTATGAAGAACAGTGCAGCAAAGGGGAATGAGGTCTTGCTGAAATCCCACAGGGCCCAGCCTACGAAAAAGATGCACGCAACCTTGCACGTCAGCTTGAAAGCCGCCTGGCCCGTCTTCCAGGCGTTTCCTCCGCGCCACATGGTGCCGTATTCCCTTTCCCATGCGCTCGGGACAGGTATGGCGATGAAGCCTCCGAGGCACGCGAGGCCGACTATGAACTGCCATATGCCGGTTAGAGCTGCAATGACGATGCCAAGAACGATCATGACCAACGACATGATTATGCCGGTGGTTTTGCCTGCCCTGCGGGAATATCTGGTGAGACCTCCTAAAAGAGGATTCTCTTCCATTGCGCCAACAATCCCGGGTCGCGGAGTCCTCGTAGCCCTGCCGCTGCCATGGTCGACATCCCATCTGTCGGTCCAGTCTTTATGGAGCCTGTCTTCAAATGGTGGAGGAGGAAAATGCGCCCCAAAGGCATTGCCGGGATTTTGCGTTCTTCCCAAAAATTTCGAGGGCATGTCAACAAGGGTCAATGTAACTTCCTTTCTCTCTTCCCCCGCCCTGAATGTGACGTCCACATGCCCTACCGCATCATGCTGATTGTCTTCGTCATCATAATAAAAAACCCTTGCGTTTATCCTGTAATTGCATGCAGGATTGCCTTGTGGCATTGGAACAAGAGAGGCAGGAACATGATCGAATATGAATTGTCCGTGGTTATCCGTTTCTCCTTGGAGAACTGCCGGCGGTGGTGCCGGCAAATTGGGTGGCGGATTGATGCTTTCCAATTGCACAAAAACATGTCCTATCGGAAGGTTTTCGTTGTTGACAACCGTAACACGAACAGTAGCTTCGTACGGACCCCCTCCAACCCCACCAGGTCCAGCCCCGCCGCCATGCACAACGGTGGTTTGTCTGACATCTATACCAATCGGTCTCACTCTTCCTTCATCTTTTCTGCCACCCCTTCCTCTACCACCGCCACCTCCACCCCCTCTAGCGGCAGCAGTAACTCTAAAAATGAAGTTTACAGTAAATCTTTGGCCTGTTTGAATGGTAAAATATTCTTGGCCAGAATCAACTGCCGGGTATCTAGCCTTCAGCACGCCGTATTGAGGACTCTCGAACTTGGCCAGCAGTTGATATCTGCCGGGAGGCACAGGGAGATTGTCAAATGGTATCGGCTTGTTAACAAGAATTTCAGGGAGATATTTGGGCTCTTCCATCACAGCGTTTACTTCCATTGGCTTGCTTCTGCCTATTTGTAGATATGCCCTCGCAGAAAGATAGGCAGAAGCTCCTTCTTTTTTAGGTAAAAATTCTCCTATTCCCCTACCTTCTTTCATTCTCTCTTCAAAACTTGGAACGCCTTTGTATTTGTCTTCTTTGGACCATTGCTCAAGGAATCTGTCTATTTCCCTTACGTTGTAGCCTGCCAATCTCAAAAAGTCAACAGCACTGTTTGTATCTCCTCTTCTGAAATGATATCTAGCAGCTTTTTCGTATTCCTCTTTGCTCTGTTGCTGAGCAACTGGTTCGGGTTCTGCTGTTCTGATCCTTTTCGGTGCAGTGACCTGCGTCGCAAGCATTTTAAGGCCGGGTAATGTGGCTTCATTGCCGCATCTGGAGCAATGAAAAACCCTTTCCCTTCCGCCCCATCTGTTGCGCTCTCCCCAGCCTACTTCGTCAAGTTTTACTCTTCTGTTCTCCCTTGCGCATATGGGACAATAATCAGGCAAACATATCCCCCGCTGTCTAGATATTAATTAATTGGACGGCAAGGTTAAAAAATAATAGAATGGCAGAAAGCAAGGGCGAGCCTATTTCTTCCCGAACCACAGCTTCAGCTCGGCTTCCGCCTCTTCTCTCGTTCCCGAGGCGTGGATGAGATTGTAGATGGAACGGTGTTCCTGGTCAGCTTTCTCCCGCGAATCGTTGCCGAGGTCGCCGCGTATCGTTCCTTCGTCAGCTTTCGAAGGGTCGGTCGCGCCGACTATTTTCCTCACATGCGCTACTGCATCCTTCCCTTCGAGCACCATTGCCACCACGTGCCTGTCTGCGAGATAGTCGACGAGAAGACTGAAGAAAGGCTTGTCATTGTGCATGGCGTAATGCGTTTTCACGAACTCCTTCGTCGGCGTAGCCATCTTCATATCAGTGACCTTCAGGCCGCCTTCCTCGAACCTCTTTATTATCTCGCCTATCAGATTTCTTTCAACGCCGTCAGGCTTTATCAGCACCAGCGTTTTTTCCATGTCATTCCCTCCGAGTTTTCGCTTTCATAAATGCGCCAAGCGCTTTCTCGACGTTTTTTGTCACTTTATCGCTGCTGCCACGGGCGTCAACGTCGACAAGTATTCCTTTATTTCTATAATATGATATTAAAGGTTTTGTCTGCTTTTCGTAGACTTCAATACGTTTTGTCAATACCTCAGCTTTCTGGTCCTCCCTCTGGTAGAGCTCGCCTCTGCAGCTGTCGCAGACGCCGCGCTTCTTCGGCGGCGAATGCTTCAGATGGTAAATCTGCCCGCAGCCTTTGCATGTCAGCCTTCCGGCCATCCTTTCTATGAGTTCTTTTTTAGAGGCGGAGAGGTTGAGAACAAGGTCGATTTTTGTTATTTTTTCAAGGGCTTCTGCTTGCGCCAGCGTGCGGGGAAAGCCGTCGAGAACGAAGCCTTTCCTGCAGTCGCTTTCGCTGAGCCTTTTTCTTATGATTGCCATAACGATGCTGTCGGGCACAAGTTCGCCGCGCTGCATGTAACTGCTGGCATCCTGGCCGAGCTGCGTTTTCCTTTTGATTTCTTCTCTGAACATGTCGCCTGTCGAGATTTTGGGTATTGAGAATTTCGCTGACAAAATCTCGGCCTGCGTCCCCTTTCCTATCCCCGGCGGACCAAGCAAAATCAGGTTCATTCCATGCCTCTGCGCTATCCTATAAATATGGGCCTCTTGGTAAGAAGCCTGGGAAGCGGCAGCGCCTTGAAGGGCTTGCCTTCCGTCTGCTTCTTTATCATGTCTACAAACGCTTTCTGCGTATGTTTCTCGACCTTCCCTGTTTCCCTTAGTCTCACAGCAAGTTTGTTTTCAGTCAGTTCCCTTTCCCCGATAACGACGGCGAAGGGTACCCATTCAATCTCCGAGTCGCGTATTTTCTTCTGGACGCTTTCTTTTCTGTCGTCAACGTCGACCCGTATCCCTTCCTTCGCGATTTCCTCGGCTATTGCTTCCGTCTGCTTCAGGAACTTGTCTGACACGGGGATGAACCTCGCCTGCGTTGGGCAGAGCCACAAAGGAAGGATTGGGTTCTTGCCTTTGGCCGATTCCATGTGGGCCTTTTCAAGCAAAGCATACATCACCCTTTCTATCGCGCCTGAAGGTGAGAGGTGAAGGATGATCGGATATTTCTTCGTGTTGTCGCTGTCCATGTACATTATGCCGTAGCGTTTAGCGTTCTCGACGTCTATCTGGTCCGTCGTCAGCGCTGCTGCTTTGTCAAGCGCATCGACGAAGTTCAGGTCGTACTTGAAAATGAAGTAGAAGAACTGCTTGCTCCACATTTCGAGCAGGACCGGCTTGCCTATTTTCTTGACAACAGTCTTCAGGAAATCTCTGTTATCATCGTAGAAATCTTTCACCACCCTGAGCGCGCCTTCCAAGTTTTCGTTCAGCGGCACGCCGACGCCATTCAGGATGTCCTTCGCCAGGTCCAGGCGCGTCAGCATCTCCCCCTTCGCCTGCTCAATATCCCTGCACATCGCATGGCAATCAGGCATGGTGAACGCGCGAAGCCTGCGAAGTCCAGCGAGCTCGCCTCGCTGCTCCACGCGGAAAGAATAGCGCGTAAGCTCGTACATTCTCATCGGAAGATTGCGGTAGGAAATATTCGCGTCCTTCGCCATCAGGAATTGTCCGAAACACGCTGAAAAGCGCAGGAATACGCGCTTGTTGGGCGTCTCGATTGTATACTGCCTCGCAGGGAAGCGGTTCAGATAATCCTTGAGCGCAGGATGCTCGTAATCATACATTATCGGTGTCTCGACTTCCATCCCGCCGTAACCGATTACCTTCCCGGTGACATATTCTTCCAGAAGCGATTTTATCAGCCTTCCCTTGGGAAGGAAGCGCAGGTTGCCCGGGTCGCTGCCGCTTTCGTAATCCACCAGTTCGAGCTTCCTCATCAAGCGCACGTGCGGAGGCTCTTTGTCAGCGACTCTCGATTTCGCCATCTCGTAACGGGCGAATTTCTCCAAGTTATTGTGTTTCGAAAAATCGAAGCCTTTCACATTCCCTTCTTCTATGCTGAGCTTGTGCAGCTTCCCTTCTATGTCAAGCACATACCAATCCGAAGCGAGCGTCTTCTCCTTCTCGAGCGCCTTTGAAACCTCGGCCTTCGCTTCCACCACGTCGTCTGCGACTATCTCCCTTGAAAGCTCGGAAAGCGGGTGGCCCTTTACGGCGATGGTGAATCTTTTGTAATAGCCGAAAGGCGCGCGGTGAACGCTGTACTTCATTCCCTTGAGCTGGGTTTCAACTCCTTTCAGAACAGTCAGGGCGGCGGACGGCGATGAAGGCGTTTTGCTCAGATGAACATAAGGGTAAACGACGATGTTATTTGCTTTCACTTCTTTCGCTACTTTGTCTATCTCCTCCGAAGTCTTGTCTATTATGGTCTTTTCCTTGCCTTCGTCATTTTTCTCCACCGCGGAAAAAACCACCAGCACGTCCTTTACGCTGCTTACTTTCTTTTCGATTTCCTCCGCGTTTTTAATCGCTTTTTCTTTCGGTTCCCATTCTATGAAATCCGAATGCAACAACAGGATTTTCATCCGCCACCACCTTTACCTTTATTTTTTTGTTTTAGCCGTTAATTAAACTCCCGGCTGGCCGAGAACCGAAAGAATCAGTCCGGCCGCAGACCAAGAACTAACACGTCGTAGTGGTTGTCGTAGTTGTTTTAGTCGTGGTCTTGCCGGAGTTCATGAAAATAATTTGGTCGTCAGATTTTAAAAACCTTTCAGAAACGAGTAAACACATTCCGGCAGTCTTTCGCTGTAGCCGCCCTCGAGAATCGCGAAGCGTGGCTTGTTGAGATCGGCTATCATCTTTGAGATTTTCGAATACGTGTCGACCTCGAGCTTCAGCCCCGCCAGCGGATCGCCTTCGAATGTGTCGAAACCTGCTGACACCGCTATCATATCCGGCTTGAACTTTTTTATTATCTCGAGCGCGACCTCGAGCTTCTGGAGGTACAGCCTTTCGTCCGTTCCGCTGTCGAGCGGGAAGTTGTGGCAGTTCGCTTCAGAATGCTTGCCCGTTCCGGGGTAGAAATTGCCGTACTGATGCAGGGAAACGTAAATCACGTTTTTCCTGCCAAGGAAAATGTCCTGCGTGCCGTTGCCGTGATGCACGTCGATGTCGAGGATTGCAACCTTTGCTTCCCTTCGCAGCGCCTTCACAACAGCGATGGCGATGTTGTTGAAATAGCAGAAGCCTTCGAACTTCGCTCTGCCTGCATGATGGCCGGGTGGCCGCATTAGAGAGAAGGCTTTGTCTTCCTCGAGGGCGATGAACATCGCCCTTACCGCCGCGCCCGCGGATAGCCTTGCATGGTTGTATATGCTTGGCAGCGCAGGCGTTTCGGGGTTAACGAAATTCCCCCGTTTTATGGTGTCTATCAGTTTTGGTGTATGGACGAGGAGCAGATCCTGTCTCGTGCAGGGTTCTGGCTTTACGAATTCGAAGTTCCCGGTTTTTCCCAGAAGCTCGTACGTCCTTCGTACCCGTTCGCTCGATTCGGGATGGCCTTGCATGTCGTAATTCAGGCATTCAGGCGAAAAAACAACCTTCATTAGTATAGATTGTTTTGCATGCCAAATAATTTAACCCCTTCCATTAATCTATAGCTATGATGGATCTAAGGAAGGTTTACGAATACTACTCCAGAGAGGACATACAGAATTTCCTCCTGGAATTCGGCAAAGACAGGGAGGTTGTCGGCGTCTTCAGGAATGGCAATTTTTCACAGAGGCCGAACGTCTTGCTGTACCAGAAAGACATAACCGCCATGGTGAAGACCGGCGTAATAGAATTCCACGGCTCTCTCGAACGCTGGTCACAGCCAATGAGCCTCAGGTCTGATAATTATGAGCAGCTGAGGAAGGGATGGGATCTGATATTCGATCTGGACTGTAAGCTGTTCGAACACGGCAAGATTGCCGCCGAAGCTTTCATATGGGGCCTGAAAAAGCATGACATACGGAGCGTGTCTGTCAAATTCACGGGAGGGACAGGGTTTCACATAGGCGTGCCATGGGAAGCGATTCCGAAGACCGTTGATTACAAACCCAGCGTGAGCCTCTATCCAGAGCTCGCGAGAAAGATTGTAATGTACCTCAGGGACTTTGTTTTCGAAAGACTGGAAAGAAATCTTTTCAAAAAATTCACAGCCGAGGAGATATCCGGCCAGATAAACAAGCCGCTAGGTAAAATTCTGACCGATGACGGCATGAACGTTTACGAGGTCGTTGATGTCGACCCGGTTCTCATTTCACCTAGGCACCTTTTCCGCCTACCATATTCGCTGAATGGAAAGTCGTTCCTGGCGTCGCTTCCCGTCAAGCCGGAAAGGCTTGAAGGCTTTGAAAAAATGCAGGCAAGACCAGACACAGTTAAGGTGGAGAACAAGTACCTTGAGCCCGGCGAAGACGGAGAAGCAGAGTTGCTTATAGCAGAAACCATAGACTGGTTCATGAGGGCCAAGAAAAAAATTGAAGAGAGGAGCGAAAGGAGGCTGGAAATAACAAGACCCATCCCGGTCGAAAGCTTCCCGCCATGCATAAAAAACATAATGAACGGTCTTTCTGACGGAAGAAAGAGGTCGATATTCATTCTTTTGAACTTCCTCCGCTCGTCCAAATGGACATGGGACGAAATCGAAAAATTCCTCATAGAATGGAACTCGAAAAACAAACCCCCGCTGCGCGAGAGCTACATCCGCTCGCATCTGAGGTGGCACAGAGCAAGGAACAAGGAAGTTCTTCCGCCGAACTGCGCGAACGAGGGATGGTACAAGAATTTCGGCGTCTGTAAGCCCGATGAAAAATGCTCGAAGATAAAGAACCCGGTGAATTACGCCATAAGATCGATGACTGCCGCCAGGCAGGCGAAAGCACCGGCAGCGGGAAGAAAAAACTACAGGACAGCGAAGAAGGGGAAATAGCGAAATTACATGTAGAAACTAGGCCAGCAGAATTTCCAGTCAATGCATTCCTTGAAGGTGCCGCCATTCGAAACGGTGCAGCAGTTCTTGCATAAGTGCTTTTGGGTATTCCGGCACAAAGCTATATCTCCGTTGTTGCTGCTTCTTTCGCATTTGTGGCACACGCGTTTTTCTTCCATGCGTTGACCCTAAGTTTAAAATTATACTTGAATCAGGGGTATAAATAGTTATGTTTTGCGATAAAATTTGCGCATGCAATTACTTTTTCAGCTTCTCCAGCCTGACAGAGCCGCATTTCGGACAAACTTTCGTGACCGGCTCCATTATGATGGGTTTCCCTTCCCATCTGCACTGCAGACACCTGAATTTGGCCATGATTGTTATTCCTGCGCTGAATTTAAATTGTTTGGTACCTGCGCCTATCTCATGTGAAGCTCAACGACGTCGCAGTCCTTCAGAATGTGCCTGACTCCGACTTTCTGCTCCGGGAATTTCGCAGAATTCCCCCATATCCTTGCGTATTCAAGGTTCCTTGCGAATTCCTTGTGTATCCTTTCGGCGATTTCATAGACAGTCGAACCTTTCCTGACTATGAGCGGCTTTTCCATATCCGGCTGCTTGCCGATTCTCTTCATGTAGATTCTCATAAGGTCCATATTTTCCCATATCGCTTTCTTGAGTTCTGCCACGCCTTCGTTCGTGAACGAGGAGACTTTTATTATGTTTTTCTGCAGCCCTCTCCTTTGTTCTGCAGAGAGCAGGTCAGCTTTCGCCTGTATCACGATTGCTTTAACATAAACCCTGTTGCTGCATGTAACGTCGATGAGCCGGTCGAGCGTCAGATCCTCGCGCACGACAATCTCGGCATTGTGTATGCCCCGCTCGTTCAACACCATCTTTATCATCTTCTCATCTATGTGCTTCTGCCTGACGCCGCTCAACTTTATCCCACCTCTCTCGGTTTTCTTCATGACCACATCGGGCCTCTTCTCGTTCAGGCGGAAGCCCGCGTCATGAAGCTCCCTTTGAATGACGCCAAGCTGTTCGGATTTGTCTATCATTATGATCAAGAGGTCAGCGTTCCTAATGACCGAAAGTATCTCCTTCCCCCTGCCCCTTCCGGAAGAAGCGCCCGTGACAACTCCCGGGATGTCGAGTATCTGTATTTTCGCAGAATTGTATTCCATTATTCCGGGGATGACGTCAAGCGTGGTGAAATCATAATCCCCGACCTTCGAAGCGGCGGAAGTTATCTTGTTGAGGAGGGTGGATTTGCCAACGGACGGGAAGCCCACGAGAAGGGCAGTCGCATCGCCAGTCTTCCGGACCGAAAAAGCCTTTCCCCCGGAGATTGATTTTTTGGTCATAGCCTCCTCTTTCAATCTTGCAATCTTGGCCTTCAGCAGGCCGAAGTGATATTGTGTTGCCTTGTTGTATTTCATTTTCTGCATTTCTTCCTCGATTCTAGCGATTTCCTCTTCCCTTCCCATACTGATCCCGATTTTTATTATTGGTGATATTAAATTATAATATGGCTCTGCCTCTTTTGTTCGACGTCGGCATCATAGTTCTGGTTTCAGCGGTGCTGGCATATGCTGCGCGTTTTCTCAGGCAGCCGGTGATACTCGCATACGTCGTCGCCGGCCTAATAGTCGGTCCTGTGGGCCTTGGCATAATAACAAACACCGAAGAGATAAGCCTCCTATCCGAACTGGGCATAATCTTCCTCCTGTTCTCGATCGGCCTCGAGCTGGATTTCAGGCGCATCGAAAACGTTGGCTTCGCCACAATCATCGGCGGTTCGGTCCAGATGATACTGACGTTCGCCATCGGTTTTCTTGCTGCCACGGCATTCGGCCTGACAGGCATGCTGGGGATTTATATAGGCCTGATGATGGCCATCTCGAGCACCATGATAGTGGCGAAAGTTCTGACGGACAAGGACGAGCTCGGCACGCTGCACGGCAGGATAATGGTCGGCGTGCTCATTTTACAGGACATCGTGGCCGTCATAGTGCTGCCCATGCTTAGCCTTTACCTTTCAATGCCAGTAATATCATTTGATGTGATTGCCTGGTTCGCGCTGAAAGGCCTCGGCTTCTTCGCCTTTGCCTTCCTCGTGAACAAATTCCTTTTTCCCAGGGTCCTGGACTATGCTGCCCAGAAGCACGAGATACTCTTCATCACGGCTGTTGCCAACTGTTTCCTGTTCATAGGCCTTTCCTATGTTCTTGGCTTCACCATCGCGATAGGCGGTTTCATTGCCGGGCTTTCCATGGCGAATTTCCCGTACAACTTGGAAATAGAAGGCGAAGTCCACTCGCTCCGCGACTTCTTCTCCATACTGTTTTTCTCAAGCATGGGCATGCAGCTCAACTTCCTGGCCATAGGCAACGCCTTGCCCTTTTTCATAACCGTCCTGCTCCTGCTGATGTTCATTAAACCGGCAATACTGGCGGGTACATATCTTCTCTTGGGCTACGGCGGCAGGACAGCCGCATACATAGGCCTTGGCCTTGGCCAGACAAGCGAGTTTGTTTTCATAATAGCCGCAGAGCTGCTTAGGGTAGGCAGCATAACGCAGGAATTCTACTCGCTTCTCGTAAGCATGGTCGTCATCTCCATAGTAACCACGCCTTATATGATTTCAGCAAAAAACATTTTCTACAACTTCTTTTCGCGCTTCAGAATCCCGATGTCGCATCTGATACATCCAAAAAGCATCAGGGACATGGAGAACCCTCCCGATGCCCTTAGTAACCATACGGTTCTTTTCGGCGCCCACATGATGGGGGATAAAATAATCCATTACCTAAAGGGCAGAAGGGAGAAACTTGTCGTTGTAGAAAGAGACCCAGAGATAGTGAAGAATCTCAGGCGCAGGGGCATATATGTCTTGTACGGCGACGCGGAAAACGAGGAGATGCTAAGCAAGATTTTCCTTGACAAGGCGAAACTGCTCGTGACGACCATACCCTATGCAGACGTCACCGCTTTCGTTGTGAGAAAGGCCAAGCGCATCAACCCAAAGATAAGAATATTCGCGCGCGCGCCTGACAGGAGAGAGGCTGAAAGAATATACAAGGCAGGCGCCGACATTGTGATTATACCCGAATACGTCTCCGGAGACAGGTTTGTTCAGAAAATAGATCATTTTTTGAAAGAGAAAAAATTATGAGCCGGGAAAGGATCGATCTAAAGACGTCAAAAGACCAGCATCTCATGACCAATCAGGAAACCATCGAAAAAATAGTAGATGCTGCATCAATAAAACGCGGAGATAGGGTAGTTGAAATAGGCGCAGGAGAAGGAGCGCTTACGAAGAAACTTGTAATGAAAGGTGCAAGGATAACAGCCATAGAAATGGACGAGAGATTCAAAGGCCCCCTTGGCAAACTGAATTACGGCAACGTGGAAATAATATACGGGAACGCCCTCGACATAATCGACAAAATCGAATTCAACAAGATAGTTTCGAACATCCCCTATTCCATCTGCGAACCCCTTTTGAGCAAGCTCGGTGGAAGAAATTTCGACCTCGCGGTAATAAGCATCCCTGAAAATTTCTACAAAACAATTTCTTCCAGATTCGGAGAAAAAAATTATTCCGTGCTTACCATAAGAACTGAAAGTTTTTTCAGGGTCGAGTGCAAATTCAAAATCCCAAAAGGCGATTTCAATCCTGTACCAAAGACAGAATCGGTCGTCGTCGTCATAAAACCGCTCTCAAAGGCCGACTATGAAAAGGACCCCAGGAAATTCATTCTCAGGGAAATTTTTCTGCAGAAGAAAAAGAAGCTGGGCAATTCGCTAATGGAAGCCCTGATAAACCTTAACAAAAACATTTCCGGAAAAAATTTCACCAAAAAAATGGCAAGGAAAGCCATAAAGAAAATGAGGCTTGGGGCGCACCTCCTTGGCAAACGTCCTGCTCAAATGAGCAAGGAAGATTTCGGGAAAATAAGGGAGAAATTGATTATTTCGCTATGAAGGCTTCGCCTTCTGGTTGCACGACAACGCCCTGTTCCGTTATCTTGTAAGGATGCAGCTTTTTCGAGTGGTCAGAACCGCTCATCTTCCATATCTGAATCGCGCGGGTGAAGGTGAACTCGTTCCTTTCGTAATAAAGCACAATGACGCTGTCGGTCACGAACTCCTCGACCCCGTAACGCGAAATTCCTTTTTTTCCGGGAACTATTTCCGAAACAAGAAGCGCCGTGCAACCCAACTTCCTGAGGATCGCCGAAAGGTTGAATATCATCCTTCTCAGTTCTGCCTTGTCCCTTACGTGTATCCCCAGAGCCGAGATGGAGTCTATTACTATTCTTTGCGCTCCCATATCCCTTATCGCATTCTCAAGGACGTCGAAAACTTCTTCCACGTGGTACGGATCGTATTTCAGGAAGGCGAATTTCCCTGCCTTTTCATAAGGCTCGAAATTTATCCCGAACTGCCTTACGTTGTTCTTTATGTTCTGCGGCAGCTCCTCGAATGAAAGATATATGCCGTTTTCCTTGAATTTCGTCAGGCCGTTGTAGATGTATTGCGAGCAGATGGTGGTTTTCCCGGTGCCGCAGGTCCCGGACAAAAGAACGAGCTGACCCTTGGGAATTCCGCCATTCATTATTTCGTCAAGACCTTCTACCCCTGTTTTGACCCTTTCCATCATTGTCGATCAATCAAAAGTTTGTATACAAAAGATATGCTATCTTTCTCTATATATTGATATTGCTTTTTTATTATTAAAAACCAAAACCAGCCCGTTCCCGTTAATTTTCATACAAACCATTTGTTAAGACTTTCGCAGTTTCTGTTTTTAAGGGCCGAAAGCCTTTCGATGGTTTTGCCAACCCTTTCTTCCGAGAAATCAAAATCAAGCATGAATTCTCTGAGCTTTTCGAAATCAGGTTTTCTTCTTTTTATCTCAACTTCGGAAACAGGAGGCTTCATGAAGAATTCCAGTATCTCCTTCGGATCGGTTTCGAATTCCCATTTTACATCCGAAAAAATCTCTTTGAAGGCCTTTTCCTTGGCCATTTTAAGCGCAGTTTTCGGGCCGATGCCTTTGACGCCTCCCGGGTTGTAGTCCGTTCCTATCAGAATGCCTATGATTATAAGCTGCTCCTTTTCTATCCCCAGTTGCGAAAGCGCTTGTTTAAGCTCGATTATTTCAGGCTTGACCTCAACATAATCCTCTTTCCTGGCTATTTTCCTTCTACCGCTCAAGGTTAGATTTTTTACCATTTTATCTGCACCAAAAAGAAGCGAGTCCCAGTCCTGCGAGCCGCTTGCCCAGGCCTTTCCGGCGTTTACCATGTAAGCCGCCTGCGCTTCACCTTCGCTTGGCGCCTGGACAACAGGAATGCCCATGTGTTGAAGCAGGGTTTTCGCGCTTTCTATCATTTCTCCTGTCAGCCTCGAGGTTGCCTGCGCATATCTCCTTATAGCTTCTACATCTCCTTTCGCTCTCGCATCCTCAAGCCTTTCTTGCGCCTCCTTCTTTACCAGACTGCGCATTTCAGTCGTCCTTTTTTTGAAATGCGGCGGCGTTCCGTCGAAAACGAACACGGGATCGATGCCGTTTTCGAGAAGATTCGTGGTTCTGTAGAAAAGCCCTGAAAGATGCGATGTCACCCGCCCCTTCGAATCCCTGAGAGGCTCGCCCGTGAACCTGTCGCGGATTATCGAAATGAACTGGTAAAGCGTATTGTAGGCATCTATCGCTATCGTCCTGCCCCTCATGTCAGCAAGCTCTATCTGTCTTCCTGAAACAATGCCTGATAGATTTACGCCCATACTAAAAAATTGCTTCCAGTTTTAATAAAAAACTTGGAAGGCTTAACAGGTCGAATGGATGACAGCAACTACTCGCTTCTTGTCCGCCATGAAGCCGTTGAACATCTTCGCTGCTTTGGGCGAAAGTTCCTTATATATTTCGATGCCCTTGTCCTCCGCCGCTTGGTCCACTTCCTCGAGAACCTTGCATATGTTGTTCATCCCTGTGCCTATTATTATGATTTCCGGCTTTCTTTCGGCGAGTTTAAGAAATTCGCTTATGCCTATTATATGCGACTTCTCTCGGAACTCGATTTTGCCGTCCCACCATACTATCATGTCCGAGAAATAGGTCTTGCCGCTTATCTCGACTTCTCCGAACTTTACCGAATTTATCTTTATCATTCAATTCACCTTCTAATGGCACAGGTTATACCTGTATACGTTGCTGGTCATAGCCCCGGGCGGATTCGAACCGCCGTCAGCCGGTTTCCCCCGATTTTGATTTTTGCTGAAGCCCTTTTCCTAAAAAGCTTCGTCCAGAGCCGGCTATCCTTGGCCGCTAGACTACGGGGCTGAAGTCTTTAAGGTGTGTGCTGCCATGATACTTATTTTTGGTTTGTCTGTTTAAAATCATATTGCGCCTTTTAAATATAAGAAAACAAAACTAAACTTTAAAACAATGACTGATAGGTGTTGCTATGACCCATGAAGACATACGCAAGAGAAGATTGAAAGATTTAGTCGAAGAGCTGGAAAACTTCCGAGGTCGCCACACAGAACTGGTTTCAGTCTACATCCCCGCTGGCTTCAACCTCTTCAAGGTGGTCGAGCAGATAAACAACGAAAAGTCGACTGCGCAGAACATAAAGTCCAGATCCGTGCGCAAGAATGTTTCATCCGCGCTCGAGCGGATAACGCAGCATCTTAAACTTTACAAGCAGACGCCGCCCAACGGTCTGGTCATATTTGCAGGCAACATTTCCGAGCGAGAAGGCGTTGCTGACATAGAGATATTCGCGCTCGAGCCGCCTGAACCGCTGAAACAGCGTCTGTACCGCTGCGACCAGAAATTCGTGCTCGATCCCCTAAAGGAAATGATAAGGGAACGCGAAATCTTCGGCATAGTGGTTCTGGACAAATCAGAGGCCGACATAGGCATACTCGTGGGCAAGAAGGTAAGACATCTTAAGCATCTGGATTCCCTGGTCCCGGGGAAGACCGACAAGGGCGGTTGGTCCCAGGCGAGATACGCCAGGATTCGCGAGGGCCTGCTCAACGACTTCTTGAAAAAAGTCGGGGAAGTCGCTTCGCAGCAATTCGTTGAATTCAAGGACATGGTGGGCATAATCATTGGCGGGCCAGGGCCGACTAAAGACGCGTTCGGTAGCGGAGGCTTTTTGAGGTACGACATGCAGAAAAAAGTAATCGCCACCGTCGATATCTCTTATACCGGCGAATACGGCCTTGATGAAGCAGTTAACAGGTCAGAAGATGCCTTAAAGGAAGCCTCGATCATGAAGGAAAAGAAACTGCTGGCCAGGTTTTTCAATGAGCTTGGAAAGGACTCGGGCCTGGCGGTATACGGCCTGAAGGAAGTGCTGGAAGCGCTTAAGTCAGGTATCGTTGAAACCCTGCTGGTATCCGAGAAACTTGACTGGGTTAAGGCAAGACTTCGCTGCCCCAAATGCGGAGAAGAAAAGGACGTTATAATGACGAGGGATAAGCTGGAAGGGATGAAGTGCCAGAAATGCAGCGAGCTTTATGAAATACTGGCCGAGAAGGATCTGACTGATGAAATAATAAAAATGGCAGAGGAAATGAGCACGAACGTAGAGATGGTTTCTAACGACACGAAAGAAGGGAACCAGCTTAGAGAGATGGGCGGAATAGGCGGGCTTTTGAGGTATAAATCCCAATAAAATCAATAAAGAAAACTGAGGATTTTTGGCTTTTTCTCGTAAATTTTCAAGACAAGTATCGGGATCGCGATGCCTATACATGTCCCTGCCAGTATGTCAACTATCCTGTGCACTTGCAGGAAGTATCTTGAAGAGGCTACCAGAAGCGGTATCAGGAACAGCGGATACGTCCATCTCTTTCGCAGCACCAGCCAGACAGGCATGAAGGCGGCAAATATAGTTGCTGCATGGCCCGAAGGGAAGGCATTGTCAGACAAGCAGTATGGATTGCAGTCTGTAAACTGGAAAATGCATGGTATGCATGGCCTGTCTGTCTGCAGCGCATTTTTCAGCACGAGCACCGTTGCTACCGTAAGTAAAATACTGATTATGTAGATTGCAGCGAATTTTTTAAAAAGCGCTTTCTTCTCAGGCTTCAGTTTTTTTCTGAATAAAAAATACGCAAGCAGGACAAGCAGTGTTGAAAACGTCCAGATTTCCGGGCCGCCAGCAAGCGTGATGCCATACCACAAGTCCATAGAAATCAATTTGATTTCTGCAAATAAAACAATGATTGCTTTACTGCTGCGAACCCGTGTGGATGGCTTTCAGGTCAACAGGTTCCTTAACTTCTGTTTTTCTGAAAGATTTCCTGAAAAACACCAGTCTTTTTTTAGCGCCTGGAACAGAACCTTCTACCAGGATGAATTTCTTCTTCACCTCGCCGTAATTCACAAAGCCCCCGGCTACCTTTACGCCGTCAGCCCCTATTTTTAACAGTCTTTTGTTGAATTCTGTTCTGTTCTGGAAGCCCATCTGCCCTGCCTGCGCGATGGTGCCAGGCAAAACCCTGCTGGGTGTGACAGCACCCATGGTTCCGAGATGACGCATCTTGCCCTTGTTCTTCCTCGACCTTATCTTTATGCCGAATCTCTTGACAGGACCCTGGTAACCTTTGCCTTTGGTGACGCCTTTGACATCTATGTATTCCCCTTCAGAGAATACCTCAGAAACATCAATTTCCTTGCCGAGCTTTTCCTTCGCGTATTTCCATTTGTCCTGTATGTTGCCGGTTAGGTCCACCTCGAAAACTTCCGGCTTTTTCTTCCCAATGCCCGTTTCCCTGGGCTGCGTCTGGACGAGCAGGCGTATGTCAGCTACATCGTTTAATCTGCTGTCAAAGTTCTGGACATCAGCGGGAGGCCTTTTCGGGACGTCGAGTTTCCTTACGATTTCCCTCTTCAGGTCCTTTGTCCATATCATGCCGATGTCTTTGTAACCGTAAGGGTCCTTACCAAAAAGTTTTATTGCGAAAACGTAAAGTGGAGGGCATTCAATGACGGAAACAGCCCTGCTTGCTTCCTGCCCGTGCGTGACGCTTTTCTTTTTGGTTTCCATGAGAATTACGTGAGTCATTCCGGCCTTGTAGCCGGCGAATTCCAGTGGTTTTGCAGCGCTTGTTTTGCCGGCAATTATTTCAAGCTGTTTCGAGTGCTTGAACCTTGGATAAATCCTTTTTGCCCTTTTCCTCGGCCAGAAAGCACGAGAACCAGCCCTTGGTTTGTGGCCTTTTGCCATGTTTTACACCCTTCTGCCCCCTCTTCCTCCCGCCTTTCTCGTTGTGTCGTGAGGAACGGGCGTGACGTCTTCAATCCTTCCAACCCTCAGGCCTGCCCTTACCAGCGCTCGTATCGCAGGCTGAGCCCCTGCACCGGGAATTCTCTTCTTGTGGCCGCCCTGCGCGCGGATCCTGAGATGAACGCCCACAAGGCCCTTCGCAAGCGCTTCCTCGGCGACTTTCTTCGAGGCCTTCATGGCGGGGAACGGCGAACCCTTGTCCTTGTCCCTGCTGGTTATCATGCCGCCCGAACAGCGTGCGATGGTTTCAGAACCAGTAAGGTCCGTTATGTGAATGATCGTGTTATTGGTTGAAGAATATATGTGCGCGATGCCCCATTTCTCGTCCTTCATTTAGAACCACCCTTTACGTTTATCGTGTTTTCCTTTTTGACGGAGACCATGTAGGAAGGGAAAGTCGTTTTCCTCCCGTCCACGTAAACATGACCATGCACGATCCTCTGCCTCGCGTCCTTGGCACTTGTCGCAAAGCCTTTCTTGAAAACAAGCGTCTGAAGCCTTCTGTTGAGGACGTCATACGCCTTTAGCTGCAGCACATGGTCAAGGCCCTGCTCCTTCTGTATCAGGCCCATTTCCACGAGTCTTTCCAGAAGGATTTTCGTTTTCGTTTCGTCTTTTTCCGCGATCAGGGTTCTTGCCCTTCGCCTGAAATTGCGCACGACTGCCTCCGCTCTCCATATTTCGCCTTTTTTCTTCAGGCCGAATTCTTTTGTCAGCTTGTTTTCTTCTTCCATCCTGGTCGAGTCCCAGCGTGACCTTGGTCTCTTAAGCTTTTTCTTCAGTTTTCTCATAAGCATCACTTGGATTCCTTAGCGGCGGCAGCTGCCTTGGCGGCTTTCCTCTGCACACCCACAGTCCCGCCGCTTCTGAAAGAGCTTCTTGTTCTCTGCCCGCGGACGGGCTGGCCAAGCATGTGCCTTACGCCCCTGTAGGACCTTATTTTCTTCTCTCTGTCGATGTCGCCTCTCTGGGAAAGCTCAAGCTGCGAAGTGGTCATGTGAGCGACGCTGCCTTTCTCGACCGCCTTTCTTCTGTTGTACATCCAGGAAGGGATTTTGTATTTTTCAGGATGATCCATGATGTCCTCGAGCTTCTGCAGTTCGTTTTCCTTGAGCTCGGAAACCTTTCTTTCCCCGAGGCCTGAAATGTCTGCTATGATGCGGGAAAATGAGAATGAAATGCCCGGTATTTCCAGTATAGCCGAAGAAACCTTTCTGTTGCCGTCGAGATTCGTTTCCCCAAGCCTCACAACGTTAAGAAGCCTCTTTTCAGGCCTGGCGAATTTCTCTTCCTTCTTCTCCGCCTTTTCCTCTTTCTTCGCTCCCTTCTCTTTCGCTTCCTTTTCGGCAGTCATTGAGTCACCTTGCTATACCAGTGTATGAGTATGTAAAGACAATTATATAAATGAATATTTAAATATTATAAGCCGGCTTCCGCGCCTATTCAGAACAAACGCTTGCGAGCTCTTCCGCCTTTGTCCGCATGTTTTCTGCCTGATACAGCGCTCGTCCTATTATGGCGTGCCAGTCGCTTCCCGCCGCTTTGGCCGCTTCCGTCAGGTCGCCTCCCTGGGTTATCATGCCTGGCGAATAGAAAACCGGGCTCACGCCTTTCGAAACCAACATTTTTTTGTAGTCAGCTATGCGTTCGGGTTTGTTCCCCGGGACGACGAAATCGCGAACCCCCAGCGAGGCAGCGAGTTCGTAAATCGCCATAGGCGCAGAATTTTTTATGAAGCCGCCGTCGTTCTCAAGATATTTGGGATGCGTCATCTCGCCGCCGATTATGACACCAAGGCCTTCTTTCTTCGCGGCTTCTATCCAAGCGCGCTCGGTCTCAGGCCCGGCCTGAGGGAAAAGAATGACAGCGTCGACGCCTTTGCATGCCCTCATGAACTTCTCGCCGGTGTCGGGTATGTCCGTCCCGGCCTTCTGGTGGTCATATATTATCGGCAGGTCTGTATGCTTTCTTATAGTTTTTATCACGCTTTTCATGCCGAATGGTATCACCAGTTCGAAACCTATCTTGTAGCCGCCGACGCCTCTGACTTCGCAGGTTTCCTTTACCAGCTTCTCGAGCGCCTCCAGCGTCGGCAAATCACATGCCGGTATTATGCTTCTTTTGAGTTTTATTATTGCCATAAAATCACCGTATTATTCAAGGCCCATCTTCCTGCCCCAGTTCTGCGGATCCTTGTTCCATGCAAGCACCTTTCCGCTTTCTTCAGGGCCTATGTATTCCATTTCTTTCGCGGTTTTTATCAGCGTTGTGAAGTTGCTGAGCGTTATCAGCTCGCAGTTCGCATTGCGGAACGCGTCTTTCGCCTTTTCCATCTCGTACGTGAAAATCGCCACGCAATGATTCACGACGCCGCCCTGCGACCTCACGGCCTCTACGCCGTTTATGCTCGATCCTCCTGTCGAGACTAGATCTTCCACTATAAGGACCCGCTGGCCCTTGTCAAGCTTGCCTTCTATGAGATTCTCCTTGCCGTGCTCCTTGGTTTCCTTCCTTATGTAAATCATCGGCTTGCCGAGCTTGTCAGCCAGCCAGGCGGCGTGCGGAATCCCTGACGAGGCGATGCCTGCAACCACGTCGAATTCAAGATGCCTTTCCTTTATCAATTCTGCAAGATAGGCGATGATTTTCCTCCTTTTGTCAGGATACGACATGAGCAGGCGGTTGTCGCAATATATCGGGCTAAGTATGCCGGAAGCGTATCTGTATGGTTTCTGAGGGCTGAGAGTGACAGCCTTTATCTCGAGCAGTATTTTCGCGACGTCTTCAGCAGTTTCATTCATATTGAACCATCCTCCCCCTGTTTTTGCTTGTTATCTCGCCGTTTTTGAAAACTACGCCACCGTTGACTATCGTGACAACAGGCCAGCCTCGGAGCTCAAAGCCTTCGAAAGGCGACCAGCCGCACTTAGTGAACAGCCCATCGTTTCTTACTTTCTTTTTGAGTTTCATATCTATTATCGTCAGATCGGCGTCAAAACCCTCATTTATGAAGCCCTTGTTTTTCAGTCTGAATATTTTCGCAGGGTTTTCGCACATGGTTTCCGCAAGCCTTCTGAGTGTTGTCATCCGCCTGTTCACCGCGTCAAGCATGAGCGGCATCCGCGTCTCCACGCCAGGCACCCCGTAAACCTCGCCGGTTGCCTTTTCCTCCAGAGTGTGCGGCGCGTGATCGCTGCCTATCGTGTCTATCGTCCCGTCATTAAGAGCGGACCATAGGCTTTTCCTATCCGCATCGCTCTTGAGGGTAGGCTTCATAATTACGTATTTGTTCTGGTTCTTTTCTGTGAGGAAAAGGTGATGTGGCGTGACCTCTGTGAAAACATTTTTCTTTCCGTTCTGCTTTACGTAGTCTATCTCATTCTTCAGGCACGCGTGACAAAGATAGAATTTCTTTCCCAGAGAGGCGGCGATGTCAAGCGCCTTTTTCGCATTCTCGTCCTCCGCATGAAAGGTCGCAATGCGCGAGGCATCTATTATTTTTCTTATCGCGTTTTCATCGGTTATCAGCATGTTGCCCGTCGAGGCGTTCATGAAAATTTTTACCGATGCAACGCCCTTCGCTTCTTTTATATCGTCTATGTTTTCGGTCGACGAGCCAAAATGAAAACCGAAATTCACGACTGATTTTTGAGCCGCAAGCTCGCCTTTCTCCATCAGCAGGTGGCTGGTCAGCGTGGGCGGCTTGGTGTTTGGCATGTCGATTATGCAGGTCGTCCCGCCAGCGGCAGCCGCGAAGCTTCCTGTCTGGAAATCTTCTTTGTGCGTGAGGCCCGGCTCCCTGAAATGAACGTGGGGATCGATGGCCCCTGGCATGACGATTTTGTTTTTTGCATCGAGCTTTTCATCGCTCTGGATTTTTTTCGGGGTTATCTTTGAAATTTTGCCGTCCTCTATGAAAACGTTTTTCCTGACGAGCCTGCCTTTCAAGTAAACCCTTCCGTTTTCTATCATCAGACTCATTGGCATCGCCATTTTGCATATTCGCTGACCGGGACCTTCTCGCCGGATTTCAGACGGGCGAAATGCCCGAAGTCCTGCAGTTTCCTCAGCTTTTCAGAGGAAAAAACAGGACCATCTTTGCATACGCGAACGCCGCTTATTTCGCACTGGCCGCAGACACCGAAGCCGCATTTCATGTATCTTTCAAGACTGGCCTGGCATTCTATTCCATGGAGCTCGCATACCTCAAAGACCTTTTTCATCATCACCTCGGGGCCGCAGGTGTATACGGCTTCGAAATGCCTTTTTTTCAAGGCTTCTTCAAGGGCATCGGTCGCGAAACCCTTTGTACCAGACGAGCCGTCGTCGGTCACGATTTTCGCGTTCTTGAACCTTTTGCTGAAAATGATACTGTCCTTCGATCTGGCCCCGATTATCACTAGGGCGTTTTTGTTTTTCTCTATCATTGCAGCAAGGGCTGCGATGCCGCAGCCGCCCGCAACGAAGCAGGCGTTTTTCCTTTGTCCGAAGCCGTTGCCGTATGGGCCGCGGATGCCTATTTTATCGCCTTCCTTCAGTTTGAACATGGCATTCGTGAACTTCCCGCGTTCCTCGATCGTTATGCCTGTTTCCTTTCCCATGTAAGAAAGAGAGAACGGCTTTTCATCCAGGCCCGGCAGCCAGACCATCACGAACTGCCCGGGTTTTGCATCTATTATCTTGTCCATGAAGAAGGTTTTTGCGTAAGAATTTTCACTGACTATTTTCTTGATTCTGGTCATTTCCGGAAGTTCAGCCATGGGCCACACCTACCAGCTCATCCGCTTTTTCATACCCGTTTTTCATCAGCCATTCGCTCATTTCTGAACAGACTTTTCTGAAAACATCAAGCCCCCTGTAATAAATCCCTGACCCCATTCCTATCGCCTTCGCGCCTGCCATCATCATCTCTATCGCATCACGACCTGTGGTTATGCCGCCTGTTCCTATTATCGGGATTTTGACGCATTCATAAACATCGTAAACGCAGCGGACCGCGACTGGCCTGAGTGCAGGACCGGAAACGCCGCCGACCCCGAAGCCTATCACAGGCTTCTTAGCCTCTATGTTTATTATCATGCCAGGACCCAGCGTGTTCACAGCCGTTATTGCCGATGCGCCGGCCCTTTCAGCCGCCTTCGCAACCTCGCCTATGTTTTTCGTGTTTGGCGAGAGTTTCACGAAAACCGGAAGTGCCGTGTTTTTAACGACGGCCTTCGTTATCTCGAAAGTTTTCTCTGGCGTATCCTGGCCGGCTAGCGTTCCGAAGCCCGGCGTGTGCGGGCAGGAAAGGGGGATTTCTATCGCCGAAAAGCCCATGCCTCTGATTTCAGAAACCACCTTCGCGAAGTCTTCCGCTTCGCTTCCTATAACGCTCGCGAAAACAGGTGCGCCAAGCTCCCTGATGCCAGCGAATTCCCTTTTCGCCCCGGAGACGCCGAAATTGGAATAGCCGACAGCGTTCATCATCCCCCCATCGAAAGCGATGATAGTCGGGTTTTTGTGGCCCTCCCTCGCTTCGAAGGAAAGCGATTTTATGGTAACAGCGCCTGCGCCGTTGCGTATCACTTCTGAAAGAAGAGCTTTTGATAGGCCGAGAATTCCGGAAGCAAGTACGGTCGGGTTTTTCAGCCTTATGCCACACAGTTCGGTTTCGAGGTTCATACCATCCTATGCCATCTCTATGTTTTCCTTCCCGATCACCCTTTCGCAGTAATGGCATCTTACCTTCAATGGGTTTCTGCTCACAACTTGGAATTTTGTCTTGGCGGGCTCCTTGTTTGTTATACAGTTTGTATTGGCGCATTTGATTATACCCTGAATAATGTCCGGTATTTCCACGCTGAATTTTTTCTTTACCTCATAGTCCTTTATTATGTTTATGTTCGCCTCGGGAGCAACAAGCGATATCTTGTCAACTTCTTGTTTGGTAAGGAAGCGCCCGCCGATTTTTACCAGGCCCTTTTTTCCGAGCTTCCTGCTTTCAAGGTTCATGCCCACGGTCACGAGGTTTTCGCTGCTCCTTAGATTGAGCAGGTCTAGAACCTTGAAGGTGTTGGCTGTTAGTATGTGATCTATGACGGTCCCTTCTTTTATGGCTGATATCTGCAAGGTCCTTTTCCCGGTCATTTTATCCTCCCCAGGACAAGTGAAAGCAGTGCCTGACGGACAGGAATGCCGTTGCCTGCCTGTTCGAAATAAAGCGCATAAGGCGTGCTATCGAGTTCAGGGTTTATTTCATCAACCCTTGGCAGCGGGTGCATTATTTTCAGCGAGGACTTCACATGGGGTATTATCGTTTTGTCGAGCTTGTAAACGCCTGCGTATTTCTTGTACTCGAGGGGGTCAGGGAAGCGTTCTTTCTGGATCCTCGTCGCATAAAGCACGTCAAGCCTGCCTATTGCCTTAAGCATGTCGGATTCCTCGTAATATTTGATTCCCTTCTTGTCCAGCTCTTCGAGGTACGAGTCGGGCATTTTAAGCGCTTCGGGCGATATGAAGTAGAGGTTGGTCCTGAAGTGGGATAAAGCGATGGCGAGCGAATGAACAGTTCTGCCGTATTTCAAATCACCAAGGAAGCCAATGTTAAGGCCGTCGATTTTCCCCTTTGATTTCATTATGGTGTAAAGGTCAAGCATGGTCTGCGTGGGATGCTGGTTCGCCCCGTCGCCGCCGTTTATCACAGGCACGCTTGCCGCCTCCGCCGCGTGCCTTGCCGCGCCCTCGACAGGATGGCGCATAACTATCACGTCTGCATATTTTTCGGCCATCTTTATCGTGTCCCACAAAGTTTCGCCTTTCTTGAGCGATGTGTTGTCTGGTTCCGCGAAGCCTATTACCTCTCCGCCGAGCCTTGTCATGGCGCTTTCAAAACTTAACCTAGTTCTGGTCGACGGTTCAAAAAAAAGCGATGCCATCACCTTTCCCCTGAGAAGCGATGGATTTGGCCTTTTCTCCATTCTTGCCGCAGTTTTCAAAACATAAAGAATTTCGTCTTTGCTGAAGTCCCTTATCGAGATTATGTCGCGGTTTTTGAAGCCCATTAGAATCTTTATTTTATTGATCGGACGTTTTATATGCTTTTGTGAAAAACTTTTAAATCCTTGAAAACTAAAGATTCTTAGTATTTCATTTTTCTTACTCAATGTAAAACCACCGGGAGAAAACAATATATATTTGTTAGACAGATATAATCATCTGTCTTT
The DNA here is from genome assembly GCA_041489155.1 of Candidatus Aenigmatarchaeota archaeon. GTDB lineage: Archaea > Aenigmatarchaeota > Aenigmatarchaeia > QMZP01 > QMZT01 > JBGPQP01. Next base: position 70,099 of record JBGPQP010000005.1, read on the forward strand.
GTGGAGGTCGCGATATGAAATCGAAGGCGTTTCTGGCGTTTATAGTATTGACATTGTTGGTTGTTTTTTCAAACGGGGCATTCGCTCTGAATGAAGACCTTAGCGTAGTCCTTACTACGCAGAACCCCTATCCAGTCGAGCCCGGGCAGGTTGTGAGCATCGAGGTATCCCTGCAGAACAACGGCTACGGCGAGGCCCAGAACATCATACTCGAAATAATGCCGAAAAGCCCGTTCACGCTGCTGCCCGGAGAGGAAAAAACAAAGACATTCTCCAGGGTACCCGCAAGGGACCACGTGACAGCGTCGTACAAACTTTATGCTGACAAGAATGCGATATCCAGCAACTACGAGGTCGAATTCAAGTCGTACCAGACCGGTTCTGATATGCAGAAGACAGACAAGGTTGCGGTCCAGGTGCAAGGCAAGCCGAAGCTTGTTCTTGAAAAAATAGAAACCAGCCCGCAGGACATAGAGCCCGGCGAAACGGTTACGCTGGTGGCAACCATAAGCAACGTCGGAACAGGCTCAGCATCTCTTATAGAAGCCGGCTTTGTGCCAAACACGAGCTACATAATTCCTGTATTTTCCGGCGGCCTTTATTATATCGGTGAAATAAAGGCCGGCGAGTCCGGGGAGGCCACATTCCAGATGAGCATTGACAACACGGCTGAATACAAGACATATTCGAACACCCTCGTGCTTTCATACAAGGATGAAAGCGGAGCATCGCAGGCGACGTCTTTCTCTGTCGGTCTGCCCGTCAGAGGCAAGCCGGTGATAGAAATCCTTAGCGCGAAAGTCGAAAACTCGGATTTCAAGGTTGACATCGAGAACATAGGGACTGCGAATGCGAAGGCCCTTAAGATAGCCTTCATACAGGATAATGAAATCAAGGACTCTTCGATAGTTAGCGAGCTCCGACCAACGAAGTACAAGACCATGAGATTCAAGAATTTCCAGCCTGGAAATGCCTTGATAAACATATCCTATCTGGATGAGAGCAACAAATTTTTCAGCGAAGAATATCCTGTAAGCGTCACTGCCAGCTCTTCAGATGAAACGGCCAATGGCGGTTTGTCACCGCTTGTGCCGGTGCTTATAGTGGTGGTGGTGCTGGAAAGCTATTACGTCTGGAAACTGAGAAAGAAAAACAAAAAATAATATAGTTTCTGCTTAGGCTTGGAAGGTGCGGAAAGGGAAATTTATGTCCAAGATATTGCTTGAGCTAAAAGACGTCTGGAAAGTTTACCAGATGAAAGGTGTCGAAACCATTGCACTCAAAGGTATAAATCTCCAGATAAAGGCAGGTCAGTATGCGGCGATAGTCGGGCCGTCGGGTTCGGGCAAGTCGACGCTTATGCACATTCTCGGCTGCCTCGATACGCCGACGAAGGGCAAGGTTTTTGTCGAGAGCAGGGACATCTCGCAGCTCAAAGACGATGAGCTGGCGCTTGTGCGAAGGGAAAAAATAGGCTTCGTGTTTCAGGCGTACAACCTGATAACCAGCCTCAACGCAATTGAGAACGTCTCCCTTCCCATGAGGTTCAGCGGCCGCAGCAAGCAGGATGCGTTCAAGAAAGCAAAGGAACTTTTGATAAAAGTAGGGCTAGAAAAAAGGATAAACCACAAGCCAAACGAGATGTCAGGCGGCGAGCAGCAGCGAGTCGCTATCGCTCGCGCCCTTGTAAACGACCCTGATATTATTCTGGCGGACGAACCTACAGGGAACCTCGACACCAAAACTGGCAAGGAGATATTCGAGCTTGTGGAGGGTCTCCACACCAAAACTCAGAAGACGCTCATTATCGTCACTCATGATATCAACCTTGCAGGCCGCGCCCACCAGGAGATAAGGATTAAGGACGGACAGATAGTTGGTGATTATGCTCGATCTAGCCATAAAAGATCTGAAAGAACATAGGGTCAGGACCATACTTACCGCTCTAGGCATCATCATAGCCATAACCGCCATCGTTTCTCTCGGCTCCATATCAGCAGGCGTCAACGAACTTATTACATCAACAACAAGCGGTGTAGGTTCTGACACCATTTTCGTCACGAAAAAATTCGACTTTTCACAAATGTCCGGTCCCCCCACTGGCTGGGAAGTGGAAAACATCGACGAGGAACAAATCGAATCCATCCGCTCGATATCCGGCGTAAAGCGTGTCGTGCCGATAATAAGCAAAAGCCCTTCCAACATGTTCGGCGAGGTCGATGCGATAGACATGGATGAGCTTGACATTTTTGGGGCCAACGACCTGACCCTGAAGGAAGGATATTGGCCTGACAATAACGAACAGGGAGTTGTAATGGGCTATGTGGCTGCAAGCATGTTCGGCGTCACGGTCGGCGATTACATAACCCTCAACAAGAAACAGGTCGAGGTTCTGGGCATTGCTGAAGAAGGGCAGGGTTCGTACGATCTTGTTATAATCATGCCCTACAAGTATGGCGAGGAAGTTTACGACATGTCAGGCGAAGCGAATCAGCTTGCCATAGAGCCGCAAGATCCTTCGCTCGTGAACGAGATAAAGAACACCATAGAAGACGAGCATGACGACCTCATGGCGATGACCATGGAGGACGCGGTAAAGATGGCGCAGGGGATGACGGCGACGCTCAACGTCATGACTTTCGGCATCGGCTTCGTAGCCTCGCTGGTCGCTGGAATAGGCATCATAATAACCATGTACACCTCAGTCCTCGAGCGCAGGCGTCAGATAGGCATACTAAAGGCTGTCGGTGCCTTCAGGAGGACGATATTCAAGCAGATACTTGAAGAAGGTCTCATACTGTCAGTCGTCGGGAGCATAATAGGCCTTCTGCTTTCATTCTTTTTCGTTGACGCCCTGAACAACGTTTTGCTTGGCGGAACGAAGCTGGCTGTAATAACGCCTTTGCTTGCAGGCGGAGCAGTTGCGTATGGCATTGTGATGACCTTGCTTTTCAGCCTTTATCCTGCGTGGATAGCAGTTAAAACCGATCCGATAGACGCTATAAGAAAGGGATGATGAAATGATATTGGATATCACTTTGAAGGAGTTCGGCAGACACAAGCTGAGAACATTCCTTACAATGCTAGGCGTGACCATAGGCATATTCTTGGTGGTGAGCGTTTCATCCTTTTCTGAGGGCATCATCAATTACGTCAACAACCAGATAAGCATAACCTCAGGGTTGGTTACCGTGCACGAAAAGGGAATTCCCGGTTTCAGTATACAAAGCAGCAAGATAGACCAGGGCTTGGTCGATGACGTCAGAAGCATTTCCGGCGTGGAAAGGGTAGCTGAAATACTTTACGTGAACACGCAGGATGTCGGCATGGTCGGAGGAGCGTCTTTGGAAAGCAAAGAAATCATAAGAGGGGTAAACATAAACGTCGAGGAAGGCAGGGAGAACGAGGATGGCCAGTACGAGGTGGTGGTCGGCAAAAATGTCGCTGAAAGCAGGGGCTACACGGTGGGCGACACGCTCAAAATCGCCGGGAAAGATTTCGAGATAGTCGGCATACTTGAGGAAACCGGAAGGGATCAGCTTGACAACGGCATACTGACAGACCTATCAATTCTTCAGGACGTTTCTGGCGAGAAGAACATGCTGACCCTGATGATGATACAGCCCTCGACGCCGGAGGACGCGGACAGGATAGAGCAAGAGATAAACGACAATTTCGATGAGATAGAGGCAGCGACGGACAAAAGCATGATGAACTCAGCAAACGAGATGCTATCTCAGCTCAATCTCATGACCTTCGCTTTGGGCAGCATAGCAGCTCTCATATCCGGCATAGTCATAATGAACGTAATGATGATGGCCGTCCGCGAACGCCGCAGGGAAATAGGCATCATGAAGGCAGTGGGAGCGACGAACAGGCAGGTCTTGCTTGCAATCATTTTCGAATCTGTATCGATAAGCGCCCTTGGGGCGGTTCTGGGCGTCATCCTGAGTTTCGGTGGAGCAGCCTTTCTCAACACAGTCCTGTTAATGCCCCTAGCACTGGTCACGCCGAGGCTCGTCGCGGAGGGCATGCTCTTCGCGGTGTTAATCGGCCTCGTCTCGGGCCTGCTGCCCGCCAGGCAGGCTGCAAAGCTTAGCCCCATAGAAGCCCTGCGCTACGAGTAATTTTTAGGTTTATTCTGCGACAAAAAGTTTAAGCACAAATATAACCGCTATACCAAGAATGATGGTTAGAAGCTGAACAAATGACTTTTTGGTTTCATAGGCATCCTTGTGCAGTTCTGGTATCAGGTCTGACGACGCTATGTAAATGAAGCCTCCGGCTGCGAAGGGCACCAGAAAGGCTGTCAGGTTCCCCACGGCGTAGCTTGCGGCTATAGCGACCATGGTTCCTGCGACGGCGGTTAGCGCCGTTAGAAAATTGAAGGAAAGCGCTTTCCCCCTGCTGAAGCCGCCATGAAGCAGCACGCCGAAGTCGCCTATCTCCTGCGGTATTTCATGAAGAATGACAGCGAAGGTTGTCACTATCCCGATTGGCAGGGATGCCATATAACCTGCGCCTATTATCAGGCCGTCTATGAAATTGTGGACGCTGTCCCCGACAAGGTTCATGTAGGCAAAGGGGTGGGGATGCTTTTCGCTGGTCGGAACGTGACAGTGGCGCCAGTGGACGGCCTTCTCCATTATGAAAAATATTATAATGCCCGCAAGAACCGAAACTGATACATTAACGCCAAATCCAAACTCTTCGACTGCTTCAGGAAGAAGATGTATGAAGGCGCCGCCCAGCAGGCCGCCGGCCGAGAAACCCACGAGGTAAAGCAGGATTTTCGCAAGCTTTTCCTCCTTTATCGAAATCGTGACTATGCCTATCAGCGAGATAGCGCTTACCACGAAAACGCTCGCTAACGCGTATAACCAGGTTTCCAACAAGACCATGCAAATTATTTTATTTTGTGGTATAAAAGCGTCCTGTGATTTAATAATTATCATGGCGAAAAAACCTGCCCAGCAGACCCTGAAACGGGAGATAAACCTGTGGGAAGCGACCCTGGCCGGAATCGGCATGATTCTAGGAGCAGGCATATATGTGCTTATAGGAAAAGCAGCGAATTTAGCAGGAAATGGCATATGGCTTTCTTTCCTTCTTTCAGCGGTAGTCGCGATTTTCACGGGCCTGAGCTACGCCGAACTCAGCTCGATTTTCCCCAAAGCCGGAGCGGAATACGTATATACAAAACACGCTTTTGGAAGGAAGTTCGCCTTCGTGATCGGCTGGCTGATTGTGATTTCAGGCTTCGTTTTTTCGGCGACTGTTTCATTCGGCTTCGCCGGGTATTTCGAAAAGCTGTTCGGTGCCCCATACATGCTGACAGCCTTCCTGCTGATAATCGTTTTGTCGTTCCTGGTATTTTACGGCATCAAGGAGTCGGTGATACTGGGCGTAATTTTTACCTTCATAGAGATGTCAGGCATCCTGATAGTGATAGCGCTTGGTGTGCCTTATCTGGGCGATATAAATTATTTTGATTTTCCCAGCTTGGGCGGCGTTTTCACGGCCGCTGCCCTGATATTCTTCGCGTACATAGGCTTTGAGCAAATCGCCCGCTTATCCGAGGAAACGAAAAAGCCCAAGGTCACCATCCACAGGGCCATGCTGCTCTCCATCGCCATAACAACGGTGCTTTATGTCCTGGTCGCCTTGTCCGCGGTTTCGATAATTGACTGGAGGGTACTGGGCGCCTCGAAAGCGCCGCTCGCAGACGTAGTTTCCAATGTTTTAGGGCCGCAGGGTTCCCTGATACTTTCAGTGATAGCCCTTTTCGCGACATCGAACACGGTTCTCTTCATGCTCGTCGCAACATCGCGCATGATATACGGCATAGGCAAGTCATTTTCACACGAGAGCATTTTCGCCCGCGTACATTCAAAGACCCGGACACCATGGGTCGCTACGATCATTACAATGGTTTTCTCCCTGCTTGCTTTGAGCTTCGGCAAGATAGAAACAGTCGCTAACATTACAGATTTTCTGATATTCTTCGTCTTCATCGTGATAAACGCTTCGGCGATAAAGCTGCGCTACTCAGTCAAAAGGGAAGAGCATCATTTCAAGATGCCGCTGAATATTGGCAGATTCCCGCTCGTGCCGGTTTTAGGAATAGTTTCGTGCCTCGTGCTGATGGCATATGTCAATTTCGAGGTAATGCTCTATTCCGCCCTGATGATCGTTGTCGGTTTTTTGGTAGCAGAAATCCTCGAAAAAAAGGGTATCGTGGCAAAGTTTGAATAAAATAAAAAGCGGAGAGTGGGATTTCCGAACTTTTTCCATTAACGCTTTTTGTTCAAGCGAAAGCTGCCGGAAAAAGGGTTAGTCGAACCCACCTATGCCGGTATCTGCTTAGTCACAGACCCGAAAGTCTCATCGTACCAGCTGTGCCTCAGCAAAAGCTGCAGCCGGCCACCTAGCCGATTGGTTATCTCCGCTTCGCAATAATTAAATTGTGCAATAGATTATTAAAAGTAATTTTCAGATTCCGCGAAACTATTTAAGAGGGCGCAAGGTTAACTTAAATTAACCAGAATACACCCTCTCTGACATTTTGGATTACAGGACAGTAAACATAAACTGCTTGGTGAATGAAAAACATGATATTGAATCCGCTGTTAAGTCTCGCGCTGCTGCTTTTCGGGGCAAAAATAGGAGGCATATTGTTAGGCAAACTCAAGCAGCCCAGCGTAATAGGCGAGCTGGTAGCAGGCATAGTGCTCGGTCCTTCGTTGCTGGCATTAGTGGACCCAGCGAATGAATTTATCATGATAATCAAGGAACTTGGTCTTTTGTTCATGATACTTCTCGTGAGTCTTACTATAGACTGGAAAATCCTTGAGGGGAAAGCCGAGCGTTTCAGCTGGATGGAATTGACCAGGGTCGTACTTGTCACAGTAGCGGTTTATATCATAAGCGTTTTGCTGGGATGGGACATATACACGACCGTTGTGATGGGAACGGTGATAGCGATAGCCAGCACGGCTATAGTGGCGCGCACGCTGACTGACATGAAGCTCTTCAACAGCAGCGAAGGCCAGACGCTGATAGGCCTCGAAGTCGTTGATGAAGTCGTCGCGATAGTCAGCGTAGCCATAATAGCCAACATAATGGAAGGTTCTGAAATAACGCTGTGGCCCATACTCACCATCATATTCTTGGTGGTCGGGCTTTTCGTCGTATTGAGTCGCGTGGGCTTCAAATTTGTCAAGAGACTCACCAGTTCAATCCAGAAATACGGCATTGAAGACGCGTTGTTCGCCTTCACGCTGCTTTTCGCTTTCGTTCTAGGCAGCCTGACGGAGGGCATTAACCTAGCGTACGTGCTGGGCGTTTTCATAGCTGGAATGCTTCTCTGCAGGAGCGCACAGCATCCGATAATAACGCGCAAAGTAAAGGAGATAGGAGAGAGCTTTTTCATCCCGGTATTCTTCGCTTCTGTTGGCTTGTCCATAAATCTCTTTACCGCATCAGAACAGCTAATTCCGATACTTATGATAATGGGCATAGTAGTCGGCGTCAAACTGATTACGGCCATGACAGCCTTCAAACTGTTTCATTACAGCACTAGTGACGCGCTCAAACTATCGTCGGGTTTCGTCACGCTTTCGGAAATGACGGCAGTCATAGTCGCTGTCGCTGTGACGAAGCTGGATCCAGTATTCTATGTCGGCCTCATAGCCTCGTTCGTCCTCATAAATGCAGTTTCACCACTTCTCATAAAATTCGCATTCGGACGCAAGACAAGCGTCTCCAGAAAAGGCTGGAGTTAAGCTTTTGATAAAACTTTTATTAAAAGTTTTCAGTAGGCTTTTGCAAAATAAACCATGGTCTTCGCCGGCTTGCCGCATACAACGCATTTGCCTTCCTTTGTTTCGCCTTCGATGCACCTTATTGTGGCGGTGGTTTTTTCCTTTGTTTTCTCCTCGCACTCGCTGTAACCGCACCAGTGCGCTCTTACCAGCCTTTTGTCCTGTATTAACTTCTCCAGTTCCTCGAAATTCCTCGCGTCTTTTATGTTGGCAGACAAGAATTCCTTCGCCTTCCTGTAAAGGTTTTCCTGCATGAGGTCGAGCGCCTTCGCTAACGCGTGTTCGACCTCGCTCTCCTTCACCGGCTTCTTCTCTCCCATATCCCTTCTAACCAAGACGACCTGCTTGTTCTTTATGTCCTTTGGCCCGATTTCTATGCGTATCGGCACGCCTTGCATTTCCCACTCGTTGAACTTCCAGCCGGGCGAATAAGAATCGCGGTCGTCCAGGTGGACGCTGAATTTCGCCTCGAGCTTCTTCCTGAGTTTCGCGCTTTCTTCGAGCACTTTTTTCTTGGTGTCGTTGTCGTATATGGGTATTATAACTGCCTGAATGGGTGCGATGTTAGGAGGCAGTACAAGGCCTTTGTCGTCGCCATGCGTCATAACCACAGCGCCTATCGTCCTCGTCGTCAGGCCCCACGACGTCTGCCAGACGAGCTTGTCCTTGCCTTCCTTGTCCGTGAACTTGATGCCGAATACCTTTGCGAAATGCTGGCCGAGTTTGTGCGAGGTTGCCATCTGGAGGCCTCGCCCGTCCGGCATCAGCGCCTCGAGCGCAATCGTGTAATCTGCGCCCGCGAAGGTTTCGCTTTTTGATTTCTTGCCCATGATTACCGGGATTGCCATCTGGGTTTCAACGAGCTCCTTGTACTGGTTCGCGCGGAGCGCGACTTCATTTTCGCATTCCTCCTCTGTCGCGTGCGCGGTATGGCCCTCCTGCCAGAGGAATTCGCGGGTACGCAGGAACAATCTCGTCGCTTTCACTTCCCAGCGCACGATGTTGCACCACTGGTTTATGCGCAGCGGCAGATCGCGCCAGGAGCGTATCCATTTGGCGTAAGAATCATACATTATCGTTTCAGAGGTCGGGCGGAGGGCGTACCTCTCTTCGTTTTCGTCTTTCTTCTCCACCCATGCGACTTCTGGCATGAAGCCTTCGAAGTGCTCGCTCTCCTTTTGGAGGAAGCGCTCGGGGATGAAAAGAGGGAAATACGCATTCGTTACTCCGGTCGCCTTTATTTTCTGGTCGAACCAGTGCTTTATTTTCTCCCAGATGGCGAAGCCATAAGGGCGGATAATCATGCAGCCGCTTATGGGAGCGTAATCGGCAAGCTTCGCTTTCTGCACAAGCTGGTTGTACCATTCCGAAAAATCCTCGGCCTTTGGGATGAGCCTTTCCGCTTCTTCCTTAGTCGTTTTTTCCTGCTTCTTTGTCATCCAGCCTCGCCTCTTAGTAATTTGTTGGTTAAGGCTAATAAATAATATCTAAAAGCACGCCTAAAATAAATTCTTTATTTTTGTCCGTATCCCGTTTTACCTGTGTTCCTCGTAATGTGCGTAGTCAGCAATGTGCCTGCCCCACAGATACCTGAAGTTCCTCGATATGATGTTGGCGGTTATTTTACCGATAACCTTGCCGTTATCAACGACTGCGAGTCTTCTTATCCTTTTGTTGTCCATCAGGTCGCTCGCCGTGGTCAAGTCCTCTCTGGCGTCTATCGTTATCACAGGAGAGCTCATTATCCTTCTGACTTCAATCTCCCTGGGGCTCTTTCCGTTGGTAACTATCTTCCTCAGAATGTCCCTTTCCGTCACTACTCCGACTGGCACGTTGCCATCAACCACAAGGGCAGAACCAGTCAGATGCTGGTCAAGAATTTTTGCAAGCTCTGATACCTTTGTATCAGGCTTTACTGTTACCCATTCCTTCATGAGATCTTTTACCTTCAAGGTCTCACCCAATATACGACGCATTCAAACTTTAAAAACATATTCGAAGCTGGCAGTTGCGTGAAATAACATCCCAGAAATTGGTAAGGTTTAAATATACACAACCTCTAATTATATATGCTTCACGGCAAGGCGCTTTAGGTAGCGCTCTCTTTCTGTGAAGCATGGATGTGAGCTTAATTACGATAAAGTGGACGGCGTTGGAAAACGATAGTCCTCTCGACACGATTAAGTTCGAAGTAGGAGATTGTGAGAAAAGAGCGAGATTTACAAGGAGATATTATATCCCGCCAGTTTCTAATTCCGGCTGATCCTGCCGGAGGTCACTGCTATTCGGATATGACTAAGCCATGCAAGTTATGGGTTAAACCATAGCGCAAAGCTCAGTAACACGTAGTTAACCTGCCCTTAGGTCCGTTATAATCTCGGGAAACTGAGGCTAACGGCGGATAGGCAAAAGGCACTGGAATGTCCTTTTGTTGAACTAAGGATTGGACTGCGGCAGATTAGCTTGTTGCCAGGGTAAAATCCTGGCAAGGCGATAATCTGTACGGGCCTTGAGAGAGGAAGCCCGGAGATGGATTCTTAGACAACAATCCAGGTCCTACGGGACGCAGCAGGCGCGAAAATTTCCCAATGCACGCAAGTGTGAGGGAGAAATCCGGAGTGCCTTCTCTTAGGAGAGGGCTTTTCTTGAGTCTAAAAAGCTCGAGGAATAAGGGGTGGGTAAGACGGGTGCCAGCCGCCGCGGTAATACCCGCGCCCCGAGTGGTGACCACGATTATTGGGCTTAAAGCGTTCGTAGCCGGTTTTGTAAGTTCCTGGTGAAATCGATTGGCAAACCAATCGGCTTGCTGGGGATACTGCAGGACTTGGGACCGGGAGAGGTTAGAGGTACTCTAGGGGTAAGGGTAAAATCTTATAATCCTTAGGGGACCACCTGTGGCGAAGGCGTCTAACTAGAACGGATCCGACGGTGAGGGACGAAAGCTAGGGGAGCGAACCGGATTAGATACCCGGGTAGTCCTAGCTGTAAACGATGCCCACTAGACATTGGGAATCCTACGGGGGTTCTCGGAGTCGGAGGGAAACCGTTAAGTGGGCCGCCTGGGAAGTACGGCCGCAAGACTGAAACTTAAGGGAATTGGCGGGGGAGCACACAAGGGGTGGATGCTGCGGTTCAATTCGACTCAACGCGGGGAACCTTACCAGAGGCGACAGCAGAATGAAGGTCAGACTCAAGATCTTACCAGACACGCTGAGAAGTAGTGCATGGCCGTCGTCAGTTCGTGCCGTGAGGTGTCGTCTTAAGTGACGTAACGAACAAGACCCACGCCCAATGTTGCTAACCAATTCTATTGGAGCACTCATTGGGGACCGCTGGCGATAAGTCAGAGGAAGGCGTGGTCGACGGCAGGTCCGTATGCCCTGAATCCTCTGGGCTACACGCGGCATACAATGGATGGGACAATGAGATGCGACACCGAAAGGTGAAGCTAATCTCCAAACCCATTCTCAGTCCAGATCGAGGGCTGCAACTCGCCCTCGTGAAGCCGAAATCCCTAGTAGTCGCTGGTTAGCATCTAGCGGCGAATACGTTCCTGCTCCTTGCACACACTGCCCGTCAAGCCATCCGAGTGAAGTTTTGGCGAGGTTTTTTCTTCGGAAAAGATCGAACCAGAGCTTTGCAAGGAGGGCTAAGTCGTAAATTAGCGAGATGGGCAATTTGAGGGATTCCACAAGAATCCTTATGACAGCTACAAGTGTGCTACTTTGTAAATGCTATTGTAGTGCAGAATATCATCTCGCTGATCGATAAACAAGGTAGCCGTACGGGAACGTGCGGCTGGATCACCTCCTTATATAAAATCTCGCCCTCTTAAAACAATTTCCTACATCAGTCATATCACATCTGCAAAGTTGGTTTGGGGCCGATAG